>NZ_NRSK01000004.1 GCF_016584115.1 Ectothiorhodospira mobilis
CCCCCCTGCCGCAGCCCCCTGCCCCAGCGGCAACAGAGGATGCCCTTCATCCCCTCACCTGCAGCAGTGGTGCAGTGCCGCGAAGTACATGTAGACTGTGTCCATGGGTACACGGGCCGGTCCCTGCGTACCCACCCTGATTCACCGGAACTCGGCATTCATCCAAAGCGGTCCCGCGGAGCCGGGCCAGTCCCCGTGGACCCCGTCGGCGTGGCTGGAGCGTACGCCAGCGGTGGGGGTCGGAGCCCCACTCCGACCAAGGACAGGCGTGTTGAAAGCATCGTTCCCGAAGGCCTTGCGTCCCGCGCCCGGCGCCCTGGTCCCATGCCTTATCTACGGCCTCTTCTGCCTGTTGCTGGCGGCGGCCATCGCCTGGGAACTGGGCACCACCCGGGAGCGGGACCTGGCCGCGGCCCGCGAGAACAGCCGGGCCACCAGCGTGCTGGTGGGGGAATGGCTGGTGGGGGCCTTCCAGGCCTCGGACCTGCTGCTGCAGGGAATCGCCCGGGACCTCACCCAGGGCCACGCCCCCCCACCCCGGGAGCAGTCGGCCTGGCTGGAGAGCCGGCGCGCCCTGCTGCCCAGCGCCCGGGCCCTGAGCCTGTTCGATGCCCAGGGCCGGCTCCTGCACACCACCCTGGAGGACCTGCCCCCGGACTATCGCATCGCGGACTATGAGCACTTCCGGGTCCTGCAGGAAGACGCGGACCGCCGCGGGCACGTCTCCCGCGCCTTTATCTCCACGCGCAACGGGGTGGGATTCACCGTGGCCCAGACCCGGGCACTGCAGGGCCCCGACGGGAGACTCAGCGGAGGCCTGGAACTGCGCCTGGGACTGGAGTTCTTCGACCCCTGGCTGCAGCGCATCGATCTGCCGGAGGGCAACAGCCTCACCATCACCGATGATCGGGGCCGCCTCCTGGCCCGCCGTCCCCGGGAGGATATTCAGCATTTCGGTCACCACCTGGGCCAGCGTTTCGACGAGCCCGCCCTGAACCGGCTCATCCGATCGGACCGGCAGTCTCTCACCGCCACCGTCCTCTCTCCGGTGGACGGCCGGCGGCGCATCTACACCGGCTACAAGGTGCCCGACCTGCCCTTTCTGGTACTGGCCGGGGAACCCTATGACATGGTGATGGCCGCCTGGTGGCGCAAGTTCTGGATCCTGGGCCTGGGGTGGGTGGCGGTGACGATCCTGAGCCTTTTGGTGCTGCGGGGGTATCTGCGCACCGCACGCTACGACCGCCAGCTCCAGGCCGGCCATGAATCCCTGCAGCGGATGAACCAGGCACTGAAGCAGGAGATCGGCGAACGCCGCGAGGCGGAGCGGGCCATCAAGGCCAGTGAGACCCGTTTCCGCGCCCTGTTCGACAACTCCCTCAGCGGGGTGGCGGTACACGAACTGATCCTGGACGAGGCGGGCCAGGCCACGGACTACGTCTTCACCCTGGTCAACCCCGCCTTCGAGCGCCACACGGGCATTCCCGCCACCGTGGTGCTGGGACGGCGCGCCACGGAACTCTTCCCCACCGCGGAACTGGAGCCCCTCATCGCCCGCTACGCGCGGGTGGGTCTGGAGGGGGAATCCATCACCTTCGAGCAGTACATGCCCTCCTCCGGGCAATACTTCAGTGTCGGGGCCTTCCAGACGGGACCCGGCCGCTTCGCCGCCATCATCGACAACATCACCGCGCGCAAGCAGGCCGAAGAGGACCTGCGCCGTTCCGAGGAGAAATACCGCTTTTTGGTGGAGAACAGCTACGACATCATCTACCTGTTCACCCCGGATGGACACATCAGCTTCGTCTCCCCCAGCTGGCGCCACCTGATGGGGCATGACCCCCAGAGCGTACTCGGCCATCACTACGCCGAATTCGTCCATCCCGAAGACCTGCCGATCTGTCACCGGGCCTTCACCTCGGTACTGCAGCACGGCCACATGGAGCAGGATATCGAATACCGTGTGCGCCATCAGGACGGCAGCTGGCGCTGGCACAATTCCAGCGCCATGCCCTCCCGGGACGGCCAGGGACACATCACCGGTTTTCAGGGGATCGCCCGGGGCATCACCGCCCGCAAGCAGGCGGAGGACGAGATCCGCACCCTGGCCTTCTTTGACCCCCTCACCCACCTGCCCAACCGCCGCCTGCTCATGGACCGGCTGGAACAGGCCCTGACCACCGCAGCCCGCACCCGCCACCACGGGGCCCTGCTGTTCATCGACCTGGACCACTTCAAGGTCCTCAACGACACCCTGGGCCACGATCAGGGGGACAGCCTGCTCATCCAGGTGGCGGAGCGCATCCGCGGCTGCGTGCGGGACGTGGACAGCGTCGCCCGCCTGGGCGGCGACGAGTTCGTGGTCATGCTGCCGGATCTGGGCGCGGAGCGGGGGACCGCGGCCACCCGGGCCGAGGGGGTCGCGGAGAAGATCCTGGCCGCCCTGAAGGTGCCCTATCTCCTCTGTGGCCGGGAGCACCACACCACGGCCAGCATCGGCATCACCCTGCTGGAGGCCCGCGGCATGCGGGTGGACGAGGTGATGAAGCGGGCGGACCTGGCCATGTACCAGTCCAAGGCCGCCGGGCGCAACACCCTGCGCTTCTTCGATCCCAGCATGCAGGCCATGATCAGCGCCCGTGCCGCCCTGGAGGCGGATCTGCGCCGCGCCCTCCAGGAGGAGGCCTTCCAGCTGCATTACCAGCCCCTGGTGGACGATGCCGGACGCATCACCGGCGCGGAGGCCCTGCTGCGCTGGAATCACCCTGAGCGCGGGCCGGTGCCCCCGTCGGAGTTCATCCCCCTGGCCGAGGACACGGGGCTGATCCTGCCCCTGGGACAATGGGTGCTGGACCGGGCCTGTGCCCAACTGGCCCTCTGGGCACGGGATCCCCATCGCCGGGGGATACGGCTGGCGGTGAACGTCAGTCCCCGCCAGTTCCGCAACCCGGAATTCGCCCAGGAGGTGCTCGCGGCCATCGACCGCCACGGCGCCCCCGGCGGCCAGCTTACCCTGGAGATCACCGAGAGCCTGCTGCTGGAGGACGTGGAGGACACCATCACCAAGATGAAGACCCTCAAGGAACGGGGCGTGGGCTTCGCCCTGGACGACTTCGGTACCGGCTATTCCTCCCTCACCTACCTCAAGCGCCTGCCCCTGGACGCGGTGAAGATCGACCGCTGCTTCGTGCGGGATGTACTCACCGACGCCAATGATGCCGCCATCGCCCGCACCATCCTGGCCCTGGGCGGGGCCCTGGGGCTGCGGGTCATTGCCGAAGGGGTGGAGACGCGGGAACAATGGGCCTGGCTCCGCCACCAGGGATGCCAGGCCCACCAGGGATACCTGTTCGGCCATCCGGTACCCGCGGATGCCCTCCCCGAGGGGCAGACCGACCCGGCGCAGGCGCAGCGGCGCGCCGGCGGGGAGGCCTGATGGGGGCGGCGTGGCGGCAAGTGCAGTATCATGGTCACGGCTCCATTGCGTGAAGCAGTTCACAAGCCCCAAGATATGCGCACCAAATACCCGACAAGCGGCCCGCAGCCGCCCGCTTCGCCGCAACAGCCGGCGCCGGCGACGCCCTGCGCCGGACCATGAGCCATGGCCCGAAGGATCTCCGACAACCCGCAACCGGCCACCATACACGAGCGCGCCCGCCAGGCCCTGCGCCGGGGTGAGTTCGACCTGGCGCAGCAGCTGCTGGAACAGGGCGACCTGGACCTGGGGCAGATCACCGAGCAGCTGCGCATCTATCAGGCGGAGCTGGAGATCCAGAATGCCGAACTGCGGGAATCCCAGCAGGCGGCGGAACAGGCCCTGACGCGCTACCGGGGCCTGTTCTCCGGCATCCCCGTGGCCGCCCTGGTGGTGGACCGCACAGGCCTGGTGCTGGAGTGCAACGCCCACGCCGCCGGTCTCTTCGGTCTGGATACCCGCCACCTGCGCCACCACTTTCTCGGGCGTCTCATCCACCGCCGGGACGAGATGGCCCTCAACCGTACCCTGGGCCAGGCGGATGAGGCGGGCAAGGGGCTGGCCTCCCAGGTGACCTTTCTGCGGGCCACCGGCGGCAGCTTCACCGGCGAACTGCACATCGCCCCCCTGGGCCCCGACGAGCAGGGCCGCCACCAGTTCGTCTGCGCCGTGGTGGATCTTTCCGAGCGCATCCACCAGGAACAGGCCATGGCGCGGGCCCACGAGCGCCTGCGTCAGAGCGAACAGCGCTACCGCATCCTGGCGGACTACTCCCCGGTGTGGGACTACTGGCTCGGCCCCGAGGGCCGCTACCGCTACGTCTCCCCCGCCTGCCTGGGGGTGAGCGGACATCCGCCACAGGACTTTACCGAGGATCCGGAGTTGTTCTCCCGCCTGCTGCTGCCCGGCGACCGGGAGCGCTGGCGGAATCACGAACGGCAGGTGCTGGAGGAGGACGCCGACGCCCCCCACGAACGCATGGAACTGCGCATCCAGCGCCCGGATGGCGAGATCCGCTGGATCGAACATGAATGCCGGGCGGTACTGGGGGAGGATGGCAGCTACCAGGGACGGCGCGGCATCAATCGCGACGTCACCGACCGCAAGCAGGCGGAACTGGAGGTGGCCCAGGTCAGCCTGCTCTACGCCACCCTGAGCGCGGTGAACCAGGCCATCATCCGCATCGAGGATGAGCAGCGCCTGCTGGACAACCTGGTGCGCATCGCGGTGCAGCACGGCGGTTTCTCCGGCTGCATCATCAGCCTCTGCCCCGAGGAAGGAGCGGTACCCGTACCCCGGGCCGTGAGCGGACTCCCGCCGCAGCGGGTGCCCACCCTGCCCATGGAGGAGGCCTGGGACCTCATCAACCGGCAGTCCTACGTCTACGCCAACCGCGACGACCCCGGTGCGCCCCCGGCCTGGAGCCGCTGGGCCCAGCACAACGACGTGCAGACCTTCGGGCACTATCCCCTCATCCGCAATCACCACCTGGTGGGGGTGGCCACCTTCCTCTCCGCCACCCGCGAGGCCTTCAACCCCCAGGTGGACCGGCTGGTGCAGGACATCACCGAGGACTTCTCCTACGCCCTGCAGCATCTGGAGCTGGAAAAGAAGCGCCGCGCCAACGAGGAGCGCCTGCGCCTGGCCGATCAGGTCTTCCAGGCCGCCGACGAGGGCATCATGGTCACCGACACCGACGGCCATATCGTGGCGGTGAACCCCGCCTTCACCCATATCACCGGCTACGGCGAGGACGAGGTGAAGGGGCGCCGGCCCACCTTCCTGCAATCCGGCCGCCAGGACGCCCCCTTCTACCAGAACCTGTGGAGCACCCTGCTGGGCACCGGCCACTGGCGCGGCGAGATCTGGAACCGGCGCAAGAACGGCGAGGTGTACCCGGAATGGCTCACCATCAGCGCCGTGCCCGGGGAATCGGGGCAGATCGAGCACTACGTGGGGGTATTCAGCGATATCGGCCAGGTGAAGGAGGCCCAGCAGCAGCTGGAGTTCATGGCCCATTACGACCCCCTCACCGGCCTGGCCAACCGGGTCCTGTTCCGCGACCGCCTGCGCCAGGCCCTGCGCCGCGCCCGGCGCCATGGCACCTCCCTGGTGCTGCTGTTCATCGATCTGGACCGCTTCAAGACCATCAACGACACCCTGGGCCACAATCTGGGGGACCAGTTGCTGCAGACCGTGGCGCGGCGCATGGAGCACACCACCCGCGCCTCCGACACCCTCAGCCGCCTGGGGGGGGACGAGTTCGTGCTGCTGCTGGACGGTGAGATGAACCGGGATGATATCCAGACCCTGTGCCGCAAGCTGCTGAAGATCCTCGAGGAGCCCATGCACCTGGACGGCCACGAGGTGGCGGTGAGCGCCAGCATCGGCATCGCCACCTACCCGGAGGACGGCGAGGACGCCGACACCCTGCTCAAGCATGCGGACCTGGCCATGTATGAGGCCAAGACCCACGGCCGCAACGGCTACGAATTCTTCGCCCCCAACCTGTCCGAGGGGGTGCTGGACCGGCTGAAGATGGAATCCGCCCTGCGCGGCGCCTCCGCCCGGGACGAGCTCCGGGTGCACTACCAGCCCCAGGTGGATCTGCGGGACGGCAGCCTGCTGGGGGTGGAGGCCCTGGTGCGCTGGCAGCATCCGGCCCTGGGGCTGATCTCCCCCGGACACTTCATCGCCCTGGCCGAGGAGATGGGGGTGATCGGGGAGATCGGCGCCTGGGTGCTGCGGGAGGCCTGCCGCCAGATGCGGGCCTGGCGGGACGCCGGCTTTCATGTACCTCAGGTGGCGGTGAACCTGTCCGTGCAGCAACTGGAGCGGGAATCGCTGGTGGAACGGGTGCAGGATGCCCTGGGGGATTACGGCCTCCCCCCCCGGTGCCTGGAACTGGAGGTGACCGAATCCCTCATCATGAAGGCCCCGGAGAAGACCCTCTCGGTACTCCAGCAGCTCAAGGGGATGGGGGTGAAACTGGCGGTGGACGACTTCGGCACCGGCTACTCCTCCCTCTCCTATCTCAAGCGCCTGCCCCTGGACCGGCTCAAGATCGACCGATCCTTCATCCAGGACGTGGGCCGGGACCCCAACGGCGAGGCCATCATCCGCGCGGTCATCGGCCTGGGGCAGACCCTGGGCCTGGAGACGGTGGCCGAAGGCATCGAGCAGGAGGGCCAGGGGGCCTTCCTGCTGCGCGAGGGCTGCCACATGGGGCAGGGCTTTCTCTTTGGCCGGCCGCGGCCCGCAGCGGAATGGGAGACGGACTGGGAGAGCCCCCCCCAGGGCAGAACCGTTTGACACCCTCCCCACGGCTAAAGCCGGGGGCTTCTCGCGCAATACTGGTGAACCGGATCCGGACCCTCCATGGCGTCCCCGTCGCATCCCTCCCCCGACCGGGGCCATGGGGACGGGATCAGTCCCGGGCGCGGGTGATCCAGTCGGTGATCTCCAGGCGGCTGATGATGGCCCCGCCCTCGGGGTGGTGCAGCTTGCCCACGTGCACCAGGAAGGCGGGGGCCCCCGGCCCCTCCCCCTGCCGGTACTCCAGGGCGAAGCCCTCGGAACGGCACGCCAGCACCCGCTGCAGTTCCTGCGCCAGTTTCTCCCCCGCGCCCTCCGCCTCCATGCGCCCGTCGCGGCAGCGCAGCAGGAAATCCTCCCCCGGTTCGGGCACCCCCATGGGGTCCTTGGGATGGGCCCGGGCGTAGGCCCGCCAGGCGGTGTTCACCATCTGCACCCGGCCCTCCCGGTCCAGCACCGCCACCTGGTGGCTCTGGGAATCCAGCACCGCCTGCAGCCGGGCCACGTCCCGCACCGAGGTGATGTCCACCAGGGTCATCACCGCGCCGCGGCTGGCCTGCCCCTCCAGGGTGTAGGGCAGGATGCGCAGCAGGTAATAGCGGCCCGAGGCGGCAGGCACCTCGTGTTCGCACGGGCGTCCCTCCCGCAGGCTCAGGCGCAGGTCCTGCATCAGTTCCGGGTAGTCCAGGCTGTGGGTGAAGTCATCGATGGGCCGGCCCACGTCCCCGTCCCGGATCTTGAAGATCTGCTGCAGCTCGGGGGTGAAGCGGGTGATGCGCAGGGACTCATCCAGGAACAGGGTGGCGATGGAGGCCGCCTTGGCCATGCTGTCCAGGTCCGCGTTCAGACGGTTGAGGATCTGGATCTTCTCCTGGTTCTCGGCGTTGACGGTGTAGAGTTCCTCGTTCACCGACTGCAGTTCCTCGTTGGAACTCTGCAGTTCCTCGTTGGCGGCCATCATCTCCTCGTTGGTGGCCTGGAGTTCCTCGTTGGAGGCCTCCAGTTCCTCGATGGTGGCCTGCAGGCTCTCCCGCGTGGCGGCCAGTTCCTGCTCCAGGGAGTGGATCCGGTCCATGGCCTCGGCATTCATGTCCAGGGCCGGGGTCTCCCCGTCCCCGGCAGGGGGATCCTCCTGGGCCTCGAAGGAGAGCAGCAGGAACGGGGCGTTGCGGTCCTCCCCGTCCAGGCGGCGCGCGCTCAGGCGCAGGCGCGCCGTGCTCCCGTCGGGCAGCTGGAAGCGTCCGGCCTCCGAGCGGATGATCTCGTCACTCTTCATGGCGCGGCGCAGCAGGGCCTGGGCCACGGGGACGATCCCCGAGGGCAGGAGCCGGGAGACCTCCAGGGTGATGCTGCCGGAGGGGAAGTGCAGGTAGCGCTGGGCGTCCCCGAAGATGTGGATCAGTTCCATGGCATCGGACAGCAGGATGCTGGGAGGGGCATGGTCCCGCAGCAGGGCGTGCTGCGCCGACTCGATGGCCGAGGCATCCCGGGAGCGGGACCCGTTCACCGGCGGGCGGGATGGCCGCGAGGTCCCATGGCGGCCACCGGGGGCGGGTCCTGTGAGACGGGTATCCACCGGCAGGCTGGCGCCGTGCAGCATCTGGAAGAGCTTGTGCTTGCTGCTCACCGGGGTGAAGTCCGGCCCCAGGGCCCCCAGGGACTCGCTGGTCCCCAGGAAGAGATAGCCCCCCGGGGCCAGGGCGTATTGCAGGCGGCGCAGGGCCCGCTCCTGGGTGGCCGGCAGGAAGTAGATGAGCACGTTGCGGCAGCACACCAGGTCCATGCGGGTGAAGGGGGGGTCCTCCACCAGATTATGGCGGGCGAACACCAGGGTCTGGCGCAGTTCCGGCCGCACCACGAAGTGGCTGCCCCGCTTGATGAAGAACCGCTCCAGGCGTTCGGGGGAGACCTCCGCCATGATGGCCTCGGAAAAGGTGCCGGCACTGGCGGCGTCCACGTTCTTCTGCTCCACGTCGGTGGCGAAGATCTTGATATCCGGCCAGCGCTGCAGCCGTTCGAAGGCCTCGGCGAAGAGCATGGCCACGGAATAGGCCTCCTCGCCGGTGGACATGCCCGCCACCCAGACGCGGATGGGATGGGCCTCGCCGGCCTGGCGCATGATGGCGTCCACCGCCCGCTCGGCCAGCATCTCGAAGGCCTCGGGGTCGCGGAAGAAGTTGGTCACGGGGATGAGGATCTCCCGGCGCAGCACGGAGACCTCCCCGGAATCCGCCTCCAGCAGTTCCAGGTAGTGCTCGAAATCCGGCACGTGGCGCACCTGCATGCGCCGTTCGATGCGCCGCAGCACGGTGGCCGGTTTATAGTCCCGGAAGTTCACCCCGCCGTGGTTGTGCAGCAGGTGGAAGATCCCCTCCAGGGCCGACCCCGTGTCCAGATCCCCGGTGGCGCGCGGGGGCGGAGGCACCTGGGTCTCGGGCTTTTGCTGGATGTGATCCCGGATACGCGCCCCCAGGGCATCCGGCGGCAGCACCTCGTCCACCAGGCCGGTGGCGATGATGCTGCGGGGCATGCCGTCGAACTTGGCGCTCTCCGGGTCCTGGGCCAGCAGCAGGCCGCCGGCGTCGTTGATGGCCACGGCACCGCGGGTGCCGTCGGAACCCGTGCCCGAGAGGATCACGCCGATGGCACGATCGGCGAACTCCCGGGCCAGGGAGGAGAAGAACAGGTCGATGGGCAGGGACAGGGCCCCGGGGTTCTTGGGGCTCAGGTGGAGCTGTCCGTCCACCACGGTCATGAGATTGCCCGGAGGGATCAGATAGATGGTCTCCCCCCGGATCGCCATGGCGTCCTCCACCGTCTGCACCGGCATGCGGGTGTGCCGCGACAGGAGGTTGCCCATCAGGCTCTTGTGGTCGGGGGAGAGGTGCTGCACCACCACAAAGGCCGCCCCCGTCCCCTCGGGCATGGCCTCAAACAGCTGTTCCAGGGCCTCCAGGCCCCCGGCGGAGGCCCCCACCCCCACCACATGCCCCTGGAAACCGGCCCCTTCCTGGAGCGGCACCCCATCCGGGGGCTCCAGACGGGGGCCGTCGTTCTCATCCGGGGCCTCGAGCCGGGGGCTGGGGCTGTGCTCCAGGGCCTTGGGGTTGTCGCGGGAGGGGGTCATGGATGGCCGTCGCCCGTGGTTGCATGGTGGCCCCATTATGAACTACTCCCGCCAAGCCTTTCAGGCTATGGCGTGAGTTTCGCGCTTCGACGGGGGTGAGGGCCGCGGTCCGGCGCATCCGGGACACGCACGCTGCAGGACGCTGCCGGGACGGGGTGTCAGTCAGTAGCGGAAGCGTCCCACCACGCCCTGCAGGTCCCGGGTCAGGCGCGCCAGCTCCTCGCCGCTGCCGGCCGTCTGCTTGGCCCCCTCGGCGGTCTCTTCGGAGATGTCGTTGATGTGCACCAGGTTGCGGTTGATCTCGTCCGCCACCGTGCTCTGTTCCTCCGCCGCCGAGGCGATCTGCGCGTTCATGTCGGAGATGCGGCTCACCGCGTCGGTGATGCTGGAGAGGGCCTGCTCGGCGCTGCCCGCCTGCTCCACGGTGCCCGAGGCCCGGTTGCGCCCCTGTTCCATGACCTGTACGGATTCCCTGGCCGCCTGCTGCAGTTGTTCGATCATCCCCTGGATCTCCTGGGTGGAATCCTGGGTGCGGCTGGCCAGGGTGCGCACCTCGTCCGCCACCACGGCGAAGCCCCGCCCCGCCTCCCCGGCCCGGGCCGCCTCGATGGCGGCATTCAGGGCCAGCAGATTGGTCTGCTCGGCGATGCCCCGGATCACGTCCAGGACGGCGCCGATGCCCTCGGAATCCTTGCCCAGGCGGTTGATGCTCTCCGCGGCCCGGTTCACATCCTCGGCCAGCTGGCGGATGGACTGCATGCTCTCCTTCACCACCCGCGAGCCCTCGCCGGCACTGTTGTCCGCCTCCCGGGCCGCCTCGGCGGCGTACTCGGCGTTGCGGGCCACGTCCTGCACCGTGGAGGTCATCTCGTTCATGGCCGTGACCACCTGTTCGATCTCCACCCGCTGGCGCTGCATGCCCTCGTTGGTGCGCGTGGTGACCGTGGACATCTGGTCCGAGGCGGCGGCCAGGTGTTCGGTGGAGCCCCCCACCTGCCGCACCGTCTCCTGCACCCGTTCGGCAAAACGGTTGAAGGCGGCCGCCAGTTCGGCGATCTCGTCCCGCCCGCCGGTCTCCAGGCGGCGGGTGAGATCCCCCTCCCCTTCGGCGATGTCCCGCATGGCCGCCACCGCCCGCTGCATGGGGCGGGTGATGGTGCGCCCCATGAACCAGGCGGTGACCAGTCCGGCCAGCAGGGCCAAAAGCCCCACCCCCAGGACGGTATTGCGGGCCATGGCCGCCGCCTGCACGTAGTAGCTGCGGTCCAGGGAGACCGCCAGCACCCCGACGGGCTCGCCGGAGTAGTCCTGCACCGGCGCGGCGTAGACGGCCACCGGATCCCCACCCAGGCGGGCGGTGGTGAAGGCCTCACCCGTATCCAGGGCCCCCCGCAGGGCATCTTCGGGCATCAGATCCGCGGATCGCCAGGTGCTGGCAAAGGGCTCCAGGCGGCCGTCCCGCAGGGTATGCAGGGCGATGTGCATCCCGGCCCCGGACCACTCATCGCGAATCTGCTGCAAGAAGGGTTCCCCGAAGGACATGCCCAGTTCCAGGGAGCCCACCTGCTCCCCGGCATGGCGCACCGGCACCACGCCGCGGATGCCCAGGCCCGCCACGCCGCTCTCCAGCCCGCGCACCGGCCGGCCCGTGCGGTTCACCTCCACCACCGTGTGACGGAAACCGGAGAGGTCATCGCCGAATTTCCCGGGCCGGTGCAGGCGCAGGAAGGAGGTGGCGGGGGCGGTGTGGAACTGAAACTGGCGCACCGCGTACGCTTCCCTGAGGTAGTCGTACATGGGCATCAGCAGCAGCTGCAGGCCTTGCCGATCCCGCTGTGCAAAGCGCCGGGTGATGCTGTCCAGCTGGGCCAGGGCCCCGGCGACGGCCGCCCCCACCTTGGCCTCGGCGTCGATGCGGCCGACGATCTCGTCGTGCAGGGCCCGCAGCTCCCGTTGCTCCGCCTCCTGGATGATGCCGTTCACCTGGCTCACCACCAGGGGCAGCAGGACCGCCAGCATCACCACGAGGGTCAGGGCCACCCCCAGGATCAACCGCTGACCGATGCGAAGACGTTGCAGCATGACGAGCACTCCCTGTTGCCTGTGGGCGCGGAGTCCGGGCACGAACGCATTCACGCACGGACGAATCCGCCGGCCGGTTCATCCATTATGGCGGCCGGGTTCGGGAAAAGTTGAGTCCGCGCAATGGGTCCGGCCCATGACCGGTAGCAGGGCCGGATGACACGGCCCCCGAGGCACGGGATGCTTCCCGGGGGATCAATTCCCGCCGATGCCGTGCTCCCGGGTGGCGCTGAACTCGATCTCCGGCCACTTCTCCTGGGCCATCTGCAGGTTCACCCGCGTGGGGGCGATGTATACCAGGTCCCCGCCGTGGTCGATGGCCAGGTTGCTGGCGGCCTTGTCCCTGAACTGTTCCAGCTTGCGTTCATCCTCCGAGGTCACCCAGCGGGCCGTCTGCACGTTCACGTTCTCGAAGCTGGCGTCCACGTTGTATTCCGTCTTGAGGCGATGGGCCACCACGTCGAACTGCAGCACCCCCACGGCCCCGAGGATCAGATCATTGTTGTTCAGCGGCTTGAACAACTGGGTGGCCCCCTCCTCACAGAGCTGCTGCAGCCCCTTCTGCAACTGCTTCATCTTCAGCGGGTCCCGCAGCTGGGCGCGGCGGAAGAGTTCGGGGGCGAAGTTGGGGATGCCGGTGAAGGCCAGCTTCTCCCCCTGGGTGAAGGTGTCGCCGATGCGGATGGTACCGTGGTTGTGGATGCCGATGATGTCCCCGGGGAAGGCCTCCTCGGCGTGCTCCCGGTCCGAGGCCAGGAAGGTGAGGGCATCGGAGATGCGCACGTCCTTGCCGATGCGCACGTGGTGCAGCTTCGAGCCCTTTTTGAAGCTGCCGGAGCAGATGCGCATGAAGGCGATGCGGTCCCGGTGCTGCGGGTCCATGTTGGCCTGGATCTTGAAGACGAACCCGGAGAAGGTTTCCTCCTCCGGCGACACCTCGCGGGTCTCCGTGGCCCGGGGCCGCGGCGGCGGGGCGTATTCCACGAAGTCGTCCAGCAGTTCCTGCAGGCCGAAGTTGTTGATGGCCGAACCGAAGAAGACCGGGGTCAGACGGCCCTCCAGATAGGCCTGCAGGTCGAACCCGTGGGACGCCCCCATCACCAGCTCCAGTTCCTCCCGCAGCTCCCGGGCCTGGTCCCCCAGCACCTCGTCCAGGCGCGGGTTGTCCAGCCCCTGGATCACCTCCCCCTGCTGCATCCTGCCGCCGTGGGTGGGGGAGAACAGGTGCACCGCGTCACGGCGGATGTGGTAGACCCCCTTGAAGCGCTTGCCCATGCCGATGGGCCAGGTCACGGGGGCGCAGGGGATCTGCAGCACCTCCTCCACCTCGTCCATGAGCTCGATGGGCTCGCGGCCCTCCCGGTCCAGCTTGTTGATGAAGGTCATGATGGGGGTGTCCCGCAGGCGGCACACCTCCATGAGCTTGATGGTGCGCTCCTCCACGCCCTTGGCCACGTCGATCACCATCAGGGCCGAGTCCACGGCGGTGAGGGTGCGGTAGGTATCCTCGGAGAAGTCCTGGTGCCCGGGGGTGTCCAGCAGGTTGACGATGCGGTCCTTGTAGGGGAACTGCATCACCGATGAGGTGACGGAGATGCCGCGCTGCTTCTCCAGCTCCATCCAGTCGGAGGTGGCGTGGCGGTCGGACTTGCGCCCCTTGACGGTCCCCGCCAGCTGGATGGCGCCGCCGTAGAGCAGGAGCTTCTCGGTGACGGTGGTCTTGCCCGCGTCCGGGTGGGAGATGATGGCAAAAGTGCGTCGAATCGCGGTTTCTAGGGCTTGGTTGGTGTCCTGCATAAGAGTGAGAGCCTAATGTGTACTCAAATATGTACTTAAATGGAAAGATGCCCTTGCCGCGACCTTCGCGCCAACAAGCGCTAAACTTAGCATTATCGCATCCTGTTGCAATTGGCGCACCTTTGCGCTTCACCGAGCCAGGGCCCTCGCAGGGGCAAGTGTGGCGCCGGACGAATGCCGCCACTTCACGGCCGCCTCCCTTTCTGCAAGCATGCCATCAAGGATGGCTGACGCGGCGGCCACCACGGCCTGGCTGTCATGGAAGATGGCCAGGTCGAAGCCCTGGCGGGAATAGGCAACGCCTGGCAAGCGGCGCTCGAGCTCTGCCTCCATGTCGGCTATGACCGTGGCAGCAAAGAGGCTCGAGGCGGGAGCGGAGCACGGCAGTGGCGCCGTCCTTGCCGCGTTGTCGGCATGGGCCTCGGCAACGCTCCCTACCAGATCCGCCGTTCGTCGGCAGCCGGTATGCCGGAGCGTAGCGTCTGCGACAGACAGTGGCGTTGCCGACGCGCAAAGGCCGTCAGGACAGATACTGCCGCGCGCGGAAGCCTGACACCTCTCATCGCCGCCATGACGCCGGAACAGCGTCGCATCAGACGCCGCCAGGACGCCGACCAGGTGCGACTCAATGGCTTCGCTGACAGGCACGGGATGGTCACCGTGCCGATACTCACCCCAGATCAGGGCGCTTTGTATCTCGGCGGCCACTACCTCCATGTGAGTGGGCCGAGGGAGGTGGCACGACAGC
Source organism: Ectothiorhodospira mobilis (assembly GCF_016584115.1). GTDB lineage: Bacteria > Pseudomonadota > Gammaproteobacteria > Ectothiorhodospirales > Ectothiorhodospiraceae > Ectothiorhodospira > Ectothiorhodospira mobilis. Next base: position 14,545 of record NZ_NRSK01000004.1, read on the forward strand.
GCAGCCATTATTCGCTCATGGTCGCACAGCGTCGCGTAAATCTGGGGGCAGGTGATCATCACTTTGGGCCTCCCTGGCAAAGGCGTGTCAACAAAAAAGGGCCCATGCGGGCCCTTGGTAAAGACTGAGGGCGGCCTACGGCAGCAACTCCTCAACGGCCGGCTTGTAGGTCTCGGCCAGCAGATCGTTGATCCTGGTGTATCGCGCCATCAGGCGCGTCATCATACTGGTGGGATCCTCGAGGTCGGAGCGCATCACCACCTCCCCGGAGTCAATGGCGGCTAGCACGGTCTGGACGCGCTGCGTGTATGCGTCGCGAACAGACGCCTCCATCGCCTGCCCGGTCAGCACCTCGTTGCTGACCCGGAGGCTCAGGGCCAGGGAGAACTCACACAGGCGCATGCAGTCGGCCACCAGGTCGTGAACATCGCCGACCTCGAGCTCGATCCGCTTCCGAACCACGTCCTTGGCGATGGCGACAGGCCGTGCGCGCTTCAGCTGCTCGACAAGATCAGGGGCGGGGGCTGCCACTTCCTGCCAGCTGATCTCTGCCGGTTGGTCGGGCATCACTGCCCCATCGGGGACGCTGACATAGCGCCATCCATCAATCTCGCTGAGCAGCGTGGCTCGCGGCGCATCCTCGTCAGTCGTGTTGCGGAAGTCGATAACCGCCCCGTTGGGGCCGGTCTCGACGTGGCGCTGGTACTTGAACAGCTTAGGCATGCTTCACCTCTCGATACAGGGGTAGGCGTGGAATGAGGTCGGGGCGCTCGTTGGCGATCCGTCGGCATAGGTGGGCGAATGTGGCCGTTCTCAGCGCATTGCCCATGATGCTGGTCAGGCTGGCCACGTCGCCGCGTTTCAGGCTCTTGGAGAAGCGATACAGGCTGTGCTTGCGCACGTAGCGCGTGCGGCGCCAGGTGCGAAAGCCGACGAAGTTGACGCCGCGCGACGCGGGCGCCACCGTCCAGCGGGAGAGCTCTAGCCCCAGGGTGTCGCGGAGGAATTGCTCGATCATGCGACGACACTGGCACGCTCTCTCCCGGCTGAGGCCGAAAAGGATGAAGTCATCGACGTAGCGCACATATCGCTTGATCTTGAGCACTCGCTTCACGTAATGGTCCAGTGGGTTGAGGTAGATCAGGGCGAGCAGCTGTGACAGCAGGTTGCCGATGGGCACGCCGAAACGGCTGTCGCTCTCTGCGAACATCATGATCAATGCGACAAGCCGTCGATCCTTGATTTTCCGCTCCAGGAGGCGCTGGAGGATGCCTCGCCTTATCCGGTAGTAGAAGCGCCGAATGTCCAGCTGCAGCGTGTAGCTGCCGTCCGGGCATTGCCTCAGGAAGCGCTGCGCCTGGTCGTTCGCACGATGCGTGCCCTTACCTACCCGGCAGCCATACGAGTCGTGGATGAAGGTCTTGTCGAACAGCGGGTAGATGACGGCGTAGATGGCGTGCTGAACCACGACATCCCGAAAGGCCGGGGCGGCAATCTCCCGCGGCTTGGGCTCGGTCACCATGAAACGCCGATAGGGCTGTGGCTGGTAGCTGGGGTCGCTGTCGCTCGGGTCGTAGGCGTCCAGCTCCGCCTTGAGCTGAACGATGTTTGCCCCCAGCTCTCTCTCGAACTCCATCACCGAATACTTCTCGCGCTTTCCCGCTCGGGCGCGATAATAGGCTTCAAAAAGTGCCTCCATGGTGAAGCACTCTTCATATAAATTGGCATGACGTTTGGGCATGTGGACTTTCCATTTCGTACTAGAACACCTTGGCCCGCATATTTCGCCAAGATGGCAGGATGACAAGCTCCCTATGTCTCCAGTATTTCCTTCACGGAATGTCAGGATGAAAACATAGTCCGCCGCGCGGAACCCGTTGTTGTTGTTCGAGTTCGACCGGTTGTTGTTCCAGTTGCGATTGAACACGCCGGCACCGGAAGCGTTGCCCCAATTGCCGGCGCAGATCACGAACATCTGTGCACTTCAAGCCGTCACCCTATTCGCCTGCCGCCAGGCTTTTCTCCCTGGCGCTGCGTATTCGTCCGCCGATCATGGCGCCCAGCTCATTGATAAGAACTGAGACGGCCGCGTAGCGGCGCTCGGATTCGCTTCGAGCGCTTCGCTCTCCCTGAATCCGCTTGTTGTCCTTGTATTCGTAATAGCCGAGCTCAAAGGCCAGATTAACCAGCATTCTCAGTTGCTCATGCCGGATATCCAGCCTTTTCAGCGTCGTCTTGTTGTGGTGCTTTTTCTGGTGCTCTACCAGTAGCTGGTACACATCATATGCGGCACTCCTTATCTCCTGGCACAGGGCATACTTTTCATGCCTAGGGAAATGATTTAAGTGAATATTGAGGAGCTTTATCAACTCCCGGCACTTGTGAAATATCTGGGCTGCTGGGTGCGATGAACTGGCCATAATCAGGAAGGGGCGGCGCTACCGCGCCGCCCACAGGTCACGATCCATAGGCCGCCGCGCGGAACCCGTAGCTGCGGTTCGAGTACGACCGGCCGTAGTTCCAGTTGCGAGAGAACACGCCGGCACCGGAAGCGTAGCCCCAATAGCCGGCGCAGAGCACGAACAGGTTCTCGCGGTTGTACTGGTAGCAGTAGTCCTGGCCGAACAGGTTGGTACCTTCGGCGCTGATCGCATCGGTGGTTGCAGGGATGCCGCAAGCAGTGCGAAGCCACCCCTGGCCGTCAGGATCGCTGCTGAACACCTGATTGGCGCCATTGCCGAAATAAGCCGCGCCCGTCGTTGAGCCCCAGGGCAGGATGCCGGCCTGCGCGTCGTAGTTGGCCCCCAGCGCCGTGGCATCGCCCCAGGCGTCGGTCGCCCCACCAAAGCCGGCGGTCAGGTCGGCCAGCGCCACGCTCTCCTTGAGCACGTAGCAGTCGCCGTTGGCGACGTTGGTCGTCGAGGTGCCCGACGACCCCGGCGTGGTGATGCCCAGCGCGGTCTGCCACATAGAGCCGTTGACGTCGGCCACGCCACACGACTGCCCGTTGTGGGTTGTCTTCGCGAACGGAGTGCCGCTGCCTGCCTTGGGCTTGTCAGCAGTGCCGCTGTCGCCGGCCGACTCGAAGGTGACGCCCGCGTCGTCAACGTCTGCCAGCGAGCTGTTGCAGCCCTTCGGGTAGTTGGTGGTACCGGTGCCGTCATACCAGGCGCAGTAGGTGGTGGAGGTCGCGGACTGGCCGTGAGCCTTGGACAGCAGCGCCAGGGCCGAGTACATGAACACGCTGGCACAGTTGAAGCCAGCGCCCCGCGCCCGCGACAGCGTGACGGCATCGGCCAGGATGCCGGTGCAGCCGGTCATGCCATCCGACCGGGTGTATCTGGTCGACGTGGTGAGCGAGATCGGCACACCCCCTTTCACCGACACCCCGGCATCGTTGCCGGCAGACTTCGAGTTCAGGTACTTGTCGACGAAGAAGCCTTGCTTGACGGCCCCGCCATCGATGAAGGCCCGGTGCAGGGCATATCCCTCGAGCGCCGCGGCGTTCTGATCGGCAAAGGCACCCATGCCCACGATATCGAGCGCATTGGCGCCATAGTCGGCAAAGCGCGGCGAGTCGGTATGGCCGAACCGGTAGTAGAAGGCCGGGATGAAGCACAGGATCGAGCCATCGCTGTACTGGTAGTTGCCGTAGTTGTCGCTGGCCGGGTCGTCGTGCCCTGACAAGGCGGTGAAGCCGGTTGGCAGGGTGTCGGGGTATATGCCGACGCCAAAGCCCTGCGTGCCGGCCTCGCCGACGTCAGCGGCGAAGCGTTGCGCCGTGGTGACTGTCACCGCGGCCGACCAGGCAGACCAGCCATACAGCTCGCCCTCGTGCTGCGCATCGATGACGTAGGTCTTGCCCCCCTCCTCCATGATGCCGGCAGGCACCTGAATCGAGGTCAGGTAGCTGGATGTCTGGGTCGACCACAGCACGTTGCCGTCGGCATCGCGCACGCGGTAGCCCGAGCGGGTGTGCGTGTCGCTCTCGGTGCCGGGCTCGACCGCAAAGGCGCTGGTCTCGATCGTCGGCGTTTCCTGCACCTCGGTCTCGCCGTCGGCGGGCGCGATGATCGAGGGTGCCGCGATATAGACACTAGCGGTGGTGAACGAGGTGCGCTCCGACCAAGCGCCTTCCTCGTCGAGCTCGTTGACGTCCTGGTAGTTCCAGGCATAGCCCGACTCGATCGCCAGGGCGCCGGAAGCCACGGTGTGGCTGACGGCAGGCACGCCATTGGATGGCGTCTCCGTCGCCTCGTAGATCATAGCGCCGCTCTGGTCGTACACGCGGAATTTGCGGTGCTTCTGAGGCACGGCGTAGAGCGCGTAGTAATCGGCGCCTGTCAGGGTGGGCTGCGTGGTCAGGCCAGGCTGCCCGTCTGAGGGGCTCACGTTGCCCGGCCGGCGGAGTGCACTGATGGGCAGTGCCGAGATGAGGGCAAAGCGATCAACAGCACCAGTCACCCGGAATCGCCGGACGCCGACGGGAACCTCCCAGCCGCCGCGACGCTCGACCAGATCCTCCCAGCTGCCGCCAATCCAGGCGCGAACGCGAGTCGCGGTGCCGACGACGAAGATCATGCCGCCATAGCCTACCAGGGAGCTATCCAGGTCTGCGGTGACGTACTCGCTGCCGGAGATGCGGCTAAGCACGGCCCCGGCGGGCACGTTCGAGGGCAGCGTTTCCTCAAGCGTGACACGGGTGCTGGACAGCACCTCACGGATCCGGACGATCTGCGAGCTGCCATCGCTGGCAATCAAGTAATGCTGACCGACCACCAGCTCTGCTGTGCTCTCCACGTCCATCGAGTCGTCACCCGCGACAGCACTGGTGATCGCTGTCGATGCAACGCGGCCACGATGCTCGGTGAAAATCTGCTGCGCACCGTGCTCCACCAGGACGTCGATTTTCTCGCTCATGACGATGGGGTCTTCGCCGCGAATCCCTTCGATGTCCTGCTGAATGCTGTCCAGGCGGGCCGGTAGCGACGCCTTGTCGCCCTTGGCCTGGCTCAGCGTCTGCTCGGTGGTCGTCTGGCGCTGGTCCAGACTGCCGAAATTGGCGTCGATCTCTTCGTAGCGCAGATTCCACAGTGACGGCACCGCATCCGGCTCGTCATTGGGAATCGGCGTGATCTTATCGTTGGGCAATGACATGGCTGCTCCTTAGAATCTCAGCTTGATGCTGACCTCGTAGCGCTCATCGGACTCTTTCACCTTGGGCGCGAAGTTCTTGATGCCGATGATCTCGCCGTTGGCGTCGACCAGGGCGGCTTCCGATATCGAGATTCCGACAAGCTCGGAGGCCTCGATCAGGCCGCGACCGGTGATCGAGAAGGGGTCTTCTTGCGAGACCTCGATCAGGGGCTTTCGGAGCACTTCGTGATTCAGCGCTTCCTGCTCTCGGGACGGCGTGATCGCCGTCAGGTCGGCGTTGTGGCCGCCGTCACCGAAAGCCATGTAGGCGGCTTCAGCGATGGGCGGCCCGCCCGCCATTGCGCTCGCCAGGCGGCGGCGGTAGGCGTTGACTGTGATGGCCTCAGCCATGCTTCACCTCACACGCGGGTAATGGTTAGCTCGAATTCGGGTGGCGACAGGCCGCCCAGCTTCCACTGGCCGTTCAGCGGCAGGCTCCAAGTGTGCTCTACCCCATCACCGCCCTCGGCCTCTGTTTTCCGCCTCGGAAGCCGCGCCGGAGACGCGCCGCAAACGGCCGCGACATGCAGGGATGCCGCTGACTCGGCGGCCACGCCCTGTCGCGAAATACGGAAGCCGTTGAGCACCTGTCCCGCCCAGGCATGCGTGAGGCGCCGACCATCGCCCAGGCGCCAGGTGCCGTTGAGGCGCCATGCGCTGCCCAGCTTGCGCGGCGTTTCCGGGTAGTCGATGCGGATATGCTCGTGATGAGTGGCGGAGGCCTCGACAGGCTGGGGAAGATCGACCTCCTTCTCTCCGCGCTTCCAGCTCATGGCGTCCAGCTGGCGACCGGAAAGCCGCCAACCACCATCCAGCTTGCGGCCGGTCTCGCCCAGGGCCGGAACCCGATAAGCCGACGCCTCGGCCGGCGACTTGGCCACGGTGACCTCGCTTTCGGTACGGCAGTTGCGCAGGCGCCAGGCACTCTTGCCGCCCCGCCTCTCCCCCAGTCGGAACGTGCCGAAGGGCTGGGGCAGCCTGACCAGCTCGCCATCGATCCCCAGCGACCACTTATGTGCTGGATCCTCGGTCAGCACGCGGCCACACCACGGGTAGCGAACCGTTGACCGTTTCTCCATCAGCAAGTGGCTGCCCGCGCTGATATCGACACCGATCACGTAGCGCAGCCAGAACTTGAACAGCGGCACCAGGCGGGCGGGGATCACGGATCGAATGATGTCGATCAACCCGGATGTTGCCGCCCGCCCCCCTTCGGAGTAGCGGGACAGCTCCTCGAGGCCGAGCAGTATCTCGACACGTGATGTCAGGAAGAGATCGTTCGTTGCCGGCTTGTAGTACGGCGGCTCATCGGCATCCAGGGCAAGGGGGCGCCCCACCTTCCAACTGCCATCGAGCTTCAGCCCGGGCGAGCCCAGGAAGTGAAACCAATAGGGATTGCGAGGCTCGTTGAGCACGAATCCCTGGCCGTAGGCGGCACTTTTGTAGTGCCACAGCTGCTTGACCTCGGTCTGCCCCGGAAACAGCAGCTGCAAGTAGGTCCGCAGGAAGTGCAGCCCACGCTTCTGCACGTCACCTGACTTCCATGCCCGGTACAGGTAGCGGGTAGCTGCCTCCTCTCGCTCGCCCTTGAGCAGCACCAGGCCGTCATGGTTCACCGTGCGGCGTACCAGCTCGAAGCTCCCCAGGTGCGGTGTGCCCAGCACGCTGGCATCGAAGGTGTCGTGGGCGACACCCTCGAACAGCTCGCCGAACAACGCCTTCAGCTCCTCCTCGATCTTCCCGTTCGCGAAGCTCTCGCGCAGCGGCGCTATGTCGGGGAGCTGCGCCCCCGGGAAGTCGAACTCGTCACTCGCGCTCAAAATCCTGACCCCCAGAACGGCACGTTGACGTTGCCCGCGGAGACGCTGACCTCCAGGCTCTCCGGTGAGACGTAGCGCCACAGCTCGGGCCGGCTGTCGCCGGTGTCGTCACCGATGGTGACGCGCAGATCGGCGCGCCCCACGCTCAGGGCAGGGACGCGCTGGCGAAGCACCTGGTAGACCTGCTGGTAGAGCGGCGTGGTGTTGCCCCGCCGCGATTGATCGGCCTGCTCGCCGAACTCCTCGAGCATGACTTGGCGGACCTGGTCCTTGACCACGCCCTCGTCGTAGCTGGTGGCCACCGTGGCGACGATGCTGACCGGCAGCGGAGCCCGAATGGCGGAGTAGAAGCGGATTCGATAGCTGTCGTCAGCAGCGTGGATCTTGTCGCGGATGGCGCGATGAGTGGCGGTCAGCTCCTCCTCGGCCAGCTCGACAGGCTCCACCACCTCTCCGGGCGCCTGGCTCAGCACGGGCTCGACGCCGGTGGCCGAGAGGCAGGCCACGAACAGTGCATTGATGTTGTCCACGCTCATGCCGCGGTAGCGCTCCTCCACCCCCTCATTCCAGACCGATAGGAACTGCAGGGACGGGAAGTGACGACGCACCAGGAAGTCGAACTCTCCCAGAAAGACGGCGTTGTGGTTGTAGACGCTGGGATACTTGGACAGCTCGCGAAGCGCGCGCATGGAGGGCGGATTCTCGCCACTGGACAGCACCTCGTGGAGGCTCATCTCGAGCTGCGCCTCGGCCGGCCCCTGCATGGTCTCGAAGGCCATCGGCGAGCCGGGGGAGAAGTCGTCGATTCTCCCCAGGGAGTAGTACGTGGTCAGCGACAGCTCAGCCCCTTCACTGGGCTGTACACCGACCACGCCGTCCTGGCCGAAGCGCACGTAGACGCGCTGACGCTCGTCAGCCTCGACGTGATAGACACGCTCGTCGGCCAGGGTGTTGGTGTAGCGCTCGCGATGGGTGTAGGCGCCGTCAGCGTCGGTCACGTGAAGTCCGCACAACCAGGAATCGTCGTCAGCCATGTCGAGCTCCACGGCATAGAAGGCCCGACTCTCCTGCACGGTGTGCGTGCGCGATTTCTCATGCAGCTGCACGGCCTCGAAGGTCACCGTGTCACCGGGACCAGCATCAATGGGCGTCTCGACGCGGAACGGCCGACCGCTGGAGTCGATCAGCGGCCGCCCCGGACTGGCGGAGAAAGCGGTAACGCCAGCGTTGTGCAGGCGCACGCTTACACGTGCGGGCTGAGACTTAGGCACCAGGCCGCGCATGGAAGCATCGGCCAGCACCGTGGCATCGCGCACCTTCTCGAAGGGTTCGGCCTGTGCGACTTCCAGTTGCTGGGAGTACATGGCCAGCATCGTGGCCATCGCGTCCAGGTGCTGGAGGATCCGGGGGTCGCGGGCGCGATGAAGGGCGCCGACCGCCGGGTAGCGCGCAACACTGTCTTCGATGGCTTGCTGGAAGTCTTCACGGGTCAGCATTACCGGGAGCCCTCGATGTCGTTGAGGTCGTAGGAACGCCCGGCAACGTCCAGGGTTAGGCGCAGCCGGTCGACCCCTTCGGGCGTTCCGTACAGCGACACCGCGCTATTGGGAAGAACCTCGAGCACGCTGACGTCCCGCTTCAGCTTGCGCAGATAGCGGTCTGCCTGCTCCTCATCCGACTGCGCACGCTGCAGCAGGCTCTTGGTGTCGGCGCCGTAGCTGGATCCCAGGTAGCCGTTGACTGGTGTTTCCAGCCAGTGGCGCACCATCGCCTGAATGTCATCACCGGTTATCGTCTTCATGACGCCATGCTACGGCGCCGCCGACACAGGCAGGGGGCGGCTTTTCCGGCTCATCCCATGCCGCTATAGGCGCCGGTGACGATGTGAGCGATGCGGCGATCCGGCACGTCGCGACTGACGTCCTCCGGCCCGCGAGAAGGCTGGCGATCGCCTCCTTGGCCCTGCGGTGACGACATCGGCGTGCTGACGCTCGGCGCCTCGGCCAGGGCCGGCGCCCGGGGTGCGGGTATGGTGACGGCCGGCTGCGTCGAGACACCTACCGGGGGGCGTGAAGGAGAAGGCCACACCCCGGTCAGGCCATCGGCTCGCGCGACGCTTGCCGTAGACGCGCTTGCGGTATCGCCTGCGCCCGTCACGACCACCCCAGCCACGGAGGGCGGCCCATCTGGCGATGATGAGACGGCGAACTCGCCGGCTCGGGCGGCAGCCAGGTCAGGGTTGTTCACCAGGTCGACACCCAACGCTTCGCTGGCCGCCGAGTAGTTGTCGCGCCCTGTCAGTTGGGTGAAGCCACGTCCGCGATAACGGTAGCCGTCGCCAGCCTCCGTGTTGCCCATGCGCCCGCCGTACATGAGCTCGGCGACCGCCTCTGGGCCCTGCGCCATGGCCGCCTCGATCGCCTCGCGGCCCTGGTTTCGAGCCGTGGCGCTGACCTCCATGATCCGGTCGGCGCTGCGGTAGTTGAAGCTCTCCTCCATGGTGCGAAAGCCGCCGGACTCGTGGTGCATCTGCCCCATGAAGGCCGCCTGCTCGTTGGGGTCGGTGATGCCGGCCTCGGCCATGGCCTGCGTCAGGGCAGGCACGGCAGCCGCCTCGTTGTGGGCGTTGCGCACCATGCCCACGGCCGACGAGATGCCGGTCTTCTCACCCAGCCAGCTCGCCCCGGATGACAGCTTGTTGCCCAGCCAACCGGCGGCGCGCTCGAATCGGTCGGCGGCCACCTCGGCCCTGTCGGCCGTCCAGGCAGCGGCGGCGTCAGCGCGCTCGCCAGCCCAGTCGGCCGCACTGCCCGCGCGCTCGGAGACCCACGCGGACGTCTCGATGGCGCGGTCAGAGACCCATTGCCCGGTCTCGCGGGCGGTTTCCGCCACGTCGACGCCGGTCTTCTCGGCGATCCAGGCGTTGGCGCCTTCCGCCATGTCGGTCAGCGCCCCCCAGCCCTCGGCGGCCAGGCTGACGGCACTGTCCCACAGCCCCTTCATCTCGTCGGTGACGGCCGTCCAGCGCTCGGCGATGGTGTTCGACAGCGACTCCCAGCGGTCGGACAGGCCTTGCGTGGCGGAATCCCACAGACTGCTGAAGGTGGCGGTCGCCGACTCCCAGCGCGCCGACACGCCTTCGCTGGTCTGCTCCCACAGGCTCGACATGAAGGTGGTGGCGTACTCCCAGCGCTGGGAGAGGCCCTGCACCAGGTTGGACTTGCGAAGGTCGGTGACCCAGCCACCGACCTTCTCGCCGACGACCTCGCCGGCACTGCCGCCGAAGAAGCCGCCCGCCGCGGCGCCGATGATGCCGCCGATGGCGGTGCCGATGCCCGGCACCACGGAGCCGATGGCCGCGCCCGCCGCGGCGCCGCCGGCCATGCCGCCGATGCCGCCCAGGCCGCCGCCGATGGCGCGCCCGGTCGTGACGTCTTTCTCGGCCCGACTGGCGTCGCTGCCTTCGCTGGCGGCGATGTCGCTGGCCATGAACCCCAAGCCCAGCAGCGCACCAATGCCCGGGATGCGACGCGCCCCGCCTTTCAGCAGGCGGCCAAATCGACTGCCGCCTTGAGTCGTCGATGCCCCGGGGCGTGACGTGGTGCCGCCTTGGCCCGACGGTCGAGCGGCTGGCGTTCCGGAAGCCCCGCCCCTGGCGGCAGCCCTTCCGGCCGACCCTCCGCCACCACGGCGAGGCGTGGAGCGGCCGCTGCCGGGCACAGTCATGCGTCTCGCCACGCGGCCAAGACCCATGGCGGTCAACAGCGCCTTTAGGCCGGTGATCACCGCTCCGGCCAGCGCCATCGGTAGGCCGCCCAACAGCGACAGCATGCCGGTGATGGGAGCCAGCAGCAGCATGAGGCCGCGCCACAGCATTGAGCCGTTGTCGCCACCGGACGGCTTGCGTTCGATGTTCTTCAGGATGCGGCGCTGTTGCTTGTCGGCGGCGCGATCCTCGCGGCGAGAGCCGCGCATCATCATCCAGAATCGGCGGTACCAACGTTCCTGCTTGCGGCTATCGCCATCCCCAAGGATCTTGCTGAAGCCGCGCTGAAGCGGCTCGGCAACCTCGTTGAACGCCTTGACCGCCGGGTCGGCCTCCTCGGTACCGGCCCCCATCTCCTGTACAGCACCACTCAGCCGATCACTGAGCCCATCGATGGAGCGCGACAGCAGGCCTGGCTCGTCATCGCCTGCTGAGGGGTCGCGACCACCGCCGGCAGTGAATCGACCGTCCGGCCCTCGGCCACCTCCCGCCTTGTCTCCGGCACTGGAAGTGTCGCGACCAGGAGAAGCGGTCGGGGGGCGGGCGGCAAACTGCCCACTGGCGTCACGCTCACGAAGCGGGGTGGCGACACCTTTGGTCGAAGCAGTGCTGTTTTCGCCTCCGGTGCCGGCGTTACCTGTGGCGCGATAGACGTAGCGCCCAGGCGCCTGCCTGTCCGGCGGCGTGGCTGCCTCGGCGGGACGATCGATGCGGATCAGCACCTCGTCGCGGCTGGCTTCTGCGCCCGATGGCGATGCCAGGCGACTCTGGGGGCTTGGGCTCTCACGACGCTCACCAGCGGTTTCATTGGCCGATGGTCTCGGCGTAGCTGGCGGCATGCTGGCGGAGCCCCGAGAAAGATCGTGGCGCAATGAGCGAACCTCGTCGCGAATGGCGTCGAGGCGGCCAGTGATGTCCTCGGCATCCAGTCGTTCGCCGACTAGAAAGCCTTGGTTGTCGTGGTTCAATGCCATGGCTAGGGACTCATGAAGGTGTCGAGCTGGGTGAAGGTCATCTGCAGCTCCTCCATGGCGTCCTCGCGGCGCGAAAGTCCGACTTCGTAGGACTGGGCGCGACACAGCACTCGGCCGGTAAATGCGCTGGCCTCGCCCACAAAGGCGTGCTGGATGGTGAAGACGATGGCGTAGTCGGCCGGCACGCCGAAGGAGCCGTCCTGAGCCGCGACGGCGGCGATGTGCGCCTCGAACCACCGCTTCAGCGTACCGGCTCGATCATCCATGGTGGTGATGCGTAGGACCACGGGCTCGGCTTGCGTCAGGGTGTCAAGCTGGGCGCTACCGGACCGCACCTTGCCGCCGGAGACCTCACTGGGACCGCGGTCGATATCGGTGCAGAACAGGTTGAACTCGTGAGAGAAGTCGCCGGCGAGCGCGCTCTGCGCCTTGAGGAGAAACAGGTTCTTCTTGGCGCGCCCGGGGCCGATGGCTTCCTGGTAGATGCGCTTGGCCTCGGACGGCGTGATGCCGCCGTACAGCATGTTGGCTCCACTCCAGTAGCGACCCTGGCTGGCCTGCCCGCCCAGCAGATTGCCCAGCGTGTCGCCGGCCAGGCCGGATTCCAGCGCAGTAAGGATGCCACCTTCGACGTCGCCGCCGGCGATCTGGCTGGCCGCCTCGGCGCCGGAATTGATGGCCCCGCGCATGCCGGGCGGGATGTGGCTGTTCACCGCCCGACTGACGGCCTGCCCACCCATGGTGGCGCCCGCCTGGCTGACAGCGCTGGCCAGCTTGCCGCCGCCGGCCAGACTGCCGACCTGCTCGCCGATACTGCTGGCCCCGCTGCGTATCGCGCCATCGGCCCGGCCGAGCACGTTGCCGCTGGCCCCGGCCGCCGATATCTTGTCGAACAGACTCATGGCCACCCCTGGCCGCCGCCGCCTTGATCCTTGCCCATCTCGGCCAGCTCGGCGTAGAGCTTGGCCTGCTCCTCGTCCAGCTGCATGGTGTCGGTCAGGAAGGCCTCCATGATCCGCTTGTCAGCGCCCATGTCGCGCATGGCGCCGATGGCCTGCGTCAGACCGATGCCGACACTCATGCCGTCGTTGAGGGTGCGCTGACGTTCGGCCTCCAGCGCCGAGATGGAGCCGTAGAAGTTGATCTTCCACGGGCGCTCACTGGCCGGAAAGACCATGCCGTAGCGCTTCAGGGTGTGCATGTCGATGATGTGGTTGAAGGCCTCAGCCAGGGCCACGCGGATCACGCGCGCGCTCTCGGCGGCCTGCGCGGAGGTGCGGAAGAAGCCGCCTTCGCCCAGGCCGCCACTCATCTGGTCGGCGAAGCCAATCATCGACAGGTCGACGCCGATGGCGCCGGCCAGCAGGCGGGCGTGCAGCATGACGTCCTCGATGCTGATGCGGTCGGAGCGACCGTTCTGGCCGCCCCCCTCCATCCGGGTCAACTGCTTGTCACCGAACACCGGGATGACGTGGCGCACGCGCTCCATGATGGGCCGGCCGCCCTTCACTGCCTCCTCGGCGATCTCCTTGGAGCGCGTCAGCATGTCCTTGATGGAGCCCATGAACTTCTTCTGCATGTCCTGCGACATGTCGTTAAGGTTCACGGTCAGCATCTGCTCGTCGATCGAGTCCATCCAGCGCTGGCCGACCAGGCCCAGCAGGCTGGCCGTCAGCTTGTCGTAGGGCTCCTCGGCGGGATAAATCAGCGAGCCGCCGGCCATGGCCGGCATCAGCGGCAGGTCGTTGACGTCATCGGTGCTCAGGGCGAGCTTCAGCGACTTCTCGAACACGCCATGCTGCGGCACCCACTGGCTGCGCGGCATCTTGAGCCGCGCCATCTGCGTGGTGTCCAGGCGCTGGAAGTTGCGTTCGCCGGTGTAGATGGCGTAGCCCACGGTGCGGCTGCCGCGGTCGAACGGCTGCACCAGGGGCGGCCTGACCAGCTCGTCCACGTAGAGGTCGACGACGCCGCGCTTGTCCGTGTAGATGCGGGCGTAGCTGTCGCCGAACACGCTGCCCAGGTAGGCCATGGGGTAGGCGGAACGGTTGAGGATGCCCGACAGGTCTTCGCGAATCTCCTCCACGATCTTGCCCAGCTGCTCGTTCTGCTCGGCGGCCGGACGCTTCTCGATGAAGACGATATCGCCCGACGTCTCGTGACCGCCCAGGGCGGAGGTCACCAGCAGCTTGATGGCGGACGACACGATGGGGTCGGCCTCCATCTGCGCCCACTTGTCGTAGATGGCCTGTCGCGTTCGCGCCTGACGTGACCCCGACGCCAGCAGGCTCGCGACCGTGGTCGTGCCGGCACCATAGAGCATGGTGTCGGACGGCGATATTTCGTGGCTCTCGGGGAGGTGCTCGTTCTCCCACTTCTTGGCACCAATGCCGAGTCGTGAGAGAAGCCCTCGCCGATGCCCAGTGGAAGATGATTTAGGCATGGTCCGATGGTGGGCCATGCCGGGGTCGGGTCAGCGGGGCGTTTTCCAGCTTAGGCGCCCGCGAGGCGGGATTCCATGTCCTCGTCTTCCAGGGTGTAGGTGGCACCGGTCTCGCCATCCAGGATGAACTGGTTGGTGCCTACCGCCTGCGTGGCCAGGTAGCGGGTGCGGAACTCGTCGGCCATGACGATGGTCTCGGCCGGCGTCTCGCCCTGGTAGGCGGCGTGCACCATCGGGTCGTCGCGCTCGCCCAGCTCCCGGCCGCTGTCGATCAGCAGCGCTTTGAGCGCCCACCAGTAGGGCCCATAGTCCCGGTACCGAAGCGGATCCTTGGCCAGGCGGCGCTCGACCACCCCCAGCGCGAAGCCGGGAAAGTCTGAGAAGCCGCGATTCTCCTTGAGGGCGGCGGCCCGCTGCCGGGCCAGCGCCTTGATCTCGTCCTTATCGAATAGGTGTTCCGTGAATGCCATGTCAGCCTCTCAGGTTGAGTTCTTGGGCGGCGCGCGGATGGTCGGCGATCAGCGCGCTCCAGGCCTGACGGCGCACGCGCCATGCCGTCTCCTTGCGCACCCAGCGACGGTAGCTGCCGTGCCGGGTGCCGTACTCCTTGATGCGATCCTTCCAGGCGCGGGTCTCGCCCTCGATCAGTACCATCTCGTCGGGGTCGCCGTCGTCGCTTCCCGCGGGCGCGGGCTCGGCTGCCGGCGCGCTGCCGGTGTCGCCAGGCAGCTTCTCGGCGACGGCGACCATCGCTCGGCGCTGGAGGTGATGGGGCAAGTATGAATGGCCTTCGCCGTCGAAGTCGAACCACGGGGCGTGCGCCTCCATGAAGGCCTCGACGTTGCGGCCAATCTCGTCGCCATCCTCGCCGGCCAGGGCCGCGGCGAAAGCCTCCTCATCCAGGCCCTCGCGAATCAGTTGGCGCAGCCGGTAGAGCTCGCCGGGCAGGTCGGACGCCTTGAGCTTGAGGCCATGAGCAATGGCATAGTCGCGCAGCGCCTCGGCCTTGGCGGGCCGGTCTCGAACCACCTCGACGTCGTTGCTGACCACGAAGTCGGCCCCCTCCCAGCGCTTGATGACGGCCTTCTGCTCCTCGACGATCTTGGCCAGCACCTCGGATCCCGCCGGCACCTCCTCGGCGCGCACCGCCAATGGGAAATGCGGGGCCGGCAGCGAGTAGGAATAGCTCGAGTAGGCGGCCGACACGCCGGTCTCGCGGCGCGTGGCCACCGCCGGGCAGGCCGTGGAGTAGGTGTTGAGCGTCTCGCCGGCGCGCTCTGCCGCATCCTCGATGGCGGCGGCCCGGGTCAGGCACTCCTCGTGCTTGGCGGTTCCCGGGTAGACGATTTCGCCCACCGGCACCAAGGCATACAGCAGGGCGCGGCGCTCGCGTCCATCCGCCACGGCCGTGGCCCCGGGGCGGAAGTCGGACAGTCCGCCACGACCGACCACGAAAAGCTCATCGTCGGCCAGTACGAAGCACTCGGCGATCACCGGCTGGTCGCCCACCAGCACGCCGTCTCCGGCCTCGAAGGCCTCGGCCACACCATCGGGTAGGCCGCCGGCCTCCTTGGCTTGGCGCCGGTAACTCTCCACCGCCTGGCGGCGCATCTGGCGCGCCATGTCGACCTCGGACTCCCATTCGTTGACCAGCTCCGACTCGTGGTCGACATCGATATCGACGGCGCCGAAACCCAGCCGGCCCCGCCGCAAGGCCTCCACCAAGTCGGAGGCGCGATTCTCGCCGCGCTTGGCGCGATCCAGGAAGGTGGTCACCACCTCGCGCGGGCTCAACGGGGCATCGCCGCTGCGCTCGTTCTGGCGGGTCTGGTAGTTGTAGCTGGCCCGGTGGAAGGTCGCCGCCTCCTCGATCTGGCGTTGCAGGCCGCGCTCCTTGACCTCCAGCTCGGCCAGCAGGCCCTCGTTCTTGGCGCGGGCCGACTCGCTCATCTTGGGCCGCGACAGCCGCTTGCGGACCTTCTCGGTCTGCCCCATGGCGCTCAGCAGCTGACCCATCTTGCGCGCCACCCAGTCGCTGGCCTGCTCGTTGTCGGCCAGGAACTGATTCTGCTTGTCGATGGTGTCCAGGTTGATGCGCTGACGTTCGCGGTTGGTGGTGGCTCGCCGCTCGGCCTCCTTGGCGGCCATCGCCTCCTGAATGCGGGTCACAGCATCGGCATCGCCCACCACGTCGATCAGCGCCTCCATCTGCTCGCGGCTCATGCCGCCGCTGATGGCCAGGCTGTCGCCACCGTCGGGCTTCATCATGGCGCCAATCCAGTCCGCCTTGCTGTTGACCAGGGAGCGCTTGGCGGTGTCGAAGGTGCCGTCGGCGTCGTAGTGGTAGACCGTGACCTGCTCGGTCTTGTTGCCCTGGCGCACGCCGCGCCCGTTGCGCTGAGTCAGGCTGTCCGGCGTCCAGCCGATGGTCAGGTGGTGGATGGCCTGCGTGCCCTTCTGCAGGTTGATGCCGACCTCAGCCTTCTCGTTGGCGATGATCACGCGGTACTTGTTGGCCTCGCCCGGGGCGTTGAAGCCGTCCTGCACCGCCATGATCTCCTCCGGGCTGTTGTTGCGCTGTCCGGTGACGACGGCGATGGCCGATGCCGGCACGCCGGCCCGGCGGGTCAGCAGTCGGCGGATCTTGTTGTGAAGACCCAGCAGGTCGCAGAAGATGATCTGCTTGGCGTGCGGGATGCGGTCGCCCTCGGCGTCCACGCCGCGCGGGGTCGCCGCCTCGGTCTGGAAGTTCTCGAGCATGGCGGCCAGCTTGGGCGGTACCGAGACATCGAGCTCGACGCCGGCCTTGTCGGCCATGGCCTCGAAGCGGTCCTGCGTGTCCGAGCTCACGGTGTCGAGCACGATGGCGCCGTTCTCGATCCAGGCCTTGACCGGCATCTTGTACTGGCGGCCGACCACCTCGCGATTGGCGTCGCGGATGGTCTTCACGCTGACCGCCTCCTCCGCCGTGGCATTGGGCCCGGGGCGGGTGCGCTGCTCGGTGGGCGGCTTGGCGCTCCACTGCTCCACCAGGGCACGGGCCTGCTCCTCCTCGCCGTCGTTGATCACATAGCGCGACACCCGGGCATCGAGGTCGGGGTCGGCGATGAGCATGGTCATCTTGTTGATCAGGTTGAAGGGATGGCCGATAAGCTCCATCGGCTCGCCGAACTTGCCGGCGATGCGCTCGAAGGCCGCCGCGTCGCCGCGGTTCTCGCCACGCTCCGCCATGGCGTCGGCGGCGTAGCGATAGGCCTGTTTGTACTCCTCCAGCTGCACCACGGTCGCCTCCGGCAACTGGATGTTGCTGGCCCGCTCCGGGGCGTCCGGCACCTTGATCTGACTGCCGACGTCATCGGCGTTCTTGATGGTGGCCACCTGGCGCATGGCGCCGCGCAGCATCTCGACGTTGTTGAGCCCCTTGAACACGTTGATGGCCCGGCTTTCGCCGTCGATGGACTCGTCGTCCTCGTTCTCGATCTGGCACACGGTGTTCATGAAGCCGTCGGCGCCCGATGTGCCGATGAACATGTCGTTCACGCGGTCATGGCCCACGGCCAGGGCCATCATGGAGTAGATCTCCAGAGGGCTGTTGGTGATGGGCGTGGCGGTCAGCAGCATGACGCCATCGCCTCGGGCACCGCTGCCGCCGCGTATGGCCCAGGCCTTGGCCTGCGCATCGAGGCCGCGCTTGGAGGCCGGTGACTGCGACAGGTACTTGCCGCCCTTGAAGTCCACGGTGGTCGCCGAGTTCTTGAACACGTGGGCTTCGTCGATCACCAGGGAGTCGATGCCCATGTCCTCGAGGAAGGGGGCGGCGCCGTCCTTCTTGCCCAGCACGTCGACGATGGTCGCCGCCTTGCCCTTGGCGCGCTCGTCGGCCTTGCGGTCCTCGCTCTCGGCGAAGGACTGGTCGGCGCTGCGCATGTAGGCCTCGTAGCCGGTGATGGTGTCGTCGCGCAGCCGGATCCGCTCGAAGGCCTCCATGGTCATGAAGATCTTGCTGTGGCGGTTCTCCATAATGCGGTTGAGGTCTTCGTCGTAGGCCGACGAATCCACGCTGCCGTCGCGCAGCCCCACGTAGAGGCAGTCGTCGGTGCGGGCGTAGGCCTTGGCGCTCTCCTTCTGCCAGTTGGACAGCACGGAGTTGGGCACCACGAAGACGGTCTTCTTCTTGGCGCCGATGGACTGCACGTACTGGGCTACCGCCAGCGCGGTGAAGGTCTTGCCCAGCCCCACGTCGAAGCCGTTGATGCCGGAGAAGTCACGCGCGCGGGAGCGCACGTAGGCGTTCTGGTAGCCGTGAAGCTCAAGCTCGGGGTTCATGCCCGGAATGGCCAGCGGGCTCTCGTCCTCGGGCTGGGCGAAGCGCAGCTTCTCCGGGTCGTTGGCCTGGCCCTCCAGCCGCGACACCACGTTGGCATTGCCGCGCGCCCAGCCGTTGAACTGTTCGTTGGCCTTGTTGACCAGGGCGCGCAGCTCGCGGATGCCCTCGGCATCGCCCATGTCCAGCTTGGTGCCGCCCAGGGTGATGGTGCCGTTCTTCAGGTAGGCGCCGATGCGGCGGATCAGCTTCTCGCGGTCGGTCAGCTGGCTACCCGGGATGTCGAACTCGATGCGCGGTTCGCTGGTCCTGTCGTCGAAGGTGGCCACGGCACCGGGGTGCACGAAGCGGCGCAGGAACTCCGCCTTCTCCTCGAGGGTGACGTAGGGGCTGAACAGGTTGAAGCTGATACGCGACACGTCCACGCGGTCGATGCGCTCGGAGGCCACCGCCTTCTGGCGCATCAGCTTGGCGCGCACCCTGTCGTTGGGCGCCGCCGCCATCTCGGCGTCGATGCGCTTCACGAACTCGCCGTAGCTGCCCACGTAGTAGTCGTCGGCGCGACTCACCTGGCTGCCGTCGGCGGACACGCACCAGTCGTCCGTCTCGAACGGATCGAAGCCGTCGCCCAGCACGGTGCGCGCCTGCTCCAGGCTGACCCAGCTCGACTGATTCTCGTACAGCAGGCCCTCGAAGCCGTGCTCGGCACTCACCTGCACGGCGGGCGCCTCCTGCACGTCGCCACGCCACAGCGCGCTGAAGCCGGCTTTGCGCTGGTAGTGGGCGGCCAGTTCGCCCAGGCCGCGACGCAGCGCGCCGTCCACGCCCTTGACCCATCGCGCGGCGGCCGCCTGGCGCTTCATCGCCTCGGAGAGCTTGGCGTAGCCGGATAGGAAGTCGGTACCGCTGCCCCGCCCGCTCTCGTCCAGCACCTGCGACACGGCCAGGCCCACCAGGCCGGGCGCCCACGCGCGGGCGCGGGCATCGTCATCGGGCAGCTTGTCCAGGGTGGCCAGCGCCGACGCCAGCCAGGCCGGCATGTCCAGGGTCTGGGAGGTGTCGCGCATGTACTGACGCAGGGTCAGCGCATCGTCATAGCTCATGCCGGCGTCGAAGGCGGTGTAGGCGTCCTTGAACTGCCCCAGCAGCTCGGCACCCCGCACGTCGCGGCTGCCGGCCTGAAGCGGCACCCACTGGCCGTCCTGCAACTGCAGGGTCTGCCCGGCCTGAGTCAGGGTATCGCCCTCGTGGTAGATGATGGGCTGGGTCTCGGCGGCCTCCAGCAGCGTCCAGTCGACACGGCTGCCCGGTAGGCGACGGATCAGCTTGGCCACCTCGGGGATGCTGGCCGGACTCTTGACGCGATCGACGTCGCGGAACTTCTCGGGATCCTTGGGCACGAACTCGCCGAGCACGAAGCGCCGGCCCTCGCCCTTGAAGTAGCGCCCCTCCACGAACTCGCTCCACATGACCTTGGCGTCGGCCAGGGTCGCGGGCGCCTGCTCGTGCAGCTCCTCGATCTTCTCGGCGGCGTCGCGGCCGTACTTGCGGAAGAAGATGACGTCGGTGATGGTGTCGGCGTCGGCCGCCCCGAACACGCTGTTGGGCAGGCGGTAGGCGCCCAGGAACTCGGCCTTCAGGCTGGCCCGCTGGCGTAGCTTGACCTCGGCGCCGCCACGGCCCGACACGCAGCGAGGCGGCACCACGAAGGCCGCCAGGCCGCCGGGCTTCAGCTTGTCCAGGGAGCGCAGGATGAAGTAGGTCTCCAGCGCCTCCTTCTGGTACTTGGGGTCCAGGTTCTGATTGCCGCCACGGTCGGCCACGGTGCCGAACGGCACGTTGGTCACCACCGCGTCATAGCTCTCGTCCGGGGTGGCGGCCGCCACGGCCTCGAAGGGCGACACCGTGGCCGTGTAGCCGGGGCCGGCATTGACCAGGGCATTGATGGAGCCCGACGTCTCGTCGAGCTCCACGGCATCCACGGCGGCATGGCGCGGCGCCGTCGCGCCGAACACGCCGGTACCGGCCGCCGGGTCGAGAATCTTGCCGCCGCTGAAGCCCATCGCGCCCAGGGCGTCCCAGATGCCCTCGGCAATCGGCTTGGGTGTGTAATACTCGTAGGCCGACCCCTTCTTGCCATCGGCGCCGACCAGGGCCCCGCCGTTGCCGGAGTAGCCGGCGAGCACGGCGCGATCCTCGTCGGTCAGCTCCTCGCGGGCGACCTCGCCGGACTGGACGCGGGCCAGCAGCTCGACAGCGGCATTGTTGGCCTTCTGGCGCTGCCCCTTGGTGCGCTTCTCATCGTGGCTGTACAGCCCCGCCGTGGGCTGTCGCGACGTCTCGACGGGCTCCGGCGGGTCGCGCTCGGCCTTCATCGCCTTGCCCGGGTCGGCGGCCAGGGTGGCCGCCTTGAGCTCGGTGCGAATCTCGTTGGCCCGCTTCACCAGCGTCAGGCGCTGCGTCATGGCGGCGATGCCTTGCGGCAGGGCGATCAACTCCTTGCGCACGCGACCCAGCTCGGCCACCAGCTTGAGCCTGGCCATCATCGCCTGAGCACCGCCACCGGCAGAGGCATCGTCGTAGATGTGCTTCATCCTTGGGTCTCCTTACAGGTCTTCGGTGGCGGACAACATGGCGCGCTCATAGGCGGCGCCCGCGCGCTCGATCAGGTCTTCCATCTCGTCGTCGCCGGACTGGCGCTCCATCACGGCCAGGATCCGGTCGGCCAGGTCGGGGGAGAGCATGTCGGGCACCGTGCCGTCGATCACGGATTGCAGGAACTGCCGGTCGTTGCGGCGCATGGCTTCCTCCTCACTTTCCGGCGCGGCCGGCTCGGGAGCTGGGGCGCCCTCGCCGTCACCGGCCTCCTGGCCGTCGCTGGGCGCGGCGTCACGGTTGAATAGGGAGCGATATACCTCCCAGTCGTCGGCGGCCTTCCACACGGCATTGCGCGGAGTGATGGCGGGCTTGCCCCAGTCCTTCTGCTGCTCGGCCAGCCAGGCCAGAAGCACGGCCCCCAGCAGCGGGTCGCGCTTGGCGCGCGTCTTGATCTTGCCGGTGATCGAGTTGACGAACAGTGAGCGCTCCATGCCCGGCATGGTGCCGGCATCGATCCCCTTGATGGTGGCCAGCGAGCGCGTGAAATCGCGAGTCAGCGAGGCGAACTCGTCGCGCTGGGTGACGGCACGGGCCTGCTCCAGCGGGTCGGCGGCGGGCGCCTCCTCGGCAGGCTCCTCGGCGGCAGCAGCGGGCTTTCCCTCGGAGGCGCTCGGCAGCCAGACCTTGAGCTCGTCGATGCTCATCTCCTGCGTGCTGCCCAGGCCATCCCAGCCGGCGCGATAGCTGGACAGGTAGCCCTGCTCGGCATCCTCCCGGGTGGCGAAGCCCAGCATCACCTTGTGCTCGTCCAGCTCGCCGTCCTTGCCGACCTGATTGATGACGAACACGCGCTCGCTCTCCAGGTCGGGGCCGATGAACACGTCGACCTCGTCACCGTCGGCGCCCTTGGCGCCCTTGATGTAGCCGTAGTCGTTCGCCATGAACACCGACCACGCCTCGCCGTCTTGCGTGGTGCCAGAGCGCTCGCTGCCCTTGGGGTTCTCGATGGCCACCGTCAGGCCGTGGATCTCGACCTCGCCCTTGGCGTAGTCGCCGCTTTCCTTCTCAGCCTCGCTGGGGTCGGTATCGGTGGACTGGCGGGCCTGCTCGAGGTCGTCTTCATCGGGCGCCCGGCCGACTTCGCCCTCGGGGGTCAGCTTCGACTCATCAAGGATGATGTAGGTGGTCGGCGGCGCGCCGTCGGTGTACATCTCGCCCACTCTGGGGTCGCCCTCGACGGTCCCGAAGCCTTGATCGGGGAAGGCGATGGCATCGAAGCCTTGATCGCGGGCCTGTTGGATCACTTCCTGCGACTGACTGCCCCGCGGCATGCTGAGCTTGTGCAGCACCTGAGCGCTGGCGTCGAGCGTGAAGGCAAGCACCGTGCCCGAGTTGTCTTCATTGGCCCCGGGGTTGCCGCCGTTCTCGAGCTGCTTCGCCACTTCGGCTTTCTCGGCGAACCACTCCGCCGCCTGGCGGCTCGCCGTCAGGTATATCTGGTCGCCCTGGTCGGCGTGATTCTTGCCGACGCCGCGGCCCGCGCGACTCGCGTCGAACCGGCTGAACGCATTGCCCTTGGCGGTGCCGTGATACAGGCGAACCCCGCCCTGCCCGGCGGATTCGGTCGGATCGGTATCGCCGTCCGGCGCGGCAGGCGGCGCCTCGAACATGTCCAGCGACTCGATGGCGTAGCTGCCCTCGCCGTATTCCTTTTCCAGCTCGCGGTTGACGGCCTCGATGATCTGCTCGAGGCTGGCCCGCTGGCTGTCACCGAACATGTCCACGGTCTGGCCGCGCTCGGCTTCCTGACGCACGAAAGCCGCCATGGCCCTGAAGGCCAGCCCCAGACGCTTGGCGCTGCGGTTGTTCTGGTTGATGAACAGCGCCATGGCAGCAGTAGCCGGCGGGATGTCGCCAAACAGCCCCATCTGATTGACGGCCTCCTCGACGCTCGACCCGTCCGCCTTGGCGCGGCGCACCAGGTTGGTGGCGTCGATGATGGCCTGCACCGCCTGCTCGTTCAGCGAGGTCTCGACGCTATCCACCAGCTGGTTGGTCAGGGCGTCGGTACCCGCCTGGTCGGCGGCTTGCGCGCGAATGAACTCCGGCGCGGCCACGTTGAGGGCGTTGACCACGTTGGCCACTTCGGGCTTGCTGGCGTCGGCGGTCATCTCCAGCAGGCGGTCGTCGTTGTACGCCTTGGCGAAGATGGCGGCCTGCACGCGGGCGATCAGCGCCCCGGTGGGGTTGCCGTCGCTGGTCATGTACTGGGCGGCCTCGGTGTCGCCCAGGGACTGCAGGAAGCCCATGATGAAGTCGCGGTTGGACGCAGCCAGCAGGTTGCCGTCATCGGCCAGCTTGGCGACCAGGCCCTCGTCCAGGCGGTCGGCGTCGGCCCTGGCCTTCTCGGTACCGGTCATGCTCAGCTTGTCGTCCTGGTTGGCCTCGACGGCGAACTCCCGGCGATCGAGCGCGGACGTGCGCACGCGCACGAGCACGGGCGCCTTCATGGCGCGCACGCGGCCGGCATCCAGGTTGTAGTGGTGCGCCTCCTCGATCAGCCATTCGCGGTACTCGTCGGCGTTGCCGCTGCGGTAGGCCTCCTGAATGGCCATGGTGCGGCCGTTGCCGGACTCCACGACGCGATCCGGGCCCACGATGGGCGCCCCGGTATCGGCGCGGCGAGTGCGCCCCAGGCTGTCCGGATCGAGCTGGCGGGCGGTCTTCTTGACCCAGGCAATGGATGCGTCGCGCCCACGGTCGCGGGGCTGAAGCTCGGTCGGGAAGGCGGGATTGGGGTCGCCGTTGATGTCATGGGAGGCGATCAGCTCCTCGGCCTCCACCACGGTGAAGCCGGTCTGCACCTCGGACCCCTTGGCGGTCTTGACCACGTTCTCGGCGCCCTCGGGCTCGAGCTCGCCCTCCTCGTTGACGCCGGTCGCCGTGTCCTTGCCGGTGGGCTCGGCGGGCGGCTCGCCCTCGGCAAGCTCCACGAAGCGCTCCCAGCCAATCTGCTCGGAGAGCGTGTTCTTCACGGCTGCCGCCTGAATCGGGTAGGCCTTCTGGAAGGCGGCCCAGGCCTCGGCGTCGATCTGGCTCGGCGCATCGCCGGCGGCGAGCGACGCCTTCCAGCCGGCGATGGTGGCCTCGGCGGCCTCGCGGCGGGCCGCGGCATCCTCCTCGGGCGCAGACCCCACGGAATCCGCCCACTCCTGCTCGGCCTCGCTCAGCGACAGGTCGGGGCGCCGGGTGTCGATGTAGGCGCGCGCCGCCTCCCGCTTCTCCTCGTCGGGGATGCTGGCCAACCGCTCCTCGATGGCGGCCTCGGCTGCTGCCAGGTCGTCGCGACGCCCGCTCATGTACTCGCCGGCATAGCGACCGCCGCCGCCCATCCGGTAGTCGGTCTCGCGCGCGCTGGACAGCCCCTCGGCGATGCCCACCAGCGGAGCCAGCAGGGCGTTCAGTCGCTCGCGCACGTTGTCGGGGATGTCCGGCGCCGGCTCGGCACCCTCGTCGTCCTGGCTGGCTGTCTGGCTCTCTACCGCCTGGCTCAACGGTTTGGGCTCGAAGTACAGGTCGAGCTCGACACCGGCCCCGGTCAGCTCGTCAACGCCGATATAGCCGAGCTCGCCATGCCCCAGTCCAGGGTCGGCCCAGCCGAAAGCCTGCTCGGTACCGTCACCCATGGCGTCTTTCTCGGTGATGTACCAGTCGCCGCCGCCGCGAAAGTAGTGCAGGTAGGCGGTGGTCTCGTCCATCTCCTTGCCGTCCTGCTCATAGGTCTTGGCCATGCCGTCGATGATGTTGGCCAGCGCCTGCGCGCGATCGATGTAGGCCTCGGACTCCTCGCCCTTTCGAATGACGTCGGCCATGGCCCGGTACTGCTGGCGAGACAGCCAGGGGCGCAGCTCGTTCAGCAGGTCGAGGCCTTCCTGCTTGGTCAGCGGCTTGGGCGTGTTCAGCGCCTTGTCCTCGGCCTCAATCCGGGCAATCTCGATCTGTCGGGTCAGGCCGTCGAGCTCGGTTTCCAGCTCGCCGATCTCGCCCTTCAGGCCTTCGATGTACTCCAGCCGCTCGGCGCGCTTCTGGTTCATGCGCGCGAAGGTCTTGGAGTTCTTCTCGGCCAGTTTCATGATGCGCTTCGCCACCTGGCGAATCGGCAGGTCGCTGCCGCGCTCCGGGGCCACCACGATGGTGATGTCCTTCTTGTTGAGCAGCCACTTCCAGCTGATGAGCTCGTCGGTGGGCTTCAGCGACTTCGCGGTACCGGCGTCGGGGTTGTGGAACATGACGGTCACGGTCTGGCCGTCGCTCAGCTCAAAGATGGCGGCGACGTTGACCACGCCCTGGCGCTTGAAGGGGCTGGATACCTGCGAGGCCACGACCTCCAGCTCGCCACCGCCGGCCGACATGACGCGCTCCAGGCTGCGCACCTTGCGCCCCAGGCTGGATTGGGTGGCGACCAGGGCATCCAGCTCGAAGACGGCCTCGGCCTCCTCCAGGATGTCGTCGAGCGTCACGCTGTCGAAGATCAGGCCGTCGTCGGCGTCGGAGCGCCGGATGCGGTACAGCAGTTGATCCAGCGACATGCCCACCGGCATGGCGCTACTGTCGTTCCACAGAACGGGCGGTGAGGTTCCAGTCATGGCATAGCCCCTATGGTTGCGGGATGGCGCCACGTCGGGCGCGTCATGGGGCCATGCTATGGGAGGGGGAGGGGTGGGCCACGTCGGCTTTTCCTGGCTGCGCCGGGCTCTGTAGCGGGCCTAGCCGCCGGCAAACACGTCGCCGGAGCCGGCCGCCACGGTGGAACCGCAATCCACGGGGTCGCCGATGCGCCCCAGGGACTTGCCGTTGACGTTGACGCTGCCCGAACCGGCTGCCAAAGCACCACCGTGGCAGACCGGTACGTCGTTGCAGTGCGTGGCCCAGCCATCGCCCACGCGGTGGGCCGGAATGCCGTTGACCATGACGTCGGGGCTGCCGCTCGTGCTGTTGCGCGGCGGGAACGCCCCGTGTCCGGTGCAGCTGTCGCCCTGCCTCGTGACCGCTGGCATAGAGCCTCCTTAGGCCGCCGTGAGCTCGGCGAGCTGCTGGCGAGCGTCTTCCACGGCTTCCTTGAGGGCGTCGCGCTTCTCCTCGAGGCGCTTCTCCATGCGCGGGGCCGCCGTCTTCATGCGCTTGGGCAGCTTCACCTTGGCCTTGGCCAGACGCTTCTGAAAGGCCGTCCGACCCCGGTCCATGGCCTGCACGATCTCGCCGATGGCCTTGGTGTGATCGTCCTGGTGGGTCATCGGCATGACCTTGCGGTTGAGCATGACCTGAAAGATGTCGCCCGGGCGCTTCACGCGCAGCTTGACCACCTGGCTATCGGAGAAGGTCAGGCTGATTTCGCGGTAGCTGACGCCGCTGCTGCGCTTGACGCGGGAATCGACGTCGACGCTTACCGGGTTGGCGCCGGCGCGCTTGAAGTGCTTTTCAAGCTCCTTGACGGCCTTGTCCTTGCGGGTCAGGTCGTCGAAGGAGAACAGGAGATTGGCAGCCATGGCGGCCTCCTTGTCAGTTCAGGTTGATCATGCTCGCCAGCTGCGTGATATCGCCTGGCGTCAGGGTGATGGTTGAGCTGCCCACCTGCAGGGTGATGCTGTCCTTGGCGCTGACGTGCACCAGACCGCCGGACTGCAGGCGCATCTCGGCATCGGTGAGCAGCTGCATGTTTTCCTTGTGCCAGCGCCGCCAGCCGATGGAGTTGCCGGTCGTCGGATTCCGCCAGCCGGTGATCAGCGGGTGGCGCGGGTCGCCCTGTATGAACTCGACCCACACCTTGTCGCCGGCCAGCACCTCGATCTCGGTCATGGTCTCGTGGCGCGACTTGTCGCCGATGGGATACTCGATCTCGGCGATCAGCCCACCCTCGGCGCCATCGGTGATGCCCGGGATGCTGACCTCGCAGGTGCGGCTGTCGCCGTCGTAAGACGTGACCACTGCCGGCCACTTGCCGGCCAGCAGGCCGCCTCCGGTCGCGCTCATCGCTCCCACCTCCCCAGCCATACGCGGGTGAATTGCTCCGGGGCGTCGCCATCGGCCCCGGGCGCGAACAGGTTGGCGACCGTCATGGCCACCAGCGGCTCCCCGCCCACGACCTCGATCAGGTCACCGGCGGCAACCTTCTGCGTGTACTTCAGGCGCGTGACCTTGGTCAGCACCAGGCAGCCCGTCATGTTGCGCAGCGTCATCGCGTTGGCGCCGGGCTGGAAGCGCGCGGCGCGCGGCTTGCCCCGGTTGCCGTACACGAACTCGCCATCGGCATTCAGGCTGTAGAACCACGGGATGTCGTGGCGCTCCAGAAAGCCGGACTCCACGTCATCGGAGGCGGAGTCGACGATAGTGTCCACCGGCTCTTGGTCGAACAGCGAGCCCAGCGGAATGAACGCCAGGCGGCCGTTGCGCCACCTGACGACGCCGCCCGCCTCCTGCAGGGCGCGGGCGATGTGATAGGTGTGGGCCTCGCCGGCCAGACAGACGAAGCGCGGTACCGCGAAGTCGCCCTCGATGCCGCGCAGCGTGGCCCCGCACGCGCGGTAGACCTCGGCCAGGGTGGCGCCGTGCTTGATCACCGCCCGGGGCTTGATGAATGCCACCGGCGTCACCGGCTTCAAAGTGGCGATCAGCCGCACGTAGCCGGACAGGTCGTCGCCCTGCATGCGCGCCTGCTGGACGTGCTCGGACTTGATGATCTCCAGCTCATCGCCGTCATAGGTGGTGATCGAGCGCCCGACCTCGAAGTGCTGGGCGGTCTCGGTGCCGACGCGGATCTCGGCCTCCAGGGTCAGCGGTATCGGCACCAGGTCGGAGCGCAGCACCGCCCGGCGAATGAAGTCGCCGCGAATGCGCTGGTCGCCGTTCTCGCCGAAATACAGCTCCATGCCCTACCCCCTAGATCGTGATGACCGGGTGATGGAAGACGCGGCGTGGCAGCTCGGCCTCCATCTGAGCGATCTCGCCGCCGACCTCGGAGCTGGAGCGCCCAAAGCCGCCGCCGGCACTCAGGATGCCAGTCGCCTCGAGCTGTAGCGCGTTCTCGCGTTCGACGTAGAGCACGAACAGCGGGCGAATCTCCGCCCACTCGGACACCGTGACCTCCAGGCTGTCGTCGATCTCCGCGCCATCGGCCAGGTGCGTGAGCTCGGCGAAGCCGGCATAGAACGACACCGCCGCCACGGCCAGGGCCGTGACGGACTCGGGCGGCAGGATGTTGGCGGCGCCGCGCTCGTGCTCGGCGAACCGGGTCGCCAGGCTCGCCAGGGTGGCCATCAGCGGTAATCCGTGCTGTTGCCTTCCACGATCTCGCCGAAGTAGTGGAAGAACATGGTGCCGCTGAAGGTGAGAACCTGGCTGCGGTTCTCCCAGTCGCGGTCCGGATCGTCGATCTGGACGAAGGCATCGGTGATGCGCTTGTAGCGCAGGTAGCGCTCGGGCGTGCCCTCGTAGATCTTGGCGTTGAAGGTGCCGCCGTTGGCGATGATGTCGACCAGCATCTGGTCAATGGTGCCGGCCGTCACTTCCATCAGGGTCACCTGCCCCTGGTGGTTGGTGCGGATCTGCTGCGGCTCGAACGCCGCGGCACCCAGCGGGGTCGGCACCTCGATTTCGCCTTGCGTGGCAACCGTCGGCCACGGGCACTGGCGGGCCAGCAGGTAGGTCTGCTCGAACCCCTCGATCTCGAAGGTGAAGTCGGAGTTCACGACCTTTTGGCCCATGGCCTTCATCTGGTCGTAAAAACCCTTGAGGTAGTTGGCGGTAGATACGGTCATGGCGTTATTCCCGTT
Organism: Ectothiorhodospira mobilis; assembly: GCF_016584115.1. GTDB lineage: Bacteria > Pseudomonadota > Gammaproteobacteria > Ectothiorhodospirales > Ectothiorhodospiraceae > Ectothiorhodospira > Ectothiorhodospira mobilis. Next base: position 43,495 of record NZ_NRSK01000004.1, read on the forward strand.
GGGTCAGCGTGGTTCGGAGGCGACGCAGCCATGGCGCAGCATGGCCTTGGGGTGCCAGCGTATCGCCGCCCCAAGGCCGCAAGGGTCTCGGTTTTCCTGGTCGACTACCGTTACCGCGTGTCGATGCGGCCCATCAGGTTGCCACCCCCTGAATCGCTGCCCCGCTTGAGCGTGCCGGCAATCTTCTCCCCCGACCGGCCGGCGATGTAGCCGCCGACGCCCAGCGTCATCAGGTTCCACATGTGCTCGGGCAGCTCGAGCTGGAGCCCGACGCCGAACATGGCCCCCAGGTAAGGCGCAAGCAGGTAGTTGTTGGCGATGATCGCGACGATGACCAGCATCAACACCGGGCGCCAGTTGCGCTGCGCCCAGCTCTCGCCCGTCGCCTCGGCGAGGATGATCTGCATCTGCGCCTTCAGGCCGGCATCCTGCTGGTCGATCAGGCGACGCTGCAAATCGGCCTTGAGTCGGGCAGCCTGGTCCTTGTCGGTGACCGCTTTGTCGATGATGTCGAACACGGGCTTCGCCACGGTGCCGACGATATTGGTGATCAGGTTCATGCCGCCTCCCTCAGTGCCTCGCTGTGGTTGTCGAATGCCGCCGCCATGCGGCCGTGGTAGTCGTGCTTGGCATACGCGGGGCCGTTGTAGATCCGGGCGAAGGTCTCCCAGTTGCGCTCGCGCAGGGCGCGATGCAACCGCGGATCGGACTCGATGAAGGCGGCGAACATTTCCAGCTGCGCGCCCTCGCTCTCGCCGGCCGCCGCTTCCATGGCTTGCGGCGATTCAAAGCCCAGCCTCGCGTAATGGTGACCCATGATCTGGAACAGCCCCCAGGAGGCCGCACAGATGGCACAGCCCTCGTCGATCTGGCGCGCCAGGTGCAGACGGTCATGCTCGGCAGCGCCGCCGTCGTAGCCGCCGGACGCGCGGTTGATGACACCCGGCAAGTAGCGAGCCAAAAGGTCAGCATCCCGCCCGATGCCGCGAAGGTTGCGGCGCATGACGTGGCGCTCGAACAAGATCACCGGCCGACCATCATCGAGGAAGCCGCTACCTCGGGACTCGACCTCATTGACCGCCATGACGGCCGCCACCTCGACTCCCAGGCGCGCGGCGACGCGCTCGATATCGCCCTGACCAAGGCGCCGCGCCGCGTCCATGCCGGACAACGCCTCGAACGTCTTCGGACCGGCGATGCCGTCGGCAACCAGCCCCTTCGCCGCCTGGAAGCGACGCACGGCGCGATCGGTCGCCGGCCCATAGATGCCGTCGACATCATCGCCAGTGAAGCCAAGGTCGCGTTGCAGGTGGCGCACCGCGTCGCCGCGGCTACCGCGCTTGAGTAGAACCGTCATGGGGCATCCTCATCAGGGTGGCGACATTGCCCCGCGCACGCAGCGTCAGGACGCAAAACAACAGGGCCAGTGCGCTCTGGAAGACACTCACCTCCGGCTCGAGAAACACGATCTCGAGCCCGGCGCACAACAGGGTGCCAATGAGGGCGCTGGCGAATAGCGACAGGTGGCGCTTGTAACGACGACTGCCGCGACGGAAGGTAGCCAGCCGCAGGGCGGCGATGAAGTAGCTGCAAGCCGCCACGACGGGTGCGATGCTCTGGATAACGCTTGTCTCAGCCATTGCCTCGCCTCACTTGCCTTTGCGGCGATCAAGCCACGTCGCAAGGTCGAACCCCTCGACGTGCTGGATGAGTTTCAGCGACAGCGGGACGATCACGATGGCACCGATGAAGCCGCCTGCCCCGTCATGAGTGACCGGGGTTTGGGCGACGATCTCGGGCGTCATGAAGTAGCCACACAGGGCGGAGAACAGCAGTGCGCCGATGCGCTGCCAGGCCCGGAGGTCGGTCTTGGTGTAGGCCACCAGCCCGGCCCCCAGGGCGGCGCCCATCAGGGCGTTGGCGTTGATCCAGGGCAGCAGGGCCGCCAGCCCGATACCGGTCGCTGTCGCCGTTGCCGCCGCTGCGCTGGTCGTTGGTTCTGCCACATCGCCCTCCTCATTGCGCATGGCCGGCACCTTGCGGCGCCTGTCACCGGCGCCCTAGCGATGCCACTGTCTTCACGATTGCGCCGCAGGCACGAATCACCCCGTTGAGCCGATCATTCACGGCCGCCTGCAGCTTCAGTTCCTGCTCCTTGCCCTTGCGCCAATCGGCATAGGCCTTGCCCTCGAAGAAGGCTTCGGCTTCGCTGTGGGTCATGCGTAGCGCGCCGGGCAACGATGTCGACGAATATAGGGTCAGGCTATGGGCCAGCAGCCGCTGGTTTTCCGCCCAGGCAGCGCGCGAGGTCGGTGATGCAGGCGCCAACTGGAAATCGCGCCGGCGGCTTTTCAGCCGCGCTGTCCTCCCTTGGCAGGGCCATCAGGCCGTGCTCGTCCGCGTCCACCAGGAACAGGTGATCGAGTTCTGTCCGTCCTCGCTCGAAGGCGTCCAGCAGCTGCACGAAGACGCTCTCCGGGTAGCCGGCGATAACCCGCATTCGCTCGATCAGCGCGGCATCGACGTCGCCGGAGGACGGCACAGCATTGCCATTGGGGATCAGCTGGGCCGCCATGCGACCAATGCGCCAATGGGCATGGCCGGATACGCCGGCAAGCTCGCCCTGCAGGCGCTCGATGGCCCCGGCCAGGGCGCCGGTCAGGTGGCGCACCTCCCAGCGGTCGCCCTCGAGCGTGCCGACCTCGGCGCTATCGCCCGGGTAGTCCTGTTCGCCCAGCAGGTAGTCGGAGAAGCGCGCCTTGCCGCTGGCCAAGGTGAAGTCCGGGCCATCGTCCAGGGTCGAGGCCATGTAGTGGCAGACGGCCATGGTGCGCTCCTGCACCGTCCAGTCCTCGGGGCTTTCCACGCCCTGCACGTCATCGACGGCGGCGCGCAGAAAGGCGGTGGTGGCCTCCTCGTTGAGGTGCGGCGGTATCGCCGCCAGGGCGATGGCGTCGATCATCGCCAGTTCCTTCATGCGCACCGTCAGTCGGCGGGTGCGCAGCACCGGGAAGTGGATCATCGGGACTCTCCTTTCATGGCATCCCAGTCATGGCGATCGATGGCGGTCAGCGTGCTGAACGTCACCGGCAGCTGGAGTTGGATGAAGCGGCCGAACTTGTCGGAGGGTGAGTTGAGCGGCACACCGATGCTCTCGACGACCATCGGGGCATAGGTGCGCCCCTTGTAGCGGATAGCCAGCAGGGATGGTGCTGCCGACGGCATGGCGGCCTCGACGAAACCGTTCACGTCGCGCTCACCCTGCTGATACCAATCCAGCGCCGCGGTCAGCAGCGTTCCCTCGGGGGCCAGGTACTGCGGCAGCACCCAGCGCATGAGCTGGTCCAGCGGCTCCTCGACTTCGGCGCCGGGGTCGCGCCAGGCGCGGAGCATGAGCGTGGTTTGCAGGCGAATGGGCGGCATGCCGCTGAACACCTGCGTGCTGTTGAGCTTGGTGATGCCCGTGCGCCCCCGAGCGGTCTCGCTGACCTCCTTGGTAGCGTTCCCCGCGCCCTCTCCAAGCCGCTCGGCAATGGGCTGAATGGCCCCGCTTTGCAGCATGGCGGCCAGCGTCGGCGCCCGGGCTTCGGGGCCGGCGCCGTCGAACGGCGATTGCCAGTTGAAGGTCGCCTCCAGGTTGGCATCGTCGACGAACAGGCAGCGCACGCGCGCGCTCTCGTCCAGAGGCTCGCCCTTGTGATCCACCTCGTAGATCGAGGCGATCAAGCTGGGATTGATGCCGTCCCACAGCGATCCCATGCCGGTAAATGGCAGCACCATGTCAGACTCCCGTCAGAAAAAAGGCGGCCACTGGCCGCCAAACACCCCACCCATCGTCGGGCTACTTACCCATGCGACGGCGCACCTTCATGGACTTCAGGCGACGCGCTTTTGCCCGCGGGCTGTGTGCCTTCTTGCGCGCCTTGCGGATAGCCAGCTTCTGCTTGCCGGACAGCCGCACGTTGCCGGAGACGCGCTTGTTGACGCGCATCTTCTTGCCGCCACGCACGACAGTGCGCTTGCGGTAGGTGGCGTCGAATACCGGCTCCTGGTCGGCCTCGTCGAAGGTGAAGTCGTCGATGGCATCGAAGGCTTCGTCGCCATCGGGGAGCGCGGCCGCCACGGCGTCGCGGATGCGCTCGGCCGCCTCGTCATCCCAGTCGTCAAGCAGCAGGGCGATGTCCTCGTCGTCGATCCCCACGGCGGACAGGTAGTCCCAGGCCGCCTCGCGGGCGACGTCGACCACCTCGTTCTCGTCTTCGTCGAGTTCGCCGTCCTGGTTGTCGTCGGCGATACCGACCATCATGGCCAGTAGCCGGTCGGCACTGCTCTCGCCATCGTCCAGGTCGTCTTCCTCGATCCACTGCTGGATGACGGCAACCGCATCCATGCGCAGGCTCATGTGCTCGTACTCGCCGGCGGAGTCGAGCACGGGCTCGCCCGCGTCATCGAGCACCAGGAAGCGCCGGGGCACCCCCTCGGGCTCCGCGGCTGCCTTGGGTTCACGCTTCGCGGGGTACATCAGCCCGCGGAGCACGTTCTGCAGTTCACTCATGGTCTCTCCTTAGCGGCTCAGCGTCTGGGTCACGTGGATCTGGCGGGTGGTGCCGTCGTAGCGCAGCCAGTAGCGGACATCCATCAGCTCATAGGGCCGCTGCTCGTTGGGCTGCACCTCGAAACGCCATGCGGCGCCGCCCATGGCCGGGTCGTCGGACGGCACCAGCCAGCCGGACGCCTGAGCCGCCTCGAAGTGCGTGGTCAGGAAGTCGCGCATCTTCTTGATGGCGACCGTCATCGGCAACTGCAGGATGTCCTTGCCGAAACGGGTCACGGCGTCGTCGATGGAGGTCGACATGTCGGCGACGGCGATCAGCTTCTTCAGGCTGGAGTCGACCATCGCGCTGGTCAGCGAGTCGCGGAACACGTAACGCCCGCCCCCGGAGTAGTTCTCGAAGATCACCGGGTTGATCTTCGCCCGGGCCAGGGCGTTGAGCTCCTGGTTGTTGGGGCTGTAGGTCTGCACGATGCCCTGGCGGCTGATGGGCCATTCGCGACCAGCCACCGGGTAGTGCTTGGGCGCGAAGCCCTTGGCGTTGATACGCGCGTTGCGGCCGCACGCCATCGCGATGTTGAGCGTCGCCGTGCCGAAGTGGCGCTTGCCGTTGATGCCGGTCGGGTCCATGGATTTCAGCGGCGCCCAGAAGGCATGCAGCAGGTGGGCCTCGGGCTGGCCGCCCAGGTTCATCTGCTCCACGAACGCGATGGCGCCCTCGACGTCCAGGCCGCCGGGCACGTCGATGCGCAGCTGGCGATTGGTGTCGAAGGCCAGGCTGGCCAGCTCGGCAATCAGTCCCGGCGCCTCGCTGCCGCCGGAAGCGATGTAGGCATAGCCGTGCTGGGTGCCGTACAGCTGCTCGCGAGCGCGCACGTAATCGTCGACGGTGTAGGCGGTACCGCCCTCATCGAAATAGTCCATGACCGCGGAGGTCGACCACTTCTCGCGATACAGGGCGTCGTAGCCGTAGGCGTCAGACTCTGGCGCGATAGTGGTCGTGGCGCCGGTGATCACCTCCAGGCGGTCGGTGCGCGCCTCGATGACAGTCGGCAGGTAGTAGCTGTTGCCGTTGTCGTCCTTGGCGTCACGATCCAGGGAGCCGGTGATCTCGATCAGTTTCTCGCCGTTGGGCTCGAGCAGGCGCAGCGTGATGACGTCATTGGCGACGTTGACCCCGCCCTCGCGCTTCTCGTCGGCGCGGAACTCGACCATGACGCCATCGTTGAAACACTCCAGGTGCTTCACGGCGAACAGGAAGTCGGTTGCCGGCTCGGTCTCGGAGACGCTGAACGCGATCTCGCCGGTCGGCTCGCTGGTGGTCTCGTCCAGCACCTCGGTGGCGACGATCCAGCTCAACGCCGCGGTCTCGGAGTGCAGGCGCGCCACCACGGCCTCGTAGGCGCCGCTGTCCAGCGCCTCGCGGACGTGGACATAGGCCTCGTTGAGCTCGTTGTCGCGCATCGGCTCGCCGTGCCCCAGGCGCTGCCGGACGTCGCTACGGTTGACCTTGAAGGCGCGATCGATGCGCCCGCGCGTGGCGCGCATGGCGATGGCGAACACCTGGTCTTGCATCCCGGTCGTCGGGATCTCGGAGTTGTCGACCAGGGGGTTCAGCTGAACCCCCGATTCGGCTCCGAGCTGTCGAACGAATGACACGCTCATTGGATGCTACCCCCTTACTCTGCGGACTCGGCGGCGGCCTTGGCTTCCTCGAAGGCCTTGAGCCCACCAGCGGTCAGCGTGCCGTCCTCCCGCACCTGGTTGCGTAGTGGCTCGAAGCGAACGCCTTGCAGCTCGACGATAAAGCCCTCGTCGTCGTCCTGAATCACGGTCACCGCCGGGTCGCCGGACTGACCGCCCCCGGCTTCGCTTTCGTTCGACGCCTGACCACCACTCTCGCCAGCAGTCTCGTCGCCGCCTCCCTGGTCGGCTTCGCTATCAGCCTCGCCGGCCACGAGCTCGACCAGCGCCTTGGCATTGTTGAGCCGCGCAATCTGCTCGAGGCTCGACACCGCGCGCTGGAGACGATCGAAGTCGCGGAAGGTGGCTGCGCCGCTGGCCAGCGGGCGGAGCTTGATGCCGGCCTCGGGCAGGCTGAGGACGACGGTCATCTTGTTGACGACCCGCACGGTCAGCGGGAACTTCTCTCCGCTGAACGCCTGCTTGGCCGCTTCATTGGCGCCGGTCTTGCCCACCACGGGGCGCCCAATCACCAGTCGAGTCATGTGCTACTCCCCTTAAAACAGGTTGGTGACGTTGATCAGCGCACAGCCGGTGGAGCTGGGCTGGTGCGGGTTCACGCTGGTGAAGTTGCGCGCATAGAAACCGGCGCCGGACTTCAGGTCAGCGTTGGTCGCCAGCGGAATCACGGTCGGCGGCACGGCATCGCCCAGCACGAACGGGTTGCGGGTGACGTCGGTGGCGCGCCCCACGCACAGCACCTCGGCACTGCCGCCGCTCTCAAGCACCACCTTCGGGCTGTAGTAGACGTCGTAGCGGCCAAACAGGCGGCCCAGGCGGAAGATGCCGGGGCGCTCGACGACACCGGAGGGCTCCCAGATATCGGCGGGCAGGCCCTGCATCTGGGCGGCGACGTTCTCGCCCACGTAGAGGTGGGTAACGCCGTGGTTCATGGTGGTCAGCGCCATGCGCTGGCTGACGGCGCCGACGACGGCATTGAAGTCGCGCCACACGTCGGAGCGTGACTTGTAGTCGCCCTGCGTCGCCCAGGCGAAGTCGAAGCTCTCCTGATTGCGGGACGCCAGGCGGCGCGCCTTGCGCAGCACCTCGTAGTGACGCTCGTTGGCGAACTGCGACTGAATGCCGAGCACGCCCTCGCTGTACGGATCCAGGCCGAGCTCGTTGGCCATCTGAGTGCGGCTGTCGATGGTCTGGTGGGTGGTCACGCGCCACGGCTTGGCGAACAGCTGGAAGGTGTCGACCGCGGTGATGATCTCCGGAGTCAGCTCCGGGGCCCGCTCGTAGTCGATGAAGGCTTCCACCAGTACGTGCGCGGACTCGGGCAGCGCCGGGTTGGCGGTCAACGCAATGTCGCCGTTATCCGGGTTGATGGTGCCGCCGATCTGGTGGGTGGTGCCGTCGATCTCGGCCTGACCGCTGACGGTGGAGGCGCCGGTACCGGTGGCGTTGACCTCCTTGGCGACGATCATGCCATCGAGGTAGACCAGGGAGCGGCCGCGCAGCAGCTTGACGGTGGTCGCGTTGGGGTCGCAGGTCTCCGGCGTGGCCTGCACGGCGGTGATCTTGCCGGTGATGTCGCCGGTCGGGCCGTCGACGTCGGTCACGATGGTGCACTTGTGCTCGCGCCCGGAAGTGATGTAGGCGTCGCCGCTGTTGCCGCCGTCCATGATGTCGCCCACGCCATAGCTGCCGTAGTCGCGGCCGGCCTGGTGGGTCATGATGGCCAGCTTGGCCTCGTTGGAGTTGATGTCCGCCGGCAGGTAGTGGGCAAACGGGATGGCCTCGGTCAGGGTGGCCAGGATGGCGACCACCGCCCGGTTGGGCTGGAGCGACAGCGCGTCATGGCCTTCGCTGGTCGCGGAGTCGAGCTGCATGCCCATCTTGCGACGCGCATCATTGGTGGTGGCGTAGGCCAGGTGCATGGCCTGTTGCAGCACGTCGGCCGGGCAGGACGCGCCGTGGGTCTGCTCATAGACGGAAACGCCGTCCAGAATGGCGCGGGTCACCATGCTGGCAGTCTTGTCGTCGGCCTCATCGAGGGCGACCTGCAGCTTCTCCGGCACCTTGACGCCGGTCGACTGGTTGATGGCGTTCGCCAGGAAGTCGTCAGCGGCGGCCGAATCGAAGACGCCGCCCTTGACCGACTCCTGTTTCAGGTTGTCGATGAACTCGGCGACCTCGGCGGTCTCGCGGCTGTAGTAGTGCTGAGGCATAGCCCTCTCTCCTTTGCTCACAGGGAAGTGCAAGGCCGACCAGGTGGCCGGATGATTCGAGTCTGAGGGTGTCGAGACGGCCGAATTCGGGCGTTTTTCCGGGTTTGCGGCACAAAAAAGCCGGCGCTAGGCCGGCAACGATCGACAGCAGCAGCCTGCATTCAGGCGATGGTGTCGTCCTCGGGGGCGGAGGGGTCGATGATGTCCAGGTCGTCACGGCGGTTGACCACGTAGCGCGGCACGAACGGCGGCACGTTGACCACGGCCTCCACGTCGACGATCTCGTAGGCCACCTTGGGCGCGTTTTCGCCCTCCCCCAGCAGCAGGTAGATGACGTCACGCTTCAGCACCTCGAAGCCGCCGGGGTCGCCGATCATCTCCTCGGGTTCGACCAGGAAGCGTAGCTCGTCGGCATAGCCGTTGTGGGCGTCGCGGCGATCCATCATCGGCGAGGGCTGGAACTGCTCGGCCGGCAGCGCGAAGCCCAGGCCGACCAGCTCCCAGCGGATGTCGTCCTCATCCTCGGAGCTCATGACCGCCATGCCACCCAGCGTGGGCGCGCCACCGACCTCATCGGCACTGGTGCGACCGACGCGGCGCCGATAGACCTCGCAGTTGTAGGCATTGGGGTGGTTGATGATGACGTTGCGGGCCATGGCATTGATGCCGGTCGGCACGTTGTTGAGCATTTACTTGCCCCCCTGAAGAATGGCGATGGCCTGTTCGGGCGTCAGGCCCAGCTCGCGGGCGGTGGCGATCAGTTTGTCACGGGCAGCGGGCGAGGCGCCCAGGGCCTGCATGCGCTTGCTGCCGCTAGCCGTGCGCTTCGGCTTGGTCGTAGTGGCGCGACTCTGCCGGCGAAGGGCTCGCCGGGCGCGATCGAAGTCGCGGTCGCCGGTATTGGATGGCCCGCCCCGGGGTCGTTTGGCCTGCTTGTCGGCCAGTCGCTCGGCCTCCTTCTGCCGCTGGCGGATGTGGCCGCTGCCGTCCTCGGTCTGACGCCCCTTCTCGATGGCGCGGGCCAGGAAGGCCTGCACGGCGCTGCCGCCCTCGATCTCCGACATGACGCGCAGCACGTGCTTGCACGCTACGCCGTTGAGCTTGGGGTTGCGGATCTTGGGGAAGCCGGTTTCCGGGCGCCCAGCGTTGTAGCGACCGATGGTGGCGATGTAGCGGTACCAGTAGCGGTGGCGGCCACAGTCGCAGTCGAAGCGGATATTCTCCTTGCGCAGGCGGGCGGCCGCGCGCTTCACGCTCTCCGCCCCGGAGGCGATGGCCGTCTGGTAGCCGGTGAACTCCACGGTGACGTGGTGGCGGCTGACGTCGCTGTCCGGGCCGGCATTGGTGATGAAGCGCACCTCGAGCGAGGACACTTGGCGATTACTGCTGCGCACGCCGCGGGCCGCCGACGGCACCGCCATGGTGATCTGCCGTCGGGCGCGGTCGCGATCAACGGACAGCGACATGTCGATCACCTGGCGTGCGGTGATGCCGCCCTTGAAGCGCTGCCCGGCCACCCTCGCGTTATGGCGGAACTGAGCCAGGTCGTCGGCGGTGACGGGCCGCACCTCGCCGCCCAGGGTGGTCATCAGCATGCGGCTGGCGTCGTAGTCGCCGCGCACCTCGTTGGGGTTGAGGATATTGGGCGCCGCCTGGCGCTCCTGCCTGTCTTCCGCGGCGCGGGCGCGGGCCTCGGCGGCGCTGCCGCTGAGACGGGATATTGCCCTCGGGTCGCCTGCCATCAGTCACTCCTCCATGTCGCGCCGTTACGGTCGCGATGATCGGCCCGCGACTCGAAGCCGGCACGTCGCTTGAAGGCGCGCAGCCGGTCAGCGGTTGGCAGCACCAGGCGTTGCTGCTCCAGGGGCTGATCGACGGTCTCCATGCCGGCGGCGGCCATGATGGTCAGGAACTCACCGGCATCGCCGTAGACCTTGCGCGCGGTCAACGTGATATCCCAGCGCTCGTCCGGGGCCACGTCGTGATAGATGGCCTGCTCCCACGGCTGCACCGATTGCGAGAAGTCGCGCACCAGGCGATAGAACACCCGGGCGGCCTGGCTGTGGCGATCAATGCTCATATGGTCACCGCCTGCCCGGACAGCAGTCGGGAGAGCTCGTCGGCCATGGCCAGGGTGTCGGCCACCGCGCCGTAGTGCTTGGCGTAGCGGCACAGCGCCAGGGCGCCCACCTGTGCGTTGCCGGCATCCGGCGAGATGCGGTAGATGGGGCCGGTCGTGTCCACGCCATCCATCTCGATGCCGCCGGCCGGGTCGGCTCGCATGGCGCGCTCCATGAAGCGCAGACAGGCACTGCGGCCGTCGGCGGCCACCGTGCCCTTGAGGTCGTAATAGGCGGTGATGGCCTCCTTCAGGTCGCCGTACTCGAACAGCGAATCACGGTCGGCCCGCGTGTTGGTATCGATCACCACGCAGCCTTCGCGCCGGGGCATGACGTCAGTCACGGCGGCCACCACCAGGATGCCGGTCTCCTCGTCGAGGGCGCCCAGCACCGTGGCCGGACGGCCGGCGAAGCCGCTGATATTGGCCTGCAGCTGGATCATGGGGTGACCTCCTTCTCCTCGGGGTCGACCTCGGTGACCAACGGATAGCCAGCCGGGTCGTCGGTACCGGGTACGCCCTTGCCATCATTGGGCTCGCCGGCCTTGGGCGCCATGAACAACGGCACCGTGACCTTGAGCACCAGGTCGACGGCCAGCACGGACAGGTTCTTGTTGCCGGTCTCGACGCTCATCGCCGGGTTGTCCGGCGCCTCCACCTGTGCCGGATATTCGTGCTCGAGGCCGGCGAACGGGTAGCGGGCCAAGAAGCGGCGGCGGCTGGCCGAGTCCAGATAGAGCAGGAACTGGGCGGCCAGGCTCTTGGCCGTGGGCTCGTCGCTGGCGAAGAACGCCAGCTGGGCGCGGACCTCGCCGGCCACGGTGCGCACGCGGAAGTAGCGCTGCTTGGGGTCGTCGGGGAAGGTGATGTCCACCGGGTCAGCGATCTGCGTGGTGAAGCTGCGCTCGGTCGGCGTCCAGTCCTTGGCCACGGCGACCAGAATCACCGGCAGGCTGGGCGGTCGGGTCGCGGCCTGGTGCGTGTCGTTGCGCTGCCACTGCGACAGCATCTCCTCGGCCTTGTCGACCATGCGCGCCGGCGCCCAGGCCGCGCAGTACGGGAAGCCGCGCTCGACGAACTCCTGCAGGGGCTTGGTGGTGGGCACCACCTCGGCGTAGAAGTCCTGCAGGAACTCGCCGAGACCGACCTTCACGGGCTCAAACATGGAAGAACATCCGGCGCTTCAGGCGCAGGTAGTCGCGGTCGTGCTCCTCCCGGGCCTCGGGATCCTGAAAGCGCGGCAGCGCGGAATCCATGAAGAAGCGACGGTCACGATCCAGCTGGCGAGCGGTGTCGGCGGCGGCCGCACTGTCGGTGACCAGGGCGGCCTGCTCCTCGCGCTTGCTCAGCAGGCCGAGAAGTTCGCTGTTCTCCTCCTCGAAGCGGGTCGCCGAATCCATGGCCAGGCGCAGGTTGGCCTCCATCATCTCGAACAGCCGGTTCATGGCGTCAACCTGCTCGGCATGCTCGGCGGACAGCACGTCGTCGAAGGTCATCTCGCCACTGGTCACGCTGTCCAGCACCAGGTCATAGCCGCGGTTGGTCGAGTAGTTCGGGTCGTTGACCCAATCGAAGCCGTAGAGCTCGGGCTTGCGCGGATCAATGGCGGTCGAGAAGCCGCCCACCCGGTTGGCGTACATGCGAGACGCCAGCTGCCCGGTGGCGGTGTCCAGGAACTCGGTCTGGTGCTCGATGGTACCGTCGTCGTAGGCCTGCAGGTGGGTGGTGACCACGGCGGGCTCGATGGCGTGCGCCTTGCCCTCGGCCAGGCCGCCCTCGGCGGGCTCCATGCCGAAGCGCACGCGCGGCCAGTGGCCGAAATAACCCAGCATGCCGCGCGTCTGCACGCGCTCCTGAGTGGCCGGGCCGTTGATGCTGGCCACGATGGCTGGAATGTCGAAGTGGCGCTCGACGCCGCGATGCTGGCGGCCGCGCTCCTTCAGGTTGTACTTGATCAGCGGAGGTTGCTGCATGGTCATGCCCCTCACGGTTGTTTCCCATGGAGGCATGATGCGGGAGGGATGTCAGGGCTTGAGGCGGGGTTTTCCGGGGTTAGCGGGCGGCATCGCCAAGGGTATAGTGGCAACGGTCTGCATGTGCGGCGCAAGCGTCTCGGCCTTCATGCGCTCAATGGAGGCCTGTCCAAATCGGTTATCAGCCATTCGTTCCTCGATGCGCGCAATAGTGGCGTCTCCTTGGTATTCTTGGGCCGGCTGACGCCCTTCTCCTTCCGCGCTTCCAGTCTCGATGGTTGACCCTGTCAAGGCTGCGATGCCGCACGCAGCGGCGATTACCTCGGCGTCGCCGGTGGCAGCGGCCAGGTCCTGCCAGCACTGACGCTCAGCCCGATACATTCCCGCCACCCCTTCATCTCGATACGCCTCCGCCATCATCGTGGCGATTTGCCGGACCTGCTCGGCCGATAAAAGGGCGCTGGCAGGCCCTGCCTCGGAGCCAGAAGGCACCTGCTCACGCGACGCAATCGTGCCGCCATCTGGACTCATCCCCAGAATCTCCCGGTCTTCGCCCGCCAAACGCCGGACGAAGTAGAGGTACTGGGTACCGTCATACCCGGTCAGTACCGCCATATTGGCCGACCTCTGCATGGTGGCCAGTCTCCCGCCTCCAATGCGGAAGTTAAATGATCGGTTCTCCTCGTCGACTGATTCGACGACAGGGTTCAGCGACCGGTTGGCGAAGGCCATGTGGAGGCGACCACCTTCGACGCCTACGCGAAGCATGGACTGAGGCACACTGCCGACACCAGCAACGTACTCGTCCGATTGCGAGTAGGCGCCGCCGAAAACGTCGTCGATGAACTGTGCCTGACGATCGGTCAAGAGAGAGGCGCTCTCCCATGCAGACACGGCCTGCTCTCTCGCTTGACGGCGCGACTCGGCGATCTCTTGCTGCCTACGCTCGTACTCGACTTCAAGCTCGGCTCGCTCTGCCGCCCTTCTCTCCGCCGCTTGGCTCGCATAGGCCGTGTCGGCATGAGCTGTGCTGGCGAACAGGGCGGCAGCACCCAAGGCGGCTGCGACAGCGTGGCGGATTCGGGTCATTCCATGGCTCCGTGGCGTTGCGATGATGAGAGCGATCAGTTTACACCACGTCACCAAAGAGCGCTTCGACCTCGCTCTCCAGCGACTCGCCCAGGGTGCGGCCCTCGCCCGGCCCTTCCTGGCTGGCGGTGTAGACCAGCCCCTCGATGAAGGCGAAGCACACCGCATCCCAGAGGTCGGGCGAGGGCATGCCCTCCCACTCCTTGCTGTGCTTGGGCGGCACGCGGATGCGCCCCTTGTCGGTGAACGTCTTGGGGATGCGGCTCGACTGCGACAGCATGGCGTTGCGGTGCTCGCCGGTGAGGATCGACAGCCGCCCCTCCTTGGCGGCGCGCGCGGCCTGGTGCATGGCCTGAGCGCGAAGGTTCAGGTAGCGCTCCTTGTTCTTGTTCTGGAAGCACGGATTGCCCCAGTTGATGCGATGCAGGGGCTTGCCCATGTCCTCCAGGTCCTGGCAGACGTTGATGCCCAGACCCCCGGAGTCGACGGCATAGGTCACGCCGTCATAGGGGTCGCCCTGCTCGGCCACGGCGCCGGCGAAGACGTTGGCGCGCACGTTGTTGGTCACCACCGGCACGGTCACGATCTCCACGCGCCGGGCGTCGGGCCCGCGCTCACCATAACCGATGACCCGCGCCACGACGATGGTCGACTTGTCGCGCAGTCCCTCGCCGCTGGCGATATCGGACAGCACCACCCAGCCATAGGGCTCGTCGTCGCCGATGATGCGCCCCCGGCGGTACATGGCCTCGGCCACCGGCAGGTTCATCATGTGCTTGCCCGACTCCTGCGGGAACTGGCCCAGCAGGCGCACACGGCGCTCGTCCTCGTCGTAGCTGCCCCACAGCTCCTTCAGGGCCTGGTCGCTGACCAGCGGCGACTCCAGCGAGGAGAACACCAGCGGCGTCCAGTCGCCACCGTTGAGCTTGCTCAGGTCGTGGTGCGTCCGGTAGAAGAACCCCGAGTTGCGGGTCGGCTGCGAGGTCAGCAGCATGCGGTTGTGTTCTTCGGTCAGGGCGCCGCGCAGCGTGGTCAGCACCGCGTCGGGCAGCGTCGACGCCTCGTCGCCGATGATCATCAGCCATTCGCCGTGACGGCCGGCCATCTTGTTGGCGGTCTTCTCGTTGGCGGTCTTGGACTCGACGAACCACGTATCGGGGAAGCCGATGATGCGCATCTGGCCGTTGGCCAGGATCTCGATATGGTCGGCGATCCAGCCGTAGGGCCCCTTGCGGATGCGCTCGACGGCCATGCCGATTTCCTTCCACAGCGTGGCCTTGAGCTGTGCCATGTCGTTGGCGGTCAGCAGGGTGATCGACTGCGGGTAGCAGAGCATGTGCCACAGCACGATGGTGGCCAGGGCCGTGGTCTTGCCCGTGCCGTGACCAGACGCCACCGACACCATGGAGCGCGACGGCGCCACGCTGTTGTAGAGCGTGATCTGCTGAGGCGTGGGCGGCAGCTCGACGACATCGATGGCGAAGCCCACCAGGTCGCCGGCGAAGTCGTCGCTGAACTCCTCCCAGCGCGGATCCTCGTGCAGCAGGGTGCGCTTCCTAGCCATCGCCCACCCCGCCTATGCCGCCATCGTCGACCTCGCCCGTGCTGCCGTCGATGATCAGTCCCAGGCGGTCGGCACGGTTGCGCATCTCGCGCTCGACCTGTGCGGCCTTCTCCAGTGCCGCCTCGATGCGCTCCCGGCGTGCCTCGCGATCCACCAGGGCGATGCTGGGCTTCTCCTCGACCTCCACCTTGTCCTTCCACATCTCGGGCTGGCGGTTCTTCAACCAGAACTTCGCAGCCTCAGTGTCCGGCGGAACGATCTCGGTATAGGGCACCACCACGGGCTGGCCCTGGTACTGGAACACCTTGACCGCCTGGTGGGTGTAGCCGGTGGCCTTCTTGTACAGCGAGCGCGCCACATTGGCATCGGCGTCCATGCGGCCCTGCTCCATGGCGGCGCGGAACTCGGGGTGGGCGCTCATCCAGTCGTAGACGGTCTGCTCGGTCACCTCCAGCAGGCTGGCGACGTGGGCCGGCGTCGCGCCCAGCAGGGCATGCTTGTAGGCCAGCCGGGCGTACTGGCGGCGGTACTTGGTGCGCCCCGGGGCGTCGGTCTCGTAGATGTCGTGAAGCGGGCTGTCGCCGAAGTCGTCCTCGAGCGAAATCGTGGTCACGCGCGTTAGGGTCAAGCCGTGAAGTGGCGCACCCTGCCCCTCCTCCCCCTCATTGAACGGGATGGAATCGGCCTCATCCAGCGGTACCGCCTTATCCTCGAGCTCCGGCGGCAGCTCCTCCAACTCCTCCACAGGGGTTTCCGGTTTCTGCCGTGGTTTCCGGTTTCCGGTTTTCGCCTTGGGTTTCTGGGTTTTCGGTTTCCGGGCCGGTTTCGCCCTGGCCTTGCCGCTGCCCTTGCTCCACTCCTCCTTGAGGGCTCGCTTGCGCACGGCAGGGCCCGACACGTCGAGCCCCAGCTCCCGAATCAGCCAGGCATACCCGCCACGAGAATCCGCCTCCCAGGTTTCTCTCGCCTTCTGCCACTGCTGCTCCGTCAACTTCGCCATCAGGTGTACACCAGCTCCAGTTCGGGTTGCACACCCCCGGCAGCGGCACGGGCTTCGCGATGCAGGCGCTTCAGCTTCGACTCGGCGGTACGCCCGGTGGCGGCAGCGCGCTCGACGGCGGACTGGAGGCGGGCCCCACCCTTGACGTTCTCCCAGCGGCGCGGATTCAGCTCCTCGACCCGGGACAGGGCGTCTTGGGCTTCCTGGAGCTGCTGTGCCATGAGCATGGCCAGCTCTTCCACGGCTTCGACACGCTCCTGCACCTCGCGGGTGACCAGCATGTCCCGCCAGCGGTGACGCTCCCATTCCTCGCGCATCAGGATGATGGTGTCCCGGGCGGCGTGGCAGCGGCGCTCGTCGACCTCCATGTTCTCCGTGTTGCCCAGCAGGTAGTCGATGGACACGTCGTACAGCAGGGCGGCCCGCTTCACCACCCACAGCGGTATCTGCGAGCTGTCACGACCGCCCTCGATCTTGGCCAGCTTGGTGGAGTTGGCATAGCCCAGCAGCTGGGCGGCCTTGACTTGCGAATACCCCTGCATCTCGCGGGCTTCGCGCAGCCGCTCCCCCACCTTGCACGCCAGCAATACCTGCTCCTGGCGAGACGGGACGCCGCGCCCACCTCGGCGCTTGCGCCCCACTACCGCATTGGCTGCCGCCTCGACCTGCTCCATGCCACCCCCGTGTCAGCTCGATGTGCCGTTGCTGTGCGCCTGCGCGGCCCGTTTCGCGGCGGCCGCATTCCCGCGCCACATGCCCAGACGTTCATCCCCGGCATGCAGCTCGAACCACTCCTCGCCGGACAACACCACCTTGGCGATGCGGTGCTGCCCGGCCCGGATGCAGTAGTTGCTGACCTTCTGCCACTCGAGACCCGCCTTCACGCCGCCCCCTTGGCCATGAGCTGGCGGCCGTACTCGGCCAGGCATACGGCGTCGGCGATACCGTCATGGGGCACCCGCTTCTTGCCCGGCGTGAGGTCGACCATGGGGAAGGCGCGCTTCACGAAGGCGATGGCGGCTTCCTTGTCCTTGGTGGTACCGGCGAGCACGCGCTTCTTCCAGGCCTGCGGGGTCACCAGGCGATACGGGATGCCCAGGGCCTCGCACACGCCCAGCAGGCGCCCATAGCCGGCCCCGAAGGTGAACGTCGACGTCACGCCCTGCTTGGGCATCGCGCCGACCTTCTCGATGATCACCAGGTCAGGGGCGGTAGCGGTGAGGATCCGGGCCAGCTCGTGCCCATCGATCTCCTTGCCGATGATGGGCATCACGTCGCCGGAGGCCTGGCCGGTGGCGTTGATGGAGGCGATGCCGCCGGACTTGCCGGGGTCGATACCGATGATGTTCATGCCGTAGCGCCCTCCCTGGCGTCGATGAAGGCGAGCGCATGGCTCAGCTGCTCGCGAATGTCGGGGTCGTTGGCGAACTGAGCCAGGCCGGCGCGGATCGTCTGCTGCAGCCACTCCACCTGCCAGGGCTGCCATTCGGCGCGCTGGTGCACCATGCGATGCGCCCACGGGGTCAGGGGCATCACGAACGAGTCGGGCGCCTTGAGCCCCCAGCCGGACAGGCCCCACCCCAGCCCGATGACGTGGTGAGCCTCACAGCCCTCCTCGCCGGTCATGCAGCACGGCAGGCTGCGCACCCATGCCAGATAGCGCTCGCTGCGCCAGGCCTTACTCTTGGCGATCATTGGCGGGCCTCCTTGTATTCCTCGTAGAGGGCCAGCGCGGGCTCGCTCCACTGGACGCCCTGCTCGGTACCGAAGGCGTACATGCACTCGATCAGGTCGCAGAACACGCGCTTGCTCATGCGACTGGTACTGAGCCCCACCATGACAATGCCCCCGTCGATACCGGGCACCATGCGATGGCGCTTCAGGGCCGCCGTAGAGAAGTCCTTCCACTCCGCCGGCGTGAGCTTGTAGCCGTACCAGGTGACCTGCTCGGAGAGGTCGTTCAGCATCGGCCACAGCTTCTTGTTCTGGCTGTCAGTGCGCTTCTCCTCGATGCGAGTCAAGATCACGCGCACCGGGCCGCCCTTGAGGCCGCGGCCGGCCATCTCCATGGCCTGACTCATGACCGGGGCCAGCTGCCCCGGGTGCTGGATCACGTACTCGACCTGGTTGGCGGAAGCGGTGCGGGTCATGGCTCGACACCTCCCGCGGCAAGCAGCTGCTTGCCTGTCTCGGCCAGCCAAAGGAGATCGCCGGCTGCGCCTGCCTCCCCTCGCTCATACGCCGCGGTGGCCTGCTTCCACAAAGCCTGGTGCATAGCGGCGCAACGGTTGACGAGCTCGGCTGATATCGCGGCAGACTCCTGGCGAACGATGGTTGCGATAGCAGTGGTGTCGGGGCCCTTGGCAAGATCCACGCCCACAATATCCGGCGCGGGCTCGGGCTCCGGCGTCTGTTCGACGGCCTCCAGGTCAACCGTCATGCCGTGCACCGTCGGCAGCCAGGCGCCTGAGGCAGCCCCTACCAGCCCCTTGTCGCGAAGGCGCTCCAGGGCGCGGTTCACGGCGCGCGCGGCGGCCTGGCTCGTGGCATTGCAGCCAATGCGGACGATTTGCTCGGTGACGGGGCGGCGCGTCTGGCGGTGCTCGTTGCGGATGACGGCCAGGGCCTCACGCTCATATCGCGTCATGGTTACGCCCCCTTGCCGCGGCTGCGGTAGTCTTCCCAGTCGAGCACTAGCGTGGTGCCGCCGCCCTCCTCGGTGCGGCTCATGACCCGCGGCCCCAGGTATCCCTCGAGCTCGGGCTTGTCCAGGTTGGAGATCAGGATGGTCGGCAGCTCCTCCTTGTAGCGCTCATTGATCACTTTGAAGAGCATGACCATCTCCCAGTCGGTACCCAGCTGGGCGCCCACCTCGTCGAGAATCAGCAGATCCAATCCATCCACCAGGGTGCGCACGGCCTGACGCTCGGACATTCCGCCGTCGCGGTAAACCTTCTCCTTCACCAGGTCGATCAGCTCGTAGACGTCGATGCCCAGCACGGTGTGCTCGCGATCCAGAAGGGCGTTGCCGATGGCGTAGGCGAGGTGCGACTTGCCGGTGCCAACGCCGCCGACGAACACCAGGCCGCCACCCTGCGCCAGGCGGTCATCAAAGCGGTCAACGTATGCCTGGCAGATGGCCTTCACACGGGCCTTGTCGCGGTTGTCGTCGGTCTGGTAACCGGCCAGGGTGCGGTTGCGGAAGCGCTTGGGGATCATGGCGCCTTCGCGCAACTTGGCGCGGCGCTGCTTCACAGACGTCGAGCGCTGCTCGCGGATGGCGGCCTGGCTCTGTGCCTTGAGGTCGTCGTCCAGGCACTGCGGGCACTCGCTCCACTTGCCGTTGGGCATCAGCGTCGCCACGTAGTCGCCGTGGATCCGGCACGCCTTGTCGTCCGTCTTGGCCTTGCCGGCCATCAGACTCGCCAGCTGGCCGCGAACTTCCGGGGTGGTGGTCAGGTGCTGGCTCATGATCCCTCCGTGGCCCACTGGGGCATGTCGTTATCGGCCGGGCGCTGGTAGCTGCCGGCAGGCTTGGGCTGGGCGAAGCCTGCTCGCCCGGGCTTGGCATTCGTCTGGGCGGGCGGGGGCGGCATGTCGTCTTCCCAGCGCTCGCCGTTCAGGTAGGTCGTGGGGTGCATGCGATCGAAGCCGAGCTGTTCGGCAGCGATGCGTCGGGCGATGTCGTCAGCCAGGAACAAGGCGAACTCTGCCACGGGCTTGTCGGAAGCCTTGGCAGCCGACTCGAAGGCCTTGCGGGCCGCCTTGCGGTTGGCCTTGCGCATGCCGGCTTGCCAGAAGGTCTCGAAGGCAGCGTCCAGGGAATCGACTCCAGGCGCTGAGTCCTCAGCCGAACCGGGCACATCGGGATTGTTGGTATCCTGATTCTTGGTCCCCTGATTACTGGTATCCTGATTTGTCGGAGATTTTTCCGACCCACCTCGGATATTTTTCCGACCCTCCTCGGATTTATTTCCGACCCCCCTCGGATATTTTTCCGACCCATCGCCCTTGCGGTTCCAGGTCTTCCCCTTGTCGGTCAGTCGCACCAGAGTGATGCTGCCGTTGGTCGACATTTCGATGACGCCCGCCTTGGCAAGCGCTCGAAGAAGCCGATAGGCGGTGTCCTTCTTGTTCGTCAGCAGGGGGAGCTCGTCGACGATCTTTTGCTTCGATAATGCGAAGAACAACACGCCGTCATCTGTGGTGATAGGGTTGCACCAGGACGGGCACTCGTACACGAAGGCGAACAGCAGGGCTTGCTGGGAGTTGAGCTCCCATTCCAAGGCCTTCTGCTGGTTGATAGTGAGCGTGTACTGCATCAGGCCGCTCCTTCCATGCCCACCAGGGCCAGCAGGTCGAGGAAGCGGTCGCGGTACCAGTGGGGCTGGGTCTCGCGGGGTGACTGCGGAGCGGTGATGTTCTTGCCGTAGGCCTGTCCCTCGTCGGTCACGCACCAGTAAGACTTGGTGCCGCTGCGCGCCTTGCGGTTGCGGCGCTCGAGGAGTCCCATGGCGGCCAGGCGCTGGTTGAATACCGGCGTGGTGATGCGCACGCCGAACTCGGCCAGTAGCGCGGTGGCGCTGTCGGTATCCAGGGAACCCTGTCCGGCATCGGGGGCGTCTTCGACGTATCCGGGCAGCCAGGCGGTATTCAGGCCGTGGGCGCTGCCGATCTTCTCCAGCAGCACGACGCGGCTCGACGGCGCCGGATTGTTCAGGGTGCAGAAGCACTCCAACAGGGCCAGCTCGCCGGTGAGTCGTGCTTGGTCGGGCTGCGTGGTCGGCAGCTGGTAGCCGCCGGTCTGGCGGATGGCGGGAAGGACCTCATGGGTTACCCAGCGCTTGAAGCGCTTAGCCTCCGGCTTGCGGCTGCCCAGCACGAGGCCGAAAAGCCCCGGCTCGTTGATCACGACCACGTTCTGGCGGCCGCCAGGGGTGTGAATTGAACTCACCCCCTTTTCGTCATCGTCCAGGCGCTCCAGGGCCTTGCGGTCAAGGCTCAGGGCGGCAAGCACGTCAGCCGCCACGAAAAGCGGTTCGCCGTCTTCGCCTTGAATCACACGAACTTGGCGTTCATCGAACGTGAACGGAGTCAACTGGACGCTTGGTGTTTTGTCGTTCATAATGGACCTCACAATCTAGGTGTGCAGCAACGCCCCGCGGTGCCAGCCGATCGGGGCGTTGTTGTGTCCGGGGGTTACCCGGCGTTTTGCACATCGGAAACCTCAACCGTCTCCCCGGCTTCCAGCCGAGAGAGTTCCGACGTGCTGATGCCCGCCAGGTCGGCGAGCACTCGGCGATAATGCTGGGCTCGGCGCTTGGGCTGCGCGGGAAGCCCCTTGGTACGCCAATGCCATGGAGTGGCGTGATGGACGTCGCAAGCCGCTGCCAGGCGACCATTGCCCACTACGTCGATCAGCTCTGACACACTGGAAACCACCATTGCCGTACCTCCTGTCAGATGCCGAACCCAATGCGGCGAATCTGGTCGGCCGTGAGCTCTCCCTCCCGCTGCATCCCGGCAAGCACGTCGGCACGAGACCTCTCGCGAAGCTCGGAGTACGGCAGGTGGCCGCGCTGGATCATCTTGTGGACGTTCTGCGTCGAGCAGCCGAGCTCACGCGCCACGGCGGTCGGGCCGCCGCAATCACGGATGAGCTCTCGAAGGGTCGGCATGTCTGCCTTGCAAGCGTTCTGCGTCACGGGCCTTCCACCAGAAGAATCAACATTATGGTAGAGAGTATGCCACGTAGTTTCGATTCTGCAAAAAAATGGTTGTTTCCGATGAATTGGCAAGGCGGGAATGGCGCCTATAATCAACCAAACGATTGTTGATTCGACGTTCACCACCCATCGCTGGCATGGCGGAGGAACAAGCCAATGCCGAGACCTGCCTCGGAAGAAGAAGAGAAGCGCCTTGTCTGGGAACGGATCCTTGAGTCCGCCCTCAAGCATCATCGCCGGGAGAAGGTCTACGGCATGCAGAAGGTCATTGCTCAGGACTCCGGCGCCGGCACGGCGGCGGTATCGAAGTGGGCCAAGGGAAAGTCGAAGCCGGAACGCGAAACCCTGAGACGGCTGGCCGATCTTTACGGCGTGTCGCTGGCCTGGCTATCGGGGCGGACTGGAGTGTCGAGCGGAGAGGGCAGTTTTGGACCCGCGGACCAGCTGCTTGGCATCGCCTACGACATTACCGAGCTCGTGGTCTCTGAGCTCCTTCCCAACGGCTCCATGGAACAATTCCTGTGGGTGATGCGGCGGGCGCATGATCTGCTGCTGGCCGGCAAGACGGAAAGCGAAGCGCGCGGCGACCTGCTCCTTGAGGTTGCTCAGAAAAAGCGCGAGTGGCAGTCGCGCGCTGACGGCGAACCCGAAGCCAACGGCTGAAACCCCCCATGAAGGAGCATTATCTGTCCGTCGCTGCTCTGCCCGGCGTGAAAGGTCACGACCTGGTGACCTGGGCGGAGCGCCGTGGCGGGTGGCTGTGGTGCCTGTGGGACATCGCGCCCAGCCCTGACGTGAGGCGCGCCCCGCTGATCTCGGGCTATGTGGCCAGCCAGGATGACATGCTGGCAACCGCCGCCATGCTGGGCATGACCAAGCGCCTGCGCTTCAGCCCCGACCACCATGTCAACGCCAACCTGGTCGAGCTGGCTCGCGATGCTCGCCCCTTCTTGTCCGTGCATGGCGGCCAATGGGCGGTGTGGGCCAGCCCAACCAGCTACCTTATCGGCCAGCCGCCGCTCGCCCTTCGCGACGACGACGCATTGCCGCTGCGGTCTATTGCCTGCGGCGATACGATCAGGCGTCCAGCCTCCTTCCTACAGAGGTACCGCGCACGCCAACGGCTCGCCGCCAGGGCGGCCCGGCCCGCCTCGGAGCGCTGCCAGCCAACGATCGTGACCCTGCTGTACGCCCGCGATTGGTACGGTCGCGACACTCTCCACCGCGTCATTCGTCACACGCCCCGGCGCGTGATGGTCGACGCCCTGCCCTTCCGGCCGACAGTCGGCTTCCTGCATCCCGCCTGGCGCCTTCATCTGGTCGACATCGCCGCCCTGCCCCGCGACACGCTGGAGGCGACTGGGCAGGTCGAGCACCGCCCGACCGGGCGTGCCTATCATGTGGCGCCGCCAGCCGGCTTCCTGCTTTATGGCGAAGAGGCCGACGACGACCTCGACGCCTTCATGAACGACGACTACCCGCCCGAGCGACACCGCCTCGGCTCGACATCACCGCCCAACACTCTGATCGAACTCCCCGAGAACAGCCTGCCCTGGGCGCTCACCGCGCTGGGCTTTCCGGCCGATACCTGGCCGCTACCCCTCACCTCCCTCAAAGCCGCCTATCGGCGAGCCGCTCGCCACACCCACCCCGATCGCGGCGGTCAGGCCGCCGACTTCCGCGCCGCCAGGGGCGCCTACGAATATCTCGCCTCCCTTGCCTTGCGCTAACCCACTTGCCTCCGTCCCTTTTTGACCGAATTCCCGCCAATCTCCGAAATCAACTGCGGACTTTCCCAAAAGTCAGTTAGCCGGCGATATAATGGAATTTCCCTCCGGGAGGGCCATCGCAACCAAGTCACCGTGCACAGCGGGCAGGAAAGACCCGCCAGCACAGCTATGCCGTGGGGTGCCAATGGAGAACCGCAACAACCAGCCTTCACCAGCGCCAGGGACGATGACACGCGACGCCCTCCGCCGCTTGGACACCGCCTTCGACCGACTCAGGGAGGAGCGTGCAGGGAAATTTTTTTCTACTTTAGATTCAACTCTTTACGCCAAAAACAGGCGTCCCGCCCGGTAGAAAGTCAATTCTATAGTTGACTGGTTCCGCCTCGACTCCTACTATCAACGCGTCGGTTGATTGTTGAGGCGGACGAGATGAGCCTGACCAAGCGTCAAACACAGATAGTCGAGCTCCTGGCACGCGGCAACACCGCTCAGGAAGTCGCCGACACCCTGTGCTGCGCCCTGGCCACGGTTCGTCGTCATCTCCAAATCGCTTGCGAGCGTGAAGGTGCACGCAACACCGCCCACCTCGTCGCCCTCTCTATCAGCCGTGGATTCATCAAGCCGCTGTGCCTGCTGCTCATCGTCGCCATGTGCGACGGGCATCCGGACAGCCTTCGTCGCAACGCGCCTCGGCGCCTGACGAAGCGACACGATGACATCCCGGCCGTCGTCATCTGACGCGGCCACCACGGCTCTTTAACAACTGGTCACGCCTCCCCCTGGCCTGGTAAGGGGGCGCCATCCGGCCTCATGCCGGACAGGCGGGCACGCCGACCCTAGCGGGTCGTCAGGATAATCGCGGTGGGATGCCGTAGACCCTGGCGGGCGCCGGCAAGCGCGGAGGAAAGCGACTCCACGGCGTGTCACCAGCAATACGCGGCAGCTGCGACAGTGGCACTTAGCGCCCCGCCCGGGGCTGAGAATACCGGACACGGCGCTTCCATCGATCACCACCACCCCTGACGGGAGATCGCATGGCTATCGACACTATCGACGCCGCCATGGCCGACATGGGGCGCCAACTCAACCAGAAGAAGATCGTCGACGCTATCAGGCAAACCCTGGCGGCAGGCGGTACCTACGAAGTCGTGCTCAGTGTCGTGCAAGAGAAGAATGGCGCCACGGTCACGATGCAAAGCCGCTCAGTGACCGGCCGAACCACTCTGGGACGACTGATCCGGCTTCGGTAAAACCCCGGCCCCTGGCAACAGGGGTCATCGAGAAGCGCCTTGGCGCCGCAGGTCTCTGACCCTCCCGCCGTTGTGGCGTCAGGGCGCTTCTCGATGGATCGACCATCACTCACCGCACGGCATCGAGAAGCGTCTTGGCGCGGGGTTCGCCCCATGCCTGTTGCTGCGCCAGGGCGTTTCTCGATGCCAGCGGCATCACTTCAGTTCCCTGCGCATTTGCCCGGCCACGTGCCGGGCTTTTTACGGACACCTGGAGCCTGGCATGACACCAGTCACGAAGAACGAGCGCCGCATTCTGAACGACCAACGAGGCGCGTCCCGCTATGCCTGTCGGCGAAACATCGACCAGAAGCTGCGCGACATGCAGCTGAAACGCCAGCTGAAGGAGGTGTGGCAATGAACCCGGCCGCCGCTATCGCCAACGCCCTGGCCCACTACATCAACCCGGCCGTGGCCGGGGCCATCGGTTCCATCGCCCTGTTCGCCGGCATGTTCGTCATCGCCGGGGCCGGGGCCTGGCTCGTCGAGAGGAGGTCGTCATGATCCCTATTCACCAGGGCAAGGTGGTCCGCCTTGTCGATCGCAAGACACGGGTCGTCGACCTGATTCGTGAACAAGGGCGCGCCCTGGTGTGGCGGCGTAAGGCCGTCAGCCGCCGGGCGCCTGAAGATGGACCGGCCACCGCAGCGGAGGCGGCCAACGCTCGCCGGGAGGCGGAGTACGTGTCCCGCCGAAACGGCGTGAAACCCGCCCTGCTCCAGCTCTGGAGAGTGTGATGGTCGAGCTGATCGCCAACCACGGGCTGAGCCTCGGCATGGCGCTGATCGTGGCCGCCGTGCTGGTCGCCTTCCTGACCCGCTGACGGAGGTCGCTATGGATATCGACGACATCGAGCTGCTGAACGCGCTGCGTGAGGCCGTTCACGACCCGAATCTGGGGCCCGAGCTGGCCGGCGGCCTCGCCCCGCTTCTCGCCACCGGCGGTAACAGCATGGCCGCGGCCAATGCAGCAGCCGGCAGCCTTCAGGCGGTTGCCGGTTGGCACCGCCAGCGCCAAGAGGAGTCCGCCTCATGATGAAGACCCGCATCGCTGGCATCCCCTGCCTGGTGGATGTCACCAGCTACACCCCGGCCGATTCGGGCAGCTTCTTCGAGCCGCCCAGCGGACCGGAGATCGGGTACGAGGTCTACGACCGTCGCGGCTACAAGGCCAACTGGCTGTTGGCCAAGCTCACCGACGATGACGACCTCGCCATCCTGGAACAGCACGAAGCCAGCCTTCGCGAGGGTCGGGACCAGGCGCGCATCGACGCCTACCTCGACTCGCTGGAGGCGAGGGCCCTGGCATGAGAAAGGCCCCGCCAGTTCGCACCTGACGGGGCCCGTTGCAGTGACCGACAACCGATATCGATTCACCCGAACGAGGATAGCACCATGAGCATGACCATTGAACAAGCCAAGCACGAGCTGATCACCAACCATCGCGTCGCCACCCTGGATATGCCCGAGGAGGTGTGGCTGTCGCTGCGCGGTCTGGGTATCGGGGCCAGTGAAGCCGCGGCAGCCGTCGGGGCCAGCGAGCACCGCACCCCGTTCGAGATCGCCGAGCGCAAGCTGGGCCTGGCCGCCGACGACGCCGACGCCAACTACCGCCGCCGCCAGAAGATGGCCATGGGCCACGTCATGGAGCCGGTGACTGCCGCCCGTTTCGCCGAGTTCACCGGGCTCAACGTCCAGAACTTCAACTGCATGCTGGCCCACCCCGAACACCCCTTCATGATGGCCAACATCGACCGCCGCATCGTGGGCGTTACCGATGCCCAGTCGGCCTGGCTCGAGCTGGTCATGGGTCAGACCGTGAAGGGCCCGGGCGTGGCCGAGCTCAAGAACGTCGAGTTCGCCAAGGGCTGGGGCAAGCCGGACAACGTGCACACCACCGGCGGGCTGTGCACCACCGGCGAGGTGCCGGAGGACTACTTCATTCAGGTGCAGCACCAACTGGCCGTCACCGGCTACGAGTGGGGCTTCCTGGTGGTGACCATCGCCGGCTGGGAGACTCGCTGGTATCCCATCCTGCGCGATGACGAGCTGATCGATGACCTGATCGCCCTGGAAGGCGAGCTGTGGGCCACCATCCAGCGCGGCGAGATGCCGGAGATCGATGTCGAGCATCCCAAGGCCATCGAGCTGCTCAAGCGCCTGTACCCAGGCACCGACGGCAGCATGGTCGACCTGGCCGAGCTCGAGCACTGGCGCAAGGTCGAGCAGCAGGCCAAAGAGGAGATCAAGGCCCTGGAGACCACCGCCAAGGTGGCCCGCGCCCGCATCCTCAAAGCCATGGGTGACGCCGCGGTGGCCACCTTCGGCGACGACCAGGTGATGCGCCGCAAGGTGGTGAAGCGCAAGGCCTACACCGTCGAGGTCGGCGAAAGCGAGTACGTCGATATTCGCTACGGGAAGATGAACAAGGCCGAGAAGGACCAGCTGGCCGCGCAAGCTGACGATGCCGAGCAACAAGGAGAAGCCGCATGAAGACTGATACCCAGACCGCCGAAACCGTCCAGCAGCAGCATCTGCAGGAGCCAGAGTTCCACGCCCCGGCCGAGGCCGGGGAAGCCGGCGGCGTCGAGCTCGCCACCAACGAGGTGCGCAACCAATTCATGAAGGCCATGACGCCGCGCACCTTCGACGACGTGTGGCGCATGTCCAACATGATCGCTCAAAGCGACCTGGCGCCGAAGGACTACAAGGGGAAGCCCGGCAACGTGATGATCGCCTGGCAGACCGGCGTCGAGCTGGGCATCACCAGCCCGCTGCAAGCCATCCAGAACATCGCGGTGATCAACGGTCGACCCACCATCTGGGGCGACATGATGCTGGCCATCTGCCGCGCCGCGCCGGCCTGGTCCGAGGCCGACTTTCAGGAGTGGATCGAGGGCGAAGGCGCCCAGATGGTCGCCAACTGCACGGTGCGGCGCCGGCCGAACGGCAACGTCGCCCACTACACGTTCAGCATGGCCGACGCCAAGGACGCCGGCCTGCTGGGCAAGCAAGGCCCCTGGCAGCAGTACCCGAAGCGGATGCTGCAAATGCGCGCCCGCGGCTTCGCGCTGCGCGACACCTTTACCCCCGAGCTGAAAGGCATCCGCATGGCCGAGGAGGAGCGCGATATCACCCCCGAGGCCGGTCAGCCCGCCCAGCAGACGCCCGCCAGCGGCGGCCAGCAGCAGCGTGCCGGCACCGCCGGGCGGGTCGGCGACAAGCTGGCTCAGCGCCGCCAGAAGGCCCAGCAGCAGCGCCAGGCCCGGGAGGTCTACGAGACCACGGCCGAGGCCAAGGCGGACGACGCCCCTCCGGAAGGTGTCGGCCCCGGCGGCGAGATCACCTGCGCCTACGTCTGCGAGCAGATCAAGCAGGCCACCACCCGGGAGGAGATGGCCGAGGCCATCGACCTGGCCCGCCACGTTCCGGAGTCCGACCACGGCGTGGTCAACGAGGCCTACAAGGCGCGGCTGGCAACGCTCAAGCAGCAGGCCGAAGGCGGCCAGTAACCCACTACCAGGGCGGCCCGTGCGGCCGCCCGACACCAAGGAATCACCATGGCCAGAGGCGTCAACAAGGTCATCCTCATTGGCAACCTGGGGCAGGATCCGGAGGTGCGCTTCATGCCCTCAGGCAACCCGGTCGCCAACCTGAGGCTGGCCACTACCGACAGCTGGGTGGACCGACAGAGCGGCCAGCGCCAGGAGCGCACCGAATGGCACAGCGTCGTGCTGTTCAACAAGACGGCCGAAATCGCCCAGCAGTACCTGCGCAAGGGCTCCAAGGTCTACATCGAGGGCCGCCTGCAAACCCGTAAGTGGCAGGGGCAGGACGGCCAGGACCGCTACAGCACCGAGATCGTCGCCAACGATATGCAGATGCTCGACTCCCGCGGCGAGCAGGGCCAGCAGGCCGGCGGCTACGGCGGACAGCAGCAGGGCGGCTACGGCCAGGGCGGCGGCCAGCAGCGTAGCCAGCCGCCGCCCCAGAGTCAGCCGCCCAGCTACGGTGCCCCGCCGCCCAGTCAAGCCCCGCAAGGCGGAGGCGGCGGAGGCTTCAGCGACTTCGATGATGAGATCCCATTCGCCCGGTTCCCGAATATCGCCGGGGGCTGACCCGGAAAGCCATCAAGGAGGCAGCATGCCAACGATTGATCGAAACGGCACCGTGAGCTTCGGCGATGCCAGTCTGAGCATTTGGGAAGAGCCAGACGGCCCCGTTCTTGGCGAATGGGAGCGGCAGTTCAAGAAAGACGTGTTCCTGCGCATGGCTCAGCAGCTGCGCCGACTTGGCTGGCAGACCGAGGTGCCGGCGGACATGGTTGAGAAGTACAGCCGGCGTTTCGCCGAGGGGTACCGCTACTGCCGAAAAGGCGACCTACAGGGTCGGCTCGAAGTCACCGGCCGGCGCATCAAGCTCGAAATGTGGCAGGACGTGGCCAACGTCGAGAACTCCAACGGCGGCCGCTACGACTTCGACAAAGAGAAGCGCATGCCCTACCTGCTGTGGCTCGAGATGGAGCGCACTCGCCGACGCTTGCGCGCCTACCTGTGCAATGTATTCGCCGGGTATGAGTTCAACGACAGGCTGCGCGATGGGCGTCATGCTGAACGCGGGCCAGGCGCGCTCACCGCCCTGGAATGGGTCGAGCAAGCCAATCGCTCAAGTGGACACTTCGTCGCGGAGCTGGGCCATGCCCGCATCGGCATGGCGTGCAATGCCAGATCCGCCGACGGCGGCACCATCACTCATGGCGCTCGCGTCTACGCGATTGGCTACGGCGACCGGATGGTGGTCGGCACCGCTTACTACAACCTCAACAACATGTGGTGGGTGGTGACCGGCAAGTACGACGTGCTCAACGTCCACAGCGGCGCCATCTACCTGGAGAGCCCCGGCGACCTGCGCCGTAAGCGCAACGAAACCCGCCGCCGAAAGCGCCTCGAGGGAGAGCTGTCCCTCGCCGTCAAGGCGATGGACTTCCGGCTAGCTGAAACCCTGAAAGGCATCCTGTTTCCGGCCGACGAGCCGCTCTACATGATTTGGCACAAGGGGCATGGCGCCTACCACCGCGCCGGTGCCAGCGGGTACACCAGCAACCCTATCGAGGCCGGCAAGTTCACCTGGAAGGAGTTGGGCCGCTTCCGCCCCGCCGACGGCAGCATGGAGGACGACCTGAGCCGGATCGTCCCGCTCGACGACGATCAAGCCAAGGCAGCCTGATCGTTCCCCGCGCCCGCGGGGCTCAACCAACACCCTGCTCCGCCCTGCCGCGGGGCTTCCTGTTTCTGGAGAACACCATGCAGTGCGATTGCCAAACCAAGGTCGCTGACAAGCTGGCCGAACACGTCAAGGCGAAGCTGCCCGAGGGCTTCAAGGACTTCGATGCCAAGCTCCAGGGCTACGGCTTCCCCTGACCGGCAACAAGATGTCGTCGCCGCTCATGATCAACTATCAGGGCGAGGTCTGGGTGCCGAAGAAGGATCCGACCAAAGGCATGAAGCGCCAGAAGATCGACACCTTCGTCACCGCCAACTTCTGCCCCTTCTGCGGCAAGTCCGCGAAGCCCGAAGATGACCAGGAGGTGGCATGAAAACCATCGCCGAGTTCAGTGCGCGTTTCCTGGAGCCGGTCATGCGATTCGCTGACCGGGATGGCGTGAGGGAAGGCCTGGCTGGGATGCAGGTCATTCCAGCCGCCAAAGGTGGTGTGCTTCTGGCCGCCACTAACGGCCATGTGGCCATCATAGCGCGCGACCCCGACGGCAAGATGGCCGGCACCTCCCGCGCCACCTTTCTGCCCGAGCGAAGCCTTGTCGAGGCGTCGGTTACGCACCCAGATGGGCGATTCCTTCTCACCGACTCAGGGCTGGCCCTTATCGGCAGCCGGAGGGAGCGAGCCGCTGGCGAGAGCGAGCTGGATGCCTGCCTGACTGCTGGCAAGGCCCGGCTGATCAAAGGCGACCCGCCGGACATTGCCGGCGCCTTCCCCGAGGAAGCGGCACTGGACCCGGACAGGTCGCCGAGCTTCTGCATCAACAGCGAATATGTCGGCCTGTTCAGCGACTCTTTCTCGGCAATGGCAGGGATGGAGCGAGACGGCTGGGAGGGCGTGGAGCTGCGCTGTGAGCCGCCCGAGGAAGATCGCCATCACCGGAAGGTCCTCGTCATGCCCATCACAAAAACGTGGAGGCGGCAGGGGTCATCATGAACATCCACGCAGACCCAGTCGCGTACACCAAGAGCTGGATGGAAGCCAGGGGAAAGCCTCGGATTCGCGTGGTGCCGGACGGGAGGTTCGTGGCATGAACCTACTCATCAGCATCGCCGCCATGCTCGGTACCAAGGCCCGGACATGGGCCGGCATCGAGATTCCACGCCACGAGGCGCCGCCCAAACCCAAGTACGGCAGCGTGAAACGCCACCGGCGACACGCCGCCAAACGCCGCGCGCGACGACGCGCCAGGCGGCTCAACCACTACTGACAGGCCACCCCACCGAGGTGGCCTTTTTCATGCTCGAGGAGACCGACATGCACGACATCGACACCGTGTTCGAGGCCTGGCACCAGGCCGCCCAAGCCAGTGCCCTAGCCGCCCAGCAGCTCGAGGCCTGGCTGTCATGACCGGCCAGCCGCATCCCGAATCACCGAACGCCAAGTGGGCACGCCACGGCTACCAGGTCGAGCGCATCCCGCGCCGCGGGAGCGGCGGCCATCACCGCATCATCCGCGACCCCGAGGGGCGCGTCGTGCTTCAGGACGCCGGCCATGCCGGCGAGCTGGAGTGGATCAAGGCCAACCTGGAGGGCGGCACGCATGATTGAGCGGCACGAGATTCGGCACTTCCACCTGTTCTGTGGGCTGGGAGGCGGGGCCAAGGGCTTCAACCGCGGGCACGCACGCGTCGGCAACATGGAGGCTCGCTTCCGCTGCATCGGCGGTGTCGACGTCGATGCCGCCGCCATCGCCGACTTCCAGCGCCTGGCCGGCGCCCCGGGCACCGTGCTCGACATGTTTGACCGCGACCAGTACACCGCCTTTCACGGCACGGAGCCGCCGGCCGGCTGGCAGGAGGCCACGCCCGCGGACATCCAGTCTGCCGCCGGCAACGAGCGGCCACACATCGTGTTCCTCTCGGCGCCGTGCAAGGGCTTCTCCGGCCTTCTGTCGCAGTCGCGCAGCACCACGCCGAAATACCAGGCGCTCAACCGCCTGACGCTTCGCGGCATGTGGCTGGCCCTCGAGGCCTTCGCCGACGATCCGCCCGAGCTGTTCGTCTTCGAGAACGTGCCACGCATCGCCAACCGGGGCCGGCCGCTACTGGACAAGATCGTGGCGATGCTGGAGCACTACGGCTACCACGTCGCCGAGACCACCCACGACTGTGGCGAGCTGGGCGGCCTGGCCCAGAGCCGCAAGCGCTTCTTGCTGGTGGCCCGCCACGCCGAGAAGGTGCCGCCGTTCCTCTACGAGCCGGTGAAGCGCCCGCTGCGCGCCGTCGGCCAGGTGCTGGGAGATATGCCGCTGCCCGGTGACGAACTGGCCGGGGCGATGCACCGCATCCCGCGCCTGCAATGGAAGACGTGGGTCAGGCTCGCCTTCGTGGAGGCTGGCAGCGACTGGCGGTCGCTGAACCGGCTGGCAGTCGAAGACGGCTTCCTCAAGGACTACCTGCTGGTACCCGAGGGGCGTAACAACGGCTACCTGGGCGTGCACGACTGGCGAGAAGCGGCCGGCACTGTGGCCGGCGCCAGTCGCCCGGGGAACGGCAAGTTCTCCGTAGCAGACCCTCGCTTCAATCAGTCAGCCAAGTGGAAGGACGGCCAGGCCTACGGCGTGAGGAAGTGGTGCGACACCACCGGCGCCATCACCAGCCAGAAGTCACCAGGACAGGGGGCATTCGCGGTCGCCGACCCACGCCGGGCAGGCAGCGCCTTCGCCGGGAAATACCAGGTGACTGCGTTCGACCGCGCCGCGAGTACCGTCATCGCCGGCAGCACCACGGGGCAAGGCGCGTTCGCCGTCGCCGACCCCCGCCCGGGACTACGCCGCGGCAAGGGTGACAGCTACCTGACGGCTGGCCACTACGGCGTAGTGCCCTGGCAAGCGTCCTGCGGCGCTGTCTCGGCATCGGCGGGCCACGACAACGGGCCCTGGTCCATCGCCGATCCGCGGCAGGGGCTCGCGCACCCTCCCCTCGAGGGTGAATACCTGCCGGCGGCCAACGAGCGGCTGGTCGGCCAGATTCGCACACTGGATGGCACCTGGCACCGGCCCTTCACCACGCTCGAGCTCGCCGCGTTGCAAGGCCTCGTCGATCCCTGCGAGCACCTGGAGCTGGAAGGGCTGAACGACAGCGCCTGGAGGGAAAGGATTGGGAACGCAGTGCCAGCGCCGGCTGCCGAGGCCATCGCCGGCGTGATGGGTACCACGCTGCTGCTGGCCTGGAGCGGCGAGACGTTCGCCTTGGGCAGCACGCCCATCTGGGTTCGCCAGGTCGCCGCCGGCCTATCACTCCACCGCCCCGAGAAACCCGACCCCAAGGCCGCCCACTGAGGCGGCCTTCCTACGGAGGCTGCCTCATGCACTGCCCTGTCATGCGTTACCACGGCGGCAAGTGGCGCATCGCCAGCTGGGTGATATCGCACTTTCCGCGCCACCAGGTCTACGTCGAGCCATTCGGCGGCGCCGCCGGCGTGCTGATTCAGAAGCCGCCGGTATCGGCCTAGGTCTACAACGACCTCGACGGCGAGATCGTCAACGTATTCCGCGTGCTGCGCGACCCGGCGAGCGCCGAGCGCCTGGCCGAGCTCTGCCGCTTCACGCCCTACGCCCGCGCCGAGTTTGATCTATCGCAAGAGCCGGCCGACGACTCCATCGAGCAGGCCCGACGCACCCTGCTGAGGGCCTGGGCCAGCTTCGGGTCGGCCGGCGCCACACGCGGCAACTCGGGCATGCGCACCTTCACGCGCCCGGACGGCGTTTATCTGGGCGTGGCGCACGCCTGGGCCCGCGTTGCCGACGCGATACCCGGGTTCGCCGACCGCTTTCGCAACGTGGTGATCGAGAGTCGCCCGGCCACCGACGTCATGACGCAGCACGACAGCCGGGAGACGCTGCACTACGTCGACCCGCCCTACCTGCCAGAGACGCGCAGCCAGGGCAGCAGCCGCTACTACCGCCACGAGATGAGCGTCGAGGAGCACGAGGTGCTGCTGGAGGCCGTCAGGCAGCTGGAAGGCTTCGTAGTGATCAGCGGCTACGACTCCGCGCTCTACAACAACCGCCTGCCGGGATGGATGCGCGTCACGCTGCCCACGTCCGGATCCAGCCGCTTCGGCAGCGTGAAACGCACCGAATGCCTGTGGCTTTCGCCGCGGACAGCAGACCAGCAACGCCAGCGCGACATGTTCGCCACCGCCTAAACCAGCGCGGCCACCGGGCTGCGCCTTCAACCTGGAGAAACCCCATGTGGTTCAAGAACCTTCGCCTGTATCGCCTGCCCGCCGCCGGCAGCATCGCCGTTGAAGCCCTCGCCGAGGCCATGGCCCGCTTCGCCGCCCGCGACATGGGCGGTCACGAGGCCAAGCATCTCGGCTGGACGCCGCCGGCCGGCCGCAAGAGTGACGCCCTGGTGCACGCCATTCAGGGTCAGTTCCTGCTGACCATGCAGCGCCAGGAACGAATCCTGCCCGCCTCCGTGGTGAAGGAGGAGGTGGAAGCCCGCTGCGAGGAGATCGAGGCCGTTCGCGGCGGCCCGGTACCGCGCGCGGAGAAGATGAGCATCAAGGAGCAGGTCTACGAGGAGCTCCTGCCCCGTGCCTTCGTGCGCAGCCATCGGGTCGACGCCTGGTGGGACATGGCCGGCGGCATGATCGCCGTCAACACCTCGTCGGCGAAGCGCGCCGAGGAGGCGCTGGACCTGCTGCGCGCCACGCTGGGCAGCCTGAAGTTGGTGCCGGTCGCCACCCACTCCCTGCCCATGCGGGTCATGACGCACTGGCTTCAGGACCCGAGCCTGCGCCCGTCCTGGCTGGAGGTCGGCGACAGCATGAAGCTCATGGCCAAGGGCGACGACGGCAAGGTGACGGCCAAGAACGTCGACCTCGACACCGACGACATGCAACAGCTGCTGGAGTCCGGCCGCCAGGCCGCCGAGCTGAGCATCACCCTCGACGAGCGCGTATCGCTGACGCTGACCGACGACCTCTCGCTCAAGGGGCTGCGCTTCTCCGATGCCCTGCTGGATGAAGCCAGTCAGGCGGACGACGGCGACGATGCCATCATCCGGTTGGAGACCGACTTCATCCTGATGGCCAACGCCCTGCGCGACGTCATCAAGCTACTGCTGACCGGCTTGGGCGGCGAGGCCGCCCCGGAGCTCAAGAGCATGGAGGAGGCGGCGCCCACGCCAGCCTCGCCCGGTGCCGACGAACCCGATCCACTGCTGAGCGAGGTACGCGCCTTCGTGATCGAGAGTCGCAAGGCGTCGATATCCGCCGTGCAGCGGCACTTCAAGATCGGCTACAACCGCGCGGCGCGCCTCATCGAAGACCTGGAGCGCCAGGGCGTGGTTTCCCCCATGGACAACAGCGGCACCCGCAGGGTGCTCAAGGAGGTGGCATGACATCGCTGGCCTACACCCCGCCCCCGGTCGGAGCAACGGACTGCCCGTTTTGCGAACAGGTGCTTCAGCGCAACCAGGAGCTGGAAGACGACAAGGCACGGCTCGCCGACCAGCTCGAGGACCAGGAGGAGGCGCGCCGCCTCCTCGATGAGGTCATCCGCCGCGCCGGCATGCTCAAGAAGCCCACCACTTTCCTGGAGGCCGTAGCCGCCGTCTGCGAGGGCAGTCACGAGATCCGCCGGCAGCTGGCCAACCATCGCGCCTGACACCCGCCCACCACCGATGGAGCCCATGATGAACTCACAAGCCCACGCCAGTGAGGGCGCGCCCGCGCGCGCCCCGCTCGACCCCTACGACGAGGCCATTCGCCTGGCCCTGGACAACAAGGACATGCGCCAGGAGCTGGCCGCCGCCCTGCGCCGCGCCGAGAGCGCCGCTGCCAGCCGCCCCAACGCCGAGGCCAACGAGGCCTTCGTGGCCGCCACCAACCCCAAGGTGATGTTGGGCCTGCTGCGTCGGCTGCGCGATGCCGAGGGCAACCATGCGGCGTCGTGTATCTACTGCGGCGAAGCCATCATCTACGACACCCGCAAGGTCGACGATATGGAGGCCGCCCACCGGATGCTGATGGAGCACGACCGCCAGTGCCCGAAGAACCCAGTGGCACAAGAGGTGGCCACCCTGAAGGCGCACTGCCGTGAGCTCCGGTCGACGCTGTTCGCCGCTGGCGTGGAGGCTGCCCGTGTGGCCGAGCGCATGGCGGAACGGTCAGATATCGGCCCGGCCGACACCCTGAGGCAACCGCTGCTGGACATCCACGATGCCGCTGCCGAGGCGCTGCGCGGCTACCCGGCCATGAGCCTGGCCCGGGAGCAGGCCGGCAGCCAGCAGTCGGACGCCACGGAAACCGCCAAGACCAAGGCCACCATGCTGCTGGAACTGGCCCGCGAATACCGCGACATGGACGTCGACGCCGACGTCATCGAGAACCTTCGCGCCCGGGCTGGCATGGAGCTCGCCACCGTGGGCATCCCCCTTCAAGTCTTCGAGGAGACTCAATCATGAGCGGAACGGCACCGATGCAACGGCTGCAAGCTGTCGAGCAGGAAAACGCGCGGCTGAAAGCGGAGAACGAACGCCTGGCCAACATCTCTCCCCACGGCCATGTCGAGAATACTCGAGCACTGCTGGAACTCGAAGAGACGCTTGAGGCAACTGCTGACTATGCCGGGGATCGCGACCGCATGCTGGGCATGATCGCGGAACGCCTGGGCGTCGCCGATGAGCCCCGCCAGGGGCGGGATGAGCGCATCCTGGAGGCGCTGGACACCCTCATGGAGAGCAACCGGCGCATGGAGGAGGCCATCGACTTCGCCTGCGCGCCCGACATGTGGGAGGAGTGCCCCGGCCAGGCCGGCGAGGTCTACGAGTACAAATACCTGGAGTGGTATGGCGACGTGCTGCAGGAGTCCCTGACACCGCATGACCTGCACGCCGACGACGCCATGGTGGAGGCCGCCGCCCTGGACATGCGCAAGAAGCTCGCCGCCAAGCGCCGCGAGGGGCGAGGCGGCTGGGAATCCTGCAGCCTGGCCCGCCTGAACAGCATGCTGGTCAACCACATCGCCAAGGGTGACCCGGTGGACGTGCTCAACCTGGCGGCCATGATCCATGCCCGCGGCGAGCGCACCAGTCTCCAGCGCCTGGCGCCGTCAGAGGAAGGCAAGGCGCCGGGCTGGTACGTCACCGACGACAAGCCGTGGTTCGCCTACTGCCCCGACCAGGGGCTGATGGCCTTCGGTACCGAGGCCGAGGCCGTCGAGCAGGCCGCCGACTTCATCGACAGCTGGCTGGACGGCGATACCGGATGGGACGAGCTTGTCGGCCAGGTGTTCGTCGGCCGCGCCACTCAGATCAGCGGTCAGGTCGATAGAGTCGACAGGCCCGACGAGAGTGAACTGGACGAAGAAGGATTCGACGCCGAGGGCAACAACTGGAGCGAAGAATTCGACTTCATGTGCAACTACACGCTGCTGCCCGTCGTCAGCGATGCCGCCAAGGCATGGGCGGCCACCGGCGGCGGCGACGCGAGTGGCTACGACCTGGTGGCGCACATGCGCCGACAGATCGCCTTCTCGAAGCGAGCCTTCGGCCCGGGAGGTCGCTGCCAGGGCCTGGCCGACCACATCCGCAAGGAGCTCGAGGAGATCGAGGCCGCCCCGTATGACCTCGAGGAGTGGATCGACGTCGTGTTGCTCGCCTTCGACGGCGCCTGGCGCTCAGGCCACACCGCCGAGCAGGTGGCGGCAGGGCTGGAGGCGAAGCTCACCAAGAACGAGGGGCGCGACTGGCCAGACTGGCAATCCGCCGACCCCACCAAGGCCATCGAACACAACCGGCACAGCGAGGAGGCGTAATGGTCAAGTTCTGCGAGGAGAAGGACA
This sequence comes from Ectothiorhodospira mobilis, assembly GCF_016584115.1. GTDB lineage: Bacteria > Pseudomonadota > Gammaproteobacteria > Ectothiorhodospirales > Ectothiorhodospiraceae > Ectothiorhodospira > Ectothiorhodospira mobilis. The sequence continues at coordinate 81,527 of NZ_NRSK01000004.1, forward strand.
TTCCCGACCTTCGGGAGCGCGCCGTGCTTACCCTGAGTATCGATGGAGCCCGGTTCAGCGACATGGACATGGGGCGCGTCGGCGAGATATTCGGCTTGCTGGCCAAGATTGCCGGCGAGGACTCGGTACTGGTCCGCTATTCCGGCGGCGAGATCATCGTCAAGGAGGGGCGCCCGGGTGGTGCCGCCGAGCCGATGCGCGAGGATGTCGAGGAGGAGAGCGATGCCTAGCTTTGTATGGCGGCCGAAGCCGCCCACCCTGGAGGAGGTCGTGGCCGCGGGAGGCGTGGCCCACTACTGGGCGCGCGGCTGGAACTTCAACCGACCGGTGATCGCCGAGGTGTCGGTCTCCACCCGCGTCGACCCGCTGGAGAACTTCGTGACCGTGGTCAGCGTTGGTGGCAAGGAGGTGCTGGAGCCCACCACCAGCCCGCGCTTCACCAACCACGAGATGCTGCCGGGGTGGGCGCCCCTGGAGTGGGCCGGCCCCATCCCTACGCCGGAAAGTAACTGAAGAAGGAAAGCATTCATGGTTAAAGGCTATCTGACCACCAAAGACCTTTGCGAGCGCTACAAGGTTGAGCGCTCGACTCTGTACCGCTGGATGAAGCGCAAGAAGCATCCGTTGCCGGCGCCACGCATCAGCGGCCAGGCGGGCTTCAATCGCTGGGCAATCGACGACATCGAAGCCTACGAGGCGTCGCTGGAAGCGGCCTGACCGGCCGCCACCATCTGCTGCAACCTCTCCCACCAAGCCTGGTAGGCCTCCTTCTGCTCGGCCAGGTAGTCGTAGTGATCGTAAACCCGCCACTGACCAGGCATCGTGTGCCCCAGCATCTTCTCGGCGATATGCGGTGCCGTGAGGTCCGACAAGTTGGTTCGCACCGTGCGCCGGAGGTCGTGCATGGACCAGTGCTCCATCTCGACCTTCCGGTGCCGGCGCAGCCACTGCATGATGTTGTAGGGCAGCGGCAACAGCGAACTACGGCTGATCCTCTCCCTGCTATCCCTGTTGTTGAACAGCGGCCCCTCTGAAGGCGATGCCGAAAGCTGCATGGCCTCCCTCACCAGCTCCTTCACCGGTTCAATGATCGGCCTGACGATCGGCAGACCTGTCACCTTCCCTGTCTTGTGGTTCTCGGGCGGAACCGTCCATACCCCCTTATCTAGATCCCAGTGCTCCTTGTCGCTCAGCCTAAGCTCGCCGGTACGGCACCCAAAGGCCAGGCACAGCATGACAAAGAGTGCGTTCTTGCGCGTCATGCGAGAGCGCTCCAGCACCTCCCAGACCAACCTCACCTCGCCCCTGTCCAGAACCCGCTTACCGATGTTCTTCTTGATGTGGAGGTCAGTGCGAGTGCCGACATGCGCGATCACGTTCGTCGGCACGCGCTGGCGGCGCACTCCCCACTTCAGCATCTGCTTGGAGTTGATGACCAGGCGCTCGGCAATGGATGGCGCGCCGGCCTGCACGCGCTCGAACTGCTCCATCCAGTGGCGCAGCTCAAGCTGATCGGCGGGCAAGTGCCCAATCTCAGGGAACAGGTGGATCTCGAAGCTGCGTTTGATCAGGTGGGCATTGGACTTATGCTTGATGCAGTACTTCTCGTACCACTCGTTGAACAGCTCTGCGACGCTGGGCGCCTCCGCCTGTGATAGCCTCTCGAGCTCTTTGGCGAGCTTCGGGTCTTGCCCATCCTCCACCATGCGGCGAATGTCTTCAGCTTCCGCCCTGGCCGCCTTGAGGCTCTTGAGCGGGTAGGAGCCGATATCGATGCGGCTCTGCTTTCCGTTGAGCCAGTACCGTACGTAGAAGGTCAGCTTGCCCTTCTTGGAGATCCTGACCCCCAGCCCGTTCTGGTCGCTCCGCGTCTGTATCCTGTCTACGGCCTTGCCGTTGTTGGCCTTCAGCCAGCTATCGGTGAGCGGCATCCCCATCCCTCGCTACCGTGGTAAGTACATGCGAATGTTAGCACGGCTAGCTGGCAAGGATATGTACTCAGATGTGTACTTAAATCGGCTGCCTCGTGATGTCTCGTGGCGCCTTGGGGTGCAACACCTCTATTTGGCAAACCCGCCATTAAACAAGGCTTGGGCGGCATTTTAGGCAACTGGATGCAACTTGGCGCCACACGCACAGCCATAAGGGTGGGAGATGATGGCGAAGGTGCGCCGGCGGGCGGTCTCGGTGGCGTGCTTGGATGGCATGGGGGCGTCTGCAGTGGGGCTGGATGAAACCGGCTATTGTACCGGCCCTGGCCGGGGCGCGGCCATCCCGGCCCCGCCAGGGCCCCATACCGGCAGGGGCGTGCCATCCCAACGGGGTCTCCCGCCGTTCCTAGCGGCAGTGTCCGTGCATGCCCCCCGGCGGACCGCCGTTGCCCCCATGGGGGCCCTGCCGGTGCTGGCGCAGGCGCTCGCGCTGCTCGGGGGAGAGGGCCTCCCAGCGCTCGCGCAGCTGCCGGCGATGTTCCGGCGGGAGCTGGCGGTAGCGCTCCCAGCGCTGGCGCAGGGCCTGGCGCTGTGCCTCGGTCATGGACTGCAGCCGCCGGTGGTGCTCGCGGATGCGTTCCCGCTCCTGCGGCGACAGATCCCGCCAGCGCTCCAGGCGCCGGGTGATGCGCTGCCGCTGCTCCGGATCCATCTCCCGCCAGCGCCCGGCCATCTCCAGGAGCCGGCGGCGGTGCTCCTCGGAGAGCCCGTCCCAGGCCTCTTCCATGGGCGCCAGCACGGTGCGCTGCCCGGCGTCCAGATCCGACCAGTCCGGCACCCCCTGCGCCATCACCTCCCCCCAGGGCAGGCAGAGCAGGACACCGGCCAGAAGCAGGGCCGCGGCCCTCATGGCTGCGACTCCGCGGCCCAGACGAGGAAGGCGGGATCGTCCAGATCCTCCACCCAGAAGGGATCCTCCTCCGCGGCCATGAGCCAGTCCCAGTCCTGGGGCTCGGCCAGGGCCGCTGGCAGGGGCTGCGGCCCCCGGGGGAATGGGGTGAGGGCGAGGCCCAGGGCGACGGTGAGCACCAGGGAGGCCGCCAGGGCCAGGCGCCCCACGGGCAGTTCCGGCAGGGCCAGGGGCAGGCGGCGCACGGGACGCTGCAGGGCCTCGCGCCGGGCACGACCCAGGCGCGCCCGTTCCGCGGGGGTCAGCCCCGCCTGTTGATCCAGGGTCCGGCCGATGCGCCGAAGCAGCGCGTCATGGTGTTCTCCGGTATTCATCGGTAGGCCTCCAGTTGGCCCTGCAGGGTCTGCAGGGCACGATGCAGATGGGTCTTCACGCTCCCCTCGCTGATGCCCAGGGCGGCGGCGGTGGCCGCCGTGTCCAGGCCTTCCCAGTGGCGCAGCAAAAAGGCCTGCTGCTGGCGCAGGGGCAGGGCCCGCAGGGCGGCCTCCAGGTCGCGGGCGAAGCGCCCGTCCGCCAGGGCCCGGTCCGGACCGGGGGTGACGGGGTCGGGGAAGGCGGCCATGGGGTCCTCCTCCCCCTCCTCCCCGGACCCGCCCCGGCCCAGGACCGCCATCACCCGCTGGCGCACCCGCCTGCGGCGGTAGAGATCCCGGATGCGGTTTTGCAGGATGCGCCAGAACAGGGGCCCCCAGGAGCCGGATGGCCGCTGCCGGTAACGGGTGATGAAGGCGGTCATGGCGTCCTGCACCAGGTCCAGGGCGGCCTCCCGGTCGTCCAGGGCCAGGGCCGCCATACGCACGGCCCGGCCCTGGATCCCCTCCAGGAAGGCGTCCAGCGTGGGGGCGGCCCCGGCCTCCATGGACGCGGCCGGCGGGAGCGGCCCGTCATCCATGGCACCGGCATCCGGCGTGGATGTGTCCATAGCCCCGGCTCAGCCCTGCCGCTCCAGCCATGCCCGGCGCTCGGCGGGGTCCATGTCCCGCACCCGGTCGCGCATCTCCCGGCGCTCCTCGGGGGACATCCCCCGCAGGGTCCCGCGCAGGGCCTGCCGCGCCTCCGGATCCATGGCCCCGGGACGGGTATCCATGGCTCGATCCTGGCTGCGGCGGTTGCCGGCAGAGGGACAGTCCCCCGGACCACCCGGGCCGGAGCGGCGTTCCTTCATCTCCCGGCCGGCGGCGGTGCCCTTTTCCTGGCGTGGCCCGGAGGGGTCCCCCATGGCCTGGCGCGGCTTGTTGCCCCCGCTCATGCCGGCACAGGGGCGGTCGTTGTCCATGCGTGCCCCGGGGCCCCCGGGGGCGGCCTGGAGGCTGCCGGCAGCGGTTAGGGTCAAGACCAGGCACAGGCCCGCCGCGGCGGCGCGCATGGGGCGCGGGGGATTGCCGGGGAATCTTCTTGCGTTCATGACGGCATGCTCCTTCGGGTTGCGGTGTTGTGATGCGTTCATGGGGCTATACGCGCCGCGGCGGATACGGTTGACCCGGCCAAGGGTATGGGGGTTGCGCACTTCCCGGTTGCATTGTGTCAACCCGGGGACTCCTATAAAGTCCTGCCGGGTCATGCAGGGTGCCACGGCGCGGCCCCATGCCCCTCCCCCCGAGCCCCGAACAGAGTCCGCCATGCCCGACAACCAGACGCCGAAGGACGACGTGCCGGCGCGCGCCCTGCGCGCCCTCAGGGAAGGCGATCACCGACAGACCGAACAACTGCTGCGCGAGATCCAGGCCCGCTGGCAGGAGACAGAGACAAAAACGGAGACCCTGCGCCGGCAGCTGGATGCGGCCCGGGAGCGGCTGGAGCGCGTCGAACTGCGCTACCGTGTCGCCGCCCACTATTCCCCGGACTGGGAGTACTGGTATGGACCGGACCGGCACTATGTCTATGTCTCCCCGGGCTGCGAATCCATCAGCGGCCACCCGCCCGAGGCCTTCATGGAAAACCCGGACCTCATGGCCACCCTGGTGCACCCCGAGGACCGCCCCCTGTGGCTGCAGCATCTGGAAGAGGCGGTGCACGGCGAAAGCCCCCATGAACATGAGGCCCTGGAACTGCGCCTGAAGCATCCGGACGGTGGCATCCGCTGGATCGAGCACCAGTGCCGCCCCGTGCAGGGGGAGGACGGGCGCTACCTGGGCCGCCGCGGGGTGAACCGGGACATCACCGCGCGCAAGGCGGCCGAGGCCCGGCTGCAGCAGGTCACCCGCCTGTACGTGACCCGCAGCCAGGTAAACCAGGCCATCACCCGCATCGAGGATGAGACCCGCCTGCTGCGCCAGGCGGCCCGCATCATTGTGGAACAGGGGGGCTTCGATGTGTGCATCATCAGCCTGCGCCGCACCGGCAACGCCCCCCTGACCCCCACCGCCGTGCACGGACTGGACCCGGAGCAGGCCCGCGCCCTGCCCCTGGACGCCGTCTGGGAGGTGATCCGCGCCCACCCCTGGGACTTCATCCGTGAGCGCCCCCTGCTGTGCGGCGATGCCGAGGACCCCAAGATCCCCGCCGCCTGGCGCGAACAGGCCCGCCGCCTTCACCTGCGCAACTGCGGCCACTTCCCCCTCTTTCGCGGGGACCAGCTCCTGGGCATGGCCAGCTTTCTCTCCCGCCAGGGGGAATACTTCACCCCCGAGGTGCTGCAACTGGTGAAGGGGATCGTGGAGGACATCTCCTACGCCCTCTTCCAGATGCAGATGAACCGCCGGCGCAAGGCCGTGGAGGCGGCCGCCCACGAACGGGAGACCCGCGCCCTGCAGTTCACCCAGGCCATCATCGACTCCCTGCGCTCCAGCATCTGCGTGCTGGATGCCCATGGCGACATCATCACCGTCAACCGCTCCTGGAGCGAGTACGCCCGCCACTACAAGCCCCATTGGGATCGTTTTGGTGAAGGGGAGAACTACCTGGACGCCTGTGATGCCCTGGAGGGGGCCGGCGGCGGCGAGGCCCGGGGCGTGGCCGAAGGCATCCGGCATGTCCTGCGACAGGAGACGGGACTGTTCGAGGGAGAGTTCCCCCTGGGAGGGGCGGTGTTCCTGGTACGGGCAGCCCCCCTGAAGTCGGGTCCCGACGAGGACCATAGGCTGGTGGTGAGTCACATGGACATCACGGCCATGAAACGGGCCGAGGCGGAACTTCGGCATGCCAAGGAGGAGGCGGAGCGGGCCAGCCAGGCCAAATCCGAGTTCCTCTCCAGCATGAGCCACGAACTGCGCACCCCCATGAACGCGGTGCTGGGCTTTGCCCAGCTCCTGGAGACGGACCCCGCGCTGGGGGAGATGCAGGCGGAGAACGTGCGCGAGATCCTCAAGGGGGGCCGGCATCTGCTGGATCTCATCAACGAGGTCCTGGACCTGGCCAGCGTGGAATCCGGCCGGGTGGAACTCTCCATCGAGGACATCCCCCTGGGGGAACTGCTGGAGGAGTGCCTGACCCTGGTCACCCCCCTGGCGGATCGCCGCGGCATCCGCATCGATCCGGGCCCGGAGACGGAGCTGGCCGCCCGGGCGGACCGCATCCGCCTCAAACAGGTGCTCATCAACCTGCTCTCCAATGCCATCAAATACAACCGGGACCAGGGTCAGGTGACCCTGCGCATGGAGGCCACGGACGACCAGGTGGAGATCGCCGTGACCGACACGGGCAAGGGGATCCCCCAGGAGCGCATCGACGACCTGTTCGAACCCTTCAGCCGCCTGGAGGACGGCAACAGCGGCGTGGAGGGTACCGGCATCGGCCTGGCCATCTCCCTGCGGCTGGTGCAGATCATGGACGGCGAGATCCGCGTGGAGAGCACCTGCGGTGAGGGCAGCACCTTCCGCGTGCGCCTGCCCCGGGGTACGGCCGAGGCCCGCAGCACCCACCGCGCCGCCACCACCACCGCCCTACCCGCCCAGGGGGATGGGGGCACGCGCACGGTGCTGCATATCGACGACAACCCGGCCAACCTGCGTCTGGTGTCCCAGATCCTCACCCGCCGCCCCCAGGTGACCCTGCTGAGCGCGCCGGACCCGCGCCTGGGCCTGGAGCTGGCCATGGCCCACCGCCCCGAACTGATCCTGCTGGACATCAATATGCCCGAGCAGGACGGCTACCAGGTGCTCTCGCGGCTGCGGGCGGATGCGTCCACCGCCCACATCCCGGTGGTGGCCCTCACCGCCTTCGCCACCCACCGGGACGTGGAGCGGGGGCGGGACGCGGGCTTCGACGCCTACCTCACCAAGCCCCTGGAGGTGGAACGCTTCCTGGCGGTCCTGGACGGCATGCTGGAGGACCGCTGACCGGGGGGCGGAGCGGATGCCTCAGGCCGGATGGCCGAAGGCGGAAAGCACCTCCTCCAGGTCCGAGAGCCGGAAGGGCTTCTCGATGTAGGCGCAAAAGCCCCGTTCCAGGGCCTCGGTGATGCGCAGTTCCCCGGCGTCGGCGCTCACCGCCACCACGGGGATGCCGGCGGTGCGCCGGTCCGCCCGCAGGCGCGAGAGCACCTCAAAGCCGTGCATGTCCGGCAGGTTCAGGTCCAGCAGGATGAGATCCGGGGGCTGCCGGCGTGCCGCCTCCAGCCCCTGATCCCCATTCACCGCCTCCCTGAGCCGCACCCCGGAGACGGTCTGCATGAGCCGGCGCACCAGCTTCAGGTTGGCGGCATTGTCCTCCACATAGATCACGTCCAGATCCAGGGAAGGCTTCTCTGTCTCTGTGGCGGCCTCCTGGGCGCAGACCCCGGTACGGGTGGGATGTCCCTGGGGATGCTCCCGGGGCAGGTCCACGGTGAAGACACTGCCCCGGTCGGGTTCGCTCTCCACCTCCAGGCTGCCGTGCATCATGTCCACCAGCCGGCGCGACAGGGACAGGCCGATGCCCACCCCCTCGACCTGGTCCTGGGCGCGTCCCGGGCGCTCGAAGGGCTGGAACAGGGAGGCCATCTCCTCGGCACTCATGCCGATGCCGTTGTCCTCCACCCGGATGGCCACCCGCTTCGGCCCCATCCGGGTACGCACCCGCACCCATCCTTCCGGCTGGTTGTACTTGATGGCGTTGGAGAGCAGGTTGATGAGCACCTGGCGCAGGCGGGTGGCGTCGGCCCGCACATAGACCCCCTCCTGGGGCTCCACCTGCAGGTCCACCCCCTTGTCCTGGGCCATCTGCCGCAGGGTGGCGGCACATTCGTCGATGATCTGTGCCAGTTCGACGCTGTGGCTGTCCACCTGGAGGCGTCCGCTCTCCAGCATGGACAGGTCCAGGATGTCGTTGATCAGGGCCAGCAGGTGCCAGCCGGCGGCGAGGATCTCCCGCACCGCCTCCCCCTCACCGTCCCGGCATTCCACCTCCAGGATCTGGGCGAACCCCAGGATGGCGTTGAGGGGGGTGCGCAGTTCATGGCTCATGTGGGAGAGGAAATCGGTCTTGGCCCGGTTGGCCTTCTCCGCCTCGTCCCGGGCCCGGGCCAGGCGACGCTCGTCCTGCTTGCGGGCGGTGATGTCCAGGGCCTTCATGCAGGCAGCATTGGCCACCCCGCGCTCATCGCGCAGGGCGAAATGCTGCGCCAGCAGCACCACCTCGTGCCCGTCCAGCTCCAGGTGATGCTCCCGCTCCAGGATGCCGTCCACGGCCATGGCCTCGTGGTCCGCCAGGCGCAGCAGGCGCGCGATCTCCGGCGGGAAGAGCTCCTCGTCCACGTGGCCGATGACCGCCTCCTGGGTCTGGCCGATCCCCCCCAGGAAACGCTGGCTCACCAGGCGGTAGCGGCCGGCCCGGTCCTTCACGTAGCTCCACAGGGGCGACTTGTCCAGGATCTGGCGCAGCTGGGACTCGCTCTCCCGCAGGGCGCGGTGGGCCTCCAGGATCTCGGCGTTGTCCCAGAAGGACAGCAGGGCCCCCTGCTCCCGTCCCGCGGCATCGGTGAAGGGCTGGATGCGCAGCAGATGCGGCCCCGGTTCGGAGATCTGTTCCTGCACGGGCTCCCCGGAGGTCAGCACCCGGTTCACCAGATCCATGAGACCGGGCACCCCGCGCAGGGAGTCCACCCCGGCCAGGGGCTTGCCCACATCCGCCTCGGTGACGCCGAACACCGTCGTGGCGCCGGGATTGATCAGGGTGAGGGCCTGGTTGCGGTCCACCACCAGCAGGGCATAGGGCAGGCTGTCCTTGACGTTGGCCAGGGTGGCGTTGAGGCTCGCCAGCTCCTCGCTCTTGTTCTGCAGCTCCTGGTTGACGGTGAACAGTTCCTCGTTGGTGGCCTGCAACTCCTCGTTGGAGGTCTCCAACTCTTCGTTGGAGGACTGCAACTCTTCATTGGTGGACTGCAGTTCCTCGTTGGAGGACTGCAATTCCTCGTTGGTGGTCTCCAGTTCCTCCACCACCGTCTGCAGGTGTTCCCGCGTGGCGGCGAGTTCGTGCTCCAGGGCATGCACCAGGTCGCCGTTGCCCTGCACCCCCTCGGCGGCGGCCTCCAGGGGCGGCGGCCGGCCCGCGGCGGGCTCGAACAGCACCAGGAACAGGTCCCCCTCCGCCTGGGACAACCGGCGCACCGCAAGTCGCACCGCCTCTGTGGCCTCTGCGGCGGGGGAGGCCAGGGCCCGGCCACGGGCCATCTCGCCGGAGCGCTGCACCCGGGCCACCAGGCCGCGCAGTTCCATGGCCAGTTCCCGGGGCAGCAGTTCCATGGCGTTGAGGCTGGTCTGGCCCGCGCCGTGGGAGAGATGATCCCCCGCCCGCCCCAGCACGCGCCGGATCTCCAGCTGTTCGGTGAGCACCAGGCCGGGCGGGGCATACGCCTCCATGAGCACGTCCAGCACCTGCTGCAGCTCCCGGGAGTCGCCACTGGCCTGCGTCCGCCGCCGCGTCCGTCCCGAACGGGGGCTGCCCATGCCGGCGCCGGAATAGCGGGCATCGCCGGGCAGGCGCCGGTAGATGCGCCCGGCCTTGGAGCGGGTGTCGAACAGATGCTGGAGCCCGCCGGGGGTCTCGGATCGCCCCAGGAACAGCAGGCCGTCCACCTGCAGGGCGTAGTGGAAGCGCTCCAGGACCCGTTCCTGCACGGAGGCCTTGAGGTAGATGAGCAGGTTACGGCAACTGACCGCATCCAGGTGCAGGAAGGGGGGATCCCGCAGCAGGTCGTGGCGGGCGAAGACGATGACATCCCGCAGGGCCTGGCTCACCTGGAACTGGTCCCGCCGCCGGCTGAAGTAGCGTTGCAGGAGTTCGGGGTGCATCACCTCCAGGGCACCGGCGCTGTAGATGCCCCGCCGGGCGGTGGCCAGGGCGTCCACGTCCACGTCGGTGGCATAGATCTGCAGGCGCAGGTCCCGCCCCTGGGTGCGCAGGATCTCCTGCACCAGGATGCCCACGGAATAGGCCTCCTCCCCGGTGGCGCAGCCGGGCACCCACAGGCGCAGGGGCTCCCGGTCCCCCCGCTCCTGGATGCGTTGTTCCAGGGCGGTGCGCAGTTCGGCAAAGGGCCTCTCGTCCCGGAAGAAGCTGGTGACCACGATGTGCAGCTCCCGCACCAGGGCCTCCGCCTCGCCGGGATGATCCCCGAGATGCGTCAGGTAGTCCTCCAGCGTGGAGCACCCGGTGTGATCCAGGCGGCGCTGCAGGCGGCGCAGCAGGGTCCCCTCCTTGTAGTGGTTCAGATCGACGCCGGTGTGCTCCCGCACCTGCCGCAGGATGCGCTCCACCGTGCCGGGGTCCCCCAGGTCCTCCGCCTTGCGCGGTGGGGGACCGGGCTCGCCGCGGGCGATCGCGGCGATGGCCCCGGCGATCTGCTCCGGGGACATGGCCCGGTCCACCACCCCGGTGGCCAGGGCCGCCTGGGGCATGCCGGGATACTTGGCCGTGGCCTCGTCCTGGACGAAGACCCGGCCCGCCGCCTGCTTGATGGCGCGCAGACCATCGGCCCCGTCGGAGCCGGTGCCGGAGAGGATCACACCGATGGCATGATCCCCCAGTTCCACGGCCAGGGAGCGGAACAGCAGGTCGATGGAGGGTTTGGGGATGCCGCGGGTGCTGGTGCGGCGCAGGCGGAAGCACCCCTCCTCCAGCAGCACGTTGTGGCCCGCGGGGGTGGTGTAGAGGGTGTCGGGTCCCGGACGCAGGCCGTCCTGGATCTCCTCCACCGGCATCGCGGCCTCCCGCCCCAGGATGTCCCGCAGCATGCTCTGGTAGTCCGGGGACAGGTGCTGGGCCACCACGTAGGCCATGCCCGTACACGCCGGCAGGGCCGAGACCATGCGCCCCAGGGCCTCGATCCCCCCGGCCGAGGCACCGATGCCCACCAGGGTGAGCACCGGCTGCGTCGCGGCGGGGTGCATGTCCGCGGCGGTCCCGTCCGGGGTCGCGGTGAGGGAGTCACCAGGGACGGCATCGCCTGTGGCGTCCATGCCATCCGGGGTCTGCTCGGTAGCGCTCAAAGGTGCGGATTCCAGATACGGTATGCGGTCGGGACTGGGTATGGTAACGATTCCCGACCCGAAAAGGCACTGCCACCCCCACCGGCGGGGCAGAACGGGATGATCACAGCTGGCGGGCCATCACCAGGGCGTCCTCCCGCCCCCGGCCGGCGGGGTAATAGCCCCGGCGCAGCCCCACCTCGTTGAAACCCTCGGAGCGGTAGAGGGCCAGGGCCGGGGTGTTGGACGGGCGCACCTCCAAAAAGGCGGTTTCCGCCCCGCGCTCCCGCGCCTTGTCCAGGAAGGCCCGCAGCAGGTGACGGCCATGGCCCTGCCCCTGGCGTTCCGGGCGCACCGTGAGGTTGAGGATATGGCACTCCCCCACGGCCAGGGACAGGACCCCGTAGCCGATGAGTTCGTCCACCTGGGGGGCCTCCACCACCCAGCAGGAATAGCCCACCCGCAGGCAGTCGCGGAAGATCCCCACGGTCCAGGGATGGGAGTAGGCCCTGGGTTCCACCTCCATCACCCGGGGCAGATCACCGCGTTGCATGGGGCGCAGTTCCAGCTTCAGGGCGGTGACGGCATTCATGACGACTTCCGGCGCTCCAGGATCGTGACTTTCAGGGACATGGATCAGGACCACCCCCGCGGTTCCGTCCCCTCCCCCTGCACGGCCCGCCGGGCCAGGCACAGGTCATCCCAGGCCTTGCGCTTGTCCTGGGGCTTTCTCAGCAGATAGGCGGGGTGATAGGTCACCACCAGGGGGGTGCCGCGGTAGTCCAGGATGCGGCCCCGCAGGCGCCCCAGGGGCTCGGTCGTGTCCAGCAGGTTCTGGGCGGCGACGCGGCCCAGGGCCACCAGGACCCGGGGGCGCACCAGGGCGATCTGCCGGTCCAGGTAGGGCCGGCAGGCACGGGCCTCTTCGGGCCTGGGATCCCGGTTGTTGGGGGGGCGGCACTTGAGGATGTTGGCGATGTAGACCCCCTGCTCCCGGTCCATGCCCAGGGCCGCCAGCATGCGGTCCAGGAGCCGTCCGGCGCGGCCCACGAAGGGCTCGCCCCGCCGGTCCTCCTCGGCCCCCGGGGCCTCGCCGATGAACATCCAGCCGGCCCCGGGATCACCGGTACCAAAGACGGTGTGGTTGCGGTTGCGGGCCAGGTCCGGGCACAGGGTGCAGGCCGCGACCCGGGCCTGCAGGGCCGCCCAGTCCAGATCGGCCACTCCATCGGGGTCGGCCTCATCCGCCCCGGCGCTGGCGGTGTGCTGATCCGGCTCCTCCCGTGCATCCTGTGTTGCCTGTGCCGCCCCCTGCCCCGGGGCAGGGGACATCGACGGGGGCATGATCTCGCCAGGGGAGACCGCCCCGGACACCGCCGCCTCCGGGGGGGCATCGTTACGCCCCGGATCGGGAGGGACCCACCCCTCCCGCATCGCTTGGGGATCCCCATCCGGCCGACCATCCGGCTGGTCCTGGGGCTGGTCCTGGGGCTGGTCCCGGGAGGGGACACCCGCCGGCGCCGCCCGGGCCCCATCGAGGGCCGCGGACGGCATCCCAGGGGCCTCATCCGGCGCAGGGGGCAAAGAGACGGCGGCGGATTGTCCGGCCCGGGGGATCCAGAGCTGGATCCCCATGGCCCGCAGGCAGCGCCGTCGCCAGGCCTCATCCATGCCCGGGCCCGCCTCAGACATCCCCGTGCTGCGGATGGGGCCGGCGGTCCGGGGTCACCAGGCGGTTGAGGGCGTTGAGATAGGCCTTGGCGGAGGCGATGACGATGTCGGTGTCGGCCCCCTGGCCGTTGACGATGCGGCCGGCCTTCTCCAGACGCACGGTCACCTCCCCCTGGGCATCCGTGCCGCTGGTGATGTTGTTCACCGAATAGAGCAGCAGTTCGGTATGGCTGTGCATCACCGTCTCGATGGCCTTGAAGGCGGCATCCACGGGGCCGCTGCCGTCCGCCTCGCCGTGGTGCTCCTCCCCCTCCACGTTCAGGGTGAGGGTGGCCACCGGGGTCTCGCCGGTCTCGGAGCACACCCGCAGGGACACCAGCTTGACCCGCTCGTATTCCATGGCGATGGCCGCCTCGGTGGCCAGGGACTGGAGGTCCTCGTCGTAGATCTCGTGCTTCTTGTCCGCCAGCTCCTTGAACCGGGCGAAGGCCTCGTTGAGTTCCTCCTCGGAGTCGAAGTCGATGGCCAGATCCTTCAGCCGCGCGCGGAAGGCATTGCGGCCCGAGTGCTTGCCCAGCACGATGCGGTTGTCGGACCAGCCCACATCCTGGGCGCGCATGATCTCGTAGGTATCCCGGTGTTTGAGCACACCGTCCTGATGGATACCCGACTCGTGGGCGAAGGCGTTGGCCCCGACGATGGCCTTGTTGGGCTGCACCGGGAAGCCGGTGATGGTGGAGACCAGCCGCGAGCAGGGCACGATCTGGGTGGTATCCAGGGTGGTGTCGCAGGGGAAATGATCCTGGCGGGTGCGCACCGCCATGACCACCTCCTCCAGGGCGGCGTTGCCGGCCCGTTCCCCCAGGCCGTTGATGGTGCACTCCACCTGCCGCGCCCCGTTGAGCACCGCCGCCAGGGAATTGGCCACGGCCACCCCCAGGTCGTTGTGGCAGTGCACGGAGAACACGGCCTGGTCGGCGTTGGGGATGCGCTCGCGCAGGTTGCGGATCAGTGCGCCGAACTGCTCGGGGATGTTGTAGCCCACGGTGTCGGGGATGTTGATGGTGCGGGCCCCGGCGTCGATGACGGCCTCGATGACCCGGCAGAGGAAGTCCAGTTCGGAGCGGCCCGCGTCCTCCGGCGAGAACTCCACGTTGTCGGTCCACTGCCGGGCCCGGCGCACGGCGGCCACCGCCTGTTCCAGCACCTCATCGGGGCTCATCCTGAGCTTGTGCTCCATATGGATGGGCGAGGTGGCGAGGAAGGTGTGGATGCGGGCGGAAGCGGCCTCCTTCAGGGCCTCCCCGGCACGGTCGATATCCGCCTCCCGGGCCCGGGCCAGGCCGCAGACGGTGCTCTCGCGCACGGCCCGGGCCACCGCCTGGACGGATTCGAAATCGCCGATGCTGGCGGCGGGGAACCCGGCCTCGATGACGTCCACGCGCATCTTTTCCAGACCCTTGGCGATGCGGATCTTCTCCTCGCGGGTCATGGACGCGCCGGGGCTCTGCTCGCCGTCGCGAAGGGTGGTGTCGAAGATGTAGAGCTTGTCTTTGCCTGCCATGTCTCTGAACTCCCGTGGTCCGGCCCGGTGCCGGCCACTTGATACGGATCGAATGCCACATGGACCCTCCGCCCCTTCGGGCCGGGTCTTTCCTGCGTCGCGGATGCGTTTGGCCTCGCCAGGCGAAGTATGCGCCGCTAGCGCGGCAGTCGCAGGAGGGCAGTCAGGGACAGGCTGGGGAGGCGCACGTGCATCGCCGCGCCCTGGTGGGGCACGCCACGGATACCGGACTGTGCGCTGGGATGGATCATCATGGAATCTCCTTGTATTTGACTCTAGCAAAGCCCCCGGGCAAAACCAACCCCGGACCATCCGGCCGGGGTCCGCCCTGGCCCGGGTTCCTGTGCAACGCCTCCTGTGCCATGGCGTGGCTTGGCGGGAGTGATGCAACATGGGAAAATTGCTTCATCCATCAAGCCTTCAGGACATTCCCCATGCCCGCCCAGATCATCGACGGCCGCGCCATCGCCAAGACCGTTCAAGAGGAGGTCCGCCAGGCGGTGGACGCCCGCATCGCCGCCGGGCGCCGTCCACCGGGCCTGGCGGTGGTGCTGGTGGGCCAGGACGCCGCCTCGCAGATCTACGTGCGCAACAAGCGCCGCACCTGCGAGGCGGTGGGCATGGTCTCCCAGTCCATCGACCTGCCGGACAACGTCTCCCTGGGGGACCTTTTGGATGTCATCGACGAACTCAATGCCGACCCCGCCGTGGACGGCATCCTGGTGCAGCTGCCCCTGCCCCGGCACATCGACCAGGAGAAGGTGATCGAGCGCATCGACCCGGCCAAGGATGTGGACGGTTTTCACCCCTACAACATGGGCCGCCTGGCCCTGCGCCTGCCGCGGCTGCGGCCCTGCACCCCCTTTGGCATCCGGCGCCTGCTGGACCACACGGGGGAGACCTACAAGGGCCGTCATGCCGTGATCATCGGCGCCTCCAACATCGTGGGCCGGCCCATGGCCCTGGAGCTCATGCTGGCCGGGGCCACGGTGACGGTATGCCACCGCTTCACCCGGGAGATGGAGAGCCACGTCCAGCGCGCCGACATCCTGGTGGCCGCCGCGGGCCGGCCGCGGCTGGTGCCCGGGGAGTGGGTGCAGCCGGGGGCAACCGTGATCGACGTGGGCATCAACCGCCAGGAGGACGGCTCCCTGGTGGGGGACGTGCAGTTCGACGCCGCCGCCGAGCGGGCCGCCTGGATCACCCCCGTACCCGGCGGCGTGGGCCCCATGACCGTGGCCATGCTGATGAAGAACGCCGTCCAGGCCTGCGAGGACTCGGAACGCGCCGGGGACTGTCCCGCCTGATCCCAATGGGCCGAGAGGTCCGGCAGGGTCTCCATTCCAGTCTTCCGGGGCTGATCCCCTAGAGGCTTGTCGGGGAAGCCGTTCGGACCCTACCCTGGGCGGCAGGTCCGGAGCCGGGCGCGCGCCGCAGGGAAGCGGCGCGCGAGCCTCCGGGGACGGATGTACGGCGTCCCGGCGCAGGGCCTGCCGCCCCGGCCAGGGCATCCGGCCCCCTCCCTCGCCCCAAAGGTCACCCCCGCCGCCAGGTGGTCCCCTCCGGCCCGTCCTCCAGCAGGATGCCCCGGGCCTTGAGATCGTCCCGGATCCGGTCGGCCTCGGTGAAGTCCCGGCGCTGGCGGGCCTCCAGGCGCTGCTGGATCAGGGCCTCGATCTCCGCGGCATCCACCGCATCCCCGGTCCCATCCTGCTGGAAGAACCCCTCCGGATCCGCCTGCAGGAGGCCGAGAATCCCTCCCAGGGCCTTCAGGCAACCCGCCAGGGGGGCGGCTTCCTGCGGGTCCGTCTGTCTCAGACGGTTCACCTCCCGGGCCAGGTCAAAGAGCACCGACAGGGCCTCCGGGGTGTTGAAATCATCGTCCATGGCCGCGTTGAAGCGGTCCCGCCAGGGCGCCCCCGCGTCCCCCGGATGCGCCGGTTCCAGCCCCCGCAGGGCGGTGTACAGGCGGGACAGGGCGCTGCGCGCGGCCTCCAGGGCCTGGTCGTTGTAGTTCAGGGGGCTGCGGTAGTGGCTGCCCAGGATGAAGTAGCGGATCTCCTCCGGCCGGTAGTGCTCCAGCACCTGGCGCACGGTGAAGAAGTTGCCCAGGGATTTGGACATCTTCTCCTCATCCACCCGCACGAAGCCGTTGTGCATCCAGTAGTTGACGAAATGCTCGCAGGTGGCCGCCTCGCTCTGGGCGATCTCGTTCTCGTGGTGGGGGAACTGCAGGTCCTGCCCGCCGCCATGGAGATCGAAGTGGTTGCCCAGGTAATGGGTGGACATGGCCGAGCACTCGATATGCCAGCCGGGACGGCCCGGCCCCCAGGGGGAATCCCAGGCGGGCTCACCGGGCTTGGCGGCCTTCCACAGCACGAAGTCCAGGGGATCCCGCTTGGATTCGTCCGGGGCCACCCGCTCCCCGGCCCGCAGGTCCTCCAGGCGCCGGCCCGAGAGCCGTCCGTAGCCATCGAAACGGGACACGCTGTAGTACACGTCCCCGTTCTCCCCAACGTAGGCGTAGCCCCGGTCCATGAGGCGCTGGATCATGTGGAGGATATCGTGGACGTGCTGCGTCGCCCGGGGCTCGTGGGTGGGACGCAGCACCCCCAGGGCATCGGCGTCCTCATGCATGGCCTGGATGAAACGCCCTGTCAGGGCGTCGATGGCCTCACCGTTCTCCGCCGCCCGCCGGATGATCTTGTCATCGATATCGGTGATGTTGCGCACATAGGTGACCTCGTAGCCCTGGGCCAGGAGGTAGCGGTAGACCATGTCAAAGACCACCAGCACCCGGGCATGGCCCAGATGGCAGTAGTCGTAGACGGTCATACCGCAGACATACATGCGCACCTTGCCCGGTTCCATGGGACGGAAGGGTTCCTTCTGACGGGTCAGGGTGTTGTAGAGATTCAGCATGGATTCGGCCGGTTGCGGATGGAATGCCGTACCGCCCGCCGTGCGGGCGGTGGAGAAACGCAGGGCCTCATGATAGCGCACCGCCGGGGGCCCGCGCCCCCGCCGACGGCGCATCGGTGTTCAGGCGGCGGCCAGATCCCGGGCCTGCTCCAGCCTCCGGCGCACCTGTTCGGGCCCCAGCAGGTCCCAGACCCGGTGCATCTCCGGACCGTGAGGGGCGCCGGTGAGGGCCAGGCGCAGGGGCATGTACAGGCCCTTGCCCTTGTGCCCGCTGGCCCGGCCCACGGCCTTGGCGAAGTCCGGGAAGGCCTTCGGCCCCTCCTCCAGGACCGCCAGGGCCGCGTCAAAGAAGGCGGCGCCGGCCTCGCGCAGCGCCTCCCGCTGGGCCTCGTCCAGAGGCGGCTCGGGGGCGAACAGACGCCGCGCCCAGGCATTCAAGTCCACCGGGAAGAGGATGTTGTCCCGCACCGCCGCCACCAGCGCCCCGCCCTGCCCCGCCGGCACGGGGGCGTCGGGCTCCAGCCAGGCCACCAGGTCCGCGTCCGGGGCCGCCGCCACCGCCAGACGCTGCCAGTGATCCAGTTGCGCCGGGTCGTGCCGGGCCGGTGCCCGGCCCAGGCGGGCGGTGTCAAAACGCGCCGCCAGGGTGTCCCGGTCCATGAGGCCATCGTCTTCGTAGACATGCCCCAGACGGGCCAGGTGGTTCAGCAGGGCCAGGGGCAGATACCCCTGCCGGTGCAACTGGCGCAGGCTGAGGGCCCCGCTGCGCTTGGACAGCGGACCGCCGTCCTGATCCAGGATCAGGGAGATATGGCCGTAGTCCGGGGCGGTAAGCCCCAGGGCCTCCAGCAGCAACAGCTGGCGCGGGGTATTGGCGATGTGATCCTCCCCGCGCAGGACGAGGGTCACCCCCATGAGGGCATCATCCACGGCATTGCTGAAGAAGAACGACGGGGTTCCGTCGGAGCGGCGGATGATGAAATCCCCGATATCATCCGTGGCAAAACGCTGCGGCCCGCGCACCCGATCCTCAAAGACCACCGTGCGCCCCCAGGGCACACGAAAGCGCAGCGTGGGCCGCTCCCCCCGCTCCAGCCGTGCCTGCACCTCCTCCGGGGTGAGGCGGGCGCAGGTGCCTGGATAGCGGGGCGGCTGCCCCGCGGCCATCTGCGCCTTGCGCGCCAGCCGCAGGCTCTGGTCGCTGCAAAAGCACGGGTAGACCAGACCCCGTTCCTCCAGCAAGCGGAAATACGTGGCGTAGAGCTCCCCCCGCTGCGACTGCAGGTAGGGCCCGGCCGTCCCCTCCGCCTCCGGCCCCTCCTGCCAGTCCAGCCCCAGCCAGCGCAGATCCTCCATCAGGTCCCGGGTGTACTGCGCACGGCTGCGTTCGGCATCGGTGTCCTCGATGCGCAGCAGGAAGGTCCCCCCCTGGCCCCGGGCGGCCAGGGCGTTGAACAGGGCGGTGCGCAGGTTGCCCAGGTGCAGATGACCGGTGGGACTGGGGGCGAAACGGGTCTTCATGGCGATGTCGGCGTCTTCTGGCATGGCGCGGGATGGTAGCTCAAAAGGGGATCGACGGCACAGCGCACATCCCCACAACATGGCCCTGGATCAAGCGGCGCGCAAGCTCCCGGGGAGTGGATCCACAACGGCCATCGCAGGGTCCGGAAGACCCGCCCGGGGTGGAGGGGGTTCCCGGAGACGGGTGTGCGCCGCAGGGAGGCGGCGCGCAAGCCTCCAGGGATGGATCCACGGCGGCCCGGCGCAGGGAACCCCCTCCACCCCGGGCACCTCTCCCCGCGCTTTCCCGCACAGGACGCATGAGGCTATCATCACCCCGGCGGGCATCGGCCCGGTCCACTCCTCCCAAAAAGAACGGATGCGGGGAACCCACGGCGGCGGAACCCCCACAGATACAAGGCGCCCGACACGATGCGCATGCGATCCATGTTCAGACGGCTGCTGGTCACCCTGGCCCTGCTGTCCACAACCACGGGAAACCAAGTAATGGCTGAAAGCGAAAACCCACGGGTCCAGCTGGAAACGACCATGGGCACGATCGTCCTGGAACTCTACCCGGACAAGGCCCCGGAGACGGTGGAGAACTTCCTGGGCTACGTGCGCGAAGGGTTCTACGACGGCACCATCTTCCACCGCGTGATCCCCGGATTCATGGTCCAGGGCGGCGGTTTCACCCCGGACATGCAGCAAAAACCCACCCACGACCCCATCCGCAATGAGGCCAACAACGGCCTGAGCAACGAACCCGGCACCGTGGCCATGGCCCGCACCCCCAACCCCCACTCCGCCACGGCGCAGTTCTTCATCAACGTGGAACATAACCGCTTCCTGGACTTCACCGCCGAGAACCCCCAGGGCTGGGGCTATGCCGTCTTCGGCCGCGTGGTGGAGGGGATGGACGTGGTGGAACGCATCGTGGCCGTACCCACGGGCAACCACGGCATGCATCAGGATGTGCCCCGGGAACCCATTGTCCTCGACCGCGTCAGCGAACAGTAACGCGGTCCGGTGCGTTCCACACTCTTCGTCTCGGACCTGCACCTGGATCCGGACCGCCCCGCCATCCTCGCCGCCTTCGAACGCCTCCTGCGCGGCCCCGCGCGGGAGGCGGACGCCCTGTACATCCTGGGGGACCTGTTCGAATACTGGATCGGGGACGACGACCCGGCCCCGCATCTGGAACCGGTCTTCCACGCCCTGGCCGATCTGGCCCGGGCCGGCGTGCCGGTGTGCTTCACCCACGGCAACCGGGACTTCCTGGTGGGCGAAGGCTTCGCCCGCCGCTGTGGCTGCCGGCTGCTGGACACGGAGACGGTGATCGATCTCTACGGCACCCCCGTGCTGCTCATGCACGGGGACAGCCTGTGCACCGATGATCACGAATACATGGCCTTCCGGGACATGGTGCGGGATCCGCAATGGCAGGCGGCCTTCCTCGCCCGCCCCCTGGCCGAGCGCCATGCCGAGGCGGAAGCCATGCGCGCCCGCAGCCGCCACTCCACCCGCCGCAAGCCCGCGGACATCACCGACGTCCACCCCGGGGCGGTGGAGGCGGCCCTGCGGCGCAACGGCGTGCGCATCCTCATCCACGGCCATACCCACCGCCCCGCCCTGCACGACCTGACCCTGGACGGGGCCCCCGCCCGGCGCATCGTGCTGCCGGACTGGTACGAGACCGGCGGTCTGCTGCGGGCCACCCCCGAAGGCATGGCCCTGGAGACCTGGCCGGTGGAATGAACCCCCTATCCCCGGGGTGGGATTCCGCCGCTGCATCCCGTGACCACCCGCGGCGCACCGGGATCCCCCGGAACCCACCGGTACAGGCCCCCGGGACGGTTCACACCCGCTCCAGCCCCCGGGCCAGATCGGCGCGGATATCCGCCGGGTCCTCCAGACCCACGGCCACACGGATCAACCCCTCGTCGATGCCCTGCTCCGCCCGCTGCTCCGAGGTGAGGCGGCCATGGGTGGTGGTGGCCGGATGGGTGACGGTGCTGCGGGTATCCCCCAGATTGGCGGTGATGGACAGCATCCGGGTGGCGTCGATCACCCGCCAGGCCGCCTCCCGGCCGCCCCGCACCCGGAAGGAGACGATGCCCCCGAAGCCGGACTGCTGGACCGAAGCCAGCCCATGCCCGGGATGGGAGGCCAGCCCCGGGTAGTGCACCCGTTCCACCGCCCCGTGCCCCTCCAGCCAGCGGGCCAGCTCCAGGGCCGCGGCGCTGTGGGCCCGCATGCGCAGAGGCAGGGTCTCCAGGCCCTTGAGGAAGACCCAGGCATTGAACGGGCTCATGCTGGGTCCCGCCGTGCGCAGGAAGCCGAACACCTCCTTGCCCACCCGCTCGGCATCCCCCACCACAGCCCCGCCCACGCAGCGGCCCTGCCCGTCCAGGTACTTGGTGGCCGAATGCACCACCAGATCGGCCCCCAGATCCAGGGGGCGCTGCAGCACCGGGGTGCACAGACAGTTGTCCACCACCAAGAGGGCGTCCCGGGACCGGGCCAGCCGCGACAGGGCCTGCAGATCCACCACCTCCCCCAGGGGGTTGGACGGGGTCTCGACGAACAGCATGCGGGTGCGCGGCCCCATGGCCGCCTCCCAGGCCCCCAGGTCCCCCAGGGGGACATGGCTCACCTGGATGCCGAAGCGGGTGAGGTAGTTGCTGAACAGGGCCGTGGTGGAACCGAAGACGGAACGGGAGGAGACGATGTGGTCCCCCGCCTGCAGCAGGGCCAGGCAGGTGGAGAGGATGGCCGCCATGCCCGAGGCGGTGGCCACGCAGGCCTCGCCCCCCTCCAGGGCCGCGAGGCGGTCCTGGAAGGTGCGCACCGTGGGATTGGTGAAGCGGGCGTAGATGTTGCCCGGCGCCTCGCCGGCGAAGCGGGCGGCCGCCTCGGCGGCGCTGGAGAAGACGAAGCTGGAGGTGGCGTAGATGGGGTCGGAATGCTCCTGTTCCGAACCCCGCCGCTGTCCCGCCCGCACCGCCAGGGTGTCGAAACCGGGATCGCGGCCCCATGCATCGGAAAGATCCTCCACG
Organism: Ectothiorhodospira mobilis; assembly: GCF_016584115.1. GTDB lineage: Bacteria > Pseudomonadota > Gammaproteobacteria > Ectothiorhodospirales > Ectothiorhodospiraceae > Ectothiorhodospira > Ectothiorhodospira mobilis. Next base: position 103,528 of record NZ_NRSK01000004.1, read on the forward strand.
GATGAGCCCCCAAAATGAAAAAAATCAATCTATGGGGGACTGCTCCCGGCTGTCAATGCGCCGGACCGGGCACCTCCTCCACCCGCACCCGTCCGGCCACGGCGCAGAGCAGGTCGTAGCTGATGGTCTCGGCGGCCCGGGCCACCTCCTCCACCGGCAGGCCCTCGCCCCATAGGGTCACGGGATCCCCCACCGCGGCCCCGGGAAGGTCCGTCAGATCGATGGTGATCAGATCCATGGAGACCCGCCCGATGAGCGGTGCCCGGCCCTGGGGCAGGCACACCGGCACCCCGCTGGGGACGTGCCGGGGATAGCCGTCGGCATAGCCGATGGCCACCACCCCCACCCGCGTGGGGCGGCGGCAGCGGAAGGTGGCGCCGTAGCCCACCGCATCCCCCGGGACCAGATCGTGCACCGCCACCAGGGGGGCCTGCAGGGTCATCACCGGCTGCAGGCCATGACGACGGGCATCGCCATCGGCCAGGGGGGAGGCCCCGTAGAGCAGGATGCCCGGGCGATTCCAGTCCCCGTGGGCCCGGGGCAGCCCCAGGATGGCCGCGGAATTGGCCAGGCTGCGCCCCCCGGGAAGATCACGGGTGGCGGCCTCGAACCGGGCCAGTTGCGCGGCGTTCTCCGCCCGCCCCGGCTCGTCGGCGCAGGCCAGGTGGGTCATGAGCACCGGCGGGCCGGCCACGTTGGGACAGGCCCGCAGGGCCCGTAGACGCGCAAAGGCCTCCTCCGCCGGAAACCCCAGCCGGCCCATGCCGCTGTCCAGTTTCAGCCAGACCCGCACCGGCCGCGGCAGGGGGGTCGTCTCCAGCAGCCGCAGCTGTACGGGATCATGCACCGCCACGGTGATCCCCTGGCGCGCGGCATGGACGAGTTCCTGGGCATCACGAAAGCCCTGCAGGACCAGCAGCGGCAGGGTATGACCCGCATTGCGCAGGGCGAAGGCCTCCTCCAGGCAGGAGACGGCGAAGCCGTCGGTGTGCGGGGCCAGGGCATCCGCCACCCGCAACAGGCCGTGGCCGTAGGCCTCGGCCTTGATCACCGCCAGGATGCGGGAGCGGGGGGCGGCGCGGCGGGCGATGCCCAGGTTGTGCACCAGGGCGGCCGGGCGCAGGCGGGCTGTGGCGGCCCGTTTCACGCCTCGTAGTCCCCGCCGGAATAGACCTCCGGCACGTAGTTCTCGAAGCGGGTGTACTGCCCCAGGAAGGTGAGCCGCAGGGTGCCGATGGGGCCGTTGCGCTGCTTGGCGATGATGATCTCCGCCGTGCCCTTGTCGGGGCTGTCCTCGTTATAGACCTCATCGCGATAGATGAACACGATCACGTCTGCATCCTGTTCGATCGCCCCCGATTCACGAAGATCGGACATCACCGGCCGCTTGTTGGGGCGCTGCTCCAGGCCGCGGTTGAGCTGGGACAGGGCGATCACCGGGACGTTCATCTCCTTGGCCAGGGCCTTGAGGCCGCGGGAGATCTCGGAGATCTCCGTGGTGCGGTTCTCCGCGCTGCCGGGGATCTGCATGAGCTGCAGGTAGTCCACCACGATCAGCCCCAGCTGCTTGTGCTCGCGCATGAGCCGGCGGGAGCGCGCGCGCAGGTCGTTGGGGGAGAGGGCCGGGCTGTCGTCGATGTAGAGCTGGGCCTCGGAGAGCATGGACACGGCGCTGGAGAAGCGGGGCCAGTCATCGTCCTGCAGCCGGCCGGTGCGCAGGCGCTGCTGGTTGATGCGCCCCAGGGAGGACAGCAGGCGCATGGTCAGCTGTTCGCCGGGCATCTCCATACTGAAGATGGCCACGGGGTACTGCTGCTTGAGGGCGGCGTACTCGGCCATGTTCATGGCCAGGGTGGTCTTGCCCATGGAGGGCCGGGCGGCGAGGATCACCAGGTCCCCGGGCTGGAGGCCGGAGGTGAGCTCGTCGAACTCGTCATAACCGGTGGGCAGCCCGGTGATGGGGCTGTCCCGCTCGAAGAGCATCTCGATGTGCTCGACGGTGGACTTGAGCAGATTGCGCATGCCGCGAAAGCCCTGGCGGGAGCGCTTGCTCTGCTCGGCGATCTCGAACACCCGCTGCTCGGCCTCGTTGAGCAGGTCGTCGCTGTTGCGGCCCTCGTTGTGAAAGGCGCTGTCGGCGATGCCCGTGCCCACGCTGATGAGCTGGCGCAGCACGGAACGCTCGCGCACGATATCGGCGTAGGCGGTGATGTTGGCGGCGCTGGGGGTGTCCCGGGCCAGGAGCCCCAGGTAGGCCAGGCCACCGGCGTCCTCCAGCTCGCCGCGGGCCTCCAGGCGCTCGGAGATGGTGACCAGATCAAACGGGGCGTTGCGTCCTGCCAGTTCGGCGATGGCGCGGAAGATGAGGCGGTGGTCGTAGCGGTAGAAGTCCACCTCGGCCACCCGGTCGGAGACCCGGTCCCAGGCGCTGTTCTCCAGCATGAGACCGCCCAGCACCGCCTGCTCGGCCTCAATGGAATGGGGCGGGATCTTGAGGGCGTCGGTGTCTTGCCCGCGGGGGGCGGTCGGTGTATCGGACATGGACCTGATCCCGATGGGGGAAGGGGCGGGTCCCAAGGGACCCGCTCCGTCGGTCCCGGCCGGCGAGGGGATACCGCCGTCCGGGGGAGGCACGCCCGGGGGCGGCTCAGTCCTGGGCGGTCACCACCACCTTCAGGGTGGCCTTCACGTCCGTGTGCAGCTGCAGGTCCACCTCATACTCCCCGGTCTGGCGCAGGGGGCCCTCCGGCAGGCGCACCTCGCGCTTCTCCAGCTCCACGCCCATGGCCTTGACGGCGTCGGCGATGTCGGCCGTGCCCACGGAGCCGAAGAGCTTGCCCTCGCCACCGGCCTTGGCGGTGATGGTGACCGTCATGGCCTCCAGCTTCTCGCGGCGCGCCTCGGCGGCGGCCAGGGCCTCGGCGGCGGCCTTCTCCAGCTCGGCGCGCCGGGCCTCGAATTCAGCCAGGTTCGCCGCAGTGGCGAACTTGGCCTTGCCCTGGGGCAGCAGATAGTTGCGCGCATAGCCGGGACGCACCCGCACCTTGTCACCCAGATTGCCCAGGTTTTCCACCTTTTCCAGAAGAATGACTTCCATCGATCTCTACCTCAATCAAGAAACAACGATGTGGCCCGAGCGCATCGGGGCATCAGGTATCATCGGGCCGCGCCCGCTCCGGGAGGCGGCCCCGCAGGTCCAGAAGGCTGTCCACAACACCCAGGGTGGCCAGCATGACCATCACCTGGGGCAGCGCCAGGAACATCAGCACGTACACGGCCACCAGCCACAGGCGGTGCAGCCCCAGGCGGGCATGGAGGCCGTGAAGCAGGGCCAGCCCGTGCACAAAGAACGCCGCCAGGCACACCAGGGCCAGCTCGAACCAGAGGGTGGCCCCCGTGCCCCAGGCCAGGGCCATGAGCACGGCGAGGACGGCGGCCGGAGCCGGCCCCAGACGCAAAGCGTGGAACTCCCGCCGGAACCCGCCGGGGTTGTACAGCTGAGACTGCCAGTGACGCGCCAGCATCAGCCCCAGGATCAGGGCCAGCACCGACACCGCGGCCACCATGCCGTTCATGAGGGCGGCCGCCTGGCGCAGGAACTCCTCCCGGGCGACGGCCTCCATGCCGGACTGCTCGAACAACGGTCCCACGGCCTGCTGCAACACCGCCAGCCAGAGGCGGTCGATGCCCGGGGCCAGCAGCTCCAGCAGCAGCACCGCGCCGGTCCCCATGAGCACCGCGGCGAGCAGGGTCGCGGACCAGGATACCCGGGTCCGCAGCACCTGTGCCGCGGCCACGGCCGGGAGCCACTGCACCAGGGCGGTGGCCGCCCCCGCCGCCGGGCCGAACCCCGCGGCCCAGGTCATCACGGCGATGACCACGGCGGCAAGGCCCACCACCGCCAGCCCCTGGGCGGCACCGAGTCTCAGGGTCACCAGGGCGACGCTGGAACTGCCCAGCAGGGCCACCGGGGGCAGCAGCAGCCCGCCCGCGCCGAAACCGGCGGTGGCGGTCACGGCACGCAGCCGGCCCTGCATGATGAACCCTGCCAGTCTGCGCATGGGGTCAGCCGCCCGGAACGACGGACTCAGTGGTTGTCGCAGTACGGCAGCAGGGCCAGGTAACGGGCGCGCTTGATGGCGGTGGCCAGCTGGCGCTGATAGCGGGCGCTGGTGCCCGTGATGCGGCTGGGGACGATCTTGCCGGTCTCGGTCACGTAGTTCTTGAGGGTATTGAGATCCTTGTAGTCGATGAACTCGACACCCTCGGCGGTGAAGCGGCAGTACTTGCGGCGGCGGAAGAAACGGGCCATGGTCTTTCTACCTCGGAATCAGGGGGTGAACAGTGGATCAGGCGGCGCTTTCGCCGGAGGACTCGGTTTCTTCCTCGTCCCGGTTCTTGGCCAGGGGGGAAGGCTCGGTGAAGGCCCGGTCCATGCGCATGACCATGTGACGGATCACGGCATCGTTGAAACGGAAGGCGCTCACCAGCTCCTCCAGGGCGCTCTCTGGGCACTCCACGTTCATGAGGACGTAGTGGGCCTTGTGCAGCTTCTGGATGGGATAGGCCAGCTGGCGGCGGCCCCAGTCCTCCAGGCGATGGACCTCGCCCTCGGCGGATTCGACGATCCCCCGGTAGCGCTCCATCATGGCGGACACCTGTTCACTCTGGTCCGGGTGGACCATGAAGACGATCTCGTAATGACGCATGCGGATTTCCTTTCGGGTAACAGCCTCCCGGGGCATCCGGTGAGGCAAGGACGGCAGGCCGGGCGTTGGCCCGGAAAAAAGCGGAATCTTAACCCGTTGGTGCGCTACGATCAATCGACCCGCGGCGGGGGCATGCCCCGGCGCCGATCCCACCCGCTTGCGCAAGGAAACAGCCCATGATCCCCATCTCCGACGAGAACCCCACCGAGCGCCCGCCCCTGGTCTCCTGGGCGATCCTGGTCCTGTGCGTGGTGGCCTTCTTCTGGCAGGTCTCCCTGGGCCAGGAGGGGGCGGCCCGGGCCGTGTACGGCCTGGGATTCATCCCCGCGGTGGTCCTGGAGGGGGCGCAACTCCCCCCCGGGGTGCAACTGGTGCCGTCCTGGCTGACGCCCTTCACCAGCCAGTTCCTCCACGGCGGCCTGCTGCACCTGATCGGCAACCTGCTCTTTTTGTGGGTGTTCGCCGACAACGTGGAGGACGCCCTGGGGCATCTGCGCTTTGTGCTCTTCTACCTGCTCTGCGGGGCCGCCGCCGCCCTGGGCCACGGCCTGCTGGCCCCGGGTTCGGAGGTGCCCATGATCGGCGCCAGCGGGGCCATCTCCGGCGTGCTGGGGGCCTATCTGCTGCTGCACCCGGCGGCGCGGGTGACCTTCCTCATCCCCCTGGGGCTGATCCTCTACCCCGCCCGGCTGCCGGCGGCCTTCGTGCTCCTGTTCTGGTTCGTGCTGCAGCTGCTGCAGGCCCTGTTCACCCCGCCGGACCAGCCCGGGGTGGCCTTCCTGGCCCATGTCACCGGCTTTGTCGCCGGGATGATCCTGCTGCTGGTGTTCAGGCCCCGGGGGCGGTCCCCCTTCGGCTGAGGCGCTGGCGCACCGCCTCGTAGAGGCAGACCCCCGCCGCCACGGACACGTTCAGGCTCTCCACCTGCCCCTGCATGGGCAGGTGCACGCGGGCATCGCAGTGGCGGGCGGTGAGCTGGCGCATGCCCCGCCCCTCCGCCCCCAGCACCAGGGCCACGGGGCCGGTGAGGTCCGCCTCGTAGAGGCTGTCGCGGGCCTCCCCCTCCGTACCCACCACCCATACCCCCAGATCCTTGAGCAGGTCCAGGCTGCGGGCCAGGTTGGTCACCTGCACGAAGGGCACGCTCTCGGCGGCGCCACAGGCCACCTTGCGTGCCACCGCGGTGAGGCCGGCGGCCCGGTCCCGGGGGGCGATCACGGCGCTGGCCCCGGCGGCATCGGCGGTGCGCAGACAGGCCCCCAGGTTATGGGGATCGGTGACCCCGTCCAGCACCAGCAGCAGGGCCTCCTGCCCGGCCTGCATCACCCGGTCCGGCAGGTCCCGCTCCTCCACCGCACGGGCGGCGGTCACCCGCGCCAGCACCCCCTGATGGCGGCCGCCGCCGCTGGCCCGGTCCAGGTCCCCCCGGGGCACCCGCCGCACCGGCAGACCGGCCGTCTCGGCCCGGGCCAGCAGGGCTGTCATGCGCGGGTCGTCCCGGCCCTGCTGCACCTCCAGGGTCTTCACCCGCCCCGGATCCCGGCGCAGCAGGGCCTCCACGGCGTGCAGGCCGAAGACCTTGTCCCCTGCGGCCACGGCTCAGCCGTCCTTGCGCCGGGGACGGCGGCGCTTGCTGCGGGGCTTGTCCGGGGTCTCTGCGGCCGGGGCGGAGTCCTCCTTCTTGGCGCTGTCACGGGGCTGATTGCGGGGCTTGCGCCGCGAAGAGCCGCCCTTCTTGCGGGACCGTCCCCCGGCACCGGCCTCCCGGTCCCCCTCCTCCGTGGCCTCGGGCACGAAATCGATCTTGCGATCGTCCAGGTTCACCGCCGCCAGGCGCACACGGATGGGATCGCCCATGCGGTAGACCCGGCCGCTGCGCTCCCCCTTGAGGCAGTGGGCCACGGGGTCGAAATGGTAGTAGTCGTTGGACAGGCTGGTGACGTGCAACAGGCCCTCCACGTAGATGTCCTTGAGTTCCACGAACAGGCCAAAGGAGGTGACCGTCTTCACCACGGCATCGAAGGTCTCCCCCACCCGGTCCTGCATGTACTCGCACTTGAGCCAGGCCTCCACGTCCCAGGAGGCCTCGTCGGCACGGCGCTCGGCCATGGAGCAGTGTTCCCCCAGGGCCGCCATATCGGACTGGGTGTAGTCGAACTCCCGCGGCTTGCCGCCGCGCAGCACGTGGCGGATGCCCCGGTGCACCAGCAGGTCGGGATAGCGGCGGATGGGGGAGGTGAAGTGCAGGTAGTCGTCGTGGGCGAGACCGAAATGGCCCAGGCGCTCGGGGCTATACACCGCCTGGGACAGGGAGCGCAGCAGGGCGGTCTGCACCAGGTGGCCGTCGGGCCGGTCCTTCACCGCGTCCAGCAGGGCGGCGAAATCCCCCGGCTCCGGGTCGTCGCCCCCGCCCAGGGACAGGCCCAACTCACCGAGAAACTCCCGCAGGTCCGCCAGCTTCTCTGCCTTGGGTCCCTCGTGCACCCGGTACAGGGTGGCCATGCGGTGGCGGCGCATGAAGCGTGCCGTGGCCACGTTGGCGGCGATCATGCATTCCTCGATGATCTTGTGGGCATCGTTGCGCTCGTAGGGGACGATGCGTTCGATCTTGCGGTCCTCGCCGAAGACGATGCGGGTTTCGGTGGTCTCGAAGTCGATGGTGCCGCGACGCTCCCGGGCCTGGCGCAGCAGCTTGTAGAGCCCGTACAGGTCCTCCAGATGCGGCACCACTGAAGTGAACGCCTCTCGGGTCGCCTCATCCCGATCCAGGAGGATGCGCGCCACCTGGGTGTAGGTGAGCCGCGCGTGGGAGCGCATCACCGCCTCGTGGAACTGGAACTCCGTGATGCGGCCGCGGGAGTTGACGGTCATCTCGCAGACCATGCACAGCCGGTCCACGTCCGGGTTCAGGGAACACAGGCCGTTGGACAGGGCCTCGGGCAGCATGGGGATGACCCGGTCCGGGAAGTAGACCGAGGTGCCGCGGCGGTAGGCCTCCCGGTCCAGGGGGTCCCCGGGATGGACGTAATGGGAGACATCGGCGATGGCCACCCACAGCTTGTAGCCGCGCCGCCCCAGGGATTCGCAGTAGACGGCGTCGTCAAAGTCCCGGGAATCCTCCCCGTCGATGGTCACCAGGGGCATCCCGCGCAGGTCCAGCCGGTCCTTCTTGGCCGATTCGGGAACCTGTTCACCGAAACGCTGCGCCGCCTCCAGGGCCTCTTCGGGCCACTCAAAGGGCAGCCCGTAGGCGCGCACGGCGATGTCCACCTCCATGCCGGGGGCCATATGCTCCCCCAGCACCTCCACGATCTGGCCGATGGGCCGGGTGCGCTTGGTGGGCTGCTCGCGGATCGCCACCACCACGATCTGCCCCGCCTCGGCCCCGCCCAGCCACTCCGGCGGGATGAGCACGTCCATGGGCAGGCGCTTGTTGTCCGGGTCCACAAAGCCGATGCCCCCCTCGATGCTGAGGCGGCCCACCACCTGCTCCGTGTTGCGCTCCAGGACCTCGATGACGGCCCCTTCGCGGCGTCCGCGGCGGTCGATGCCCACCACCCGGGCCACGGCCCGGTCGCCGTGCATCAGGGCCCGCATCTGCCGCGGGGAGAGGAACAGGTCATCCCCGCCCTCGTCGGGGATGAGGAATCCGAACCCGTCGGGATGGGCCGTGACCCGGCCCCGCACCAGGTCCGACTGGTTCACCGGCAGCCAGCCGCCGGCCCGGTTGCACACCAGCTGGCCGTCCCGCTCCATGGCCCGCAGACGCCGCTGCAGGGCCTCCAGATCCGTATCCTCGTGCAGGTCCAGCAGACCGGAGAGGGTCTCGAAGGACACCGGGCCGTCGGCCTCCTGGATCACCTTGAGGATCAGCTCCCGGCTGGGGATGGGACGTTCGTATTTCTTGGCCTCGCGTTCGAAATGAGGGTCCTGGATGGTCTTCTTCTTTCGTGACATGGAATCGCCGGATGTTTTTTTGTGGCGGGGTGTTGACAAAGGCCCCGGATGACTTTAAAGTTTGCGCTCACTTGAGACGCGGGCAACAAAAAAGCCCGCACCTCTGCCGAGGTGGCGGAATTGGTAGACGCGCTAGTTTCAGGTATTAGTGGGGGAGACCCCGTGGAGGTTCAAGTCCTCTCCTCGGCACCAATCTTCGTTTGAAAAGGCCCGCTCAGCGGGCCTTTTCTCGTTCAAGGGGCGGGATTCTACGCCCTTTCCCCGGGAAATCCCACTCCAGTGCGCCCACAGCCCCATACCGCCCCGGGAAGACAGGGTGCTGGGCCGCCCCGCACCATGGAACAGGCCGCACCCCCCTGCGGGGATCGGCAGGCGCGCCCCCGCGGGGTGGCCCGTTCCCCCACCCGGGCGGCAGGGCACGCGCCCCCGGCCCGGGTTCCCTGCGCCCCTTCCCGGGGATCTCAATGGAAGGGGTGCCGCTGCAGGATGGTCTGGTCCCGGTCCGGGCCGGTGGAGATCATATCCACCGGCACCCCCGCCACCTCCTCGATGCGCTTGAGGTAGGCCCGGGCGTTGGCCGGCAGGTCCTCCAGATCGGTGAGACCGGCGGTGGATTCCCGCCAGCCCGGCAGATCCTCGTACACCGGCTCGCACTCGGCAAAGGCATCGGCCCCGGCCGGGGGCTCGGCGCTCACCGTGCCGCCGCAGCGGTAACCGACGCACAGGCGCACCGTATCCAGGCCATCCAGCACGTCCAGCTTGGTGATGCACAACCCGCTGAGGCTGTTGATGGTCACCGCCCGCCGCAGGGCCACGGCATCGAACCAGCCACAGCGCCGGGGACGGCCCGTGGTGGAACCGAACTCGTGCCCCTTCTGCGCCAGGTGCTCCCCCATGGCATCGAACAGCTCCGTGGGGAAGGGCCCGGAACCCACCCGCGTGGTGTAGGCCTTGGTGATGCCCAGCACATAGTCCAGATCCAGGGGCCCCACACCGCTGCCGGTGCACACCCCGCCGGCGGTGGTGTTGGAGGAGGTGACAAAGGGATAGGTGCCGTGGTCCACGTCCAGCAGGGTCCCCTGGGCCCCCTCGAACATCACCGAGGCCCCTTCCCGGCGCAGCTGCTGCAGGCGGGCGGGCACGTCCATCACCATCGGCGCCAGCCGCTCCCCCACCTCCAGGGCATGATCCAGCACCGCCTGGAAGTCCAGGGTCTCAGCCTTGAAGTAGTGCTTGAGCACGAAGTTGTGGTAGTCCAGCACCTCCCCCAGCTTGGCGGCGAAGCGCTCGCGGTGGAACAGGTCCCCCAGGCGCAGGCCACGGCGGGCCACCTTGTCCTCGTAGGCCGGGCCGATGCCCCGCCCCGTGGTGCCGATGGCGGAGGCCCCGCGTGCCTTCTCCCGGGCCTGATCCAGGGTGACGTGATAGGGCAGGATGAGCTGGCAGGACTCCGACAGGCGCAGGCGTTCACGCACCGGCACGCCGTTGTCCTCCAGCATGGCCATCTCCTTGATGAGGGCCTCCGGCGACAGCACCACGCCATTGCCGATGAGGCACTGCACACCCTCGCGCAGGATGCCCGAGGGGATCAGGTGCAACACCGTCTTGCGGCCGTCGATCACCAGGGTGTGACCGGCGTTGTGCCCCCCCTGAAAGCGGACCACCGCCGCGGCCTTTTCCGTCAGCAGGTCCACGACCTTGCCCTTGCCTTCATCGCCCCACTGACTGCCCAGGACCACCACGAATTTACTCATGCTCAAACGTCCACCACTGTCCAATGATTGTCTGTTTTCACCAGGAGCCGGTCGCAGCCCATGGCCGCGGCATCCCCGGTCTGGCCCGAAAGCCCCCGGATGACCCGCTCGCCCCGGCGGCGCAGGTCCTCCACCGCCGCCTCCAGGCCCGGATCGGGGTCCGCCGGCGCGAAGATGGCCGCCGGGGCCGGGTTCTCGGGGCAGCGGGAGAGACGCACCAGGGTCTTGAGATCGGTGCTGAATCCCGTGGCCGGGCGGGCCCGGCCGAAGACCCGGCCGATGTCGTCGTAGCGCCCGCCCCGGGCCACCTCCTGGCCATTGCCCGGCAGGAAGGCGGCGAACACCAGCCCGGTGTGGTAGTGATACCCCCGCAGTTCCGCCAAGTCGAAGTGCAGGGCCACCCCGGGATGGGCGGCGCGCAGCCGCGCGGCCATCTCCTCCAGGGCCTCCAGCGCGGTGAAGACGCCAGCGCCGGCACCGGCCAGGCGTTCCCGGGCCTGGGCCAGGGTCTTGTCGTCGCCGTTGAGTTCCGCCAGGGCGGCCAGGTGCCCGCGGCTGCGGGCCGGCAGGTCCAGGGCCTGCAGGCAGGCATGGATCTCCGGCACGGCCTTGCGCTGCAGCATGTCGAACAGGTCCGACTCCTGCTGCCGGTCCAGGCCGGCATCCGCCGCCAGCTGGCGGAAGATGCCCACGTGCCCCAGGTCCACCAGGGGGGATTCCACGCCGCAGACCTCCAGGGTGCGCAGCATCAGGCGCAGGATCTCCAGATCGCTCTCCATGCCAACATGACCGTACAGCTCCGCCCCCACCTGCAGCGGGCTGCGGGTCCCGGCGAAACCGTCGGGGCGGGTGTGCAGCACGGTGCCCACGTAGCACAACCGCGTGGGCACCTGCCGCTGCAGGCAGTGGGCGTCGATGCGGGCCGCCTGGGGGGTCATGTCCGCCCGCACCCCCATGAGCCGGCCGTTCAATTGATCGGTCAGCTTGAAGGTCTGCAGGTCCAGGCCATGCCCCGTCCCGGTGAGCAGGGACTCCAGGTATTCCACCAGGGGGGGGATGATCAGCTCATAGCCCCAGGCGTGATAGAGATCGAGCAGTTCCCGGCGCAGGGTCTCCAGGCGTTCCGCCAGCGGCGGCAGGGCCTCCTCGATCCCCTCGGGAAGCAACCAGCGATTGGTGTCGGTCATGTCAAGGCGTCGTATCGATGGGCAAAGGGTCGGGCCGGCGGCATGGCCCGGGGCACGGTGGGGCCTGCCGCCTCAGCCGCGCACCCACCAGAGCAGCAGGGCGCCGGCCAGCAGGCTGCACAGGCCCACCACCCGCAGCACCCCATCGGGCAACTGCGCCGCCTGCAGGAAGGCCCGGCGCAGGCCGCCGGGGTGGATGGACGGCAGCAGGCCCTCGATCACCATGAGCAGGGCAAGGGCCGTGAGCAGATCGGTCCAGTCCAAGGCCTGCCCTCCCGGGGTCACTCACCCCCGTTCAAGGCCGGGGCGCCGCCGCCCTGGAAGTAGCGGAAGAACTCGGAATCCGGCTCCAGCACGTAGACGTTGTCCTTGCCGGACATGCTGTTGCGATAGGCCAGCAGGCTGCGGTAGAAGCTGAAGAAGGCCGGATCCCGCTCATAGGCCTCGGCATAGGCGGCCGCCGCCTGGGCGTCCCCCTCCCCGCGGATCTCCTGGGCCTCGCGGTAGGCCTCGGCCACGAGGATGGTGCTCTCGCGGTCGGCGCGGGCACGGATGCGCTCGGCCTCCTCGCGGCCCCGGGCACGGAATTCCTGGGCGATACGCTGGCGCTCGGCGCGCATGCGGTCGAACACCGACTCGCTCACCTCGGTGGGCAGGTCCATGCGCCGGATGCGCACATCCACCAGGCTGATGCCCAGATCGGCCGCGGTATCCAGGGCCTGCTGGCGCACCGCCCCCATGATGGTCAGGCGCTCACCGGAGACCACCTTGTCCAGGGTGTACTTGGCGAACTCGTTGCGCATGGCATCCCGCAGGATCTGGGCCATGCGCTGCTCGGCCACCCGTTCATCCCCCCGGGTGGCGCGGAAGAACTGGGCCACGTCCTCGATACGCCACTTGGCGTAGAAATCCACGATGACGTTCTTGGCCTCACTGGTGAGGAAGCGGTCCGGCGGGATGTCCAGGGTGAGCACGCGGCCGTCATAGGTGCGCACGTTGTTCACCAGCGGGAACTTGAAGTGCAGCCCCGGTTCCGGGTCCACCTGCTTGATCTCCCCGAGACTGAAGACGATAACCCGTTCGCGCTCGTCCACCGTATAGGTGGAGGACAACAGCACCAGCAGGACGACGACGACGGCGGCAGCGGCGATCCTCAACATCAACGCACCTCCCGGGAACGGGGATCCGGACGCGTGCCCGGATTGGGCAGCGGCATGGGTGTGGAATTCACGCCTCGGGGCGTGTTGCCGGAGTCTGTCCCCGCATCGCCCCCCTGCCCTGTGAGCAGCTGATCCAGCGGCAGGAGCATGAGGTTGTTGCCGTCCTTCACGTCCAGGAAGACCTTACGCGTGGAGCCCAGGACCTCTTCGGCGGTTTCGATGTAAAGGCGCTCCCGGGTCACCTCCGGGGAGCGCTCGTACTCCGCCAGGAGCTGGCTGAAGCGGGAGGCATCCCCCCGGGCCTGGGACAGGACCTCTTCCCGGTAAGCCTCGGCCTCCTGGATGCGGCGGGCCGCCTGGCCACGGGCCTCGGGCACCACGCGGTTGGCATAGGCCTGGGCCTCATTGCGGAAGCGTACCTCGTCCTCGCGGGCACGGATGGCATCGGCGAAGGCCTCCTGCACCGGCTCCGGCGGCTGCGCCTGCTGCATGCTCACCGCGGTGACGGCCACACCCAGGCCGTAGGTGTCCAGGGCCTCCTGGATGGCGGTCTGGGCGGTGTTGGCCACCTGGGCCCGGCCCTCGCCGAGGATGTACTCCATGCGGTTCTTGCCGATGCGTTCGCGGATGGCCGATTCCATCACCTGGCGCACGGTGGCGTCGGGCTGGCGCACGTTGAGCAGGAAGTCCACCGGGTCGCTCACCCGGTACTGTACGGCCACGTCCACGTCGATGATGTTCTCGTCGCCGGTGAGCATGAGGGCGCGGTGTTCGATGGAGCGGATGGTATCCATGTCCACGATCTCCACCGTCTCCACGGGATAGGGCCAGTGCCAGTTGGGTCCGGGCATGGCCACGGAGGTGAAGGCGCCAAAGCGCAGCACCACGCCCCGCTCCCCCTCGCTGACGATGAAGAAACCCGAGGCGAGCCAGATCACCAGGGCGAGGATGGCGGCCAGACTGATGCCGGCCTGGGCGCCGCGGCCCATGCCGCCGCCCCCGCCATCCCCGAAGAGGCTCTTGAGCCGGGCCGACCACTTCCTGAGGAGTTCTTCGAGATCGGGTGGTCCCTGGTTGCCGCCGCGGTTGCCGCCGCTCCAGGGATCCTTGTTGCCGTTACCCGGTTCGTTCCAGGGCATGTGCTGACTCCGTCGAAAACGCGATCATGCGTGTGGGGTGAGGCGGCCTCGCGGCCGAAGTCCCGGCCACACAAGCCGGTCATTCTAGTCTTCGGACAGTTTCGGTGTGAACCCTGCCCCCCGAAAAAGTTCGTCCAGGCGCCGGCGCGGCAGGGCCACGCGCAACCGCCAGCCGCCGCTCTCCAGGGGCTGTTCCTCCTGCACCGCGTCCATGTCAAACAACCGCGCCCGCTCCCGGCCGCCCCCGGGGGGCAACTCCAGCCAGCCGCTGAACATGGCGCCGGCAAAACGCTCCGCCAGGCGTTCCCGCAGGGCCTCCACCCCCTCCCCGGTGGCCGCCGAAAGCCAGATCCGGTCCGGCTCGCCGAAGGCGCCGGGCTCCACCCGGGGGGCGGCCCCGGGGATCAGATCCACCTTGTTGAACACCAGGATCTGGGGCACGTCCCGGGCGCCGATCTCCTCCAGGACCCGGTTCACCTGCTCCATGTAGAGGTCACGGCGCGGGTCGTGGGCGTCCACCACATGCAGCAGCAGGGCGGCCTCCCGGGTCTCGGTGAGGGTGGCCTTGAAGGCGGCCACCAGGTCGTGGGGGAGATGGCGCACGAAGCCCACCGTGTCCGCCAGTACCGCCGCCTGCTGCGAGGGCAGCTCCACACGGCGCAGGGTGGGGTCCAGGGTGGCGAAAAGCTGGTCGGCGGCGTAGACCTCCGCCCGGGTGAGGCGGTTGAACAGGGTGGACTTGCCGGCATTGGTGTAGCCCACCAGGGAGACGGTGGGCACCTCCGCCCGGCGCCGCCCCTGGCGGCCCTGCTCGCGCTGGTGCTCCACCTTCTCCAGACGGCGGCTGATCTGCTTGATGCGCGCCCCCAGGAGGCGCCGGTCCGTCTCCAGCTGGGTCTCGCCGGGGCCGCGCAGGCCGATGCCCCCCTTCTGGCGTTCCAGGTGGGTCCAGCCGCGCACCAGGCGGGTGGACATGTGGCGCAGCTGGGCCAGCTCCACCTGCAGCTTGCCCTCATGGGAGCGGGCACGCTGGGCGAAGATATCCAGGATCAGGCCCACCCGGTCCAGTACCCGGCATTGCAAAAGCTGCTCCAGGTTGCGCTCCTGGCTGGGGGAGAGGGCGTGGTTGAAGATGGCCACCTCGGCCTCCTCCTCCCGCACCCGGTCGCGCACCTCCCCGGCCTTGCCGCTGCCGACGAAGTAGCGGGGGTCGGGGGTCCTGCGGCTGCCGGTGATCAGGGCCACCGGCTCGGCGCCCGCGGAACGCACCAGCTCCAGGAATTCGTCGCAGTCCTCTGCGGCCTCCTCCCGTTCGGGGAGATCCAGGTGGACGAGCACGGCCTTCTCGCCGCGGCGGGGTCGGTCAAACAAGGCGGGGTTTCAACCTCCGGCTGGGGATGACCCGGGCCGCATCCGCGGCCGCGGGGCGTCGGGGACGGGGATCAGGATGCGTCCTCCGCGTGGCTGTCCTCCCCCATGGAGAGCTTCACGGGGCGGGAGGGGACGATGGTGGAGATGGCGTGCTTGTAGACCATCTGGCTCACGCTGTTCTTGAGCAGGACGACGAACTGGTCGAAGGAGTCGATCTGGCCCTGGAGCTTGATGCCGTTCACCAGGTAGATGGAGACCGGGATGCGCTCCTTGCGCAGGGTATTGAGAAAGGGTTCTTGTAGGGTCTGCCCTTTTGACATGGGGTGCTCCGGGTCGTGTCTCGTTAGGGTGGGTCCGACGCCGTACCCGCGGCGGACCGGATCGCTGTTCACGCGGATTCTAGCATAGCCCCCGGGGGCCCATCGGCTGCGCGTGGCGCCGCACCCGGGCCACCACCTGTGCCACATTCAGCCCCTCCGGATCCAGGGGCACGATCCCGGGATAACGCCGCAGCCAGGTCATCTGCCGTTTGGCCAGCTGGCGGGTGGCGGTGACGGCCTTTGTGACCATGGTGTCATGATCCAGTTCCCCTTCCAGATGGGACCAGACCTGACGGTAGCCCACGGCGCGGATGGCGGGCAGTGCCGGCGACAGATCGCCGCGCCGGTGCAGGGCCCGCACCTCCTCCACCAGCCCCCGCTCCAGCATCGCCTCGAAGCGCCGGGCGATGCGGGCCCGCAGGGGCCCCCGGTCCCGGGGCATCAGGGCCAGGCGCAGCACCCGATGGGGCAGTCCCGGCTGCGGCGCACCGCCCTGCTGCGCCGACAGGAGACGGCCGCTGACGCGGCAGACCTCCAGGGCCCGCTGCAGGCGCTGGGGGTCGTTGGGATGGATGCGTGCCGCCGCCTGCGGATCCAGCCGCGCCAGCTCCCGGTGCACCGCCCCCCAGCCGGACTGCGCCGCCAGGGCCTCGATCTCCCGGCGCACGGCCGGATCCGCCTGCGGCAGGGGGTCCAGACCGAATTCCAGGGCGCGGAAATAGAGCATGGTGCCCCCCACCAGCAGCGGCAGGCGGCCGCGGGCATGGATGGCCTCCACGAGCCCCAGGGCGTCCTCGCGGAAACGGGCCGCGGAATAGCTCTGGGCGGGGTCCAGGATGTCCACCAAGTGATGGGGCACCGCCTCCAGGATCTCCGGGGCCGGTTTGGCGGTGCCCACGTCCATGCCGCGATAGACCATGGCCGAGTCCACGCTGATGATCTCGCAGGGGAGCTCCCGGGCCAGGGCCAGGGCCAGTTCGGTCTTGCCCGTGGCGGTGGGGCCCATAAGGAAGACGACGGGCAGGGGGGATGCATGCATGGCGTTGTGGTACTCGGCGAAGGGGACCGGCGAGGGATTCAGACGGATTTCAGCGCCCGCGCAGGAAGAGCCGGTCCAGTTCCTGCATGGACAGCAGCGTCCAGGTGGGGCGGCCGTGGTTGCACTGGCCGCTGCGCTCCGTGGCCTCCATGTCCCGCAGCAGGGCGTTCATCTCCTGCAGGGTCAGGCTGCGGTGGGCGCGCACCGAGCCATGGCAGGCCATGGTGCCCAGCAGGGCGTGGATGCGCTCCTCCACCCGGGTGGAGCTGCCCTGGGCCTTGAGGTCGGCCAGGACATCCCGCACCAGGGCGGCGGTATCCCCCCGGGCCAGCAGGGCGGGCACGGCCCGCAGCCGCAGCCGCTCCGGCCCGGCCCGGTCCAGTTCCAGGCCCAGCCGCTGGAAGGTCTCCCGCTGCGTCTCGGCCAGCTCCGCCTCCGCCCGGCTCACCTCCAGGGTCTCGGGCAGCAGCAGCGGCTGGGCGCGGATCCCCTCCTCCTTCCAGGCCCGTTTCAGGCGCTCGTAGGTGATGCGCTCGTGGGCGGCGTGCATGTCCACCAGCACCAGGCCGTCCCGGTTCTGGGCCAGGATGTAGACCCCGTGCAACTGTCCCAGGGCGAAGCCCAGGGGCGGGTCCTCCGGTGCCTCCTCCTGCGCCGTCTCCGCGGTGGCCTGCGGCTGCGCCGGGGCCTCGGCATGCAGACGCTGGTAGGCGGCCATGGCCTCGGCCACAGGCAGCCCCAGCCGCCCCTGGGTGCCTCCCTGGTCCCGTTCCCCGGGGCTTCGGGTCGGCATCTGCGGGGACGCGGCAGTGGGCCGGTGGCCCGCCTCAAGGGGGGCCTGCTGCTCTCCGGGGCCGCCCTCGCCCCCGGATGCGGCTTCGCCAGGGGTGGCGGCAGGGGCGGGCACGGCCCCGGGTCGCAGTTCGGCCAGGGCCCGGTGCAGGCTGCGGAAGAGGAAATCGTGCACCAGGCGGGCGTCGCGAAAGCGCACCTCGTGCTTGGCCGGATGGGCGTTCACGTCCACCAGGGCCGGGTCCAGTTCCAGGAACAGGACATAGGCCGGATGGCGGCCATGCTGGAGCACATCCCGGTAGGCCTGGCGCACGGCGTGGGTCACCAGGCGGTCGCGCACCATGCGCCCGTTGACGCCGAAATACTGCAGGTCCGGCTGGCTGCGGGAGAAGGTGGGCAGGCCCATCCAGCCCCAGAGCCGCAGTCCGGCCCCCTCCTGTTCCAGGAAGACCGAGCGCTGGATGAAGGGGTCGCCGCAGATGCGTGCCACCCGCTGATCCCGGGCCGGGGCGTCCGTGGCCGGTGGCAGACGCAGGCCGCTGCGGCCGTTGTGCTGCAATTCCAGACCCAGCTCCGGGCGGGACAGGGCGATGCGCCGGATCACCTCCTCCAGATGGCCGTACTCCGTGCGCTCCGTGCGCAGGAACTTGCGCCGCGCCGGGACATTGTAGAAGAGATCGCGCACGTCCACGGTGGTGCCCACGGGATGGGGCGCGGGCGCCGGGTCCTCGAAACGGTCGCCGCCGTCCCCCCGCAGGGTCCAGCCAGTGTCCATGCCGGCCACCGCCGAGGTGAGGGTGAGCCGGGACACGGAGGCGATGCTGGGCAGGGCCTCGCCCCGGAACCCCAGGCTGGCCACCCGCTCCAGATCCGTCAGGTCCGCGATCTTGCTGGTGGCGTGGCGGCGCAGGGCCAGGGCCAGCTCCTCCCGGGGGATGCCACGGCCGTCATCGCGCACGCGGATGCGGCGCATCCCCCCCTGCTCCACGTCCACCCGGATCTGGCCGGCACCGGCGTCCAGGCTGTTCTCCAGCAGTTCCTTGACCACCGACGCCGGCCGCTCCACCACCTCACCGGCGGCGATCTGGTTGATCAGCTGGGGGGGCAGTTCACGGATGGGCATGTCGGGCCTTCGCGAGGGACGAGGGGCGAAGGATAGCGCAAGCGGGCGCGGGGACACGACCGCCGCCCAGGCGGACCCGGCGGGGGATCAGCCACCGCGGCGGGGGATCTCCAGCACCTGTCCCACCCGGATCAGATCCCCGTCCAGGTTGTTGTGGCGGCGCAGATGGCTGAGGGGCACCTGATAACGGTCGGCGATGGCGGAGAGGGTCTCGCCCCTGCGGATGACGTGCCGATCCCCCCCGGCCTCGGCCAGCAGCGTCCCCGGCGGGGCATGCACGCTGAAGTAGTCCCGCAGCCCCGCCAACAGGGCCCGGGCCGTATTGCGTTGAAATTCCTCGGTGCGCAGCCTGCGCTCTTCCTGGGGATTGGAGATGAAGGCCGTCTCCACCAGCACGGAGGGGACATCCGGGGCCTTGAGCACGGCAAACCCCGCCCGCTCCACCGTGGAGCGGTGTACATGCCCCACCCGGGCCAGCTGTTGCAGGAGTTCTTCCGCCAGGGTGTTGCTGGCCTCCAGGGTGGCCGTCTGGGAGAGGTCCAGCAGCACCGAGGCCAGGACATCGTCCTTGTCGCTGATGGGCACGGCCCCCAGGCGGGCATCCACCGCGTTCTCCCGCTGCGCCAGGAAGCGGGCCGCCTCACTGGAGGCCCCCCGCTGCGAGAGCATGTACACGGAAGAACCGCGCACACTGCGTTGCGGCACGGCGTCGGCATGAATGGAGAGAAAGACGTCGGCATGCCGCGCCCGCGCCGTGCGGATGCGCTCCCGCAGGGGCAGGAAGTAGTCCCCGGTGCGGGTCATCACCGGCTTCATCCCCGGTTCCGCCGCCACCAGGGCCTCCAGGCGCCGGGCGATGGCCAGCACCACGTCCTTCTCGTAGGTGCCCCCCGGACCGATGGCCCCGGGATCCTTGCCACCATGCCCGGCATCGATGGCCACGATCACATCCCGGGAACGGGGCACGGACTCGCCCACGGCCGGCGCCTTCTGCCCGCCTTCGCCATCCCGCCGCAGGTCGATGACCAGACGATGGCCGCTGTCCCTGGCGGGGCGCAGGAGGAAGCTGCGGGGATGGGCGGGGCGGCTCAGATCCAGCACCACGCGCAGATCGTCGCCGTTACGCGGGGCATGGCGGATGCGCCGAAGCAGGCCGTCGCCGCTGGCCTTCAGATCCAGATCGCCGGTGAGGCGCGCGTCGCGCAGGTCGATCACCACCCGGTGGGGATCGCTGAGGGTGAACAGGGCATGCTCCACCGGCCCCGAGAGATCGAACACCAGACGCATCACCTCCCCGTTGGCCGAGGAACGCAGGGCCTGCACCCGCGTACCGGAGCCCGCCCGGACCCAACCTGACCAGGGGGAGACCACCAGGGCACCGGAGGTGTACAGGAGGGCTCGCAGCAAGCGCCGCCGTATGAAATCGTGATCGTCCGCGGCCACGGCACGTCCCCCCACAAAACGCCTATCTTCCATCATGGGCCCAGTCCCACCGGGATTGCAAGACCGAAAGACCGGGGATATGAACCAGATAGCCGCGGACCTTCGGGTCAATTCTCGGTCAGGCGCCGCAGCCAGTCCCGCCCCTCCGGGGTCGGGGACTCCAGGGTGGCCCGGCGCCCCGCCCCCAGGGGCTCCAGGGTGATGCGCAGGTCCTCCGGCGGCAGCCAGCCCTGCCCCCGGGCCGGCCACTCCACCAGCACCAGGGTGCCCCCGTCCATCTCCTCCCGCACCCCCAGAAACTCCAGTTCCTCCGGGTCCGCCAGGCGGTACAGGTCGAAGTGCAGCACCCGGTGATGGGCCAGGTCGTAGGGTTCCACCAGGGTGTAGGTGGGGCTTTTCACCGGGCCGGTGCATCCCAGGGCCCGCAGGAAGGCCCGCACCAGGGTGGTCTTGCCCGCCCCCAGATCCCCGTCCAGGAACACCAGCCCCCGGGCCGGACAGGTGCGGGCCAGCCGTTCCCCCAGGGCCCGGGTGGCGGCCTCATCCGCCAGCTCCATCCGCATCATGGGTTCACCGCCCCCCGCAGACACGGGAACAGATCCGAGGCCAGCAGACCCCGTTCACCCCCCTCCCCGGCGGCGGCGTCCGCCGCCCGGGCGTGGGCGCAGACCCCGAGGATGGCCGTCTCCCCGGGGCTGGCCGCCAGGTCCTGGGCCAGGGCCCCGGCCAGGACCCCGGTGAGCACATCGCCCATGCCGCCACTGGCCATGCCCGGGTTGCCGCCGGTGCAGACCGTAAGGTCCCGGCCGTCGTGCACCAGGGTGCCGGAGCCCTTGAGGATACAGACCCCGCCATAGCGCGCCTGCAGGGCGGCGGCCGCGGCGGGCCGGTGCGCCTGTACCCGGGCCGCGGACCAGCCCAGCAGCCGCCCCGCCTCCCCGGGATGGGGCGTCAGGATCCAGTCCTCCCGGCGCTGCGGCGCCCCCGCCAGCAGGTTCAGGGCATCCGCGTCCAGCACCCGGGGACCCTGCCAGGCCAGGACCCGCTCCAGCAGGGCCCGGCCCCAGTCCCCATGTCCCAGACCGGGCCCCACCGCCACCACGCTGGCCCGCTCCAGGAGGGGGTCCAGATCCCCGGGGGCGGTCACGCCGTGGGCCATGACCTCCGGCCGGGCCAGGGGGATGAGGCCGGCGTGGACTGCATGGGTGGCCACGCTCACCAGGCCGGCCCCCACCCGGGCCGCCGCCTCGGCGGCCATGCGCACCGCCCCGGGCATCCCCGGCGCGCCGCCCACCACCAGGACATGACCGAAATCCCCCTTGTGGGCGCTGCGGCGGCGCCGGGGCAGGCAACCCAGTACCGCGGCATCGGCCCGACGGGCCGTCGGAACCATCCCGTCATACACCGCCGCCGGGACCGCCAGATCATCAAAATGCACCTGGCCGCCGTACTCCCGCCCCTCGCCGGTGAACAGCCCCAGCTTGAGCCCGATGAAGGTCACCGTGGCCCGGGCCTGCACCGCCCGGCCCAACACGGCGCCGGTATCCGCCTGCAGACCCGAGGGGATGTCCAGGCTCAGCACCGGCACCCCGGCGGCATTGATGCGCGCGATGCAGTCCGCCATGGCCCCCTCCACGGGGCGCCCGAGCCCCGTGCCCAAGAGGGCATCCACGAGGACATCGCAGCCCTCCAGGGCCGCCTCCAGGGAGACGGTCCCGCCCCCGGCCGCGCACCAGTCCTCCCGGGCCCGGGCCGCATCCCCCTTCAGGGCCCCGGGATCGGAGACCGCCGCCAGGCGCACCTCCCAGCCCGCCGCCCGGGCCAGGCGGGCCAGGACATAGCCATCCCCACCGTTGTTGCCCGGCCCGCAGACCACCGCCAGGACCCGGCCCCGGGGCCACATCCGCCCCAGCACCTCCAGGGCGGCGGCCCCGGCCCGCTGCATGAGGGTATAGCCCGGGATGCCGTGATCCTGGATGGCGCGGCGGTCCAGTTCGCGCACCTGGTCGGCGGTGTAGAGGGCATCGGGCAGGGGTTGGGGGTCCATACTGGTGAGCCTTCCGCCATGGATGGGAGAATGCAAAAGATACAAGACCGCCCCGGACAAGACCATGGACACCCCCGACCCCGCATTGCAGCAACTGGCCCATGACATCAAGACCTGGGGCGCGGAACTGGGCTTTGACCAGGTGGGCATCACCGACACGGACCTGGCTGAAGACGAGGCCCATCTGCTGCGCTGGCTCCAGGCGGGCCGCCACGGGGACATGGACTACATGGCCCGCCACGGCAGCAAGCGCTCCCGCCCCGGGGAACTGGTACCCGGCACCCGGCGCATCATCAGCGTGCGCATGCAGTACCTGCCCCCCCGGGCCCGGGACGCCCGGGCGGTGATGCACGACCCCGGGGCCGCCTTCCTCTCCCGCTACGCCCTGGGGCGGGACTACCACAAGGTGCTGCGCAAGCGGCTGCAGACCCTGGCCACGCGCATGGAGGCCGCCATCGGCCCCTTCGGCTACCGCGCCTTCGTGGACAGCGCCCCGGTGCTGGAGAAGGCCCTGGCGCAGAAGGCCGGCCTGGGGTGGATCGGCAAACACACCAACCTGCTGAGCCGGCGTTGGGGCTCCTGGCATTTCCTGGGGGAGCTCTACACCGACCTGCCCCTGCCGGTGGACCCGCCGGGTTCGGCCCACTGCGGCAGCTGCCGGGCCTGCCTGGACGCCTGCCCCACCGGGGCCATCGTCGCCCCCTGGGAGCTGGACGCCCGGCGCTGCATCTCCTATCTCACCATCGAACACCCCGGCCCCATCCCGGAGGACCTGCGCCCGCTGCTGGGCAACCGCATCTACGGTTGCGACGACTGCCAGCTGGTCTGTCCCTGGAACCGGCGGGCCGCCCACAGCCGGGAGCCTGACTTTGACGTGCGCCACGGCCTGGACGACCCGGACGCCATCGCCCTGTTCGCCTGGGACGAGGCCACCTTCCTGGAGCGCACGGCGGGCACGGTGATCCGCCGCCTGGGCCACGAGCGCTGGCTGCGCAACCTGGCGGTGGCCCTGGGCAACGCCCCCACGGGCCCGGAGGTGATCCGGGCCCTGGAAGCAAGGCGCCATCACCCCTCCCCCCTGGTGCGGGAACACGTGCACTGGGCCCTCTGGCGCCACGGCGCCGCTTGAGGCGCCTCACCCCGCCAGCAGGGGCATGGCCAGGAGGAAGACCGCCCCGGTCACCGCCACCAGGGCGATGAGGCTCAGGCGCCATCCCGCCCGCACCATATCCGGCACCGTCACCCGCTCGGAACTGAAGACGATGGCATTGGGCGGCGTGGCCACCGGCAGCATGAAGGCACAGGAGGCGGCCAGGGCCACCGGCACCGCCAGCAGCAGCGGATGATGGCCCAGATTCACCGCCAGGGCCGTGGCCAGGGGCAGGACCGTGGCCGCCGTGGCGGTGTTGCTGGTGACATGGCTCAGGGCCATGGCCCCCAGGGCCACCGCCGCCACCAGCACCCAGTCGGGCCAGTGGGCCAACTGGCCCAGCCCCTGGGCCACCAGCTCCGACAACCCGCTGTCACCGATGGCCATGCCCAGGCTCAGACCGCCCCCCACCAGCACCAGCACGCCCCAGGGCAGCTGGCGCGTGGCCTCCCAGTCCAGCAGGAAACGGTGCTGGCGCAGGTCGGCGGGGATAAGGAACAGGGCCATGGCCCCCAGCACGGCGATACCGGCATCGCTGAGGGACAGCCACGGCAGCAGGGATTCCAGCAGGGGCCGCAGGATCCAGGCCAGGGCCACCGCCAGGAACACCAGGGCCACCCGCCGCTCCGGCCGGCTCATGGCCCCCAGCTGCGCCCGCTGCCCGGCCAGCAGGGCATCGATATCGGCGAAGGGCTCCCGGGACACGGGGAAGACCCAGCGGCACAGCACCCACCAGGCCGCCAGCAGCAGCACCGCCGCCAGGGGCAGCCCCACCATCATCCAGTTGACGAAACCGATCTCCAGGTCATAGTGATCCGCAAGGAAGGCCGCCAGCAGGGCGTTGGGGGGCGTGCCGATGAGGGTGGCCATGCCGCCGATGTTGGCGCCGAAGGCGATGCCCAGCAGCAGGGCCAGGCCCACGTTGCGCACCTGCCCCGCCGCCAGGCCCCGGTCCTCCAGCAGGGTGAGCACCGACACCCCGATGGGCAGCATCAGCGCCGCCGTGGCGGTATTGCTCACCCACATGCTGAGCCCCGCCGTGGCGGCAATGAACCCGCCCACCAGGTGATCCAGCCGCCGCCCCGCCAGGGCCAGGATCCACAGGGCGATGCGCCGGTGCAGATTCCAGCGCTGGATAGCCAGGGCGATCATGAACCCGCCCAGGAAGAGGAAGATCAGCGGATTGGCATAGGGCGCCGCCGCCGCGCCGATATCCCCCACCCCCAGGGGCGGCAGCAGGGCCACCGGCAGCAGCGCCGTGGCCGGGATGGGGATGGCCTCGGTCACCCACCACAGGGCCATGAGCACCGTCAGGGCCGCCACCGACCAGGTGGCCTGGGCCATATCCCCCGGCGGCCCCAGCAGCAGCATGAGGACGAACACCAGCGGACCCGCCACCAGGCCCAGCCGCGGCCGCCACAGGCCGGAGCGCGCCGGTACGTTGGAATCAGGGGATGCAGGCATGGGGGATGTTCCCTTCGCTGGAGGATGGCGGCGCCATTCTACCGGCGATGGTGCCGTGCATCATCGTCCCCGGCCGCAAGGGTCCCCCCATCGCGCCCGAGGGTATATCCTGACCCCCATGGCGGCCCGCCCCATCCCGCGCCGGCCCCCGGCCCGGCATCAGCACTCAACTACAGGCAGTCCACGGACCCCTTCATGACCACGGCAACCGGCACCTATCCCCTCGTCACCCTCAACGAATTCATCATCCAGCGCCAGGGCGACTTCCCCTACGCCAAGGGCGAACTCTCCCGCCTGCTCCACCACGTGGGCGTGGCCGCCAAGGTGGTGAACGAGAAGATCAACAAGGCCGGCCTGGTGGATATCCTGGGCGCCGCCGGGGACGTGAACATCCAGGGCGAGGACGTGCAGAAACTGGACCTCTTTGCCAACCACCACTTCATCGCTGCCCTGCGCGCCACCTCGGAATGCTGCGCCATCGCCTCTGAGGAGGACCAGGAGATCACCCTCTTCGACGACGGCCTCTCCCGGGACGCCAAATACGTCTTCTGCATGGACCCCCTGGACGGCTCCTCCAACATCGACGTGAACGTCTCCGTGGGCACCATCTTCTCCATCTACCGGCGCATCAGCGAACGGGGCTCCCCGGCGGACCTGAGCGACTTCCTGCAACCGGGCACCCACCAGGTGGCGGCGGGCTACATCATCTACGGCTCCTCCACCATGCTGGTCTACACCACCGGCAAGGGCGTCAACGGCTTCACCCTGGACCCCAGCATCGGCGAATTCTGCCTCTCCCACCGGGACATCCGCACCCCCCGCCAGGGCCGCATCTACTCCATCAACGAAGGCAACTACGCCCACTTCCCCGCCGGCGTGAAGCAATACATGAAACACTGCCAGGTGGTGGACCCGGACACACACCGCCCCTACAGCTCCCGCTACATCGGCTCCCTGGTCTCCGACTTCCATCGCAATCTGCTCAAGGGCGGCATCTTCATGTACCCCCCCACCCAGAAGGCCCCCGGCGGCAAGCTGCGCCTGCTCTACGAATGCAACCCCGTCGCCTTCATCGCCGAACAGGCCGGCGGCCGCGCCAGCGACGGCCACCGCCGCATCCTGGACATCCCCCCCGAAAGCCTGCACCAGCGCATCCCCTTCTACGTGGGCTCACCGGACATGATGGAGGACCTGGAGGGGTTTCTGGGGAAGGAGGGGGACTCATCACCGGCATGACCCGGGATCATGGGAGAAAGCCCCGGGATCTGCCGCCTTTTTGGATCTCGCTTGATTGTATACCCCGAGAGAAGCCCCCCCCTGTTTCATGCGCGGGAGTGGTTGAGTATTGTGACCAGAAAAAAGGGGGACAGACCCCATTCACCCGCATAAACATGCATGTTAGACACTACATCACCGAGGTCTCAACAGCCCATGAATCCAGACATTGAATCAGAGTATGGCTACTACACTTCCAACCCCGTCTTTCGAAAACTAATATCCTTCGCGCAGCGCGCGCCACAGAACTGGTTCGGGCAGCAGCTTGCGCAGCTAGTGCGAAAGCTGGTTTTGGGATGGGGGCAATTACCAATTGATGTAGCCGTAGGCTCAATAAAAATGAGATGTTATCTTCGGGATAACAACTCTGAGAAAAAATTCGTTTTCATGCCGTGGCGCTTTGATAAGCGCGAACGCGAATTACTCATAGACAACCTTCCGAAAAGCGGAACCTTTGTGGATATTGGAGCAAACGTCGGGATATACACACTGACCGCGGCAACGCATATGGATTCTCGCGGGCGCGTCGTAGCAATGGAACCAAACCCTCCCGCCTTTGAGCGACTTACATTTAATATAAAGGCAACGCGGTTTGGATGCCTGGACTGGCCACGAATCGATGCACTCCAGGTTGGAGTCGGAGATACTGAAGCAGAACTTGAACTACATCTCGACCCAAAAAATCTCGGCAGCAGCAGCATCACTACTCACGCTGCGGGCATTGCTGGTCGAAATTCCGGGGGAGGAACGGTTCGAATAACCTGCAAACCTCTCCTGGATATTCTGCGAGAACTATCTATAGATAGAGTGGACGTCATTAAGATTGATATTGAAGGCGCAGAGGATAAAGCACTATTCCCCTACCTTATGGGGCTCCTCGACGTTCCGAGTGGAATTGGGCCGGGTAGCTGTGCCAGGGTAAGCGCGAGTACGTAGAGGGGAAGCGCTGTGGATGGCAACGAGATTCTTCTGCTGGGATTGGGGATACAGTCGCCCTGGGAGCTGGTGGAGCAACGCCTGGATACGGATAAGCAGCCACACGAGCTGCATCTGCAGGTGAAAGCTGAGCGGGGTTCGCGCTATGCGTGCCCGGAATGTGGCGAGGTTTGCCCGGCGCACGACTTCCAGGAGAAGACCTGGCGCCATCTGAACTTCTTTCAGCATCACTGCTACATCCACGCATCGGTACCGCGGGTGAAGTGCCCTCAACACGGGGTCCGATTGGCCGAGGTGCCGTGGGCCCGGAAGGGGAGCGCCTTCACGCTGCTGTTCGAACAGGCGGCACTGGCGCTGGTTCGGGAGATGCCGGTGAGTGCGGCGGCGCGCATCATCGAGGAGACCGACAAGCGATTGTGGCGCGTGGTGGAGCACTACGTGGCCAAGGCGGTCGCCGCGCTTGACCTGTCCTCGGTGAAGGCGGTGGGGCTGGACGAGACGGCCAGCAAGCGCGGGCAGAACTACGTGACGGTCTTCATCGACATGGAGCGGAGCGACAAGCCGGTCCTGTTCGTCACTCCGGGGCATGGCAAAGAGACGCTGGAGGCATTTTCCTGCTGCTTTATGAAGGCGCACAACGGGGCGCCGGAGCGCGTCCTTGAGGTGGTCTGCGACATGTCCGCGCCTTCCTCAAGGCGGTTCCGAGACACTTCACCCATGCCCAAATCACCGTCGATTGGTTCTACATCGTGCAGACCTTCACGAGGGCGCTCGATGAGGTGCGCAAGGCCGAGGGACGGGTCAAGCCGCTGCCCAAGCACCTGCGCTGGGCGGTGCTGAAGCGGGGCGAGGTCGATCATCTGACGACGAACCAGCTGCATGCCATGGCCGAGCTACTGGAACAGGGGTTGGATACGGCGACGGCCTGGCGCATCAAGGAGCGGCTGCGCTGGGTGCGGCAAGCAAGCACCCCACAAGCGGCGCGCTGGCGGATCACACGCTTCATCAACTACGCCTGCGCACTGGTCGGCGACAACCTGCTCCTCGCGCCCATGGCCAAGGCGCTGCAGACCCTGGCCACTCACGCAGAGCAGGTCGTACGTCGCTGGACATCGACCTACACCAATGCACGCCTGGAGGGCCTGAACGGCTTGTTCCAGGCGGCCCGAGCCAGAGCCCGTGGGTATCGCAACACCAACACCTTCATGACCATGATCTATCTGATCGCCAGTCCCGCAGGGGCCATCCTCGAATCCACTTGAAACGTCGAGGAACCCCTTATGGCAGCCCCTGATGAAATGCTCCCCCAATGCATAATTGTTGGGTCTCGCTTGATTGTATACCGCATGATAAGGCCCCCCTGTTTCATGCGCGGGAGTGGTTGAGTATTGTGGCCGATGATCCAACGCAGGACTGACCTCATGGCGAGTACCATTCAT
>NZ_NRSK01000005.1 GCF_016584115.1 Ectothiorhodospira mobilis
CACCTCCCGGGGGTACCCCCTCCATACCCGCCCACAGACCGTTCGTCGCCTCCGCCTTTCCTTGAAGCCCTCGCCGGTGTTCATGCAAAGTGACACGCATACGAAATGCCGCTGGCCCGAATGCCCCCCCCGCCAGCGGCCCATCCAGATCCATCATCGCCACTCGGCCAAGGAGTTCAGGTTGAGACAGCCCGCATCATCCCGCCGGGGCATCCTGCCCTGGATCGCCGCCCTGCTGGCACTCCTTTGCACCGCCCTTCCCCTGCAGGCCCAGGAGGCCGCGCCGGGGGACAGCCGTCTCGCCGACCTGCTGGAGGATGAGGCGGCCCGGGAGGTCCTCATCAAAGAGTTGCGCCGTACGGCGGCGGAGGAGGACACGGCCGCCGGGGAGACCGGCGATGTGCCGCCGACCCGGCAGGTGGCACAGTGGACCCAGTCCCTGGCCGAGGGGGCGGTGGAGCAGTTCAACACCGCAATCCGGGCCACGCAGGCGGCCTGGGACGGGATGCGGGCCGCCGACCCCGTGGACCTGACGGTGAACACCCTGGAACTGGCGGGACTGATCGTGGCCACCCTGGCCGTGCTGTGGCTCCTCTCCCGCCTGGCCCGGCTGGCCTACCGTCGCCTGGACCACCACGCCCGCGCCCGCACCGGTCCCGCCGGGGTGGTGCGCCGGGTGACGGGCACCACCACCGCCCTGCTGCTGGACCTGGCCAGCGTGGCCCTGGCCTGGGCGGCGGGCCACGCCCTGGCCCTGTTCGTCACCGGCGAGGCCGGACAGATGACGGCCCGGGACAGCCTCTTCCTCAATGCCTTCCTTCTGGTGGAGCTGACGCGGGCGGCCCTGCGCCTGTTCCTATCCCACCGCTGGCCGGGTCTGCGCCTGCTGCCCCTGTCCGATGCCGAGGCCTCCGCCAGCACCCGCTGGACCTCCGGCATGACCGCCTTTCTGGGCTACGGCCTGCTCTTCGTGGTGCCGGTGACCGCCCTGCTGGTGGCCCCCGAACCGGCCCGTATCCTGGCGCTGCTCATCCTGGCGGTGGCCTACTACCGGGCGGTGGCCCTGGTGTTGCGCAACCGCAAGCGGGTGCAGGGCCGTCTGATGAAACTCGCGGAACGCATGGATTCCGGCTTCGGCCGGGTGGCCCTGCAGGGTGCGGGACGCATCTGGCATGGGATCGCCCTGGCCTATCTGACGGCCATCCTGGTGGTGGCCCTGGTCTTCCCCGGCCAGGCCCTGCCCTTCATGCTCACCGCCACGGCGCAGACCCTGCTAGCCAGTGCGGCGGGGATCCTGTTGTCCCTGCTGCTGGGCCGCGTGATCCTCAAGCGCATCCGCCTGCCCCAGGAGACCCGCGAGCGCATCCCCCTGCTGGAGGAACGGCTCAACGCCTATATCCCGGGGGTGCTCAAGGTCCTGCGCTTCACCCTGCTGGCCGTGGTGGCCGCTTTGATTCTGGATGCCTGGACCCCCTTCAGCCTGCCCGCCTGGGCGGCCTCCGACGCGGGCGGGCGCTTCATCGGCAACGCCGTGGCCGTGGCCCTGATCCTGGCCGGGGCGATGCTGGTGTGGCTGGGCCTGACCAGCTGGATCGAATACCGGCTCAGCCCCGCCACCGGGGACGGCGAGCCCAACGCCCGGGTGCGTACCCTGCTCACCATCTTCCGCAACGCCGCGGCCATCACCCTTGTGGTCATGACCCTGATGGTGGTGCTGGCCCAGGTGGGCATCAACATCGGCCCCCTCATCGCCGGCGCCGGGGTCCTGGGCCTGGCCATCGGTTTCGGCGCCCAGAAGCTGGTGCAGGATGTGATCACCGGGGTCTTCATCCAGCTGGAGAACGCCTTCAACGTGGGGGACGTGGTCACCGCCGGCGGCATCACCGGCACCGTGGAACGCCTCACCATCCGTTCCATGGGCATGCGCGATCTGTCGGGCACCTATCACCTGCTGCCCTTCTCCTCAGTGGACACGGTGTCCAACTACATGCGCGACTTCGGTTATCACGTGGGCGAGTACGGCGTGGCCTACCGCGAGGACACCGACGAGGTGTTGCAGCGTATGAACGAGGCCTTCGAGGAGCTGCGGCAGATGCCGGAGATGGGGCCCTATATCCTCGGGGATCTGGAGGTGCACGGGGTCACCGCCCTGGCGGACAGCGCCGTGAACGTGCGCGTGCGCATCAAGACCCGCCCCGGCATGCAATGGGCCGTGGGCCGGGAGTACAACCGCCTGGTGAAACGCCACTTCGACGCCGCCGGCATCGAGATCCCCTTCCCCCACATGACCCTCTACTTCGGCGAGGGCAAGGACGGCCGGGCCCCGCCGGCCCGGGTGCAGATGCAGGGCACGCCGCCGGCCCCGGCTTCCGGGGGACCGCCCAGCGCCGCGCCCGTGGAGGCCAATCCGCAATTCAGGGGGGACTTCGACGAGGAGGAACCGGCCGGCTGACGCGGCGCCGTTCATGGGGCGTTCAGGGAACGGGGCGGATACTGGCCCCGAGGTCCGGAAAACGGGCCCGGAAACCTGAAGAACATTCGCCCCCGCGGCGAGAAGGAGGACATCATGAACACCCGCGATACCCACGTCAGCCGCCGCCGTTTCCTGCAGCTGGGGGCCGGTGGCCTGGTGGCCGTGCCCCTGGCCGGACTGGGCTGGACCACGGCGGCCCAGGCCGCCGAGCTGGAACGCCTCTCCGAGGACGATGCCACGGCCCAGGCCCTGAGCTATACCCACGACGCCAGCGGCGTGACCCACGACAGCTACCAGGAGGGCAGCCGCTGCAGCAACTGCCTGCTGTACTCCAATCCCGATGCCAAGGATTGGGGTCCCTGCTCCGTCTTCCCCAAGCATCTGGTGGCGGAAGGCGGCTGGTGCACCGCCTGGGTGGGCCGCGGCTGAGGCGCCCCCCTATCCGGCCGGAAGGACACGGCCGCAGCGCACCGGGGCAGGGAGGCCCCGGCACCCTCCTTCGCGGGGAGGGACACCCCCTCCCCCACCCTGCCCCATCCCCCCATTTCACGACGCCCCGTTCGGGGGACTGGTCCCGAGGCGCGAATCATGTAGACTTGCGGGCTGCCGCCCGGGCTAGTCCATGCGCCTGTGCCGGGCTTGTTCATCCGAATCGGGCATCGACTGATGGCGACCAACGAACGAATGCTTCTCAGCGGCAATGAGGCGGTGGCCCTGGCCGCCCTGCACGCCGGCACGCACCTGGGCACCGGCTACCCCGGCACCCCTTCCACGGAGATCCTGGAGGCCCTGGACCAACTGGGTGGCCGCGCCCAGTGGGCCCCCAACGAGAAGGTGGCCCTGGAAGTGGCCCTGGGGGTGTCCCTCGCCCGGGGGCGCACCCTGGCGACCATGAAGCACGTGGGCGTCAACGTGGCCGCCGACCCGCTGTTCACCGCCGCCTACATGGACCTGGTGGGTGGACTGGTGCTGATCTCTGCGGACGACCCGGGCATGGCCTCCAGCCAGAACGAACAGGACAACCGCCACTACGCCCGCGCCGCGGGGGTGCCCATGCTGGAACCGGCGGACGCCCAGGAGGCCTACGACTTCACCCTGACCGCCTTTGAGCTCTCCGAGCGCTGGGGCATCCCGGTGATCCTGCGCATGACCACCCGCATCTGCCATGCCCGCACCCAGGTGTGCCCCGGCCCGGCCCGCCCCGGATCCCTGCAACCCGGCTTCCAGCGCGACATCCCCGGACGGGTCATGGTGCCCACCCACGCCCGCCCCGCCCATCGCAAGCTGCGGGGCAAGCTGGAGCAGATCGCCCGCTGGAACGACTCCGAGGGCCCGAACCGGGTGTACGACGGCGACCGCCGCCTGGGCATCATCGCCTCGGGGGTATCGGTGATGCACGCCCGGGAGGCCGCCCCCGGGGCCCGGGTCCTGTCCCTGGGGCTCACCTGGCCCCTGCCCATGGAGACCCTGCGCCGCTTCGTGGGCGGGGTGGACCGCTGCATCGTCATCGAGGAGGGGGACCACCTGGTGTACGAGGCCCTGCGCGCCGATGGTCTGGCGGTGGAGGGCAAGCCGGAGATGTACCGCTTCGGCGAACTGAACGTGCCCCGGGTGCGCCGCATCCTGGCCGGGGACACCTCCCCCGAGGCCGCCCCCCCCGCCGGCAAGCCCCCGGAGCTCTGCAAGGGCTGTTCCCACCGGGAGGTGTTCGAGGTGCTCGGACGCCTGAAGTACATCGTGGCCGGGGACATCGGCTGCTACACCCTGGGGGTGCTGCCCCCCTTCGAGGCCATGGACACCTGCGTGGACATGGGCGCCGCCATCGGCGTGGGCCTGGGGCTGCGCCACACCCTGCCGCCGGAGGAGGCACGGCGGGTGGTGAGCGTCATCGGCGACTCCACCTTCGTGCACTCCGGCCTCACCGGCATCGCGGAGATGGTCTACAATCCGCCGCCCACCGGCCATGTGGTCCTCATCGTGGACAACGACACCACGGCCATGACCGGCCGCCAGGAACACCCCGGCACGGGCCGTTCCCTGAACCACGCCCCCACCCAGAGGATGGACCTGGCCGAGGTCTGCCGCGCCATGGGGGTGAAGAACGTGCAGGTGGTGGACCCGCAGAAACCGGAGGACGACTTCGAAGGGGCGCTCAAGGCCCTCATGGAGCGGGACGAACTCTCGGTGCTCATCGCCCGCCGCCCCTGTGTGCTGGCGGCCCCCATGATCCGGCGCTACGAGCAGGCCGCCCGCGAGGGTGCCGCGGATCATGCGCAGGCCCCCACGCCCTGAGGGCACATGCCTGCCACGGCGGCCCCGCGGCGGGGCCGCCATTCCTTATCCATATCGGGAGGATCCGCCATGGCGGTAACCAATATCGTGCTGGCCGGCCTGGGGGGCCAGGGGGTGGTCACGGCCTCGGACCTGTTGTCCACCGCCGCCTTCTCCACCGGCCTGCAGGTAAAAAAGAGCGAGGTCCACGGCATGAGCCAGCGCGGCGGCTCGGTGACCAGCGACGTGCGCTTCGGGGAGGAGGTGTTCAGCCCCATGGTGCCCGACGGGGAGGCGGACTTCCTGCTGGTGTTCGAACCCTCCCAGGTGGAGATCAACCGGCACTGGCTCCGTCCCGGGGGCATGCTGATCACCCCCGACGACATTCCCGAGGGCAGCCTGCGCAACCGCAAGAGCCTGAACGTGGCCCTGCTGGGGGCGCTTTCGGTGCAACTGGAGTTCGATGAGGCCACCTGGATGCAGGCCATCCGCAGCCGCCTGCCCGCAAAGATCCATGCCATCAACGAACAGGCCTTCGCCATCGGGCGCGGGGCCGGTGAGCGGCTCGGCCGCGAGACACAGACCGAGGGGGTGTAGATGCTCAAAGAACGCTGGAACGATGCGGCCGGGGGGTTCCATCCGGCCAGCGCCCCGGACTTCCTCCCGCTGGAGCGGTTGCGGGAGGTGCAGCTGCGGCGCCTGCGGGCCGTGGTGCAGCGGGCCTACGACCATGTGGACCTGGTGCGCCAGCGGATGCAGGAGAAGGACATCACACCCCAGGACATCCGCGACCTTTCGGACATCGCCCACCTGCCCTTCACCACCAAGGCGGACCTGCGCGACACCTACCCCTTTGGCCTGTTCGCCAGCCCCATGGGGGAGATCGTGCGCCTGCACGCCTCCTCCGGCACCACAGGAAAGCCCATCGTCGTAGCCTATACCCGGGAGGACCTGGAGGTCTGGGCCGAGGTGATGACCCGCACCTTCGCCTCCTGCGGCCTGCACCGGGGGGACATCGTGCAGAACGCCTTCGGCTACGGCCTGTTCACCGGCGGCCTGGGGGCCCACTACGGCGCCGAGGCCCTGGGGGCCACGGTCATCCCCGTCTCCGGCGGCAACACCGAACGCCAGCTCATGGTGATGCAGGACTTCAACGTTACCGCCATGTGCGCCACCCCCAGCTACTTCCTGCACATCCTGGACCGGGCCGCGGACATGGGCATCGACCTGCGCGACCTGCCCCTGCACACCGGGGTCTTCGGCGCCGAGCCCTGGAGCGACGCCATGCGCCGGCGCATCGAGATGGAGGCGGGCATCCGCGCCTACGACATCTATGGCCTGTCGGAGATCATCGGCCCCGGCGTGGCCAGCGAGTGCAGCGAACAGCACGGCCTGCACATCTTCGAGGACCACTTCTATCCCGAGGTCATCGATCCGGACACCGGCGAACCCCTGCCCGACGGCGTGGAGGGGGAGCTGGTACTCACCACCCTGAGCAAGCAGGCCATGCCCATCCTGCGTTACCGCACCCGGGACATCACCCGCATCATCCCCGAGACCTGTGCCTGCGGCCGCACCACACGGCGTTTCCAGCGGGTGGGCCGCCGTTCCGACGACATGTTCATCATCCGCGGGGTGAACGTCTTCCCGTCCCAGGTGGAAGCGGCGCTGCTGCAGGTGGAGGGCACCCTGCCCCACTACCAGATCATCCTCACCCGCGACAACGGGCTGGACCAGATGACCGTGGAGGTGGAGGTCACCCCCGAGGTCTTCAGCGACCAGGTGCGGGCCCTGGAGGACGTGCGCGCCGCCCTGGCCAAGGCCATCGAACACATCCTGGGCATCCGCGTGGGGCTGCGTCTGGTGGAGCCCCGCAGCCTGGCCCGCAGCGAGGGCAAGGCCAGGCGCGTCATCGACCGGCGCGATATCTGACACCCAAGGGCCTGCACGGGAGCATCGAGACCCATGAAACTGCAACAGATCTCCGTATTCCTGGAAAACCGCTCCGGGCACCTGGCCGAACCCCTGGACCTGCTGGCCCGGGAGGGTATCAACATCCTCGGCCTGTCCCTGGCGGACACGGCGGAATTCGGCATCCTGCGCCTGATCGTGCGCGACTGGGGCCGCGCGGAATCCCTGCTGCGGGAGGCCGGGTGGGTGGTCAAGCTCACCGAGGTGGTCCCCGTGGACGTGGAGGATCATCCCGGCGGCCTGGCGGCGGTGCTGCGCAGCGCGGGCGAGGCGGACCTGAAGATCGAATACATGTATGCCTTCTCCCTGCGCCACCCGGGCCGGGCCGCCCTCATCTTCCGCTTCGCCGAACCCGACCGGGCCGTGGCCCACCTGACCCGGGCCGGTTTCCGGGTGCTGGAGGCGGAACCCCTGCTCGCCGCCGTGGAATGACGGAGGAAGTTCCGGCCATGACCACGTCCCTGCCCGTGAAGGAACACACCCTGCGACGGGTGCTCACCGGCGAACTCCACGCCCGCACCTTCGAGCCCATCCGGGCCCCGGCCCAGGTCTCCCACATGGCCTTCCTCTGCGGCGAGCGGGGCACGGGGGTGAACAACCGCCACCTGTGCCGCCTGCTGGAGCACTTCGGCGCGCCGGTGCCGGAGGAGCTGGGGCAGTATTACATGGCGGACCTGGGGGACATCCGCCTGCACTGGGAGCGGCACACCGAGTTCGTCACCTACACCTTCACCCGCTCGGCCCCCTTCGATCACCCGTTCCGGGACCCGGTGATCCGGCGCATCCCCCAGGACTGGCTGCAGGACTGCCCCGGGGAACTGGTGACCGCCGTCTCCCTGGCCATGGAGTCCGGGGACATGCCCGAACGGGACCTGCCGGAACTGTCGCGGCTCTTCGAGGGCAACATCGTCATCGGTTCCGAGGTGGTGGGCGGCAAGGGCCGGGCCTGGTCCGATCTGCGCATCCACGACGACGGCCTTGCCTGGATCCTGCTGCGCAACGACGGCCTCTCCGAAGCCCAGGCCGGGCGGCTGGTGAAGCGCATCCTGGAGGTGAACGCCTACCGCATCATGACCCTCCTGGGCCTGCCCATGGCGCGCAAGGCCAGCCGCTCCCTGAGCACCGCAGACCGCCGGCTGTCGGACCTGGCGGCCCGCATGGCCGACCCCGAGGCCCAGGAATGCGGCCATTCCCAGAGCGAGCTGTTGTCGGATCTGAGCCACCTGGCCTCGCAGATCGAGGCGGTGGCCGCCCAGACCACCTACCGGTTCGAGGCCTCCCGGGCCTACTACCGGGTGGTCAAGCAGCGCCTGGAACAGCTCCGCCAGCGGCGCATCGAGGGCCTGCAGACCTTCACCGAATTCCTCGAGGCCCGCCTGGCCCCGGCGGTGGCCACCTGCGAATCCGTGGGGGAGCGTCAGCGCAACCTGGCGGAGCGGGCCGCCCGCCTCACCGCCCTGCTGCGGGCCCGGGTGGAGGTGGACCTGCAGGCACAGAACCGCAATCTGCTGGAGTCCATGGACCGCCGCGCCCGCCTGCAGTTGCGCCTGCAGGATACGGTGGAAGGACTGTCGGTAATCGCCATCAGCTACTACGGCGTGGGCCTGGCGGGCTACGCCCTCAAGGGCCTGGAAGGCATAGGCCTACCAGTGAACCCCGCCCTGGGTATGGGGCTGGCCACGCCGCTGGTGGCCTTCAGCGCCTGGCTCTTCCTGCAGAAGGTGAAACGCCGCATCCTGCGGGACGAGAAACTGGATTGATCCCGGCGGTGGATGCCCCGCCCTTGATCCGGGTCATCCCTCCCCCCGCGGGTCCCTGGCAGGCTGGGTACCGGCCCGGGGGGCACTTCGCACCGGCGCAGTGCACGGGCCGGCACCATGGCAAGGCACGCGGGTTTCAAGATCGGGCGCGCGCGGCCGATACGGGATAAGCAAGCGGCGGACCGGCCCGCACACCACGGTGGTGGGGCAGGAGTTGAGGGGGAGCCCGTACGGGCCGCCGGGGCGTCCTGAACGCGCTCGAAAACACGTATCCTGCGGGGAACCGACATGCGACGTATCACTGATCTGCCCATCTGGGTCCGCCTGGTGGCGGCCCTGGGCCTGATCCTGCTCCCGGCCTGGGCCGGCATGATCTGGTGGGCCGTGCACGAACAACGCCAGACCGCCATCGAGCAGGCCGAGACCTTCACCGGCACGCTGCATGAGATGACCATGGCGGGGCTCACCACCCTCATGATCACCGGCACCACCCATCGCCGCGACGAGTTCCTGGACCAGATCGTGGAACTGCACAATGTGCGCGATCTGCGGGTGCTGCGGGGAGAGCCCGTCAGCCGGCAGTACGGCGAGGGGGAGGAGAACGAAATCCCCCGGGATGCCGTGGAGCGTCGCGTACTGGAGACGGGGGAACCCCATATCGCCCTCTCCGGGGACCGCAGCGAACTGCGGGCCGTCATGCCGGTACAAAACCAGAGCGACTACCTGGGCAAGAACTGCACCAGCTGCCATGCCATGGCCCAGGAAGGCGACATCCTGGGTGCGGTGAGCATGCGTGTCAGCCTGGAGGACGTCAACGCCGCCGTGGGGCGCTTCGGCCTCAGCATCACCAGCATCGCCTTCCTGGTGAGTATTCCCGTACTCCTGGTGATGTACCTGTTCACCGCGCGGGTGGTGACCCATCCCATGCAGCAGATGACCCGGGGCCTCAGGGGCATTGCCCAGGGGGATGGCGACCTCTCCCACCGCCTGGAGGTGAAGGGGAACGACGAGATCGGTCAGTCGGCCCAGGCCTTCAACGCCATGATGGACAACTTCCGGGACCTGATCGCCCGGGTCCTGGACTCCACCGCCCACCTGGCCCAGGCCGCCAGCGATCTGGCCGACATCACCGAGCGCACGGATGCCGGCGTCAGCAAGCAGCGCTCGGAGGTGGACCAGTTGGCCACGGCCATGAACGAGATGAACGCCACGGCCCAGGAGGTGGCGCGCAACGCCCAGCAGGGGGCGGACGCCACGGGTGAGGCCCAGTCCGCGGCCCAGGGGGGCAAGGAAGTGGTCTCCGGCACCATGGCCCGCATCGGTCAGCTGGCCGACGAGGTACAGCAGGCGGCCGACGTCATCCGGGAGCTGGACAAGGACAGCGATGAGATCGGCAAGGTGCTGGACGTGATCCGGGGTATCGCCGAGCAGACCAACCTGCTGGCCCTGAACGCCGCCATCGAGGCGGCCCGGGCCGGTGAGGCGGGCCGCGGCTTTGCCGTGGTGGCGGACGAGGTGCGCTCCCTGGCCAACCGCACCCAGAGTTCCACGGAGGAGATCCAGGAGATGATCGAACGCCTGCAGCAGGCCAGCCGCAGGGCGGTGACCGTCATGGAGGAGAGCAAGGAATCGGCCCAGTCCAGCCGTGACAGCGCCGCGGAGGCGGACCAGGCCCTGGACGCCATCAACAGCGCCGTGGCCACCATCAACGACGTGAACAGTCAGGTGGCCAGCGCGGCGGAGGAACAGAGCGCCGTGGCCGAGGAGATGAACCGCAACGTCACCAGCATCTCCGATGCGGCCGAGCAAAACGCCCAGGGGGCCCGCCAGACCACCGAGGCCTCGGAACAGCTCTCGCGCCTGGCCCGGGAACTCCAGGACCTGGTGGGCCGCTTCAAGGTGTAGCAGCCGGCACACGGGCCCGCGGCGGGAAGGCACGGATGAGCCCGCCGCGGGTTTGCGGTATGCTGTCGCCCCTTTTCCGAGGCCCTCAGCATGACCGCAACCATCCCCCCCGACCATGATGCCTGTATCCGCGCCGCCCTGGAGGAGGACCTGGGCAGCGGCGATATCACCGCCGGATTGATCCCGGAGACGGCCCGTTGCCGGGGCCAGGTGGTCTGCAAGGAGGCGGCGGTGATCTGCGGTCGCCCCTGGTTCGATGCCGTCTTCGCCCGGCTGGACCCCGCCGTGGCGATCCACTGGGCCGTGGCGGAGGGGGAAGCCGTCCCCCCCGGAACCCGCCTGCTCCAGCTGGAAGGCCCCACCCGGGCCGTCCTCAGCGGTGAGCGTACCGCGCTCAACTTCCTGCAGACCCTGTCCGCCACCGCCACCCTCACACGCCGTTACGTGGAGGCGGTGGCCGGTACCGGTGCCCGCATCCTGGACACGCGCAAGACCCTGCCGGGGCTGCGCCGGGCGCAGAAGTATGCCGTCACCTGCGGTGGCGGCCACAATCACCGCATGGGCCTGTACGACGCCATCCTGATCAAGGAGAACCACATCCTGGCTGCAGGGTCCATCGCCGCTGCCGTGGCCGCTGCGCGGCAGCGGGCCCCCGGGGTGACGGTGGAGGTGGAGACGGAGAACCTGGACGAGGTGGACCAGGCCCTGGAGGCGGGGGCCGATATCATCATGCTGGATGATTTCGACCTGGCGGGGATGGGCCAGGCGGTGGCCCGGGTAGCAGGCCGCTGCCCCCTGGAGGCCTCCGGCGGGGTGGACCTGGAGCAGGTACGGGCCATCGCCCTCACCGGGGTGGACCGCATCTCCGTGGGGGCCCTGACCAAGCACGTGCGCGCGGTGGACCTGTCCCTGCGGCTGGATTAGGAAACCGCCCTGCGGCCATCGGACCCGGACGGGCCCGTTCAGGCCTCACGCCCCCGCCCGCTTGGCCTCCTGCCACAGCCCCTCCAGGGCCTCCAGGGTCTGCTCCTCCGGTCGCTGTCCCTGCCGCGCCAGGGCGGCCTCCATGTGGCGGAAACGGCGTTCGAACTTGGCATTGCCCCGGCGCAGGGCGGCCTCCGGATCCACCTCCAGGTGCCGGGCCAGATTGGCCACTGCAAACAGCAGATCCCCCACCTCCTCCTCCATGCGGTCCTGGGCGCCGCCGGCGGTCATCTCGGCATGGACCTCATCCAGCTCCTCGCGGATCTTGTCCAGTACGGGCCCGGGGGCATCCCAGTCGAACCCCGCCCGGGCCGCCCGCCTCTGCAGCTTTGCGGCCCGGGTCAGGGCCGGCAGGGCCTGGGCGACGCCATCCAGCAGGCCGGGCGGATCCTGCGCCTGTCCCCGGCGCGCCGCCCGTTCCCGGGCCTTCTCCGCCTCCCAGGCGGCATGCTGCTCCGCCTCGGAGTCAAAGCGCTCCCCGGCGAAGATATGCGGATGACGGCGCACCAGCTTCTCCGCCAGGGTGGCGGCCACATCGTTGAAATCGAAGGTCCCCTGCTCCTGCGCCAGGCGGGCGTAGAACACCACCTGCAACAGCAGGTCACCCAGTTCGGCGCGCAGCTCCTCCATGTCCCCCCGCTGCACGGCATCGGCCACCTCGTAGGCCTCCTCCAGGGTGTGGGGGACCAGGGTGTCCATGCGCTGTTTCAGGTCCCAGGGGCAGCCGTGCTCCGGATCCCGCAGCCGGGCCATGATCTCCAGCACCCGGCCCATGGGTTCTTGTCCCGTCATGGCCCCTCAGAAGTCCAGGCGGACGCCGAAGTGGATATTGTCATCCAGCTCGAAATCCCCACCCCGCTCCAGGTCCGCCTCCATCAGGCGGTAACCGATGAAACCGCGGGCCCCCGGGGTCACCTCCAGTTCGTAACGCAGACCCAGGTCGTAGAAATCGTCCGCATCGCCGAAGGTGGTCACCTTGGGGGCGTAATGGGCGCTGGCGGAGAGGTACATGGGGGTGTTGGCGGGAATGGTGTAGCGCACCTCGCCCCCCAGGCCGATGGACTGGAAATCCCGGTCCGGCTCGTCCAGGAAGCCGAAATAGGCCTTCGCACCGACACCGAAGGTGAGGGGCCGCTCCCCGGCGGGGACGCCGGCCACGCTCAGGCCCGTGCTCAGCATCAGGTCGTCCTCATCGTCGAAGAATACCCCCAGGGACATCTCCGCCCCGCCGAACCCGATGCGCTCGGAACCGGTCAGGTAGGTGAACTGGGCCGTCTCCTGGCTCAGATAGGCATCCAGGGTATCCGCCGCCGCGGGGGTCATCGCACCCATCAGGAAGGCCATCGCCAAGGCACGTCTATACATGATCTCTCCTTCTGCAGTATCGGCCCCCAGAGGGACCTTTGGTATGGAAATCCGGGATTTTCGGGATCAGTCGATCCAGCCGGAGGCACGTCGGCGCAGCCGCACCCGGGTGAGCAGGATCCCCAGCAGCAGGCAGCCGATGGAGACCCCCGCACCATAGAGGAACCAGTCCTTGCGGTCATCGTCCCGCAGGCGACGGTTCTCCTCCAGCAACTGCCGTACCCGTTCCTGTTCCTGGGCCAGGCGTGCGGTGAGTTCCTCGTTTTCCCGGG
Source organism: Ectothiorhodospira mobilis (assembly GCF_016584115.1). Taxonomy (GTDB): domain Bacteria; phylum Pseudomonadota; class Gammaproteobacteria; order Ectothiorhodospirales; family Ectothiorhodospiraceae; genus Ectothiorhodospira; species Ectothiorhodospira mobilis. The sequence goes on from NZ_NRSK01000005.1 coordinate 13,002, forward strand.
CCTTTTCCAGGGGATCGGCCGCCAGGGTGCGCAGGTCCTGCAAGGCCTTTTCCAGTTCTGCCACCCGGTCGGAGAGGGTGGACGCCCGCTGCGCCTGCCGGTCCCGGTCCGCCTCCAGTTCGGCCGTCTCCTCCCGGAGGGCGTCGCGCGTCGCCTCCAGGGACTCGATGCGGGAACGGGCCTCCTCCAGCAGCACCCGGGCATGGGGGCGGTCCATGAGATGGCGGGTCTGGACCCAACCCTCGGTCCCCCCCTGGGTGCGGATGCGGGTATAGCCCTCGCCATCATCCTCCAGCACGGTCACGGGGTCGCCGCTGTCGAGGAAGGTGAGGATACGGTGCTGGAAGGTCTTGCCCCGGCGCACCGCGATCTCCAGTTCGTCACTGACATAGGCGGTGGCCTGTGCCCCGGCGGGGGGACTCCAGGCGGACAGGAGCAGACCCGGCCCCAACATCAGCCCCAGGAGGATGATCAGCACGCGTTCCACGAATATTGTCCTTTATCAAAAATTCCCGGATGGGCGAGAATGCCGGGTGCGCCCCCGGCGCGCTTACGGCGGACACGGCCCTGCTGCGGGGACCGGCCACCACGCTGCCACACTCTATCAGAACCCGTCCGGCCACGGAGGACACACAGGTCTCATGTCCAAACACGATCCCATCGACCTCTCCCCCAGGGAGGCCTTTGAAATGCTCCAGTCCGACCAGCGCACCCTGCTGGTGGACATCCGCTCCAGCATGGAATACCTGTTCGTGGGCCACCCCAAGGGGGCCCTGCACATCCCCTGGATGGATGAGCCCGACTGGACCCGCAATCCCCGCTTCGTCCCTGAGGTGCGCAAGCTGCTTTTGGGCGGGGCCGGCCAGGACGGCGAAGACCACGGGGCCTCGGTCATCCTCATCTGCCGCAGCGGCAAGCGCTCCCTGGATGCCGGACGCGAACTCATCGCGGCCGGCATCCCCCGGGTCTACCACGTGGCCGAGGGCTTCGAGGGGGATCTGGACGAACAGCACCACCGCTCCAGCATCAACGGCTGGCGCCATCACGGCCTGCCCTGGGAGCAGTGCTGATCAGGACGATCCGCGCCCCGTGCCACCGTCCCCGGGGGGCGGGGTCGTGGGCTGGGAGAGCAGCGTCGCCGGGGCCTCTCGGGCCACCGTGCGGCGCCGCTGCCAGGCCCGGTACCCCCGCTCCAGGAGCAGGGGGATGAAGATGAAGAACTCGTAGAAGGTCCGTAGCACGGCTCCCAGGAGGTATACCGCCAGGCCCAGCCAGGACAGCAGGGCGGCGAGGACGGCCAGGGCGGTCACCGCCAGCCCCCCGGTCACCACCCCCAGGGACTGCAGAAAGACCTGCAGCGGCAGGGCCACCAGGGCCAGGGGCAGGGGCAGGAGGACCCCCAGGGTCAGGCGGGTCAACGTGGACAACCACGCCATCGTCCCCACCCCGCCTTCCGCCCCCCCCTGCAGGAGCGGGACCAGGGTCTCCCCGGAGACGGCCTGAAGATCCCGGCTGGCCGCCAGCAGGGCCAGGAGCACGATCCCCAGCAGCACCAGCCCCCCCCCCAAGGATTGCACTGCGCCGCCGCAACCGGGGTTCCAGAACGGTGAAGGCAGGAATGAGCCGGCTGGCCCGGCGTGACTCACTTACCAGGCCGCCCCCCAGCACCACGGCGAGGATCACGGACCCCACCGCCCAGGGGGCCAGGGCCATGCCCTGCATCGCCGTCCCCTCCCCCAGCGCACGCCCCATGGCGGGCTCCACGAGGAAGAACAACACCCCGGCGGCCACCCCCTGCAGGGCCAGGATGGCGGCGCTCACGGCCAGCAGCCCGGTGGAGGCCAGAAAGATGCCGCGGGCGGGCACCGCGCCCCGCCGGAGCCTGCGGTAGCGCCCCAGCACGGTGTCCAGATGCCGGGTCTGCTCGCTCAGGGCCCGCACCGCATGTTCCAGCTGATGCAGCCGTTCCCCCAACTCCCTCCAGGCGGGCAGGAGTCCCTTCAGGGTCTCCAGGCGGGACTGGCTGGCGCGGCGGTATTCCTCCAGGGCCTCGCGGCCGGCCCGGGCCATGGAGTCGTGGATCTCCTCCAGGATCTGCCCCACCCTCGGATCGGCCTTGGGCGGCGCGGTGGCCAGGGCATTGGCAGTGCGCACCCAGGCCGGTTCCTCGGGCACCTGGTCCCGGGCGCTGTGATAATCCGCTTCCAGGTTCTCGATCTGTTGCAGGATGCGCCGCTCCAGGGCGGGGAACCCCCCCAGATCCCGGTTCACCCGCAGGTGGATGCCGCGATAGGCCCGGTCGAAACGGCCTTCCACACGGCGCAGCTCCACCCCGCGCAGATAGCGCAGATGGCCCCGGCGCAGGCGATCCCGGGCCTGGCGCACCGCGCGGGCCGCATGGCGCAGCAGCAAGGTCAGGGCCCGCGTGCCCCGGTGGATGAGTCGGTGACTCCAGGGACGGGCGGCATAGGCCAGCCCCATGAGGATCACCAGCCAGGTGATGGCAGACAGGAACGGTTGGCCGGCCCAGGGGCCGGACAGGGCCTCAACGGTCATGAATGCTCCGGCGCCCGCCGCAGTGGCGGGCCTGAAGGTCGAAGACCCCGATTATGGCCCAGAGGACCGCATCCCTGGCAATGCCCTCAAGTTCTCCCCAGGGTCGCCGCTATGAAAGATGACACGCCTCGCCTGACGAAAGATCAAGGGAACCTCCCATGAACCGAAGCCAACTCGAACATGCCTCCGGGGCGCTGTGGGCCCCCTACCGCGAGTTTCCGGAGATGAAAACCGCCGGTGCGGTACTGGGGTTCCTCCCGGCATTCATGGACACCCAGACCCACGAGACCCATCTCTCCATCAACGAGGACGGATCCCCGGCCCTGATCCATCTGCTGGACGGCCTGCCGGATCATTGGGTGGTGGAGCGGGATGAACACGGCCGCATCACCGCCCTGAAGGAGGGCATCGTGGCCGGCTTCATGCGCCAGGGGCACTTCTATACCCGGTCCCAGCTGGCGCAGCTGCGCTGGGACGCCTAGGCCGGGCCGCCTCCGGGCGGCATCGGGCCCCGGCCCCTTGTGCCCGGATACGGAATCCGGTCCAATAGGCGGCTTTCCGACTCGGACCGCCCTGCCTCCATGCAAAAGAACAGCTACGAACGCGACGAACTCCTGCAATGCGGCTACGGGGAGATGTTCGGCCCCGGCAACGCCCAGCTGCCCGTGCCCAACATGCTGATGATGGACCGCATCACCCACATCAGCGACCAGGGTGGGGCCTACGACAAGGGGGAGATGCGGGCGGAACTGGACATCCAGCCCGACCTGTGGTTCTTCGACTGCCACTTCCCCGGTGACCCGGTGATGCCGGGTTGCCTGGGGCTGGACGCCATGTGGCAGCTGGTGGGGTTCTACCTGGCCTGGATCGGCAACCCCGGACGCGGCCGCGCCCTGGGGGTGGGTGAAGTGAAGTTCACCGGTCAGGTGCTGCCCAGCGCCGAGCGGGTCACCTACCAGGTGGACGTCAAGCGTGTCATCACCCGCAAGCTGGTGCTGGGGATCGCCGACGGACAGGTGTTCGTGGACGGCCGTCTGATCTACACCGCCAAGGACCTGCGGGTGGGGCTGTTCACCTCCACCGAGGGCTTCTGAGCCCCCGAAAGGGCTGTACGAGGCGTATATCCCGCGGGGCTCAGCCTTCCCGCGGGGCGCCGCCCTCCTCCCCCTGCCCGGCCTGCGGCGCGGCATCGTAGGTGCTCCAGCCGCTGCCGGTCCCCGTCTCCGGCAGCCGTTCCCGTTCGCCGCCGTCCCGCTTTCGTTCCAGGTGCAGGTGGGCCTTGGCGATGAAATGGGCCGTCACCGGAGCCGTCAGGAAGAGGAAGGCGGTCACCAGCAGTTCGTGCACCGAGACGGTCCCCTCCACCGCCCAGAAAAAGCCCATGGAAGCCAGCAGGGCCCCGCCCACCCCCAGGGTGGTGGCCTTGGTGGGGGCGTGCAGACGCATCATCAGGGTGGGCAGTTTGAGCAGCCCCAGGGAGCCCACCAGGATGAAGATCCCGGACACCACGATCAGCAGGGCGATCAGCGCTTCCAGCCAGGTTGCCATAGGGTTCAGCTCCTCGGGTTCACTCGATCACGTTGCCGCGCAACAGGAAGCGGCAGAAGGCCACCGTGGAGATGAAACCGAACATCGCCAGCAGCAGCGCCGCCTCGAAATAGAGGGTGGTGCCCTGGTACATCCCCTGGAGGATGATCAGGGCGATGGTGTTGATCACCATGGTATCCACCGCCAGCACCCGGTCCACCACCGACGGGCCCTGGAGCAGGCGCCAGAGGTTCATCACCAGGGCCAGGGAGACGGCGACGAAGCCGAAGATCAGGGCGTACTCGATCATGGGAAGATCTCCTTGAGACGGGCCTCGTAGCGGGTCTTCATCTCCCGCACCGCCGCCTCCGCATCCGGGGCGTCCAGGCAGTGCACCAGCAGGGCGCGGCCGTCGGCGGAAAGATCACAACTCACCGTCCCCGGCGTCAGGGAGATGGTCCCTGCCAGGATGGTGATGGCCTCGGGGGAGCGCAGCTCCAGGGGCAGGCGCACCCAGCGGCTGGCCAGGGTGGCAGGATCACGGAACAGGATCAGCCGGGCCACGATCACGTTGGCCACGATCACGTCCCACAGGGCCAGGGCGGTGAAGGCGGCCGCCCGGTCCCAGGCCTGCAGGGGCGGCCGGCCCGGCCAGAAGTGGCTGGTGACCATGGGGATCACCACTCCCAGCACCCCGCCCAGGAGCAGCCCCCCCAGGCTGAAACCGTTGAGCAGCAGCATCCAGACCACGATCAGGGTGAGGGTCATCAGGGGATGCGGCAGCCAGCGTTCCTGCAGACTGGGTCTGCGCTGTTCAGTGTGTGCCATGGCCCTTCTCCTCGATCACCCTTCCGGGCGTCTCCAGCACGGTGTCCACGTACCCTTCGCGGTCCAGCAACTGGTGGGCGGTGGCCTCCAGGTAGGGGGTCACCTGCCCTGCCAGGGCCGTCCACAGCAGCAATCCCGCCAGCAGACCGCCCACCGCAACAAAAGACAGGGCCCCGGAGTCCGCCCCCGGCTCCGCCTGAAGGCGTCCCTCCTGGGCGGTGCTCTTCCAGAACAGGGTGCTGCCCCCCCGGGCAAAACCGATGATGGCCAAAAAGGAGGTGACCAGGATGCCGGTCCAGATCCAGACCGCGGCCTCCCCCTCCCGGACCGCGTCCAGGATGAGCAGCTTGCCGATAAAGCCCGACAGGGGCGGCAGGCCCGCCATGGCCAGGGCCGCCAGGAAGAAGAAGGCGGCGATCAGGCCCGACTGGGCGAAGGCGGGGGCCACCACCAGGCGGTCGCCAGGACCGGAGCGGCGTTCCGCCACCAGCCCCACAAGCAGGAACAGGGCCCCCGCCGCCAGGGTGGAGTGCACCAGGTAGTACAGGCCGGCGGCCAGGGTCTGGTGGGTATACAGGGCCACGGGGATCATGACCGTGCCCATGGAGCCGATCACGGCGAAGCTCACCATCTGCCCCAGGCTGCGGGCGGCAAGCACCCCGGTCATGCCCGTGGCCAGGGTGACCAGGGCCGCCGGCAGCAGCCAGTCCTGGATCAGGTGGGCGGCCTCCCCCATCCCCTCGCCGAAGATCAGGCCGTGCACCCGCAGGATGGCGTAGGCCCCCACCTTGGTCATGATGGCAAACAGGGCCGCCACCGGCGCCGGGGCCAGGGCATAGGTCCCCGGCAGCCAGAACTGCACCGGCACCAGGGCCGCCTTCACGGCGAAGACCAGCAGCAGCAGCAGGGCACCGGTCTGCAACAGGGCCTGGTCGCCGGGGGGCACCATGGGCACCCTGGCCGCCAGATCCGCCATGTTCAGGGTCCCGGTGACCCCGTAGATCAGCCCCACGGCGATGAGGAACAGGGAGGACCCCACCAGGTTCACCGCCACGTACTGCACACCGGCCCGCAGGCGGGCGGCCCCGCCGCCATGCACCATCAACCCGTAGGAGGCGATGAGCAGCACCTCGAAGAAGACGAACAGGTTGAACAGGTCGCCGGTGAGGAAGGCCCCGTTCACCCCCATGAGCTGCAGCTGGAACAGGGCGTGGAAGTGACGCCCCCGGGCATCGGCCCCGTCGATGGCGAACAGCAGCACCCACAGGGCCAAGAGGGCCGTGAGCAGGAGCATCAGGGCCGAGAGGCGGTCCAGCACCAGGACGATGCCGAAAGGCGGCGGCCAGTGGCCCAGGGCATAGACCTGGGGCTCCCCGCCGGAGGCCATGGCCAGCAGTCCCCCGGCCACCCCCAGCAGCAATACGGTGGAGGCCACGGAAAAGACCCGGGCCAGCGCCACGTCATGACGCACGGCCAGCACCAGCATGGGCGCCACCAGGGCCGGGAGGAGGATCGGCAGGATGATCCAGTGATTCATGGGCGATCCGCCTTCTCAATGGGTTCGGAACGGGCCAGATCCACGTGGTCGGTGTCCGACTCCAGATAGGCCCGCAGGGCCATCACCACCACCACGGCGGTCATGCCGAAGGAGATGACGATGGCGGTGAGCACCAGGGCCTGGGGCAGCGGATCGGTGTAGCCGGCGGCATCCGCCGTGAGCACCGGCGGCAGGTTGACGGTCAGCCGGCCCATGGCGAACAGGAAGACATTCACGCCATAGGTCATCAGGGCAAGCCCCAGGACCACGGGAAAGGTCCGGGCCCGCAGCACCAGGTACACCCCGGCGGCGGTCATGATCCCCACGGCACTGGCCACGAGCAATTCCATGGATCGTCCTCTCTCTTGGGTTCGGCTCAGGGATGATCCCGCCGGGCAGCGGGCGGCGGCGTCGACGGGTCGAAGTCCATGGGGTCTTCATTGGCCGGTTCGTGACTGGCCGCCAGCCCCAGGCGCGAGACCTGGGCCAGGGCCAGCATCACCGCCCCCACCACCGTGAGGAAGACCCCCACATCAAAGACCATGGCGCTGGCCAGTTCCACCTTGCCCACCAGGGGAAAATGCACATAGTCGTGGGCCGAGGTGAGGAAGGGATGGCCGCCCACCATGGCGGCCACGCCGGTGGCCCCGGCCACCAGCACCCCCAGCCCGATGAGGGCATCGTAGTCCACGGCCATGCGCCTGGCCGCCCACTGAAAGCCGCTGGCCATGTACTGCATGATCAGGGCGATGGACACCACCAGACCGGCGATGAAGCCGCCGCCGGGCATGTTGTGGCCCCGCAGCAGGATATACACCCCCACCAGCAGGGCCAGGGGCAGCATCACCCGGGTGGCCACCACCATCATGATGGGATGGCGGTCGGCGGCCCGGGGCATGTCCCCCTTCCATGCGGCCAGGTGTGCCGCCGCGGGACCGCGCAGGGCCCCCTCCAGGAGGGCATAGATGGCCAGGCCGGCGATACCCAGGACGATGATCTCACCGAAGGTATCGAAGCCGCGGAAGTCCACCAGGATCACGTTCACCACATTGGTGCCGCCCCCGCCCGGCACCGCCTGGTCCAGGTAGTAGCCGGAGATGGTGGAGAAGTCCCGGGTCAGCACGGCCCAGCACAGGCCGCCCACACCGAGGCCCGCCAGCACCGACAGGGCCCCGTCCCGCACCTTGCGTGCCCCGGAACTCTCCTCGGGGCTGCGCTTGGGCAGGAAGTACAGGGCCAGGAGCATGAGCACGGTGGTGACCACCTCCACGGAGATCTGCGTCAGGGCCAGGTCCGGGGCGGAGAGATAGAGAAAGCCCAGGGACACCGTCAGGCCCACCACGCTCACCGCCACCACCGCCAGCAGCCGCTGGCGATGACGCACCACCGCCAGCCAGCAGCCACCGGCCATGAGCAGCCACAGCACCCCGGCCACGGGGGAGACCTCCAGGGTCTCCTGCGTACCGGGCAGATGCCCGGCACCGGTGAAGGCGACATAGCCCATGACCAGGGCAGTGGCCAGCATCACCGCCATATAACGCTGCAGGGACCCGTTATGCAGGGTATGGATGATGTACTGGCTGATGGCCACCAGACGGGCCATGGCCGCGTCGTACATGGCCTTGGCCTCGGGATGGGGCCCCGCCCGCCAGCGTGCCCAGGCATCGTGGTAACGCCACAGGAGGGCCGACCCACCCAGCAGGGCCACCACGGACATCCCCAGGGCCGGTGTGAGCCCGTGCCACAGATACAGGTGCAGATCGGGCAGCGCACCCCCGGTGACCGCATCCGCGGCGGACCGCACCAGGGGGCCCGCCGTCTGGTCCGGGAACAGGCCGATGACCACCACCAGGGCCACCAGCACCGCCGGCGGCAGCCAGAAACCGGCCGCCGGATCATGGGGCTTCAGGGGATAGTCCCCCCGGGGCGGTCCCCAGAAGACATGGACGGCATAGCGCAGGGCATAGGCCACGGAGAACACCGCCCCCAGGGTGGCCGCCGCCGGCACCAGCCAGGGCAGACCGGCCCAGGGGGTATGGGCCGCCTGCTCCAGCATCATCTCCTTGGAGATGAAGCCGTTGAAGGGGGGGATCCCGGCCATGGAGGCGGCCGCCACCATGGCCAGGGTGGCGGTCACCGGCATCAGGTGCATCAGCCCCCCCAGCCGCGGGATCTGGCGCGTGCCGGTCTCGTGATCCACGATCCCCGCGCTCATGAACAGGGCCGCCTTGAAGGTGGCGTGGTTGATGATATGGAACACCCCGGCCGCCGCCGCCATGGGGGAGCCCAGGCCGAGGAGGAAGGTCACCAGCCCCAGGTGGCTCACCGTGGAATAGGCCAGCAGCCCCTTGAGGTCATCCTTGAACAGGGCGATGCCCGCCGCCAGCACCATGGTGAACAGGCCGGTGGTGGCCACCAGATAGAACCAGGCATCGGTGCCCGCCAGCACCGGCCAGAGCCGGGCCAGGAGGAAGATCCCCGCCTTCACCATGGTGGCCGAGTGCAGGTAGGCGGACACGGGGGTGGGCGCCGCCATGGCATGGGGCAGCCAGAAGTGGAACGGGAACTGGGCGCTCTTGGAAAAGCAGCCCACCAGGATCAGCAGCAGGGCCGGCAGATACAGGGGGGAGGCCTGGATCTGCTCGCCCCGCTCCAGGATCACCGACAGGTCATAGGAACCGGCCATCTGCCCCAGCAGCAGCATGCCGGCGATCATGGCCAGCCCGCCCCCGCCGGTGACCGCCAGGGCCATACGCGCCCCCTGGCGCCCCGCCGGCAGGTGCCGCCAGTAGCCGATGAGCAGGAAGGAGGACAGGCTGGTGAGTTCCCAGAAGACCAGCAGCAGCAGGATGTTGTCCGACAGCACCACCCCCACCATGGCCCCCTGGAAGAGCAGCAGGTAGGTGTAGAACAGCCCCATGGGGTCCTTCTCGGACAGATAGAACCGGGCATAGATGATGATCAGCAGCCCGATTCCCAGGATCAGTCCGGCGAACAGCAGTCCCAGGCCATCCAGGAAGAAGTTGGCGTTCAGCCCCAGTCCCGGCAGCCAGTCCCAGCCCGCCTGCACCACCTCCCCCCGCAGCACCGCCGGGGTGTGCACCAGCAGCAGGGCCAGGGCGAGGACGGTCACCGAGGCCGTGGCGGTGGCGCAGGCATTACGGCCCGACCGGATCAGCAGACCCGGCAGCAGCGCCCCCAGAAACGGCAACAAGACGATCAGCGCAAGACTCATGGAATCACCCGAAGACCTGGACACACGAAACCCCGCCGGGATCCCTCCGTGCGGCGGGGCGGGACGACCCTGCGGGGTCGGCACACGGCCCCCAACCCATGCGCCGGGCACGGGCGCGGGGGCCGACTCGGGAAGACAGCGCCCCAGATGCTAATCGAACCGGCCGGTCACCGCCACCCCGGCACATGGGGCGTATCGATCGTTGACCGGCCTACGCCGGGGGCGCAGGATCAGGGCGAGAAGGCAGCCGGATGGGGCATCCCATGGGCCAGGAAATCCAGAAGATCCGTTTTTCGCCCCGGGACTTCGCCCGGTTCCGGCAGCGGCTGGTGGCGGAGACCCGCCTCGCCCGGGAGATGGCCGCCGGCGGCGTCTTCGATGCGGGCCCTCCCGTGACCGGCTTTGAGATTGAGGTCTGCCTGCTGGATGCGCAGGAGGCCCCCGCACCGGTGAACGCGGCCTTCCTGGAACGCATGAACGACCCCCTGGCCACCCTGGAACTGGCCCGCTTCAACGTGGAACTCAACACCCATCCCCATCCCCTGGAGGGGCCGGTGCTCTCGTCCCTGCACCGGGAACTGACCGCCACCTGGCGGCGGGCGCAGGCAGCCGCCGAATCCCTGGGCTGCCATGCGTTCATGACAGGCATCCTGCCCACCCTGGAGCCGCAGCACCTGCGCCTGGGCTGCATGTCCGATATGAAGCGCTACCGTGCCCTCAACCGACAGGTCCTGCGGGCCCGCCAGGGCCGCCCCATCCATCTGGACATCAAGGGGCGGGAACACCTGGTCATGGACCAGCGCGACGTCATGCTGGAGGCGGCCACCACCTCGTTTCAGATCCACCTGCAAACCCCTGTGGACACGGCCCACCGGGTCTACAACGCCGCCATCCTGGCCTCCGCCCCCCTGGTGGCCGCAGCGGCCAACGCCCCCTTCCTCTTCGGGCGGGACCTGTGGGACGAGACCCGCATCCCCCTGTTCGAGCAGGCGGTGGAGACGGGGGGATACGGGGATGTGGCCCGGGGCCCCCTGCGGCGGGTGAGCTTCGGCTCGGGGTTCGCACGGGAATCCATCCTGGAGTGCTTTGAGGAGAACCTGGAGCACTTCCCGCCCCTGCTGCCCCTGTGCGAGGACGCCCCAGCGGAGCGCTTCATCCATCTGCGCCTGCACAACGGTACCCTCTGGCGCTGGAACCGGCCTCTCATCGGTTTCAGCGCCGACGGCCGGCCCCACATCCGCATCGAGCATCGGGGATTGCCCGCCGGCCCCACCCTGGCGGACAGCCTGGCCAACGCCGCTTTCTTCCATGGTCTGGTGGAGGATCTGCTCACCCTCCCCGGAGGCCCCGAAGGGGTCATGGCCTTTGCCACCGCCCGGGACAACTTCTATCAAGCGGCCCGTCTCGGCCTGGAAGCCCCCCTCCGCTGGCAGGGGGAGACCCCCATCAGGGCGAGGGAACTGATCCTGGACCGTCTCCTCCCCCGGGCGCGGCGGGGGCTGGAACGCCTGGGGCTGAACGCCGCCGACCGGCATGACTATCTGGGTATCATCGCCGCACGGGTGCACAGCGGCCAAAACGGCGCCCGCTGGCAGCGGGACTTCGCCGCCGCCCATGGGCGGGATGGCACGGCCCTGGTGCATGCCTGCCGCGAACATCAGGCCAGTGACCACCCCGTGCACACCTGGGACGTGGGCGGGGAAAGGGCGTAGCATGGGGATCATGCTCAGAGAGTGCGATCACCTCCCCGAGGGGTTCCTGGAGACCCCGGCGCAACAGATCCACCGCCTCGTGCCGGAGCCCACCCTCTTCCACCTGCCGGGTCGCCGGGAACCACCGCTGTTCGTCTGCGTGCTGCTGCACGGCAACGAGCCGGTGGGCCTGGAGGCGGTGCAGGCCCTGTTGCGGGAGATGCCTGCCCCCCTGCCCCGGGCCCTGTCCCTGTTCGTGGGCAACGTGCAGGCGGCGGCCCGGGGGGCCCGGGTACTGGAGGGTCAACCCGACTTCAACCGCATCTGGCCCGGGGGCGAGCACACCCATGGCCCCGAGGCCCGGCGCATGCAGGCGGTGGTGGACCGGATGGCGGAGCGGGGGATCTTCGCCAGCGTGGATCTGCACAACAACACCGGGCTGAACCCCCACTACGGCTGCGTCAACCGTCTGGACCCCCCCTACCTGCACCTGGCGGCCCTGTTCACACGCACCGTGGTCCATTTCACCAGCCCCCGGGGGGTGCAGTCCCTGGCCATGGCCCCCCTCTGCCCCGCCGTCACCCTGGAATGCGGCCGCCCCGGCGACCCCCACGGCGTGGCGCACGCCCGGGACTATCTGCGGGCCTGCCTGAACCTCTCCACCCTGCCGGACACCCCGGTACCACAGCACGACCTGGACCTGTTCCATACCGCGGCGCGGGTACAGGTCCCCCCCGGGGTGGCGATCGCCTTCGCCCCCGACGAAGCGGATCTGGTCTTTGATGGTGACCTGGACCGGATGAATTTCCAGGAATTGCCGGCGGGCACGGTCCTGGCCCGGGTGCGGCCCGGAAGCGGGGCCCGGGTGACGGCCCGGGACGAGACCGGCAGGGAGGTGACGGGACGCTATTTCGGCGTGGACGGGGACCGGCTGGTACTCACCCGCCCGGCCATGCCCTCCATGCTCACCCTGGACGCCACCATCGTGCGCCAGGACTGCCTGTGCTACCTCATGGAGCGCATGGCCCCACCGGGGGCACCCCCGGCGATCGTGAACGAGGCGTGAACCGCCCCGGAACGGTCAGCGCTCCACCTTCTCATACACCAGGGTCGCGGCATCGCCCCGGCGATAGTACGCTGGTGGGTTGCGCATGCGCTCCAGGGCCTCGTCCCGGGCCCGGGCGGAGTCAAACCACTGGATCTCCTCCCAGTGCGGTCCCAGCAGGTGGGGTGCGCGGAAGGTGTCCCCCTCGGGCAGGGTCATGCGAATACCGTAACGCTTCACGGAATCGGTCTCCCGGTGCATGGAACGGGGATGATGGGAGGCGTACTATAGCACCCCCAAAGGGACCTTGAATGCCGATGGTGATGCTGCACAAGCTGCGCGAATTTCCCCTCAAGCGCTGGGCGGCCCTCGTCCATGACCTGCTGTGGGTGCCCACAGCCCTGTTCATGGGCTACTGGACCCACGCCAATTTCCGCCTCATGGCCCCACCGGACTATGCCGGCTACGCCGATCTCCTGCCCCTGGTGGTGGCGGTGCAGGGGGGCGCCCTCTGGGGGTTCGGGCTCTACCGCGGCATCTGGCGCTTCGCCTCCTTACCGGACCTAGTGCGCATCCTCAAGGCCGTGGCCGGGGGCACCCTGGGGATCGCCGCCCTGGTCTTCCTGCTGAAGCTGCAGGGGGTGCCGCGCACCGTCATGGTGCTCTACCCCATCTTCCTCACCATGGGTCTCACCGGCCCGCGGCTCCTCTACCGCTGGTTCAAGGACCACCGTCTGGGTCTGACCCGGGGCGATGCCCAGCGGGCCCTGGTCATCGGCGCCGGGCGTTCCGGGGAGATGCTGGTGCGTGACCTGCTCAAGGACCACCGCTACCTCCCCGTGGGACTGCTGGACGATGCCCCGGGGAAATGGGGGCGGGAACTGCACGGGGTGCGCATCCTGGGCCCGGTGGCGGAGCTGGAACGGCTGCTGGACACCCTGGGGGTGGATGTGGTCCTGCTGGCCATGCCCTCGGCATCGGCCTCTCTGGTGCGCCAGGTGACCCACCTGTGCCGGCAGCGGGGCAAGGCCTGCGGCACCCTCCCCTCCATCTACGAAATCGCCGGCGGACACTCCCGCGCCGGCCAGCTGCGGGAGATCCGCATTGAGGACCTGCTGGGACGGGAGGCGGTGACCCTGGACGACGCCAGCCTGCGGCGCTTTCTGCAGGGGCGGCGCGTGCTCATCACGGGGGCGGGGGGATCCATCGGATCGGAACTGTGCCGGCAGGTGGCCCTGCACGATCCGGCGCATCTGGTCATGGTGGACCACTCGGAGTTCAATCTCTACAGCGTGGACCAGGACATCCACCCCCTGCTCGCCCCCGACCGCTTCACCCCCCTGCTGGCGGACGTGCGCGACAAGCCCCGGCTGCGCCGCATCTTCCAGCGCTTCCGGCCCCAGATCGTGCTCCATGCCGCCGCCTACAAGCACGTGCCCCTGGTGGAGCAGAATGCGGTGGAGGGGGTGAGCAGCAACCTGCTGGGCACACGCAACACCGCCGACCTGGCGGTGGAATTCGCCGCCGAGAAGTTCCTCCTGGTCTCCACCGACAAGGCGGTCAACCCCACCAACGTCATGGGGGCCACGAAACGCGCGGCGGAGATCTATTGCCAGGGCCTGCACGCCCACCCGGGCACCGCCTTCATGGTCACCCGTTTCGGCAATGTCCTGGGGTCGGCCGGATCGGTGGTCCCCCTGTTCCGCCGGCAGATCGAGGCCGGCGGACCGGTGACGGTCACCCATCCGGAGATCACCCGCTTCTTCATGACCATCCCCGAGGCGGTGAGCCTGATCCTGCAGGCAGCGGCCATGGGCGAAGGGGGGGAGGTCTTCGTCCTGGACATGGGCGAACCGGTGCGCATCGACGACCTGGCCCGGCAGATGATCCAGCTCTACGGCCGGGAGCCGGACCGGGACATCGCCGTGGAGTATGTGGGCCTGCGCCCCGGGGAGAAGCTCTACGAGGAACTCTTCCACGCCGAGGAGGACCTGGTCCCCACCCGCCACAGCAAGATCCTGCGGGCGCGCACCCGCGGGGTGGACCCGGACCGGCTGGAGACCCAGCTGACCCGGGTCACCGCCGCCTGCCGGCGGCAGGACGAGGTGGAGGTGCGCGCGGCCCTGCGGGAGATCGTGCCCGAGTTCACTTCACAGGACCGGCCCGCCGGCCCGGTCCCCCTGCAGCAGGCCCTGCAGGGCACCGGGGCCTGACCCCGGCCCCTTTCCGGTTGCCGACCTGGTGTTTCAGAAGCGGTAACCGTAGTTCATCCGCCAGACGGTCTGGCTATGGCGCATCTCCACCCCGGAGGCGGCCTGGGTGACGCGCACCTCCGGGGCGTAAGTGGCCGAGGCGTGGAGTTGGCTGCGGGGGGTGAAGCGGTAGCTGAAGCCGCCGCTCAGATGGTGCTGCACGATGGCGGGGAAGAGGGGGTTCACCGTTTCGTCGGGGATGGGGTTGCTGGCGTAATTGGTGCCCCCCCGCAGGGTCCAGCGGTTGTTCAGGCGATAGGCGGCCCCCACGGAGATCACCGTCTGGTCCTGCCAGCGCTGCTCCAGTTCGGCATCCAGACGCGTCCCGGCGAAGGCTCCGTTGCTGGCAGAGGCATCGGCGGTGAAGGTCATCTCCAGCCCCTCCATGGCCTCGGACCAGTTCAGATGGCGCAGATCCGCCGCCAGCAGCAGGCGGTCGCTGGCACGGTAGGCCATCCCCAGGCCGAAGCTCTCCGGCCACTGGAAATCCCGCACCCGGATCCGCCCCGTCACCGGCACATCCTGGAATCCGTCCCCGAAATCCGCACCGAAGGCGAGGCGGGCATCCCCGCTGCTGAGATCGTCCAGCCGGGTCTCGCTGTGGTAGGTGGCCCCCACGGCCAGGCGATCCGTCATCTGCAGCAACACCCCCAGCTTGCCCGCCAGTCCGTTGGCCGAGGCCTCGCCGGTGAAACGGTCGTCGTTGCTGAAGTCAAAGCGGGTATAGCTCACGTCCTGGATCGTGCCGTTCCCCAACAGGGTATTGAACCCATCCACCATGGAACCCTGGGCCGAACCCAGACCCGGGGTGCCCCCGGGCCGGGCCATTCGGCCGAAGGTGGCCCCGTCCAGGTCCATCTGCAGGTCCAGACCCGCCCAGATGTAGTCCAGCTGCACCGCCAGGGAGACCCGGTCGTTCACCTCGAAGGCCAGGGGGAACATGACCCGCCCGAGGCTCAGCTCGGAACGGATGGACTGACCCGAGAGGGGGGCCATGCCCCCCATCAGGGTCCGCCCCTGGGAGAACAGGAGGGAATCCGAGCGGTAATCGGTGCCCATCCCCCCCTGGGCCATGACGGCGGCCCCGTAGCTCACCCGGCCCTGCTTGCGCACCAGGGAGAGGGAGGGCATGTGATACCAGCGCCCCCGGCTCTCATCCGTCTGCTCCGTACCCGGGGCGCGGACCTCCACCCGGGGGGCCAGCAGGGTGTAGCCCAGCCCCAACACGTCCTGCCCGGGGGCGCGCAGGCCCAGGGTCGCCGGGTTGTTCATCACGGCGGAGTTCCCTGTCTCATGGGCCAGACTGGCCCCACCCATGCCCCCGGCGATGGCACCAAAGGCATCCATGTTCATGGCATTGGTGGCCTGGGCCGCCAGCGGGGTCAACAGCGCTCCGGGCACGGAGAGGGCCGTCAGGGCCCGTGCCAGTCTCATGGTCATCCTCTAAGCCTCCCTTGGAATCCTTGTTCTTTTTTACGCCCCGCTCGGTATGGATCTGCCTGCGGCGGCAAATTGAAATATATCAAAAATGAATATACTTAGAACACAAAAGGATTTGATGGGGGCATCGATTCCGCTGTTGCCTGCAACGCACACACCCGCCGCGGACCGATACCGCGGCGGGTGTGTGTCCGGCGATGCCGGAGGGATCCTCCCGGATCGGGGATCAGGCGGGACGGAAGGCCACCTGCTGCACGAAATCCACGTCATGAAAGTCATAGGGGCGGCGCAGATCGCCGAAGCGCTCCACGTTCACAAAACCCGCATCCTCCAGCAGATGGCTGAGATAGTCCTGGCGCAGGGGGTACATCTTCAACTCGAAACGGGCGCCGTCGGAGAAGACATACTCGAACCGGGCCATGGTGCGATGCAGTTCCACCGGACCCACGTCCACGCCCTCGCCGGTGTAGCAGTAGGCGTGCTTGGAGCTGTAGCCCTCGTCCAACATGGCATCGTAGTTGCGCTGGTCGATCACCAGCATGCCACCGGGGCGCAGCACGCGGAAGATGGCCCGCAGGGCCGTGCGCCGGTCTTCATGATCAAACAGATGGGTGAAGGAATTGCCCAGGCAGACGGCGGCGTCGAAACGCTCTGTGCCCAGGGTGTCGTCCAGCACGCGCCAGTCCACCACGCGGGAATTGGCGAACTGTACGCCGTGATGGTCTGCATTTTCCTTGGCCTTGGCGAGCATGTTCTCGGAGCCGTCGGCGGCGGTGACGTTGAAACCGGCCTTGGCCAGGGAGACGGCGTTGACCCCTGTGCCGCTGGCGATGTCGATGACATCCTTCACTCCATGGGCCTTGAGCAGCCGGTTGTAGAAGGCCCCCTCCCGCTCCAGACGGGTCTCCCAACCCACCAGGTCATCCCAGTATTCCGCAAAGCTGCGGGTATACTGCTTGTAATGATTGCCGGTATCGGCGTTGAGTGCTTGCTCCTGGCTCATCTCTGAACTCCTGTGTTGTCTGCTTGCGAAGGGAGCCCGTATTGTGGGGACCGTCCCCAAACCGATACAGATGCAGTTCACGGGATTTCAAAGCGGTACAGTTTCGCTATCCTGGGGACATGGGGGAGCATCTCTACGAACGCGTCGCCGCCGGCATCGAGCAGCAGATCGAACAGGGCACCTACGCCCCCGGGGACCGGCTGCCCGGCGTGCGCCGCCTGCGGCGCCAGTTCGGGGTGAGCATTGCCACGATGGTGGCCGCCTGCGAACTGCTGGAACAGCGGGAGATCCTGGAGGCGCGGCCGCGCTCCGGATTCTATGTACGCGAACGCCCCGATCATCTGCCGGCACCGGCGGAGTCCTCCACCGAACCCGAAGGTCCCAGCCTGGTCTCCGGACAGGAACGGGTGCTGGAACTGGTACAGTCCCACAACGTCCCGGGGATCATCTCCCTGGGGGCCGCGGCCCCGCCGGCGGAATGTCTGCCCGAGGCGGCCCTGGACCGCAGCTTCGCCCGGGTACGCCGCACCCAGCGGGCCCGCATCGGGGCCTACGACTTTCCGCCGGGCAGCCCGGAGCTGCGCACCCAGATCGCCCGTCGCATGGCCGACGCCGGCTGCAGCCTGGGCCCGGACGACATCGTGCTCACCCAGGGCTGCCAGGAGGCTCTCACCCTGAGCCTGCGGGCGGTGGCCCGTCCGGGGGATGTGATCGCCATCGAGTCCCCCACCTTCTACGGCATCCTGCAGGCCATCGAGTCCCAGGGTATGCGGGCCCTGGAGATCGCCACCGATCCCGCCTCGGGCATGCGCCCCGAGGCCCTGGAACGGGCCCTGGAGACCTGGCCTATCCGGGCCTGTGTGATGATGCCCAGCTTCGGTAACCCCCTGGGGCACCTGACCCCCGATGCGCGCAAGGCCCGGTTGGTGGACCTGCTGGGAGGCCGCGGGATACCGCTGATCGAGGACGATGTCTACGGCGAATTGGCCTTCCACGGCCCCCGCCCCTGGGCCGCCAAGGCCTGGGACACCCGCGGCGAGGTGCTCTACTGCGGCTCCTTCTCCAAGACCCTGGGAGCCGGACTGCGGGTGGGCTGGGCGGCCCCGGGCCGCTATCGGGAGCGGATGACCTACCTGAAATACGCCACTGCCCAGGCCACCGCCACCCTGCCCACCCTGGCGGTGGCGGACTACCTGGAACAGGGGGGGTACGACCGCTTCCTGCGGCGGGTGCGGCGCCACCACGAACGCCAGGTGCGGCGCATGGCCGACGCCGTGCGCCGCCACTTCCCCGCCGGGACCCGTCTCACCCGCCCCCGGGGCGGATTCGTGCTCTGGGTGGTGCTGCCCGAGGGCGGGGATGCCCTGGCGCTGCAGCATCGCGCCCTGGCGGCGGGGATCAGCATCGCCCCGGGGCCCATCTTCTCCCCTACGGGTCGCTATGGGCGCTGCCTGCGGCTGAACTGCGCCCTGCCCGGCTCGGTGGATGTGGAGGCCGCCCTGGCCCGCCTCGGGGCCCTGGCGTGCGGGGCCGAATCAGAACCCGGGCTCCCCTGAGGCGGGTTTGACAGACACAGCGGATTTGGCGTATCAACCCCGCCTCCCTCCATGCCCCACGGCCGGAGCGCCCCTTGCCTCCCATCCTCCAACGCAGCCTGGGCGAGACCCGCCGTCTGGCCCTTTTGGCCCTACCCATCCTGGGGGCACAGTTCACCCAGGCGGGCATGGGCGTGGCGGACGTGATCATGACCGGCCGTCTGGGGGCAACGGATCTGGCCGCCGTCTCCGTGGGCTCCAGCCTGTGGATGCCCCTGATGCTCTTCATGACCGGCACCCTCATGGGCCTGACCCCGGTGGTGGGCCAGTTGCTGGGCAGCGGCGGCATGCAGGCCATCCGGGAACGCACCCACCAGGGGGTGTGGCTGGCCCTCGGCCTGGGGGGCCTGATCGCTTTGGCCCTCTGGATCCTGCCCGCCCCCCTGTTCCGGCTCATGGATGTACCCGGGGCGGCAGCCGGGCTGGGGGTGGATTACCTCCGGGCCCTGGGGCTGGGGATGCCCGGCATGGGCCTGTTTCTGGCCCTGCGGGCCTTCTCCGATGGCCTGGGGCACACCCGCCCCGCCCTGTGGATCGGCCTGGTGGGACTGGGGGTGAACGTGCCGGCCAACTACCTGCTGATCTACGGCGGCCCGGGCCTGGAGGCCCTGTTCCCCGTGCCCCTGCCGGCGCCCCTGGCCGGCCTCCCCGCCCTGGGGGCCACCGGCTGTGGCCTGGCCACGGCCCTGGCCTTCTGGAGCATGGGCCTGGCCATGCTGCTCTACACCCGCCGCTGCCGCGTCTACGACGCCATCGCCCTGTGGACACGGCTGACCCCGCCGCGCCCGGCCCTGCTGGGAGAACTGCTTTATGTGGGGGTACCCATCGGCGTGGCCATCTTCGTGGAGGTGACCCTGTTCACCCTCATCGCCCTGCTGGTGGCCAGCCTGGGAGAGATCACCGTGGCGGCCCACCAGGTGGCCCTGAACCTCACCTCCTTCGTCTTCATGCTGCCCTTGTCCCTGGGCATGGCCCTCACCGTGCGCGTCAGCCATGCCCTGGGCACGGGACAGTCCGGGAGCGCCCGTTTCGTGGCCTGGAACGGTGTGCTGGTCTCACTGCTGGCAGCGGCTTGCAATGCCCTGGTGCTGGGCCTCTGGGCCGACCCCGTCATCGGCCTCTACAGCCACGACCCCCAGGTGCAGCGGCTGGCGGTCTCCCTCATCAGCCTGGCCATCCTGTTCCAGATCTCAGACGCCCTGCAGTTGAGCATGGCCGGGGCCCTGCGGGGCTATAAGGACACCCGCGTGCTCATGGGCATCACCCTGCTGGCCTACTGGGGGGTGGGGCTGATGGGGGGGCATCTGCTGGCCACCCGGGGACTGCCTGACCTGCTCCCACCACTGGGGGTGCACGGCTACTGGCTGGGGCTGATCTGCGGCCTGACGGTGGCGGCCCTGCTGCTGGGGGTGCGGCTGCAACGGTTGAGCCACAGGTGGCAGGATGCCCGGGGATGAAACCCCCCTCCCCGGGGCGAGCGCACGTCAGTGGCAGACCACCCGGTTGCGCCCTTCCTGCTTGGCCTGATAGAGGGCCCGGTCGGCCCGTTCCAGCAGGGCCTCCGGATCCACATGGCCGCGGACGGCGGCCACCCCGATGCTCACGGTGACCGGCAGGCGGATCCCCTGCGCCTGGGGCGGCCGCTCCACCACCCGCCGCCGTACCCGCTCTGCGATCTTGACGGCCTCCTGCCGCCCCGTCTCGGGCAGCAGGATGCCGAACTCCTCCCCCCCGAGACGCGCCGGCAGGTCCGACTGACGCAGGTCCTCCTGCAGGGCTGCCGCCAGGTGCACCAGTACCTGATCCCCCACGGCGTGACCCTGGGTGTCGTTGAGCTGCTTGAAGCGATCCACGTCCACCATCATCACGGCGGTGTCATGGCGATGACGACGGGCCAGGGCCAGGGCGCTGGCGAAGCATTCCTTGAAATAGCGGCGGTTGGGCAGACCCGTGAGGGGATCGTGATAGCTCAGGTAACGGTGGCGGGCCTCCCGCTCCTGACGGCGCTGCTGGCGCGAGAGCCAGCCACGGATGGCCACGGCCCAGGCGGAGACGGCCACGGCGATGAGCATCATCACCAGCACCAGCACACCGGCGATGGTGGTCTTCTCCAGGGTGGCCCGGGTGCGTACCCTGTGACGCAGGGTATCGGTGAGGGCCTGGGCGGTCTCCTCCAGGTCCAGCTCCGCCTTGAGATAGGTCCAGCCCTTCACCAGATCGTTGGCCGCCTCCAGCTCCCCCCGGCTGACATGATGGAAGGCCTGCCGGGCCATATCCCGGGTGGCGGCGATATGGCGTTCCAGAACCGCCACCTGCTCCGCCACCACCGGAGTATCACTGAGCCGGGCCACCTGCCCGGCCAGGGCGGTGAGCTCCTGCTGGCTCTGACGATGCCGCTCCTGCCAGCGCAGATCCCCGGTGGCCACCGCCAGTTGCACCGCCATCTCGCGGCGCTTGATGTGATAGAGCAGGCCACCGGAGGCGTGTTCCAGGGCCAGCTTCTCCTCGGCAAAGGTATCCACCACATCGAAGGAATAGAGCAGACTCCACACCAGGATGCACAACAGCAGGGTACTGGACAGGGCGGCCACCCAGAACCAGGGATCCCGGGGCATGCGGGCCTCCCGGGGCGATTCCTCCCAGGGAGGCTCCCGTGATATCGGTTCACTCATCAAGCCAGCGGTCCACCAAGGCCTCATTCGCTGCAATCCAGCGCCGGGCGGCCTCCTCAGGGGAGGTACCCTCTTCCTGCATCCACAGCATCACCTGCTCCATGTCCCGGACCGTCCAGCGGAAACGGGAAAGAAAATCGTATACCCGGGGGCGGTCCTCCTCCAGCCCGCGGCGCACCAGGGTGTGGATGGCCCCGCCCTCGCCATAGACCCCACGGGGATCCTGCAGATAGCGCAGATCCCAGCGCTGGAACATCCAGTGGGGCGTCCAGGCGGTGACGACGATCCAGCGATCCTCCGCCACGGCCCCTTCCAGGATGGTGGTCATGGTGGAGTCGCTGCCGGAGATCAGCCGCAGCCCATCCAGGGCATAGGCCTCCAGGGCCCGCCGGGTGCGCCGCATGATCCCGGCATCCGGCTCGATGCCGATGATCTTCCCATCCAGGCGACCGGCGACCCCGGCCAGTTCCGGGATGGACTCCACCGGCAGATGGGCCGGCACCGCCAGTCCGATGCGGGTACCCTCCAGATGCGGCCCCAGGTCCACCACCCGGTCGCCGTAACGGGCCTGTTGATCCGCCTGCAGGGGCAGCCAGGCGGCCACCGTGGCATCCTGATCCCCCGCCGCCACAGAGGCCCAGAGGGCCGTGAGGGTCACCGGCAGGAGTTGGCATTCGAGGCCCAGCCGGTCCTCGATCACCGCCTTCACCACATGGGTGCTGGCGATCTCCGAGTCCCATTCCACATACACCAGCCGCACCACCCCCTCATCCGCCTCCGTTTCCTGATGCGGTGCCGGATCCTCCGGAGCACACCCGGCCAGGAGGAACAGGAGGAGCAGGATACAACCCGCGGTCCGGCGTCCCCGCCAGAACATGCGCTGCGTTCTCATGCCAACACGTCCTTGCAACGGACCTCTCCGGAAACGGGCACAACACAAGGCCACAGTACATCCATGGTATCGGATGCCCCGTCGCCTTTCCCAGCAGGATCACTCATCCAGGATCGGCGGCAGGTCCCGGGTGAGCTCCTGACGCGCCTTCACCGCCTCAGTCCCCGTGAGGGCAAAGCCCAGCAACCGTCCCCCGGGGTCCAGGAAGCGGGCCTTGACCCCCTCCCCCACCGGCACCACATCCCAGGCCCCCTCCGCCTGTGGATCCGGCGGCGCCACCACCACGGGATGAAGGGTGGTCTTCACCTGCACGGGCATCGCCGGATACCGGACGGGGGTGACCTCCCCCGCCAGGGTCCGGGCCAGGGCCTTGGCGGCATGGCGGATGGGGGCCACATAGGGCAATACCCGTCCCTCCACCTGGGCACAATCCCCCAGGGCATACACACCCGCAGCGGAGGTGGCCAGATGGCGGTCCACGCAGATACCCTGCTGCACGGCAAGGCCCGCCCCCCGGGCCAGATCGACACGGGGGCGCACCCCCACCGCGGAGAGAACGGCCCCCGCCTCCAGGTCGGTCCCATCCTTCAGGGAAAGACGATAGCCCGACCCACAGCGGTCGATGCGTTGCACCACAGTGCCAAGATGGAAACGGACCCCGGCGCCCTCCAGGCCCCGCTGCACGGCCTGTCCCGCAGCCTCGGGCACAAGCCGCCCCAGGGGCCAGGCATCGGGGCCGATGACCTCCACGGCCCGCCCGCTGGCGGCAAGGTCATTGGCGAACTCGCAGCCGATCAGTCCCGGCCCGATGAGGGCCACCCGTTCCACCTCCTCGATGGCCTGACGGAATCGCACATAATCCGTCAGGTCGTTCACCATCAGGACGGCATCGGCCGCGTCCCCCGCATAGGAGAAATGGATGGGTTCCGCCCCCAGGGCCAGTACCAGGGCGTCATAGTCCAGGGTACGGCCATCCTGCAGCCGCACCCGGCGCTCATCGGGGATCAGGGCACTCACCGGGGTCTGGGTCAGGATGCGGGCGTCCAGTTCCTCCGCCATCGCCTCGGCGGTGCGCTGCACCAGATCCCCGGGCGACTGCCCCCGTCCCAGGGCCCCGGAAAGCATGGGCTTGGTGTAGTACGCCCCATCGTCCCGGGTCACCAGGGTCAATGCTGTGTGCGGATCCCGGGCACGCCACTCCCGCGCCAGGGTATACCCGGCCAATCCGGTACCGATGATGAGGACCCCTGACATGGGAAAGCTCCGGGAATGGGACTTCCCAGAGGATAGACCCGCAGGATCAGGTCTGGCGATATGGACGGGAGATGCGGGAGAACAACAGCCCCGCCCCAGGGATTGATGCACCGTTGGGATCAGGCATCATCCAACGGACCGGACACAAGGTTTACACCATGAAACGCAGGGCGGCCAATGTCAGCCCCAACGAGGTGGCGATGAAACCCAGCACCCAATAGAACTGACGATCCTGACGCTTGATCAGCATATCGAAACGCACATCGTTCCTGTCAAAACGCCTTTCCATCTGTTCAAAACGCTGATCCACCTGCTCAAAGCGCCTTTCCACCTGTTCGAAACGTTTGTCCATGTCCTCGCGCATGGCCTCGAAGCGCCTATCCATTTGCGCAAACCCCTCGCGCATCAGTTCCCGCTGATGCTTGAGTTCCTCTTCCACCCGCACCATGCGTTCCCGCAACTCGATCTCATAGACAGCCGGCGGCTTGCCCAGGCTTTGCTCGGCCAGCCACTCGCCCAGATGCTCCTTGATGTCGTTCCGGATAAGCTCAAGGTCACTTTCAGCCAGGGCCATCGGGGTCTCTCCCTGTGGAGATGGAGTCATGGAAGAGTATGCCATAGATGAACACACAGACCCGCCGAGGCAGAGTCCGGGAAGTGCGCCGGGGTCTTCCGCAGGAGCTTCAAGACCCGCACCCACTCCTGGGAGCGCCGAGCCCCAGCTCGGCCCCCTTTATCGATGCCAAGTTAGGAGTCGGTGCTCCCGGGATATCGCTTCATCCTGCATCCGTGGCTCCCCTTGCCGGGAATACGGAAATCCCGCCCCGGCGGTGGCCACTTGGCGAGAATTCGTCACGGATTCAGGAAGGAGGACATGCAGAACGCCGACAACCCGAATCCCACCAGACATGCGCTGGCCAAGCGGCTGCCGGCATCCAGCTCTGGCCAGTACGCCGCGTTGCCCGGCCAGGGTGTGCCGTCCGGCCCCTCCTTGTCCCGGAAGCGGCGCCGGGTGCTCTGCACCAGGAGCTCGCCGGCCTCCTGGAAGACCGCGCGCAGATCGCCGCCCGTACCTGCCAGGCGCTCCAGGGCGGCGGTAACCTCGCGGCTGTCGATCTGCACTTCGATCACGGCTATACTCCTATAAGACTTGGCGAGCGCATCGGACCGTCGTGCTCATACCACGAAAAGTTGCGGACGTTGTGGCAGGGGTGCCTTGCGGCCTGATATAAAACGTTTCCAGTGCCAGCATCTTGCGTTTCCTGCGCACCTCAAACACCGCCTCATAGATATCCCCGTCGCGCTCCAGGCGCTGCTTGACCAATGGATGCCCGATGCGCTTCGCGCTGCCGGCGTCCTGCCAGCCTTCCCTTCATTCAGCAGCCGCCCCAGCACAGCATAATCGCGAGCAGACACGGCACGCTGACCTCGTGGCCGCTCCGTGGCGTCGCTTCCGTGAGTATCAGCAATGTGGCGCACGGCCATGGCGTCCAGGGCGAAGTCATAGCCGGACACATCCGCCTCCGCAAGATCGCCGATGGCGCGCCGGTCGGCCTCGGTCAGTAGCCCCAGAGTCCAGTACGGGGGCGTATCCAGCGCCTGGTCCCGCCCCTCCAGTACACGCTGGGCATAGCGGCGCACATCATCCGCCACGGAAGGCAGGGCCGGTAGCTGCGGGCCAGGTGATCCCGCATCCCTGTAGGCATTCCCTGCGGTTTAGCCCCGCGGGCGCGGAGAACAGTCCCTCAGGGCGACCTTCAGGTCCTGGGCGTTCATGCCGGTGGCGGCCACCTCCTGCGACATTTTCAAGGACAGGAAGGTAGCGCCGAGCGCGTCATCTGCTGGCCGACCTCGGCCATGCGGTGGGCCTTGCTGGTCAGGTCCCCCATGGCATTGGTCACCTTCCCGATCGGGCCGGAGGCCTTGTCGATCGCGGACAGGATCACTGCCATGTTGAAGAGATTGTCCACAGGCCCTATCCTCTAACCATGACTGGCTTTCTCGCCCCCTTCTTCATCGCCTTCGGTATCGGCGCCGGCATCGCCGCGCTGCTGACCATCATCGCGGCCGTCAGCGTGACGGCGCGGGAGCTTCTCCTGCTGGTCTGGGGGCTGGCGAAGGAGACCGTCACCATGCCCCGGACCTTCTGGTGCGCGATCAAGGAAGGCTGGGAAGAAGGCGGTCGGCGAGACCGTGAGAGGCAGGAGCGGAAGGCGAAGCGCTAACGCTGCCCCGCCTTCATCGCCTCGTTCTTCCGCCTCACGTAGTCGGCGTAGTCCTCCAGCTCGCCCAGCACATCATCCCAGCTCATCTCCATCAGGTCGGCGTGGCCGACCACGCCCTCCGCCTTCAGCTGGGCGAGGTGATGCCGGGTAACGAGCCGCCGTTTCCCATGACTTCGCCCTGGAGCTTGAGCACGTCGCCAAGGTCCATGTCCTCCACGTCCTCGATGGTCAGCGGCTTGCCGTCCACGGTGGCCAGCGCGGCGATCAGGCCGTAGGCGATCTTCATGGGCTCGTTGGTGCCCCCGGCCATGCGCGAGGCGGTCAGCAGGTCGCGGCCCTTGCCCTTGCGGATGGCGGCCTTGCGGCCGTCGCCCAGGGTGATCTCCGGCAGATCGGTCTTCTTGGTGTCGGTCATGATCTATCAGCCCCCGATGTGCTTGGCTGGCGCAGATCTGGAACTGGTGGGCCCTGAACGGGGTGGCCCCGGCGCGCAGGTGGTCGGCGTAGAAGCCGGTCCACTTGGTGGACATGGACAGCGCCTCCAGCCCGGCCGGCAGCTCCAGGGTGCCGAGCATGCCGAGACCGGAATGCTCGCTCATGGCCGGGCTGATCTCGGGCAGCGTCACCTCTCCGGCCCGGCCGATCAGGTTATTGGTGCCGTCGAGATAGACGTTGGCGTCCTGAATTCACAGAATAAGTGCCGCAAAACTTTTCCCGATGATTGCTTATAGCGGGTATGCGGTAACCGCCCGTTCTGCGATCTCTCAGCGTCGCGCGATTGCAGTCCGCCTGATCGAGCCCTGTGCCGCACATTCTGAGGCCTATAAGGCCTCTTTGGCGCTCTTCTCGGACGACTCTTTCCGGGCAGGTTGTCCGGCGACCATACGGTGCCTACCATAGGCATCGACTAGTTGGAGGCTGGGAGCGGCCCCGGAAGCCTTTGCCAGTCGACTGCCGGCGCCGCTGCCGGCGAGTCCCCTATCCATCATTACTTCCCAGCCATAGATCAAGCGCCCGACGCGCTGCCCCTGTGCGTAGCTGGCCTTGCTGGTCAGCACCACCGTCCAGGCCTCGAAGCGCCCTTCCACCGCCTGAGCGCTCAGCACGACGAAGCGGTCCTTATCCATCGGCAATCCCTTGGCCAATCGTTTACGCAGGTGGACCTTGCCCCGTGCCTTGGTGGCGTTCGAAGCTGAGCCAGATCTCGCTCGGGTCCGTCAGAACATCGTCGAGGTGGCTGAGGTAAGGCAGCCGGTCCGCCGGGACATGATCGGCCAGAGCCTTTGCGGTGACCGCCAGCTTTGTACCATCCGGCAGATCGACCACCTTCTGCGGCGCGCCCAGGATACGCTCGACATAGGCGCGGCGATCGCCCCCGACCAGTTCAGCCCCGCGGGCGCGGGGAACGGATCTCCCGTACCGAGTCGATGACGTGATCGTCCGGTTCAGCCCCGCGGGCGCGGGGAACGGGGACGGGATACCACCTGAATCAACCCATGCCCCGGTTCAGCCCCGCGGGCGCGGGGAACGGAGCGTGACCGATCGTCCAATCTATTATCACGGCGGTTCAGCCCCGCGGGCGCGGGGAACGGGGGGGCGCCACGAAGCTGGCGGAAAAGACCGGCGGTTCAGCCCCGCGGGCGCGGGGAACGGGTCGCGCACCGCGCTGAACAGCTGCGCGGTGTCGGTTCAGCCCCGCGGGCGCGGGGAACGGAATCCCTTGAGCCACGCCCAAGCCGTCGCGGCCGGTTCAGCCCCGCGGGCGCGGGGAACGGGCCCTCGTACAGCGGCGTGGCGAAGCTGCCGCCGGTTCAGCCCCGCGGGCGCGGGGAACGGTCGGTCGAGGGTGATGTCGCAATAGCCGTCGGCGGTTCAGCCCCGCGGGCGCGGGGAACGGTTGGCGTGCTGGCAGATGCCGAGGTAGCTGTTCGGTTCAGCCCCGCGGGCGCGGGGAACGGGTGCACCGGACGGTCCGCCCCCAGCAGGATGGGGGTTCAGCCCCGCGGGCGCGGGGAACGGCTGCAAAGGCGACGATTAAGCGCCCGTTGCTGCGGTTCAGCCCCGCGGGCGCGGGGAACGGACGTCGTCGGGGATCAGGATGCCGCGGGCCTGCGGTTCAGCCCCGCGGGCGCGGGGAACGGGTCCCAAGGCGGTACGAATTTCCTGCTGGCGTCGGTTCAGCCCCGCGGGCGCGGGGAACGGGAACTCGTACCACGGAGATGCGGGATCCGATCCGGTTCAGCCCCGCGGGCGCGGGGAACGGGGCGTGCGAGTCGTTGCCTTGAGCTGCAGGAACGGTTCAGCCCCGCGGGCGCGGGGAACGGTTCGACATGCGTAGCAGGCTGGCTTTCAGTGCCGGTTCAGCCCCGCGGGCGCGGGGAACGGTCAATCCCCTCGGAGGCGCTGCCGGTGGCGGCCGGTTCAGCCCCGCGGGCGCGGGGAACGGTGTTTCAGCAACTCGCGCTCTTTGGGCGTGGCCGGTTCAGCCCCGCGGGCGCGGGGAACGGCACTGCCCAGGTGGCGCATGCGTGGCTGTCGGCGGTTCAGCCCCGCGGGCGCGGGGAACGGGGCTTCTACCGATGGCTGTATCGCAATGGCCACGGTTCAGCCCCGCGGGCGCGGGGAACGGGCCGGGGCCGATATCCTCCAGATCCAGGCGCTCGGTTCAGCCCCGCGGGCGCGGGGAACGGGTGAGGTGGCCCGTGATCTGCGCGTCGGTGATCGGTTCAGCCCCGCGGGCGCGGGGAACGGCGGTCCCGGTCTCGGGGGGCACGGATCTGCAGCGGTTCAGCCCCGCGGGCGCGGGGAACGGTTGTTGTAGTAGCCGGCCTGGACCCCAGTGGCCGGTTCAGCCCCGCGGGCGCGGGGAACGGCCGCCGGTGGCCTGCGTGACCAAATTGATGTGCGGTTCAGCCCCGCGGGCGCGGGGAACGGGAACCCATCGGCCCGTGGACTGCCCGACGACGCGGTTCAGCCCCGCGGGCGCGGGGAACGGTGGAAGCTGATCTGCGAGTTTGCGGGCATCGACGGTTCAGCCCCGCGGGCGCGGGGAACGGGGATGGGGCGCTCGCCGCGGTTTTCCAGCAGGGGGTTCAGCCCCGCGGGCGCGGGGAACGGTCCCGGTACTCGCATCCCTCACACTGCGGGTACGGTTCAGCCCCGCGGGCGCGGGGAACGGCGAAGCCCAGGCGCACCTAGTTGTAAACTGCACGGTTCAGCCCCGCGGGCGCGGGGAACGGCCCGGGTGCAGCCCGGGGCACCCTCACCAGAACGGTTCAGCCCCGCGGGCGCGGGGAACGGGCCCGCATGAAGAAGGGGGACGGGTACCGGTTCGGTTCAGCCCCGCGGGCGCGGGGAACGGCTTGAGAGCGTCGACCCCTACGACGCGCAAGCCGGTTCAGCCCCGCGGGCGCGGGGAACGGGGAACCGGAAGACCCGGGGCTGGACCCGATCACGGTTCAGCCCCGCGGGCGCGGGGAACGGGGCAGATTAACCCGTGGACCCGTGGATTAGGGCGGTTCAGCCCCGCGGGCGCGGGGAACGGGGCTCTGAAAAGTCGGGCGCGTCAAGTGCGGGCGGTTCAGCCCCGCGGGCGCGGGGAACGGGGCGTCACCCAGCCCGTGACCATCCGCCACACCGGTTCAGCCCCGCGGGCGCGGGGAACGGACGAAGACGGGAACCTGCAGCAGCTCTATCGGCGGTTCAGCCCCGCGGGCGCGGGGAACGGGCCGTCCTGGAAGACGTGGCCGCTGACTCTCAGGGTTCAGCCCCGCGGGCGCGGGGAACGGACCTGGAGCAGGATGGTAACGGCTGGGTGGGACGGTTCAGCCCCGCGGGCGCGGGGAACGGCGAAATGGCGAATAAGCGATTCCGAAATGGGGCGGTTCAGCCCCGCGGGCGCGGGGAACGGTATAGGATGCGCGCTTCGTCGCGGTCAGGCAGCGGTTCAGCCCCGCGGGCGCGGGGAACGGCGATCATCTGCATGCGCGTCATGGCGCTCACACGGTTCAGCCCCGCGGGCGCGGGGAACGGGACGGCGGCGCTGGGGTATATGGCCGTCCAGCCGGTTCAGCCCCGCGGGCGCGGGGAACGGCGGCAGTTGGTACTCGCCCAGCGCCTCGCGCACGGTTCAGCCCCGCGGGCGCGGGGAACGGGTAGCCGGGCGCGGTGGACCTGCTCGCCCTGGCGGTTCAGCCCCGCGGGCGCGGGGAACGGCCGGCACCTGGGCGGCGCGCTCGACGTAGACACGGTTCAGCCCCGCGGGCGCGGGGAACGGGAGTGGAGCGAGACGCGCGACAGCGACGACGACGGTTCAGCCCCGCGGGCGCGGGGAACGGACTTCATCTAATATACTGAATGAAAAGGCTTTACAGGGAAAGCCATGAGCCACCAGCGAGAATACCCCCAAGACGAATTTTCATTTTGTTAAAGAACACCTTCAGATCAACAACTTACGTTTCCTCTTCCGGAGACGGGGCGAACCGCACCAGCTGCAGTCCCTCGTAATCCACTGGTATGCGGCGATTTTTCCCGCATGTCTGGAACTCGAAGCCGGATTCGTGTTGACTCGCCCAGGCCATAACCACGTTCCCATCATCGACCAGGGCGTTGACCTGTTCCCAGATCAGTTCCCGGACCCGACGCGATACATCCCCGATATAGACACCGGCCCGGATTTCCAGAAGCCAGATGGCCAGCCTTCCCCGTAGGCGGGGCGGGACGGCCTCGGTGACGACGACCAGCATGGCCATTTACTGACTCCTGTGTCCCACGTCGCCTATGGATTGCGCCTCGGGGATGGCCGGTGGTTGCGCCTCTGGCGCAGGGGGCGGGGGCTCGATCCCCCCTGCGGCAAGGACTTCCTCAATGAGAGGGATCATTCGCTGCAGCAGCTTCGTTTTGCGGAAGGACTCCCGACAGGCGATGCGCACCGCACGCTCGGGCTGGGCTGCTCCCTTGGCCGCGATCTGGAAGGCCACCGGGACGACGGTTTCGAATTTCACGATATCGGCAATGTCGTACACAAAACTCCGGGGCTTGCCCGTGTGGAGAAACCCGATGGCGGGCGCATACCCCGCTGCCAGGATTGCTGCCTCACAGACCCCGTAGAGGCAGGAGGTGGCAGCAGAGAGGCACTGATTGACCGGATCGGAGCGATCCCATTGCTCGGGGTCGTAACGGCGACCCTTCCACTCGATGCCGTACTGTCGGGCGAGTTGCTGGTAGGTCTTGCGCACTCGCGCGCCTTCGATCCCGCGAAGCTGATCCACGGAACGTCGTGAGGGCGGTTCCTCCTGGAAACGCAGGGCATACATCCGCCGAACGACCTTGAGTCGCAGATCCTCTTCAAGGGCAAGCCGGGCCTGGTACAGCAATTTGTCGGAACGGGCTCCCCCGGGCTGGCCTGCGGAATACAGCCGAACGCCACCCTCACCCACCCAGATGAGCAGCGTGCCGACGGTGGCCGCCAGTTTCACGGCGGCATGAGAGATGCGGGCCCCGGGCTCCAGCAGGAGGCAGACCACCGACCCAACCGGGATATGCATGCGTTCGCCGTTGATCTCGTCCACCACGACGAAGGCCCCATCCCGCACGTCGAGCTGTCCCCGCCCCACGAAGACCATGGAGACCCGATCCTTGAGGGGGATGGGCTTCAGGGGTACGAATGACTCGCTCATGACTCGAGGCGGCGTATCATCCACATCCCACAGCCAAAGGCACGGCTGCGACCGATCCCCTCCTCCAGGGTCTGGCGGAAACGCTCGGGATCGGTCACTTCAAGCCGACCCTCGAAGTCGATGCTGCTGAAACGGATTTCACCGCCCTTGCGCCGGTAGGTGTGCTGCCGGTAGCCGCTGGTTTGTGGATCTACAGGGAGCCGGTAGCCGTGGCGCGCAGCCCGTTCGGAGTCACCCAGCCAGGACCGGGCGGCGTCCTCCATGCGTTCCCTGATCATGATCCGATCCTTGATGCCTTCCTCTTTTGCAGCCTTTTTGGCATCCATGAGCACATCATGGCGCCGTGAACGCTGCCGCCCCTCCACCGCACGGGCCACGACCGGATTGGCTCGCAGCCGGAAGGCGATTCGCTGCCCCGTCTCCAGCTTTGGGGCAAAGGGCTTGCTCTCGCATTCCAGCAGTCCGGGCACGGGGATGGGTTCTACCTGGGAGAGGACATAGAACATCGGCATGCCACGCGCGCCTCCATGAAGCCCGGCGTCGTGCTCCAGTTCCTGCCGGAAAAGAAAGGGGCGGTCGGTGTTATCAGGAAAGAGCCGCCACAGAAGTTGGTGAATACCATAGGCATGCCCTGCCATGAGTTGAGACAGGGTATGGGCATCGAATCCTGCGGTGGCTACCCGCACTCGACTGAGATACATCAGGTCTCCTCCCTGCTTTGATGCCAATACTCCGGTCGGGGGGCAAACTGCCAGCGTCCGCGGTGCAAAGGATCATCGTACGGGTGGCGGATCTCCTGGGGTTCGATATCGCCGCCGTCTCCCTCCCAGACATAGACAACTTCCGGGGCCATCCTCAGCAAACGTCGTTCATATGACTCACCCCAGGGTGTCATCGCCGGGAAGGGGGTATCCAGCGCAGCCCGGAAGCCTGGTGCCTGGACGATCCGTGGTGCCAGGGGGGCGGCCGGCGGGCAGGCCTTGCGCCCCAGTGCGAGCGGGAAACGGGGACGCTCCAGCGCCGCTTGCAGGGTCGCCAGATCCAAGCCGGGGTCGTCAGTCTCGGGGATGGCCACTTTCCAGTAGCCGTCACACCGGTAATCACGGGTCGAGAGGATGGTATTCAGGCGGTCCCGGGGCGCTGCAAGTTCATCCTTCCGTGTCCGGCGGCGGGCCTTGCGGTCGTGGGATGGCACCTGAGCGGTATGGTAATCCTGGACCAGCACTCCCGGACTCACCTGCTTGACGCCAAAACGCACCGCTGCCCCCAAGGTGGTCAACGCGGACTCGTCACTGCGTGGGATCCCCAGCGCCGCCGCCAATAATCCCAGAAGCGCTGAGCGGCCGGGATGGGTGGCGCTTCGCCGGATCTCTCCGGTTGCGGGTACGCCCCAACTGGCCAGCGATCCGTAGAGCTGGAATACCAGGTAGTCCATGGCTGTATTTCTCCTTAAGCGCCGACGACAAAACGCTTCAATTCGTCCAGGCTGCCCGTACCTTTCAGGGCATTGAGGGTATAGACGGAATCGGCGCATGCCCCATAGACCTGATCGAAGTTCTCGGCCTGCTGTTCCAGGACACGGATGGAGGCCTCACCATAGTCGTGGTCCTGAACGGGCTTGAGGAAGGCCACGGAGAGGGAGCGCGGCTGCTGTCCCCCCCGCTCTGCCCGGACATAGGATGCATAGGCGTGGGATCCGAAGCTGTTCTGTTTGCCGCGGGGTGCAACCTTCACCGCCGCCTCGGTCAGCGCCTCGACGGCGCGATCGGCGAGTTCAGTATCCCCGCCAAAGTTATCCACCAGTTGCTCGCGGTCGATGCAGAGATAGCTGTAGAACAGACCGGCGGCAAAGCCGTTTTCACCGATATGGCCGGCCCCCCTGTCCTCCTCCCCCGTGTTCAGATCGTCCACGGCGGTAAAGTAGTCATCCTCCACCACGACCCGGTGGGTCGTGATCGCATGCGCCACCTGGCAGGCCGCCTCGACGTTGTAGCCGGGATCGGCGGCCAGCATGCGGCCAAACAGCGCGATATCCGCCGCAGATGGGGTGTGCCGAAGGAGATCGAGTTCCTTCTCGGTGGGCTCGCGCTGCTCACGGATCAGCGTCTCGGTGAGTTCATCCACGGCCCGGCGCTCCTCGGGGCTGATATGGGCGAGTTGCTCGATATGCAGGCCATCCTTTTGCAGCTTGCCGAAGACGTGGGCGATCTTCCCGGCCCAGGCAACGGCCTTCTTTTCCGGGATGCCGCCTGCAACAAGGCGTTCATGGATCTCCGGGCCCAAGCGCTTGGTCCGGGTCCCCAGATGCCCGGCCAGGGCTTGCTGAAACACCCGGGAGACGCGCCAGTTGCGTTTGAGGCTCTGGGAGGAGACGCGCAGACGCTCGGCTCCGCCCATGGTGGCGGTCTTGGGTCGGCCCAGGTCATCCCGATTGAGATTGGCCGGGGGGTAAGAGGTCAGCATGTGCAGCTGAATGAAATGAGTCATGGAGACGGCTCCCTCGTCGAGTGCAGATCGGAGTGAAATGGTCAGACGGTATGATGGCCTAGTGCTGGTAGCAGGCGAGACGGGTGAAGTAGGCGTCGGCCCAGCGAACCGCCAGGCGATGATCCGGCCGGGCCGCGAAGTACCCGCTCTTTTCCCGGTGCCAGAGCAGGAGATCGTCGGCCAGTGATCGAACATCCACGCGTTGATCGATCAGATGAACGGCGCGCCGCGCCCGGCGTACAAACTCGTCCAGATCCCGGCTCTGCAGGAGTTGTCGAAAACGCAGCTCACTCACCACCGGGCTACTGCTGCCCGCCGGTTCGCGTTCTGCAGCCATGGCGGCGGCGAAGGTTCGATCAGGCACGTGCTCATCCACCTCGGCCAGCAGGATGGCAACGGCGCCCCAGGCACGCATGTCCCGGGAAGTCCGGCGTCCCTGCGGAAGTGCGAACCAGAGATGGCGAAAGCCTTCGCTGAGGAGGGCATCGTCAGGGCCCGTTGCCCGACGTAGCACGGCGCGCGCACCGCTCGAATACGGGGAAACCCCCTCTTTCTGCACACCATGCAGGCGTGCCCACCACTCCCGCAGGCCTTCCGCTACACCTTCTTCCCCCTCACGATCCCGCAGGACCTGGGGACTGAATCGCTTTTCGCTCATGCTGCCGCCTCCTGCTCCGCCTGCTGGCGCAGGCGCTTCATCTCCCGTCCCCCGCTCAACCACGAGCGGAGCCCATTTCTAGCTGCGATGACCCGTCTGAGATCCATGCCCTGTTCATCGGCAGTCAGCGCAAGGGACTCAAACACCTCGTTCGCCGCCCTGCTCACCACCTCCAGCCAGCGACGGGCAACGGCCGGAGGCAGGCCTGTACGGCCGGCCTCGACCGCCTCCGCCAGCTGCGGCAGGCAGGCATAGAAATCACCGGTGGTCGCCTCCCAGAAACGATGCTGAATGAAACCGAAATCCCCCTTGGCGTCCCGGGGGCGGGAGAACCAGGCTTCCTTCACCGCATCCTGGGTGCGCTTGGCGGCCTTCACCGCGGCCTGATCCAACTGGCGGATCCCGTGGAGGAAAAGATCACGCCGATCCTCCGGGACCGTGACCAGGGGCATCTCGGTGCTGTACCACCCCCTTGGCTTGTTCTGCTTGAGGTCATAGCCGAAGACCCAGAGCCTGGGCTGCCTTCCCCCCTGGAGGAGCCGCCGTTTCGTCTCCAGGTAGTCCTGCACCACCAGGGCCGGCAGATGCCCTCGCTCGGGATCCTCCAGGGCAAGGGATTCCCAGTGCCGATACCCGAGCCCGCCCTGTTGCCCCTTCAGGGAATAGGGGGTCTCGTCCGGCTTCTTCGGATCGAAACGATAGGGGGTGAGTGGATGGCGGAAGGGACCATCGTAGTTGTAGCCGAGGTTGGTCATCCGCAGGCTTCGAAGCAACTGGGAGGTTTCCCGGCCGCAGACCTGGCAGGTCCCAGGCCCCTCGGGGCTTCCCAGGCGGATGCGGTTGGGCATGGCCCAATAGAGGTGCAGCGGATGGACTTCCTCGGGGGTCGTCACCTGTGTGCTTGAACCCTTCTCGCTGGTTCGGGTCGGCACCAGCCAGGGGAAGATTCGCCCGTCCGTGGGACGGGGGTCAGGGTAGCGGAAGCGCCGGTGATCCCGGGGAAGGATATTGAGAAGCAACTTGTGCCACAGCGGCACCTCCGGATCGTGGGGCAGAACCAGCGTGGTCAGCGGACCGCCACCACGGATACCGACCCGGTAGCCCGTACCACCAGCCGGCCCGGTTGCCTGGAAATTGTACAGGGCCACCGCCGCGCAGGCCGGACACATGGCCTCTCCAATCCCGCGCTTCACGAAATGGTCGGTGTTCAGCTTGAGGCCCTGCACGCCGGGGGATTCGATGAGCAGGGAAGCGATAGGGGCATCCCGGGCTTCCTCAAGGGGGTCCAGATCCTGCAGGAAGCAGGGCCCCTCCCCAAGAAGCCCGAAGGCATCCCGCCAGGGGGCGAGGTCCGTCTCCAACGCCTGCCGCGATGGAGGTTCCTGCCATAGCCTGAACCAGTCCTTGCGGTTCGCGGGAGCCAGGACGGTCTGGAGCAGTGCGATAAGAAGCTGCCAGCCCGCCCCGGTGAAGTCGGCCCGGGGGAAGGCGAGGTCCACCAGATCAGGGTCCGTGACCGCAGACGGTGGGGCATAGACCCTTTCCCCATCACGGCGGCGGAAAGGCAGCCAGGGCTCATCAATGAGGTTCATACGCTCTTCCTTGCGAGAGTGGCTGGTCTCACGGTGCCCCGGTTGGTTGGGGCGCCATAAGCACTTGAGGTTTTACCTTACACCTTGCATCAGAAGTGATCAATAAGTGTAGAAGTGCAATTCACCCTCGGAGATCGGTTACCATACCCGCTGTTCCCCGTGTCACGGGGCTGACCCGTGTAGCAGTGCAATCCGGATGCCCTAGGAAGAACGTTCCTCGCTATGGCGGGGAATCACGGCACCCAAAGTGCTGTCATATCGAACCGGCATCCCGTGCTCCACCAACCAGAATCGGCTCCTGCGAAGTCCGGGATGCGCCTCGTACAACGCTTGGGCCTGCCCCTCCAGATCGGAAGGCAGCGGCGGCAACCTCCCGGCCAACCCCTCGCGAAGGCTGACCGTACTCATGGGCCAGGGATGGCGGCAGTCGGCGTGCCAGGGCTCCAGCTTGCCCTCCCCGCCCCGCCGCACCAGGACCACGGGCACGGTACGCTCCGCGGACAGGCGGGTACCGATCTCCTGGTCATCGTCCCAGCCCGCCCCCTCGGCCGAACGCCCATAGCCCAGTTCCAGATCGAGGGCGTTAAAGCGGGCACTTGCGGCCGCCACCCGTTCACCGGCCCAATGCTCGGCCTCGGCCTGCTGGAGTCCGGCCGGAGCCTCCAGCCCATCCCCATAGACGGCCTCCATCAGCACGCGGGCCCGGCCGGGCAAATCGATCTTCCCTTCCTCCCTGAGCACGCCCATGGTGCGCCAGAGCTGGACCGGATTCCCATAGACTGCAGCCGTCCCGGGCAAAAGACTGCGGATCCAGTCGGGGGCGGGATCGTCCGCCCACTCCGGCGCGAGTATCCGGAGCGCAGGACGGCTGCGACCATCCCTTGCCCCCGCTTCGCAGAGACGGTTTCCATCGGCGTTTCGGCAATGACGGTGCAGACGCCCGGCGCGCTGGATCAGCAGATCCACCGGCGCCAGGTCGCTGACGAGGCAATCGAAATCCAGGTCCAGGCTCTGCTCCACCACCTGGGTGGCAATGAGGACCCGGCCGGCGCGTTCCGTCGCCGTTGAGTCCTTGCCGAAAGCCTGCAGTACACGGGCCTCGAGGCGCTGTCGATCCGCCATGGTGAACCGGGCATGGAAGAGGATGGCCCGTTCCGGCTCTGCCAGCTGCCCCCGAATCGCCTCGAAAGCGCTGATGGCCTCGTCCACCGTGTTGCGAATCCAGCAGGCGCACCCCCCCTGCCGGGCGGTTTCGATCACGGCCTTTTGCACTTCGGCCTCACCATGCAGGAAATGCACGGGCAGTGAACGGGAGCGACTCATCCCGGCGGAAATCTTGTATTCATTGACCCCCTCATCGTGCACCTGGGTCGCCAGGGGGAAATGGTCCGCAGCGGGCTCCTCCCCATGGATATCCCGGCCCTTCTGCCAGGAC
This sequence comes from Ectothiorhodospira mobilis, assembly GCF_016584115.1. GTDB lineage: Bacteria > Pseudomonadota > Gammaproteobacteria > Ectothiorhodospirales > Ectothiorhodospiraceae > Ectothiorhodospira > Ectothiorhodospira mobilis. The sequence continues at coordinate 50,604 of NZ_NRSK01000005.1, forward strand.
AGGACCAGTGCACGCCGCAGGCTGTGAGGCAGCGTTGCCGACAGGAGGACCGCGCTGCCACCCTGGCGTGCGTGACCCGCGAGCAGAGTCTTCAGGAGTCCGGTGGTGTAGGGGTCATATGCATGGACCTCATCGACCACCAGGATCTTGTCGGCCAGACCGAGCAGCCTCAGGGATTGATGGCGGCGGGGCAGCACCCCCAGGAGGGCCTGGTCGATCGTGCCGACACCGACCTCCGCCAGCAGCGCCGTCTTGCGACTGTCCGCCAGCCAGGCACGACATTCGGCGCTGGCCGTGCGATCCTCCCGGGTGTAATTGCGATCGGCCTTGGGCTCGGGCACCACTGACTCCATGAACGCATCTTCCAGATGACGGGCCCCGTGGGCCAGGACCAGTGAGGGACGGGTCTCCACAGGGAAAAGGGTCCGATAGAACGGCCCAAGCCGGTGGTACATGGCATTTGAGGTGGCCATGGTCGGCAGGCCGAAGTAGAGTCCCCGCCCCTGCCCCGCAGCCAAAAGACGATGCGCGAGCGTAAGGGCCGCCTCTGTCTTGCCGGAGCCGGTGATGTCTTCAAGGATCAACAGTTGTGGCCCGTCGGCCAGACCTGCAGATTCGGCCCATGCCTGGAGCGGGGTCGGGCAAAGGCTGAAGGCCTCCCGGAAACCGGGAAAAGCAACCGCTACAGGAGCCTCCAACAGACCGGTCTGCTTCAGGACTTGCCGCGCGCCGGGCAGGGCCCGGCGTTCCCAATAATCCGCCAGCGGCATGGGCTCGGCGCAGTAGGGAAAGAATGCATCATTGGAGCCCAACCAATCCGACAGGGTCGCCAGACCCGCCAGCTCCCAGGTCATGGGGGCCAACCTGCATTCCTGCCAGTCCTCGTCCTTCAAGGTCTCGCAAGGCCAGGGTGCCCCCCATTGGGCTTCCAAGGCGGTCACAAAATCTTCGGCAGCCGAATAGTCCTCTTCCCGGAAATCCACACTCAGAGGGGCCCAGGGGGCCGCCGCTGGCTGGCCATGATGGCCGAAGAAACAACCCAGCCAGAGATCGACACCCTGCTCAAGATCCATGGCAACCATCGGATCCGCCGCGCTCAGAACCAGACGATTTGGGTACAACACCTCGCGCCAGAGCTCCGCACCCAGCCGATCATGCCTGCGCTGCCTGCCGTCGTAGACCATGCCGGGGTCAGGGGGCACGAGATCACATCCTGCCGGCGTAGCCTGCCCCTGGAAGGAGCGGGCAAACTTACCCAGGTCGTGCAGCATCAATGAGAAGACGAAGAGACGCTGGAAGGCCCCCAGTTCCAGCCCCAGAGCGGACGCCAGGCGCGTGTTGCGCTGCCGGTCGTATCCCAGCAGAATCTCGCCGACAGCAGCCACGTCGAGGGCATGGTAGGCCAGCAGGTGACATGGCGCCTGCCCGGTGGCACCATCCCTGGCTTTTCCCCAGTAGCGTAAATAGCGCTCTCGATCCGCCACCCGAACTACGCCTCCCTGCCGTCGCGTTTTTTCGTCAGCGTAACGTGTCCGGCAGAAATTAAGCCAGGGAACCACGGCCGGACCGCTGCCGATCCTTTCCGTTACGCTTTGCCGCACACAGCTGCGTCGCAGTCAGGCGATTGATCTGCGCCAGTATGGGTACATCTCCCGACCTGGTCGTCATGTACCCGCAACCAACGCGAGAACGCGGCGGAATGTCGAGGTGCGGCCGGGAACGACAGGAGACGTAAATCCTTGGAGGATCAACGGGTTCTGAAACTTATGGGGGGACTTGGGAAGGGGTAATGGTGGCTACGGGTGGATTCGAACCACCGACCCCCGCATTATGAGTGCGGTGCTCTAACCAGCTGAGCTACGTAGCCATCGAAAGCGCGTTATTCTGAGGCGCTCGGGGCCTGCTGTCAAGCACCCGAGGGGGTGGTCATACGTTGAAGCGGAAGTGCACCACGTCCCCTTCCTGCAGGATGTAATCCTTGCCCTCCAGGCGCCATTTGCCGGCATCCTTGGCCCCCTGTTCGCCGCCACAGGCGACGAAGTCATCGTAGGCCACCACCTCGGCACGGATGAAGCCCTTCTGGAAGTCGGTGTGGATGGCCCCGGCCCCCTGGGGGGCGGTGGCGCCGTGGCGTACGGTCCAGGCCCGGACCTCCTTGACGCCGGCGGTGAAGAAGGTCTGCAGGCCCAGCAGGGTGTAGGCGCCGCGGATGACCCGGTCCAGTCCCGGTTCCTCCAGCCCCATCTCCGCCAGGAAATCGGCCCGCTCCTCGTCCTCCAGCTGGGCGATCTCCGCTTCCATGGCGGCGCAGACGGGGACCACGTTGGCCCCTTCCGCCTCGGCCAGGGCGCGCACCCGGTCCAGCAGGGGATTGCCGGCAAAGCCGTCCTCGTTGACGTTGGCGATGAACATGGCCGGTTTGGCGGTGATCAGCTGCAACTCCCGCAGCAGCGGCGCCTCCTCCTCACTGAGCTCCGCCACCCGGGCGGGGCGGCCCTCGGCCAGCACGGCCTGCACCTTTTCGGCCACGGCCTTGCGGGCGATGGCCTCCTTGTTGCCGGACTTGGCGTTGCGCACCAGCCGGTTGAGGGCCTTTTCCACCGTCTCCAGGTCCGCCAGGGCCAGCTCGGTGTGGATGGTCTCGATATCGGCCACCGGGTCCACCCGCCCGGCCACGTGGACCACGTCATCGTTCTCGAAGCAGCGCACCACGTGGGCGACGGCGTCGGTCTCGCGGATATGGGCCAGGAACTGGTTGCCCAGCCCTTCCCCCTTGGATGCCCCGGCCACCAGGCCGGCGATATCCACGAACTCCACCGTGGTGGGCAGCACCCGTTCGGGGCGGACGATGCGGGCCAACTCCTCCAGCCGCGGGTCCGGCACCGGCACCACCCCCACGTTGGGGTCGATGGTGCAGAAGGGATAGTTCTCCGCCTGGATGCCCGCCTTGGTGAGGGCGTTGAACAGGGTGGACTTGCCCACGTTGGGGAGACCGACGATACCGCACTTGAGGCTCATGGGGCGTTCCGGGAAGCTGTTCTGGAAATGGGAAATGATACGGCCCCGGCGATGGCGGGGCCACCGCGGCACCGAAGGGACCGGGCGGGATCAACTGTGGAGCCGGTTCATGGCCTGTTGCAGGGCACCGGAGACCACCTCGGGGACGACCTCCAGGGCACGTTCAATGGCCTCGGTGACGGCCTCCTCCTCTGCCCCGGGGGGGCGGCTGAGGACGAAGGGGACCACATCATCCCGGTGACCGGGGTGTCCCACCCCGAGGCGCAGGCGCAGGAAGTCCTGGCCCATATGGGCCATGATGTGACGCAGACCGTTGTGCCCACCGTGACCGCCGCCGCGCTTGAGGCGTGCGGCTCCCGGAGGCAGGTCGATCTCGTCGTGGACCACGAGGATGGCCTCGGCGGGGATCTTGTAGAAATCCGCCAGCAGGCGGATGGGCTGGCCGCTGTGGTTCATGAAGCTCATGGGCTTGAGCAGCCAGACCTCCTGCCCCTCCAGCTGCACCCGCGCCACATCGCCGCCGAAGCGGCGCTCGGACTTGAAATGCCCGCCGTGGCGCCGGGCCAGGGCATCCACGAACCAGAACCCGGCATTGTGCCGGGTCCGGTCGTACTTGGGGCCGGGGTTGCCCAGACCCGCGATCAGGCGGATGGTCGGCGTCTCGCTCACGGCTTTGGCCCATGCACCGCCAGGATCAGTCCGCAGCCTCCTCGCCGGACTCCTCGTCGCCGGTGGGGGTGCCGCGGGTCTTGAGCACGCTCACCACGGGCAGGTCATGGTCCTCGCCCTGGGCCAGGGCCGTCAGGGTCACCCCCGCGGGCAGGGTCAACTGGGACAGATGGATGGAATCCCCCACCTTCATGTTGCCCACATCCACTTCGATATATTCGGGCAGATCCTTGGGCAGGCACTCCACTTCCACTTCAACGGCCTGGTGGCTGAGCATGCCGCCGCCCTTCTTCACCCCCACGCAGGTCTCCTCGTTGAGGAAGTGCAGGGGCACGTGCACGCGCAGGGCCTCGCTCTCGTTCACCCGCTGCAGGTCCAGGTGCAGCACCCAGGGGCGATAGGGGTGGCGCTGCAGGTCGCGCAGGATGGCGCGCTCGCTCTGACCGTTGATGCGGATGGTGAGGATGTGGGAATAGAAGGCATCGTACTCCTGGCTCTGCCAGATGTCCTTGTGGTTGAGCGTGATGCTCTGGGGCTCCTTGCCCCCGCCGTAGATGATGGCGGGCATCTTGCCTTCGCGGCGCAGGCGGCGGCTCGCACCCTTGCCCTGCTCCACGCGCGGCTCGGCTTCGAATTCAAACTGCAGTGTCATTGGTCAATCTCCGGCATGACGGACAAAAATCCCCTCCCGCGACCAGGAGGGGTACCCGGGGCATGGCCCCTTGACTCGTTTGCATCGGCGGTCCGGGGTGTCCCGATCAGTCCACGAACAGCGAACTCACCGACTCCTCCCGGTTGATGCGGCGGATGGTCTCGGCCAGCATCCCGGCCACGGACAGCTGCTTGATACGCTCGCAGGCCTGGGCCTCGGGACGCAGCGGCAGGGTATCGGTGACCACCAGCTCGTCCAGCTGGGAGTGGCTGATGTTGTCGATGGCGGGCCCGGAAAGCACCGGGTGGGTGGCATAGGCCATCACCTTGGAGGCGCCGTGGTCCTTCAGGGCCGCGGCGGCCTGGCAGAGGGTGCCCGCCGTGTCCACCAGATCGTCGATGATGATGCAGGTCTTGTCCTGCACGTTCCCGATGATGTGCATCACCTGGGATTCGTTGGCCTTGGGCCGGCGCTTGTCGATGATGGCCAGTTCCGCATCATCCAGGCGCTTGGCCAGGGCGCGGGCGCGCACCACCCCGCCCACGTCGGGCGAGACCACCATCAGGTTGGGGATCTTCTGGCGCCAGATGTGCCCCAGCAGCACCGGAGAGGCGTAGACGTTGTCCACCGGGACGTTGAAGAAGCCCTGCACCTGGTCGGCGTGAACATCCACGGTAAGCACCCGGTCGATGCCCACGGCCTCCAGCATGTTGGCCACCACCTTGGCGGAGATGGGCACCCGCGCCGAGCGCACCCGGCGATCCTGGCGGGAATACCCGAAATAGGGGATCACCGCGGTGATGCGGCCGGCCGAGGCCCGCCGCAGGGCATCCACCATGATCAGCAGTTCCATGAGGTTGTCGTTGGTGGGGGCGCCGGTGGACTGGATGATGAACACGTCCCGTCCGCGGACGTTCTCGAGGATCTCCACCTGGACCTCGCCATCGCTGAAGCGGCCGACCACGGCCTTGCCCAGGGGCAGGTTCAGGTGATGGACGACGCTCTGTGCCAGGTTCGGGGTGGCGTTCCCGGCAAAGATCATCATCTTGCTTTTGTCGACCACAGTGGATCTCGGGAGCATGGCTGGAGGGTACTTTGGGTTGCGTGAGAATCGGGGCGCGCGGGCCACCCTGCCCCGGAGGACGCATCGCACTGCCGGCAACGGTCCATTCACGGGCGCACTCCCTTTGCCAGGGCATCCCCGCCGGATGCGCAGGTCCTGCAACAACAACTCCACCCCCTGACCCCGACGGGCAGGGGGTGGCGGAAATGGCTGGGCCGGCAGGATTCGAACCTGCGCATGCCGGGATCAAAACCCGGTGCCTTACCGCTTGGCGACGGCCCAAATGAACAGTGCGTCCCGAACCGGGGGACGCAGACTAACCCCTGTCGAGGCGATCTAGCAGGGGCGAGCGATTGCGCCCCCGGGCCACGAAGCCCTGCCATCGACCCGGCAGCCGGTTCAGTGCCTCCCGGGCCGCGGGGGCCGAATCAAAGGCGCCAAAGACACAGGCGCCCGTACCGGTGAGACGGGGGATCACCCCCTGCTTACCCAGCCAGCCCATGGCCTGATCCACCTCGGGATAGCGCGGGCGCACCACTGCTTCACAGACGTTCCCGGCCTGCCCCGCGAGAAAGTCGGCTATTGTGATGGGCGGGCAGTCGCGTGTCAATCCAGGGTCGGTGAAGACCGACGCCGTGGAGATATGCACCCCGGGGTGGATCACCAGGTAGCAGGGCTCCGGCGGGGCCACTGCGGTGATGCGCTCGCCCACCCCCTCGGCCCAGGCGGCTGTGCCGTGCACGAACACGGGCACATCCGCCCCCAGTTCCAGGCCCAGCCGGGCCAGGGACGCCGTGTCCAGCCCCGTACCCCAGAGGGCGTTCAGGGCCACCAGGGTGGTGGCCGCGTCCGAACTGCCCCCACCCACACCACCGCCCATGGGCAGGCGCTTGTGCACATGGATGCGCACGCCACCGGGATGGCCGGTGACCTCCCGCAGCCGGCGCGCGGCCCGCAGGGTCAGATCCTTTCCCGGATCCACCCCCTCCAGGGCGCGGGCGGTTTCCACGCGGCCGTCGGACAGGGGGGCAAAATCCAGGGTATCCCCATGGTCCAGGAACTGGAACAGGGTCTGCAACTCATGATATCCGTCCGCCCGGCGGCCGGTGATATGCAGGAACAGGTTGAGCTTGGCCGGGGCCGGCCAGTCCTTCCAGCGGTCTTCAGTCATGGCTTTTGGTGGTCCATCCGCCAGTCGTCCATCACCAGGCGCAGGCGGATCTCCTCATATTCCAGGGTCATGCGCTCCGGCAAAGCCGGGCGGCGGGCCTCATCGTAGCCTTGGTAGCGTACGGTCCAGCCAGCCTGGCGCAGGCGGCTGGCCCGGCCGGCGGCATCCAGGACCCGATCCTCGGGTTCGCTGCGGGGCGCCGGGATGCCGAGGACCCAGTACCGCAGCCCGGACACGGGCAGGCGCCAGCCCAGGGCATGATACACCAGGCCGTCCACATCCCGGGCACGGTGCGTCTCCCCCCCGCGGGTGTGCAGCACGACCCCGTCCTTGTCCCCCTGCAGCCGCGCGGCCTGGCGGCCGAAGGGGCCGAACACACGGATATCGTAGGCCGTGTCACGCTGATCCCAGCGCATGTGGGCATTCCAGCGCTCCTCCCCCACGGCCAGGGCCAGACGCCCCTGCAACCGCCATTCGTCCCGGCCGGACAACTCCGCCACCCGATCGCGCCAGGCACGCTCGGCGTCGGCCACCGGCGGCTGCGGCGGGCTCACGGCACAGGCCACCAGCCACAGGGGCAGCAGCCCGGCCAGCAGGCGCAGCCCCGGCCTCACGGCATCCACCGCTGCTGCAGACGCCGCAGGGCCTCGTCGTCGGGGTCCCGCTCCAGGGCACGGCGCAGGATCTCCCGTGCCTCATCGCGCCGATCCCGCTCCCAGAGGACGACGGCCAGATGTCCGGCCACCTCGGCATCCTGGAGGCGCTCGTAGGCCCGGCGCAGGTAGTCCTCCGCCTCCTGCAGGCGGCCGAGGCGGTAGAGCACCCAGCCCATGCTGTCCAGGATGGCGGGATCCTCCGGTCGCTGCTCCAGGGCACGGCGGATGTACTCCAGGGCCTCCTCGTAACGGTCGGTGCGATCCGCCAGGGTGTAGCCCAGGGCATTGAGGGCTGAGGCGTTGTCCGGGTCCTGGGCCAGGATGCGCTCCAGGTCCGCCACGGCCCGGTCGATGCGATCCAGGCGCTCGGCCAGCAGGGCCCGGCTGTAGAGCAGATCCGGCTCTTCGGGATGGGCCTCCAGGGCGGCGTCCAGCACCGTCATGGCGACCCCGGGACGCCCCGCGTCCTGCAGGATATCGGCCTCGCCGAGATAGGCCTGCACCTGCATCCGGGGGTCCTCCGCCTGCCGGCGCAGCAGCTGCAGGGCCTGCCGCGCCTCCTCCACGTCCCCCTGCTCCGCCCGCAGGCGTGCGATGCGGATCAGGGATTCCGCAGCGCGCCGACCCTCCCCCACGCGGCGGTAATGGGCGACCGCCGCTTCTTCGTCCCCCTGCTGCTCCGCGATCCGGCCCAGGTAGTAATGGGCCTCGGCACTGCGCTCCCCGGTCTCCGCCACCTGCTCCAGATAGGCGCGGGCACGGTCGAGGTGCTGCAGTTCGATATGGATCAGACCCAGGGTATAGAGGGTATCCGCATCCCCGGGCCGGGCCTTGAGCACCGCCTCGAACTGTTCCCGGGCTTGGTCAAAGCGGCCGGCCTGCACCAGGGCGCGGCCGTACTGGGTGCGCAGATCCGGATCCGACGGATCCTGGCGCACCGCCTCCTCCAGAGTCTCCAGGGCGGCCTTTGTATCCCCGGCCGACTGCAGGGCACGGGCCCGCAGCAGCCGTGCCTCCTGTAGATGGGGGTCCAGTTCCAGGGCCCGGGCCGCCGCCCGGGCCGCCACGCGCAGCCGTTCCTGACCCAGGGCCAGATGGGCCAGGGCCAGGTGGGCCCGTGGGTCATCCTCCCGCCGGCGCACCACCTGCTCCATGGCCGCCACGGCGGCGTCGGCATCCCCCGCCCGGGACAGGACATTCACCAGCAGGCCCAGCCCATTCCCCTCCATGGACTCCATCCGCTCCAGCACCTGCAACAGGTGGGGCACCGCCTCTTCGGAACGACCGGCGTTGACCAGCAGACCGGCCAGCACCTGACGCGCATCCAGGCTCTCCGGATCCAGGGCCACCCAGCGCTCGGCCGCCGGCAGGGCCGCCCCGGGGTCCTCGGCAAAGAGGCCGATACGGGTGGCCCGCTCGGCCACGGAGGGGTCATCGCTGAGCCGGGCCGCCCGCAGGTAGTGCTCCAGGGAGGCTTGCAGTTGCCCCATATGACCTGCAATCTCCCCCACCAGCAACTGGTACATGAGATCCGTCCGGGCAGTCTCCTCCGGGGTGGGCGGTGCCGACTCGACCACGGCCAAAGGGGGGGCAGGGGCCGGACCGGCATCCCGGGACAGGCCGGCACACCCTCCCAGGGAGAGGGCCACGACCCAAAGCCCGATGAGGGGCGACATCAGAGGGCGCCGGGGCGCAGCAAGGAGAAGGAAACGTGTCCGAGGCTTCATCGGGGAGACTATAAACCCATGGGACGAAATTGACAGGGGGCCGGCAAACCCGTCACGGATCAATTCATCGCGCAGCGCAGAAAAAAAGGGGGCGCGCCGCCCCCCCGGGTCGGTGTAAACTCGTTGTGACAGCGCCCGGTGCCGCGGGTGTCAGGTTTGCCGCAAGGCCCGCCTCACCCTTTTGGCCCCCTTAGGGGGTGATCAGTTCCCGAGATCTTGGCTGCGGGCGCAAGCTGGACAGTTTTCCAAGCGGACTCAAAGGGTTGAAATCCGGGGCAACTTGTCATGACTTCAATGCTGGCGCAGAATACGCTATTCACCAGGTCTTCACGAGCGATGCTTTTTACTCTCGGAGTCAACCACAAGTCGGCCCCCGTCGGGATCCGCGAACGCGTCGTCTTCTCGCCCGACCGGATGGAGGAGGCCCTGAGCGGGCTGACCCAGTCCACCCCCGTGGAGGAGGCCGCCATCCTCTCCACCTGCAACCGCACGGAGATCTATTTCCGTTCGGAGGACCATCAGCCGGCGGATCGCGTCCTGCACTGGCTGAGCGATTTCCACCGCCTCAAGCCCAGCGAGATCCAGCCCTACATCTACCGCCACCAGGACGACGCCGCCGTGCGCCACCTGCTGCGCGTGGCCTGCGGCCTGGATTCCCTGGTGCTCGGGGAGCCCCAGATCCTGGGACAGCTCAAGGGGGCCTACCAGACCGCCGGCTCCGCCGGCACCGTGGGCCGCCAGCTGGGCCGGCTGTTCCAGCATGCCTTCTCCGTGGCCAAGAACGTGCGCACCTCCACGGCCATCGGCTCCAGCCCCGTCTCCGTGGCCTTCGCCGCCGTCTCCCTGGCCCGCCAGATCTGGGGGGACATGAAGCCCCTCACGGCAATGATGATCGGCGCCGGCGAGACCATCGAACTGGCCGCCCGCCATCTCAAGACCCACCAGATCGGCCGCATCATCGTGGCCAACCGCACCGTGGAACGCGCCCGGCCCCTGGCGGAGGAATTCGACGCCGAGATCATCACCCTGCCGGAGATCCCCTCCCGGCTGCCGGAAGCGGACATCCTCATCTCCTCCACCGCCAGCCCGCTGCCCATCCTGGGCAAGGGGGCCGCGGAACGGGCCCTCAAGGCCCGCAAGCACCGCCCCATGTTCATGGTGGACATCGCCGTCCCCCGGGACATTGAACCCGAGGTGGGACGTCTGGACGATGTCTATCTGTATACCGTGGACGACCTGGAGGAGGTGATCCAGGACAACCTGCAGTCCCGCCGCGAGGCGGCACAGCAGGCCGAGGAGATCATCGAATCCCAGGTGAGCTCCTTCATGGGCTGGCTGCGCGCCCAGGACGCGGTGGGCACCATCCGCGCCTACCGCGGCAAGGCCCACAGCATCCAGCTGGAGGTCCTGGACAAGGCCCTGCAGATGGTGGCCGCCGGCAAATCCGCCGAGGAGGCCCTGGGCTTTCTGGCCCATACCCTCACCAACAAGCTTCTGCACGAGCCCTGCCACAACATGAACCAGGCCGCCCGCGAGGGTAAGCTGGAGCTCATCGACGCGGCCCACGCCCTGTTCAACCTGCCGGAGGCCGAGGACGGCGGCCGCTCGTCCGATTCGTGAAAGACGCCATCCGCCGCAAACTGGAAGGCATCGCGGAACGCTTCCAGGAACTGGGGGGCCTGCTGGCCGACCCCGAGATCATCGCCGACCCGGATCGCTTCCGCCGCTACTCGGTGGAGTACAGCCACCTGGAGCCCACCGTGGTGGCCTGGAACGACTATCATGCGGCCCTGGGGGACCTGGAGGCGGCGCGGGAGATGGCCCGGGACCCGGACCCGGAACTGCGCACCATGGCCCGGGAGGAGGCCGACGCCGCCGAGGCCAGGCTTGAGGCCCTGGAGGCGGATCTGCAACGCCTGCTCATCCCCCGGGACCCCCACGACGGCAGCAACACCTTCCTGGAGATCCGCGCCGGGACCGGCGGCGATGAGGCCGCCCTCTTTGCCGGGGATCTCTTTCGCATGTACAGCCGCTACGCCGAGGCCCGGGGCTGGGGGATGGAGGTCCTCTCCGCCAGCGAGGGGGAACACGGCGGCTACCGCGAGATCATCGCCCGCATCAGCGGCGCGGGGGTCTACGGCCGGCTCAAGTTCGAGTCCGGCGCCCACCGGGTGCAGCGGGTGCCGGAGACGGAATCCCAGGGCCGCATCCACACCTCCGCCGCCACGGTGGCGGTGATGCCGGAACCGGACGCCATGGAGGTTCCGGAGATCAACCCGGCGGATCTGCGGGTGGACACCTACCGCGCCAGCGGCGCCGGCGGCCAGCACGTGAACCGCACCGACTCCGCCGTGCGCATCACCCACCTGCCCACCGGCCTGGTGGTGGAATGCCAGGAGGAACGCTCCCAGCACAAGAACCGGGCCCGGGCCATGAGCTTTCTCGCCGCACGGCTGCTGGAGATGGAGGAGCACAGGCGCCAGTCGGAACAGTCCGCCACCCGCAGGAGCCTGGTGGGCAGCGGCGACCGCTCGGAACGCATCCGCACCTACAACTTCCCCCAGGGGCGGGTGACGGATCACCGCATCAACCTCACCCTGTACAAGCTGGAGACCATCCTGGCCGGGGACCTGGACCCGGTGATCGAGCCCCTGCTGCAGGAATACCAGACCGAGCAACTGGCCGCCCTGGCCGCAGAGGACTGACCCCGCCGGGTGGAACCCGCCCGCGAAGCCCCCCATGACCGTCGACGAACTGCTGGCCGAGACCCGCCACACCCTGGCCGACACCGAGGCCCCGGCGACGGAGGCCCGCCTGCTGCTGGCCGCCGCCCTGGACCGGGACCGGGCCTGGCTCTATGCCCATGGCGGCGACCCGGTCCCCGACGCGGCCGCGCAGCAGGCCCGGACCTGGGCCCGGCGCCGCGCCGCCGGGGAACCGCTGGCCTATCTTCTGGGAACGCGGGAATTCTGGTCCCTGCCCCTGACGGTGGGGCCGGGGGTGCTGGTACCGCGGCCGGACACCGAGACCCTGGTGGAGGCGGCCCTGGAGTGCATCCCCGAAGGGGAGGTCCGGAGCGTGGCCGACCTGGGCACCGGCTCCGGGGCCATCGCCCTGGCCCTGGCCCGGGAACGCCCGCGGGCCACCATCACCGCCACCGACCGCAGCCCGCGGGCCCTGGAGCGGGCCCGGGACAATGCCCGTCGCCTGGGCCTTGCACAACGGATCCGCTTCCTGCAGGGGGACTGGTTCGGGGCGCTGGGGAAGACGCGCTTCCATGTCCTGGTCTCCAACCCGCCCTACGTGGCCCGGGGGGATCCCCACCTGGCGGCGCTGCGCCACGAACCCGCCGAAGCCCTCATCGCCGGGGAGGATGGCCTGACGGACCTGCGCATCCTGGCGGCGGGGGCCCCCGCCCATCTCCTGCCCGGGGGATGGCTGCTGGTGGAACACGGTGCGGACCAGGGGGCGGCGGTACGGGCCCTGCTGGAAGGGGCCGGTTTCACGGCGGTGTCCAGCCTGCGGGACCTGGGGGGGCGGGAGCGGGTTTGCCGGGGCCGCCTGCCGCTGTAGGCGACATCAGCGGGAAAAGACCCTACATTTTATCTTGCATCATCCCGACGGCCCGCTACCATGAAACCATGGAATCCGATACCGCCTACATCCGCCGGCGGGAACTGGCGTTCCGCGGGCCCCAGGACCCCCAGGCACAGGCGGAGGGGGCCTGGCTCATGCTGCGGGAGGTGCCCCACATCCGCGATGTGCATACCCCTGACGGCCATCGCCTCGTGGTCACCTACGATGTGCGCGAGATCACCTACGTGGAACTGGAACAGGCCCTGACGGAAGTGGGCTTCCAGCTGGACAACAGCCTGCTGGCCAAGCTCCGCCGCGCCCTGTACCAGTACCACGAGGACACCATCCGGGCCAACCTGGGTCTGGAGGCCCACCCCGAGACCCTACAGGGGGCCGCGCAGCGCATCTTCGTCAACCTGTACCGCCATCAAAACCATGGCTGCCGGGATCACCGGCCCCGCCACTGGCGGGAATACCTGTAACGATCCGTCCTGCGTCCGCCCCCCCCTTCCCAGGCCAGCGTCCGCCCCAGCCGCGCCGCCAGGCAATGGGTGAGCGCATCCGCCACCGTGGACCAGGGGGGCGTCTCCCCCGTCAGGAGCCGCAGGGAGGTGGTGGCCAGGCCGCGGTGGCCGCAGGGATTGATGCGCTGAAAGGCGGACAGGTCCGGGTCCAGATTGAAGGCCAGGCCGTGATAGCTGCCACCGCGGCGCACCCGCAGCCCCAGGGCCGCGATCTTCGCCCCCTCCACATACACCCCCGGGGCATCGGCACGGGCCTCGGCGGCGATCCCCCATCCTGCCAGGTAGTCGATCACCGCCCCCTCCAGGGCGGTGACCAGGGCCCGCACCCCCAGCCCCTGGCGACGCAGATCCAGCAAGAGATAGAGCACCACCTGCCCCGGACCGTGATAGGTCACCTGCCCCCCCCGGTCCACCGCCAGCACCGGGATCTCCCCCGGATCCAGCAGGTGCTCCCGGCGGCCATTGAGCCCCAGGGTGAACACCGGCGGATGCTCCACCTGCCAGAGCTCGTCCGCGGTGGCGGCGCCCCGCTCCTGGTTGAAGGCCTGCATGCGCCGCCACACGGGCAGGTAGTCCGCCCGTCCCAGCTGGCGCACCCGCAGCGCCCCGGGATCGTGTTGCATCCCCTGGCTCACAGGGTCATGGTCACCAGTTCACAGGCGCTCAGCTCCCGGTAGAGGGCATCCATGTGCTCGCGGCTGCGGGCCTGCACCACCACGGTGAGGGCGCAGTAGCGACCCCCCCGGGAACTGCGGGTGGTGAAATCCGCCTCCTGCACCTCCGGGGCGTGACGGCGCACGATCTCCTGCACCCGCTGCTGGAACTCGGGCACCGCCGCCCCCATCACCTTCACCGGGAACGCGCAGGGGAAGAGGTCTTCCATCGGGTTTTCACCGCTCATGCCCCGCCCTCCCTGAGCCGTGCCTTGTAGTCCTGGTAGAGGGCGTGCATCCGCCCCCAGAGCGGTCCGGGACGACCGTCCCCCACGGCGGCCCCGTCGAGACGGGTCACGGGCAGGATCTCGCGGGTGGAACTGGTGAGCCAGATCTCGCTGGCCTCACGCAGGCGGTCGGCGGGGATGGGGGCCTCCATCACCGGCATACCGGCATCCCCGGCCAGTTCCAGCACCAGATCCCGGGTGATCCCGGCCAGCAGCTGACGGTCCTTGGGCGGAGTCACCACCACCCCATCCACGACGAGAAACAGATTGCTGGCGGCGCCCTCGATGGCCTGGCCATTGCGCACCAGGATGGCCTCCGTGGCCCCCCACTCCACCGCCTGCTGCCGGGCGAGGACGTTGGGCAGCAGGGTGATGGCCTTGATATCACAGCGGGACCAGCGGTGGTCCTCCAGGACCACGGCGGACACCCCCTGCTCCAGGACCGCCGGGTCCGGCGGGCTGATGGGATTGACCATCACCAGTACCGTGGGGGAAAGCCCTTCGGAGAAGGCATGGTCCCGGCGTGCCATCACCCCCCGGGTCACCTGGATGTAGAGGCTGCGGTCACCGCCGGGGTTGGCCTCCAGCAGGCGCCGGAACACCGCCGTCCAGTCCTCCCGGTCGTAGGGATCGGGGATGCGCACCTCCGCCAGGCTGCGGGCGAGGCGATCCATGTGCTGATCCAGGCGGAAGGGATGGCCGCCGAAGACGGGGATGACCTCGTAGACCCCATCCCCGAAGAGGAATCCCCGGTCCAGGACCGGCACGCTGGCCTCCCCCTCGGGGAGATAGCGGCCGTTGAGAAAGAGGGTCTTGTGGGCAGTCATGTTCTGTCCTTGGGATGCGGATGGGAAGGTTGGGCCATGGGCGGCATCAGAAGACCCAGAGCCAGGCGGTGTCCAGCATGCGCCGGAACCAGCCCCCCTCCTCCACCGGCTCCAGGGCCACCAGCGGCCGGTCGGCCACCGAGGTCCCGTCCAGGGTGACGCGCACCCGGCCATAGCGCCGGCCCTCCTGCACCGGGGCCATGAGCCGCCCCGCCAGCTCCGTCTGGGCCTGCAGGTCTTCATAGCGGCCCTTGGGGATGGTCACGTACAGGGGCTCGGTCAGCCCCAGGGACACCTCCTTGGCGGCCCCCTTCCAGACCCGGGCCCGGGTCAGGGCCTGTCCGGCCTCGTAGACCCTGTGGGACTCGAACTGCCGGAAGGCCCAGTTATACAGGGCCTGGGACTCGCTGGCCCGCAAGCGACCGCCCTGGGGGTGGTCCGGGGCGTCGATGCCCATGACCACGACGATCAGGCGCATGCCGTCGCGCTTTGCGGAGGAAACCAGGTTGTAGCCGGCCTCCTCGGTCCATCCCGTCTTGCCGCCGTCCACGGACTCATCCCGCCACAGCAGCAGGTTGCGGTTGTTCTGGCTGATGCCGTTGTAGCTGAAGCTGCGCTGGGAATAGAAGCGGTAGTACTCCGGGAACTCCCGGATCAGGGCGCGCATGAGCCGGGCCATGTCCCGCGCCGAGGTGTACTGCTCCGCCTCCGAGGGCAGACCATGGCTGTTGGCAAACCGGGAGTTCTCCATGCCCAGGGCCCGGGCCTGGGCGTTCATCAGGTCCACGAAGGCCCCCTCGGTACCGGCCACCCGTTCCGCCAGGGCCACACAGGCATCGTTACCGGACTGCACGATGACCCCCTTGAGCAGATCCTCCACACGGACCCGGTCCCCCACTTCGATGAACATGCGTGAGGCCCCGGTCATGCCGGTGCGCCAGGCGTTCTCACTCACCTCGATGGGGGTATCCAGGGTCAGGCTGCCCTTTTCCAGTTCCTTGAACACCAGGTAGGCGGTCATGAGCTTGGTGAGGCTCGCCGGAGGTACCCGCTGATCCGGGTCCCGCTCGGCCAGGACGCTGCCGCTGGCGGCCTCCATCACCACATAGTTTCGCGCCGTCAGGTCCGACGGCGGCGGCACCTGCAGGGCGGCGGCCCCGGACAAGGCGGGCCAGAGCAGGGACAACAGGAACAGGATGGGCGTCAGGCGTTTCATCATGGTCCTTCAGGGGTTCTCGATGGGGTTTCGGAGTCGTTGGGGATCGTCATGATACCAGGCCCCCGGTGCATGCGCCGGGACTCAGTCGGCGATCACGTGGTAGCGGCCAAGCCCCATGGCCTCCAGGGTGCGCACCATGCGCAGGACCCGCGCTCCGTCCGGTTCGGGCCCGATACGAACCCGGTACAGGGCCTGCCCGGACGCGGCATGTTCGGTGACGGACACCGGCCCCAGGCCACGGGCCTGGAGGCGTGCCTGCAGGCGGCGGGCGTTGTCACGGCTGGCGAAGGCCCCCACCTGGATGAGGTGACCGTCCTGATCCCCCCCTTCCACAGGGGAAGCGGCCCCGGCACCGGGCCCGAATGGCGGGTTGTGCCCCTCTTCTGCCGTGACCGGTGCAGACTCCCCCTCCCCCGCGGCCGGGGTGCGGGGTGCGGGATCGATGGCCTCCAGCAGCACGGGCGCCGTACCCTCCTCCAGCATGCCCAGGCGATGGGCTGCGGCGTAGGACAGGTCGATGATGCGATCGTCCACAAAGGGCCCCCGGTCATTGACCCGGACCACCACGCTGCGCCCGTTTTCCAGGTGGGTCACCCGTACATAGGTGGGCAGGGGCAGGGTGGTATGGGCGGCGGTCATGGCGTACATATCGTAGGGCTCACCACTGGAGGTGCGCCGCCCGTGAAACTTGGTGCCATACCAGGAGGCGGTCCCCCGCTGCCGATAGCCCCGGGCCGTATCCAGGGTATGGTAGACCCGGCCGAAGACCTCATAGCGGTCCGGATTGCCGTAGCGGCTGCGGGGCTCGGCCCGGGGCGTGGGCTCGGGCACCGCGGAAAGGTCCGGGATCCGCTCCGGATGCGGGGGGCCGTCGCCGCCGATGGGCGCACCGGCGCAACCGGCCAGGAGCAGGGACACCAGGACACCGAACCCGCAACGTGGCCCGTTCATGCCCCCTCCCCTTCCTCCCGGGCACGGAGGATCTCCCTGGAGAGCTGCAGCACCGCCATGGCGTACAGCGGGCTGCGGTTGTAGCGGGTGATGACGTAGAAGTTTTCCAGCCCAAGCCAGAACTCGGGCCCCTCGGCCGTCTCCAGCTGGATGAGGGAGAAGCGGGCCTGGGGATCCACGCTCTTGGCGGGTCGCACCCCGTGCTCGCGCAATGCCTCCAGGGTATGACGCGGGCGATAGCCGCCCCCCAGGAGGGCCTTGTAGTCCTCCCCCTCCACCCGCGCCGGGATCGCCACGGGGGCCCCCATGGTCCAGCCATGACGACGGAAGTAGTGGGCCACGCTGCCGATGGCGTCGGGCCAGGAGTGCATGAGGTCACGCCGCCCGTCCCCGTCGAAATCCACGGCGTACTCCCGGTAGCTGGAGGAGATGAACTGGCCGCGCCCCATGGCGCCGGCGTAGGAACCCAGGGTCTCCCGCGGATCCAGCCCCTCCTCCCGCACCAGGTGCAGGAAATGCCCCAGCTCGGAGCGGAAGAAGCGGGCCCGGGGCGGGTAATCGAAGCCCAGGGTCACCAGGGCGTCCAGCACCGGGATGCCGCCCTGGTGACGGCCATAGAAGGTCTCCACGCCGATGATGGCCACGAGGATCTCCGCATTCACCCGGTAGCGCTCCTGGGCCCGCAGCAGGGTGCGCTCGTGCGCCTCCCAGAACGCCACACCCGCCGCGATGCGTCGGGGGGTGACGAAGATGGGCCGGTATTGGTGCCAGGGCTTGCCCTCCGCCGGTGCGGAGATGAGCTCCAGGACCCGCTGCCGGGGCTCAGCCGAGGCCAGCACGGACCGCACCCAGTCCGGGTCCAGGCCCTCCCCGGCCAGGGTGCCCACGAAGGCCTGCACCTCGTCCCGCTCCAGGTAGGGGGGATCACCGGCCTGCGGTGCCTCCTGCGCCAGGGATGCGCCTCCTGCGACCATGGCCAGCAGCAAAGGCAGCAGCGGGGCCATCAGACGAAGGCGGAGGGCGGTTCGCGGGACAGGGCGGGGCTTCATCGGGCCAGGAGTCTGCGATGGGACTGGATGGACATGAGCATACCGAATGCCGCCATCAGGGTCACCATGGAGGTGCCGCCGTAGCTCACCAGGGGCAGCGGCACCCCCACCACCGGCAACAGCCCCGAGACCATGCCCATATTGACGAAGACATAGATGAAGAAGGTACAACTCAGGCTTCCCGCCAGCAGACGGGCGTAGGTGTCCTGGGCGCGCACGGCGATCACCAGGCCCCGCAGGATGATGAACAGGTACAGCGCCAGCAGCACCAGGACACCGAACAGACCGAATTCCTCGGCGAAGACCGCGAAGATGAAGTCGGTGGAGCGTTCCGGCAGGAACTCCAGCTGGGACTGGGTGCCGTTGAGCCAGCCCTTGCCGTAGACCCCGCCGGAGCCGATGGCGATCTTGGACTGGATGATGTGATAGCCGGCCCCCAGGGGATCGCTCTCGGGGTTGAGCAGGGTGAGCACGCGCTGGCGCTGATAGTCGTGCATGAAGTGCCACAGCAGCGGCACCATCGCCAGCCCCGCGGCCGCCAGGCCCATGAGGATCCGCCAGCGGATCCCCGCCAGGAAGATCACCACCAGACCGGAACCGGCCACCAGCAGGGCCGTGCCCAGATCCGGCTGACGGGCGATGAGCACCACCGGTACGGCCAGGATGACACCGGCCACCGCCAGCTCCCGCGGACGGGGCGGGAGGGGTCGCTCGGCGAAGTACCAGGCCAGCATCATGGGCATGGCCAGCTTCATCAGCTCCGAGGGCTGGAAGCGGAACAGCCCCAGATCCAGCCAGCGCTGCGCCCCGTTGCTCACCTGGCCGAAGAACATCACCGCCAGGAGGGAGAGCACCACCAGGAAGTAGATCCAGGGGGATCCCTGGCACAGATGGGGATGGGGGAAACGGGCCAGCACCAGCATCACCGTCAGTCCCAGCGCGGCGCGCAGCCCCTGGCGGTAGAGCATGTCGGGATTGCCGCCGCTGGCACTGTAGAGCACCACGAATCCCAGGGCGAGCACCAGCAGCAGCCCCGCAGCGAGCAGGAGGTCCAGACCCAGGAGCCGCTGCAGCAGACGCCCCGCCGCACCCTCCTCACCGGCTGCGGCGTCATACATCAGGAGGCCTCCTCCAGCAGATAGGCGTCCATCACGCGACGGGCCACCGGCGCGGCCACGGCCCCGCCGCTGCCACCGTGCTCCACCACCACCGCCACGGCGATGCGCGGATCCTTCGCCGGGGCGAAACCGATGAACAGGGCATGGTCCCGCAGATAGAAGGCCAGCTCCTCGGCATCGTACTCCTCACCGTCCGCCAGGCTGAAGACCTGGGAGGTCCCGGTCTTGCCCGCCATGCGATAGCCCAGGTCGCTGCCGATGGCGCCGTGGGCGGTACCGTTGCGCTGATGCACCACATGTTCCATGGATTCCAGCACCGGCGCCCAGTTCCCGGGATCGTTCAGTTCCACTTCGGTCAGGGGCACGGGATGAAGGGGATGCGCGCTACCCCCATCGGGGTCGGCATAACGCCGCAGCAGGCGGGGCTGCACCCGCTCTCCGCGGGTGGCCAGGGTGGCGGCCACGGAGGCCATCTGCATCGGGGTGGTCAGCATGTACCCCTGACCGATGGCCGTGATGAGGGTCTCGCCGGGATACCAGGGCTGATCGTGGGTGGCCTGTTTCCACTCCCGGGAAGGCAGGATCCCCGGCCGCTCCCCGGTGCTGTCGATGCCGGTGCGTTTGCCCAGCCCGAAGCGGGCCAGGAAACCGGACAGGCGATCGATGCCCAGTTCATGGCCCAGATCATAGAAATAGACGTCCGAGGACTGGGTGATGGCCTTGTCCATATCCACGGCCCCGTGGTTCTTCCAGTCGCGGTAACGGCGGGAGTGATTGGGCAGGGTGTAGTAGCCGTGGGTGTGCATCACCTCGCCGGCGCGG
The DNA here is from genome assembly GCF_016584115.1 of Ectothiorhodospira mobilis. Taxonomy (GTDB): domain Bacteria; phylum Pseudomonadota; class Gammaproteobacteria; order Ectothiorhodospirales; family Ectothiorhodospiraceae; genus Ectothiorhodospira; species Ectothiorhodospira mobilis. Next base: position 70,586 of record NZ_NRSK01000005.1, read on the forward strand.
ATGACCTCGTGTTCCAGCCCCGCCAGGGCAATCACCGGCTTGAGGGTGGACCCCGGGGGATACTGCCCCGACAGGGCCCGGTTGAACAGCGGCTGCCGTCGGTCGGTGCGCAGGGCGTCGTAGGCGGAGAAGGAGATCCCATGAACGAAGCGGTTCGGATCAAAGCCGGGCAGGCTCACCATGGCCAGCACCTCACCGCTGTGGGGATCCATGGCCACGACCGCCCCCGCGTGGCCGGAGAGGGCCTCCTGGGCCACCCGCTGCAGGCGCACATCGATGCCAAGCACCAGGTCCCGCCCGGGCCTGGGCGGATGGCGTTCCAGCACCCGCAGCACCCGGCCCTGGGCATTCACCTCCACCTTCTGATAACCGGGTTCCCCGTGGAGCACCGACTCGTAGTGGCGCTCCACGCCCGTCTTGCCGATATGGGTGGTGCCGGCATAGCGGTCGGCGTCCACCTCGGCCAGTTCCCGTTCGTTGATGCGCCCCACATAGCCCACCACATGGGCCATGACGGCCCCCTGGGGATAATGGCGGGCCACCCGGGCATGCACATCCACTCCCGGGAAGCGATGCCGGTTTACGGCGAAGTCCGCCAGGGCATCCTCATCCAGGTTGAGCTTGAGGGGCACCGACTGGAAGGCGCGCTTGCGCTCCAGCAGGCTGCGGAAACGCCGGATCTCGACATCGCTCAGGGGGATGATGCGGGAGAGGCGCTCCAGGGTATCGTCCATGTCGTCCACCTGCTCGGGGATCACCTCCAGCTGGTAGGCAGGACGGTTCTCGGCCAGCAGGCGGCCATGACGGTCATAGATCAGCCCCCGGGGCGGCGGCAACACCTCCAGACGCACCCGGTTGTTCTGCGACAGGGTGGCGAAATGGCTGTGCCCCACCACCTGCAAAAGCCCCATGCGCACCGCCAGCACGCCAAAGAGCAGCACCACCCCGATCGCCACGATCACCACCCGGGTCAGGAAGAGACGCTGTTCTTGATGGTGATTCTTGAGGGGCTGGCGCAGGGACATGGGGATTCGGATTCAGCAAAGGGGACGCCGCGAGACCGTCCGGCCCCACGGCGGCTGCTCCGGCTTCAGCCCTTTTCCTGGAACCTGCGGATGGAAGACTCGATCTCGGCACGGGCGGCATCGGCGCCGTCCCATCCCTGCACCTTGACCCATTTGTTGGGCTCGAGTTCCTTGTAGTGCTCAAAGAAATGACGGATCTGCTCCAGCAGCAGCGGGGAGACATCATCCGGACCCTGGATGCCGTCGTACTCGGGGGAGAGCTTGGACACCGGCACGGCCAGCAGCTTGGCGTCCTCGCCCGCCTCGTCGGTCATGTGGAGCATGCCTACGGGACGGCAGCGGATGACGCTGCCGCTGAGCAGCGGGTGTGGGCTCATCACCAGCACGTCCACCGGATCGCCGTCATCGGACAGGGTATGGGGTACGAAGCCGTAGTTGCAGGGATAGAACATGGGCGTGGCCATGAACCGGTCCACCAGCAGCGCCCCGCTGTCCTTGTCCACCTCGTACTTCACGGGCGAAGCCTGGGCCGGGATCTCGATGATCACGTTGATGTCGTTGGGCACATCCTTTCCGGCGGGAATCTTGTCTATATTCATGGGGCAACGGCTCCGTAAGTGGATGAATCGGAAGGCGGCATTATACCGACGTGAGACGGCGCGAAAAGGCCGGGAGCGGGCAGCGGCGCTTGCGTGCGCCGCCGCTGAGCGGGTATAAGTCTCCGCCTATTGCCTTCAAGCCCTCAAATTCAAAGCCAAATCCAAGGGGAACCTACCATGCGCATCGTGCTTCTGGGCGCACCGGGGTCCGGCAAGGGCACCCAGTCCAAGCTGATCATGGAGCGATACAAGATCCCGCAGATCTCCACCGGCGACCTCCTGCGCGCCGCCGTCGCCGCCGAGACCCCCCTGGGGCAGCAGGCCAAGGCCGCCATGGATGCGGGACAGCTGGTACCCGACGACATCGTCCTGGGCATGATCCGCGAGCGCCTGGCCATGCCGGACACGGAGCGCGGCTACATCCTGGATGGATTCCCCCGCAACCTCAACCAGGCCCGGAGCCTGGACGACATGCTGGCGGACCTGAACCAGCCGCTGGATGTGGCCCTGCTCATCGACGTGGACTTCGAGGTCCTCATGCAGCGCCTCACCGGCCGGCTCACCTGTGCCTCCTGCGGCGCCGTCTTCAATAAGTTCACCCACCCCCCGCGCCAGGAGAACGTCTGCGACCTCTGCGGCGGCGAGCTCCAACACCGTGCCGACGACAACGAAGAGACCATCGGCAACCGCCTCAAGGTCTACGAGACCCAGACCCAGCCCCTGGTGGAATACTACCAGGACAAGGGGCTGCTCAAGAGCGTCAAGGGCGAGGGCGAAATCGAAGACATCTTCAACGCCGTCTCCCGCATCCTGCAGGAGAGCGGCGGCGAGGCCTGAGACACCGCCCCACCCCGCGGGGGGTTCCACGAACCCCCCGCCTCCCTGCACCCTGCCGCGCAAGGCGGCCTCCAGCCAACGCGGATCCCGGACTGGCCACGGTGTACCGACACTTGCTGCTCCTGCCCTGTCTGACGGGGCTCGCCCTCCCGGCGGCCGCAGACCCCTGGGCCCTGTGCGAACCGCCACCCCCCCTTCCGCAATCGCGCCCCCCCGAAGGGGCCGAAGAACGCGTCCGCTTCCTCGCCGATCAGGCCCGATCGGACCAGCAGGGGCGCACGCATCTCGAAGGTGAGGTGGAGATCCACCAGGGGCGACGCAGCCTGTGGGCGGACCAGGTGACCTATGATCGCAGCAGTGGCATCGCCACCGCCCGGGGCGGGGTGCGATTCAGCGACGCCGACGGTTTCCTGCTGGAGAGTCCCGGGGGCCACCTGAACCTGGAGGACCAAAGCGGGCGTTTCGAGCAGGGGCGCTATCGCTACCTGCCCCGTCATGCCCGGGGCACGGCCCGGGTGATCTCCCCCCGGGGGGACCACCGCTTCCACCTGGAGGGGGCCACCTTCACCACCTGCGACCCCGGGCGACAGGACTGGCTGCTGAGCGCCGGCGAGGTGGACCTGGACCGGAAAAGCGGACGCGGCACCGCCCGCAACGTACTCCTGCGCTTTCACCACGTCCCCCTGCTCTACACCCCCTGGATCGACTTCCCCATCGATGACCGGCGCCAGTCCGGCCTGCTCCTGCCCAGCTTCGGCAACGCCAACAATACCGGCCTGGATCTGGTGATCCCCTACTATCTCAACCTGGCCCCCAACCGGGACGCCACCATCGCCCCCCGCTTTATCGGCCGCCGCGGCACCATGCTCAAGACGGAATTCCGCTATCTGGAGCCCGACGGGTCCGGCGGGATGCAGGTGGACTACCTCCCGCAGGACCGTCTCGAAGGGGACGACCGCAGTCGCGTCTCCTGGGAGCACGACTGGGCCCTCACACCCCGGCTGCGCTTCCACACCGAGGGGGCCGATGTCTCCGACCCCAGCTACTTCGACGACCTGGGCAGCTCCCTGAACGACACCAGCAACACCCATCTGCAGCGGCGGGCGGATCTGCGCTACCGCGGGGGGAACTGGAATCTGACCGCCCGGGTGGAGGACTTCCAGTCCCTGGATGAGTACCTGACCCCGAACAGAAAACCCTACCAGCGCCTGCCGCAGCTGCTCTATCGGGGGAACTGGTCCGACCTGCCCGGCCAGGCCCGCCTGGACCTGCAGGCCGAGTGGGTGGCCTTCGAACGGGACGACAGCGTCACCGCGCGGCGCACCGATCTGGAGCCCACCCTGAGCCTGCCCCTGCGCGGCCCCGCGTGGTTCCTCACACCGAAGCTGTCCTACCGCTTCACCCACTATACCCTGGAGGACGCCCCCGCAGAGACCGGCGACCACCTGCAGCGGGAGCTGCCGACCTTCAGCCTGGACGGGGGGCTCTTCTTCGAACGCAGCCTGGGCGGGGAACACCTGCAGCTCCTGGAGCCGCGCATCTTCTACACCTACACCCCCTACCGGGATCAGGACGCGATTCCCCGCTTCGACACCTCGGCCTACGACTTCGGTTTCGACCAACTCTTTCGCAGCGCCCGCTTCAGCGGTCCCGACCGGGTGGCCGACGGCCATCGCCTCACCACGGCCATCACCACCCGCATCATCGACCCGGCCACCGCTGAGGAACTCTTGCGTGCCAGCCTGGGGCAGATCCACTATCTGGCGGACCAGCGGGTGCGCCTGACCCCGGGGCTGGCGCCCATCGACCGCGCCCGTTCCTCCCTGGTGGGGGAGTTCGCCTGGCGTCCCGCCCCAGGCTGGCGCCTGGATGGCACCGCGCAATGGGATCCGCAGCGGGAACGAACCGAGCGCGGCAACGTCCAGATACGGTACCGCAACGAGGGCCGCATCCTGAATCTGAGCCACCGCTATCGCGAAGACATCCTGCGCCAGGGGGACCTCTCCTTCGCCTGGCCCCTGTCGGAGCGCTGGAGCGCCGTGGGACGCTGGGCCTACAGCCTGCGGGACGAACGGGAACTGGAAGAATTGGCGGGCCTGGAATACCAGTCCTGCTGCTGGGGGGCACGCATCGTCTCCCGCCGCTACCTCGCCGACGGCGTGGAGAACAAATACAGCAACGGCATCTATTTCCAGCTCATCCTCAAGGGTCTGACCAGCCTCGGGTCCGGTGTGGATGAACTGCTGAGTGAAGGGATCCTGGGTTATGAAAACAGCGACTAGTCTGCTCCTCCTGTGCCTGATCTGGGGCACCGTGGCGGCCGCCACCGATACACCGCGCCCCCTGGACCGCATCGTGGCGGTGGCGGAGGAGGAGGTCATCACCCAGCGCCAGCTCCTGGCCCGGGTGCATACCGTGCAACGGCAACTGGAGGCCCGGGAAGAACAGGCACCCCCCCGGGAGGCCCTCATGCGTCCTGTGCTGGAACGTCTGGTGATGGAACGCCTGCAGCTGCAGGAGGCCGAACGCATGGGCATCCGCGTGGACGACATCCGCCTCAACAACGCCATGGAGGACATCGCCCGGGAAAACGGCCTGAGCCTGGCGGCCTTCCGCGAGCGCCTGGTGGCGGACGGCATCGACTTCGCCGATTTCCGCGAACAGATCCGCAACGAGATGACCCTGTCCCTGCTCCACCAGCGCCGGGTGGACAGCCGCATCCACGTGAGTGAACAGGAGATCGACCAGTTCCTGGCCAGCGAGAGCGGACGCATCGACGCCGGGGTGGAGTACCACCTGCGCCACCTGCTCGTCTCCACCCCCGAGGACGCCGGCCCCGAGGAGATCGAACAGGCCCGGCGCCGCGCCGAGGCCCTGCGCGAAGAAGCCGCCTCCGGGGCCGACTTCACGCGCCTGGCGTTGCAATCCTCCGAGGGACGCTTCGCCCTGGAAGGGGGCGACCTGGGCTGGCGCGCCGCGGGGGAGGTGCCCACCCTGTTCGCCCGCCATGTGGTGGCGATGCGCGAGGGCGAGGTAAGCCCCGTGATCCGCTCCGCCTCCGGCTTCCATATCGTCCAGCTGGTGGACCGGCGCGGCGGCGAGGACACCCAGGTGCGCCAGACCCATGTCCGCCACATCCTCATCACCCCCAATGAGATCGTCACCGACGAGGAGGCCCGTCAGCGCCTGATCTCCCTGCGGGAACGCCTGGACAACGGCGCGGACTTCGCCGAACTGGCCCGGGCCCACTCCGACGACCGGGGCAGCGCCCTGGAGGGGGGCGATCTGGGATGGGTCAATCCCGGAGAGATGGTCCCCCGCTTCGAGGAGGTGATGAACGAGACCCCGCCCGGCCAGGTGAGCCGGCCCTTCTCCACCCGTTTCGGCTGGCATATCCTCAAGGTGCACGAACGGCGCAACCACGACAGTTCCCGGGAGCGCATGCGCGCCCAGGCAAGGCGCATGATCCACAAGCGCAAGCGGGAGGAACAGCTGGAGTTGTGGCTGCGGCGCCTGCGGGATGAGTCCCATGTGGAATACCGCCTCGGCCCGGAAGGCGGGCAGGCCCGCACCACCGGGGAAGGGGCCTGAGGACCATGACCTGGACCCCGCGCATCGCCCTCACCCCGGGGGAACCGGCGGGCATCGGCCCGGATCTGGTGGTGCGTCTTGCCGCCGAACCCTGCGCCGCGCAGCGGGTGGTGGTGGGCGATCCCCAGGTACTCAGGGACCGGGCCCGGCAACTGGGCCTGCCCCTGCACCTGACGCCCCTGGACCCCACCACCGCGCCCCGCCCGGACCCGGCCGGGACGCTGCACGTCTGGCCCGGCTGCACGGCCCCGCACCCGGTCACCGCCGGTCGCCCGGACCCGGGCAACGCCGGCCATGTCCTGCAGACCCTGACCCAGGCAGCAGACGGCTGCCTGGACGGGACCTTCCAGGCCCTGGTCACCGGCCCGGTGCACAAGGGGGTCATCAACGAGGCGGGTATCCCCTTCACCGGGCACACGGAATTCCTGGCCCAGCGCTGCCAGGCCCCCCTGCCGGTGATGATGCTGGTGGCTGGCGGGCTGCGTGTGGCCCTGGTGACCACCCATCTGCCCCTGGCCCGGGTGGCGGAGCAGATCACGCCCGAACGCCTGGAGACGGTGCTGCGCATCCTGGACCGGGACCTGCGCACCCACTTTGGCCTGGCCCACCCCCGCATCCTGGTGTGCGGCCTCAACCCCCATGCCGGCGAGGGCGGGCATCTGGGGGACGAGGAGATCCGGGTCATCGACCCCGTGCTGCAACGGCTGCGGGCCGAGGGGATGTCCCTCATCGGTCCTGTGCCCGCGGACACCGCGTTCACCCCCCGCGCCCTGGAAGGGGGCGACGCGGTCCTGGCCATGTACCACGACCAGGGCCTGCCGGTGCTCAAGCATGCCGGCTTCGGCCGCGCCGTCAACATTACCCTGGGGCTGCCCATCCTGCGCACCTCCGTGGACCACGGCACCGCCCTGGACCTGGCGGGCAGCGGGCGGGCCGACCCGAGCAGCCTGCGCGAGGCCCTGGACCTGGCCGTACGCCTGACCATGGCCCCCGGAGATGACAACCAAGATCCCCATAGCGATGGAGGCTCTCCATGATCCCCCGGCATCCTCTCCCTGCCGTCCTGCTCATGCTCTTCATGGCCGGCTGCACCTTCGTGCCCCTGACCCCCGAAGGGGAGGCCGTGCGCGTGGTCCCCGCCGACGCCGTCACGGACTGCGAGCATCTGGGCAGCACCACCGCCACCCAGGCGGACCGGATCGGCCCCTTCCGGCGTCCCCCGGAATCCCTCGAAGAGGAGCTGGAACACGCCGCCCGCAATGCCGCCGCGGAGATGGGCGGGAACACCATCACCCCCCGGGGCCCGGTACGCGAAGGACACCGCACCTACGACGTCCACCGCTGCCGCCCCTGAGGGCCCCCACTTGGAACACCTCCCACGCAAGCGTTTTGGACAGCATTTCCTCCATGACCCCGGCGTCCTTCAGCGCCTGGTGGAGGCCATCGCCCCACGGCCCGAAGGCCCCCCCATGGTGGAGATCGGCCCCGGCCTGGGCGCCCTCACCCTGCCCCTGCTGCAGCGCCTGGGCCGCCTGGACGTGGTGGAACTGGATCGGGACGTGATCCCCCGACTGGAGGCCCGCTGCCGGGGGCTGGGCGAACTGCACATCCACGCCCTGGACGCCCTGGAGCTGGACCTGGCCAGCCTGGGCCACCCCGGCCCCCTGCGGGTGGTGGGCAACCTGCCCTACAACATCTCCACCCCCCTGATCTTCCATTTGCTGGAACAGGCGGGGCACATCCGGGATATGCACTTCCTGCTGCAGAAGGAGGTGGTGGAGCGCCTCACCGCCCGCCCCGGCACCGGCGCCTACGGCCGTCTGGGGATCATGGTGCAGTACCGCTGCCGGGCCGAGGCCCTGTTCCCCGTGGGCCCCGGGGCCTTCCGCCCCCCGCCCAGGGTGGACTCCGCCGTGGTGCGCCTGACCCCTTACGACACGCCCCCCCATCCGGCCCGGGACGAGGCCCTGCTGGCCCGTCTGGTGCACCAGGCCTTCACCCGGCGGCGCAAGACCCTGCGCAACGCCCTCAAGGGCCTGGCCACCGCCGAGCAACTGGAGGCGGCCGGCATCGACCCGGTACGGCGTCCCGAGACGGTGTCCGTGGAGGCGTTCGTCACCCTGGCCAACCGCCTGACGGCCGCCTGCTGAAGCGGCCGGGGGTCGAACCCCGCCCTGCCGGCGCGATATACTGATTCTTTTTTCCGCCCTCGGCGAGGAATCGAACACATGGCCGCACACAACCCACTGCTTCGCCTGCGCGAACTGGGCCAAAGCGTCTGGTACGACTACATCCGCAGGGACCTGATGGAATCGGGGGAACTGGACCGCCTCATCCGCGAGGATAGTCTGGGGGGCCTCACCTCCAATCCGGCCATCTTCGACAAGGCCATCACCGGCAGCGATCTCTATGACGACCGCATCCGAAAGGCCCTGGCCGAGGTCCCGGAGCGTTCCACCCAGGACCTCTTCTACCGCCTGGCCGTGGAGGACCTGCGCGCGGCCGCCGATGCCTTCGCCGACACCCACCGGCACACCGGAGGCCGGGACGGGTTTGTCAGCCTGGAGGTCTCCCCGGAGCTGGCCTTCGACACCGACGGCACGGTGGCGGAGGCCCTGGAACTGGCGGCACGGGTGGACCGGCCCAACCTGATGATCAAGGTCCCCGGCACCCTGCCGGGACTGCGGGCGGTGGAGACCCTCACCGCCCGGGGGGTGAACGTCAACGTCACCCTGCTCTTCTCCGTGGCCCGCTACGAGGCCGTGCTGGAGGCCTACCTCAAGGGCCTGGAGACCCGCCTCCAGCAGGGGCAGCCCGTGGACCACATCGCCTCCGTGGCCAGCTTCTTCGTCAGCCGCGTGGACACCGCCCTGGACCGGATGCTGGACGAACGCATCCGCGAAGGCCGGCCGGTGGAACACATGCGCGGCCGCCTGGCCATCGCCAACGCCCGTCTGGCCTATGCCCATTTCACCGATGTGGTCCGGGGTACGCGCTGGCAGCACCTGGCCGCCGCCGGGGCCCGGCCCCAGCGCCTGCTCTGGGCCAGCACCGGCACCAAGGACCCGGCCTACAGCGACGTCCTCTACGTGGAATCCCTCATCGGCGCGGACACGGTGAACACCCTGCCCCCCGCCACCTACGCCGCCTTCAAGGACCACGGCCACGCCGAGGCCACCCTGGAACAGGACCTGGAACAGGCCCGTGCCCTGATCCAGGGCCTGCCGGATCTGGGCATCGACCTGGAGAGTGTCACCGACCGGCTGGAGAGCGAGGGCATCGAGGCCTTCTCCGACGCCTTCCGCCACCTCTTGGAGGGCCTGGAGGCCAAGCGCGCCCGCCTCGCCCCCTGACCCGCCTGCCAAGCGCCCCACCGGGGCGCTTGGCAGGCTCCGGGGATATGCGACAATAACCCCAGGCGCGCATCAGGGCGGCCCCTTCAATCGATCCGGGGAGGACACCTCATGGAGGTCCTGGCAGGCGATATCGGCGGCACCAAGACCCTGCTCCTGCTGGCACGGGTGGAGCGGGACTGCCTGGTCCCCGTGGCACGGCAACGCTTTGAAAGCGCTGCCTACGGCGATCTGGCCCCCATGGTGCGGGAATTCCTGGCCACCCATCAGGCCGAGGGGATCCGCATCGCCGCCGCCGGCTTCGCCCTGGCCGGCCCCGTGGAGCGGGACGACGGCCGCGAACACGCCCGGCTCACCAATCTCCCCTGGCAACTGGATTCCGAAGGGCTCAAACGTTCCCTGGGCATCCCCCGGGTGGGCCTGCTCAATGACTTCGAGGGCATCGCCCACAGCCTGGACGACCTGGCCCCCGAGCACCTGCATCCCCTGCAGTCCGCGCCCGCCCAGATCCAGGGCACGCGCCTGGTGGTGGGGGCCGGCACCGGCCTCGGGGTCTGCATCGTCGCCCCCGGACGCCCCACACGCATCCTCCCCTCAGAGGGGGGACACGCCGGTTTCGCCCCGGCCGACGCCCGCCAGAGCCGGCTGTGGGAATACATCACCCGCAACGAAGGACGCTGCACCCGGGAACACCTGCTCAGCGGCCGCGGCCTGGGGCGCATCGCACGCTTCCTGGTGGAGATGGAGGAGATCCGCCCCGGCGATGAACTGGCCGCGGCCCTGGCCTCGGAGGACCCGGCCCCGGAGATCACCCGGCTGGGCCTGGAGGGAAAGGACCCGGTGGCGCAGGAGACCCTGGCCCTGTTCGCCAGCGTCTACGGCGGCCAGACCGGGGACCTGGCCCTCACCTGCCTGCCCTTCGGCGGCGTCTACATCGCCGGCGGCATCGCCCCCCGCCTCCTGCCGGTCCTGCGCTCCGGGGCCTTCATGCGCGCCTTTGCCGACAAGCCCCCCATGTCCCGCCTGCTGGAACGCATGCCGGTGCAGGTGATCGGCAACACCGATGCCGGACTCCTGGGCGCCGCCCGCCTGGCGGCGGAACTGGCCGAAGGCTACTGACCGCCGACGGGAGAGACGAAAACAAAGCGCCCCGGGGACGACGTGTCCATCCCCGGGGCGCTTACAGGATACTTCACCGTTTGAGCGCTACCGAACGAATCACCCGCACTTGCTCTCCCCGCAGTTGAGGCAGGTGAGGCAGTTGTCCATCATCACCACCGCGCGGGTATGGCACTTGCTGCAGAGCTGGGCGCCGGCGGGGAAGCCGTCCTGCCCCTCCGGGGTCTGGCCTGCCTGCTCCATGGCGGTCTCGTACTGGGCCCGCTTCTCCTCCACCAGGCGGCGCTGGTGCTCGTCTAGGCCGTCGTCCTTGATGAGTCCGATCATGCGCATGTGGCTCTCGATGGCGTCCCCGATCTCCGCCACCAGAGAGGGCATGTACTTGCCCCCCTTCTTGAAATAGCCCCCGCGGGGATCGAACACGGAGCGCATCTCCTCCACCAGGAAGGTGACATCCCCACCCTTGCGGAACACGGCGGAGATGATGCGGGTGAGGGCCACGATCCACTGGAAATGGTCCATGTTCTTCGAGTTGATGAAGATCTCGAAGGGACGGCGCAGCTCGTATTCCGTACCCGGATTGAGGATGATGTCGTTGATGGTCACGTACAGGGCGTGCTCAGACAGGGGGGTCTTGAGCTTATACGTGGAGCCCAGGAGCATCTCCGGCCGTTCCAGCTTCTCGTGCATATGAATCACCTTGGGGGCGGCCTCCCGTTCCGCCGCCTGCTCCGGCTTCTGCCCCTTTTCCTCCCCCGCATCCCCGGCGGTTGGCTTCGGGGCCTCCTCCTGCGGGTTTTCATCCTTGTAGATTCCGAAATCCACGATGGGTTTGTCAATCTTGATGCTCATCTCGGTTCGCCCCGGTTTCAGAATTTGCCGTAGTACCCTTCCTTGAGGGCCTCGTAGAGATTGGCGGCGTTGTGCATCTCGCCGTCGTATTCGATCTGTTCATTGCCCTTGGCCAGCACCACGCTGCCATCCTCCAGCACGAAGCGGTAGGTGGTGTTCTCCAGGTCCTTTTCCTTCACCAGCACCCCCTGAAAGGCCTCCGGATTGAAGCGGAAGGTGGTGCATCCCTTGAGTCCCTGTTGCCAGGCATAGACATAGATGTCCTTGAAGTCCTCAAAGGGATAATCCGAGGGGACATTGGCGGTCTTGGAGATGGAGGAGTCGATCCATTTCTGCGCCGCCGCCTGCACATCCACATGGGCCTTGGGGGTGATGTCATCGGCGGTGATGAAATAATCCGGCAACTGTGCCTCGGGGTCCTCCGAATAGGGCATGGCGTTTTCATTCACCAGGGTGCGGTAGGCCAGCAGTTCATAGGAGAAGACATCCACCTTTTCCTTGGTCTTGCGCCCGGAACGGATGATGTTGCGGGCGTAGTGGTGCGCGAACGAGGGCTCGATCCCGTTGCTGGCATTATTGGCCAGGGAAAGGGAGATGGTCCCCGTGGGGGCGATGGAGCTGTGGTGGGTGAAGCGGCACCCCTCCTGGGCCAGGGCCTCCACCAGTTCCGGCTCCACCCCGGCCATGCGACGCATGTAGCGGCTGTAGCGGGCGTGCAGCACCCGCCCCTGGATGCGATCCCCCACCTGGATGCCGTCCTCGGCCATCTCCGGACGCAGACGCATCATCGCCGGGGTGACCTCGAACTCCTCCTCCATGATGGGGGCGGGGCCCTTCTCCCGGGCCAGTTCCAGGCCGGCCCGCCAGCCCGCCAGGGCCATCTCCCGGGTCACCTCCTCGGTGAAGGCCAGGGAGTCCGCATCGCCGTACTGCATGCGCAGCATGGTGATGGCCGAGCCCAGTCCCAGGTAGCCCATGCCGTGGCGGCGCTTGCGGAGGATCTCCTCCCGCTGCGGGCCCAGGGGCAGGCCGTTGATCTCCACCACGTTGTCCAGCATGCGGGTGAACACCGCCACCACCTCGCGGAAGGTCTCCATGTCGAAGCGGGCCTGGTCGGTGAACGGGTCCTGCACGAAGCGGGTCAGGTTGATGGAGCCCAGCAGGCAGGCCCCGTAGGGCGGGAGGGGCTGCTCGCCGCAGGGATTGGTGGCGCGGATCTGCTCGCACCACCAGTTGTTGTTCATCTCGTTGACCTTGTCGATGAGGATGAAGCCCGGTTCGGCATAGTCATAGGTGGAGGTCATCACCATGTTCCACAGGTTGCGCGCCGGGATCCGCTTGTAGATGCGGCAGGCCACCAGGCCTGCGTCATTGGTGATGTACCCCTCCTTCAGGGGCCATTCGCGCCACAGCACCTGTTCGGGGTCATCCAGATCGATGCCGTCCTGTTCCGCCTCCTGGGGCCCCAGGGGGAAGGCCAGGGGCCACTGGGCATCGTTCTGCACCGCCTCCATGAAATCGGCGGTGATGAGCAGGGAGAGGTTGAACTGGCGCAGGCTGCCGTCACTGCGTTTGGCCCGGATGAAGTCCATCACGTCCGGATGACCGATGTCGAAGGTGCCCATCTGCGCCCCGCGGCGCCCCCCCGCCGAGGAGACGGTGAAGCACATCTTGTCGTAGATCTCCATGAACGACAGGGGCCCGGAGGTGTAGGCGCCGGCTCCGGAAACGTAGGCCCCCCGGGGGCGCAGGGTGGAGAAGTCGTAGCCGATGCCGGCACCCGACTTCAGCGTCAGCCCCGCCTCGTGCAGCTTCTCCAGGATGTCGTCCATGGAGTCGCCGATGGTGCCGGAGACGGTGCAGTTGATGGTGGACGTGGCGGGTTTGTGGTCCCAGGCCCCGGCATTGGCGATGATGCGTCCGGCGGGGATGGCCCCGTGGCGCAACGCCCAGAGGAAGCGTTCGTACCAGGTCTCCCGTGCGGTGGGGTCCGGCTCCACATCCGCCAGGGCACGGGCCACGCGCTTCCAGGTGTCGTCCAGGGAGGCATCCAGCGCCTCCTCCGTGCGGGTCTTGAGACGGTATTTCTTGTCCCAGATGTCCAGGGAGGCGGGCTGCATGGCCACCTCGCCCGAAAAGGGTGCTGCAAGGGGTTGTACGGCCTTGAGTTTCATGATGGCGGGGGTCCTCTATTGATACCACTTGTTGTGCCTTCCATGAAGCCAAGGCACAACATACTGGAAATCGGACCTGGGAAGGCTAGAGACTGGAGGAGAAGATTTCAATCTGGACAGAACCCCCCTTTTCTGTTCCGCACATCCGGATCAAAGGGAGAATCCCGGCTTTTCAGGGGTTTCCCAAAAACCATCGGCCCGGGCAATCCGACGAACGGTCATGGACCCGCCCATGGGGTAGGGAGCGAAGGCGGGGAGGGAAATGGGGACGCCCCCTCAGGGGCGCCCCGGAACACAGGCCCCCTCCCCTTCCCGGCCGGAAGGGGAGCGCAGGGAGGCCGCTTCAGGCGCTGGTGATGAGGGCGTTGAGACGCCGGACAAAACCGGCGGGGTCCTCCAGTTGCCCCCCCTCGGCCAGGATGGCCTGATCCAGCAGCAGCCGGGCCCAGTCCCCGAAGCGTTCCGTGTCGGTCTCATCGTCCATGCGCCGGATGAGGCGATGTCCGGGGTTCACCTCCAGCACCGGCTTGGTGTCGGGCAGGTTCTGGCCCGCCTGCTTGAGCAGTTGCTGCATGTACAGGGCCATCTCGTTCTCCGAGAGGACGATGCAGGCGGGGGAATCGGTGAGCCGGTGGGAGAAGCGCACCTCCTGCACCCGCTCGCCCAGGGCCTCCTGGATGCGCGGCAGCAGCTCCTTGACCTGCTCCTCCGCTTCCTGCTGGGCCTTCTTCTCCTCCTCGGTCCCGGTCTCGCCCAGGTCCAGGTCCCCCTTGGCCACGGACTTGAGGGACTTGCCCTCGAATTCCGTCAGGTGGGCCACCAGCCATTCATCCACCCGGTCGGAAAGCAGCAGGACCTCGATGCCCCGCTTGCGGAAGACCTCCAGATGGGGGCTGTGCAGGGCCGCCGTATGGCTGTCGGCGGTGATGTAGTAGATGGTGTCCTGCCCCTCCTTCATGCGGGCCACGTAGTCGGCTAGGGAGACGTTCTGCGTCGCCTCGCCGGTATGGGTGCTGGCAAAGCGCAGCAGCCGGGCGATCTGCTCGCGGTTGGCATAGTCCTCTGCCGGTCCCTCCTTGAGGACACGGCCGAAGGCATCCCAGAAGGTCTGGTACTTCTCCGGCTCGTTCTTCGCCATGTCCTCCAGCAGCCCCAGGACCTTCTTCACCGAACCGGAACGGATGCCGTCGATGATGCGGTTGTTCTGCAGGATCTCGCGGGAGATGTTCAGCGGCAGGTCGTTGGAGTCCACCACCCCGCGCACAAAGCGCAGATAGGTGGGCATGAGCTGCTCGGCGTCGTCCATGATGAAGACCCGCTGCACGTAGAGCTTGATGCCGTGGCGCCGGTCCCGGTCCCAGAGGTCGAAGGGGGCCCGCTTGGGGATGTACAGCAGGGAGGTGTACTCGTGGCGGCCCTCCACCCGGTTGTGGGTCCAGGCCAGGGGCTCCTCGAAGTCGTGGGCCACGTGCTTGTAGAAGGCCTGGTACTCCTCGTCGGAGATCTCGCCCTTGGGCCGGGTCCACAGGGCCGAGGCCCGGTTCACGGTCTCCCATTCCTCCGTGGCGTTGCCCTCATCATCCCGCCCCGGCATGCGGATGGGCAGGGGGATGTGATCGGAGTAGCGGGTGATGATGTGCCGCAGCCGCCAGTCGTCCAGGAACTCGTCCTCCCCTTCCTTCAGGTGCAGCACCACCTCGGTGCCCCGTTCGGGCCGCTCCACCGTCTCCACGGTGAACTCCCCGGTGCCGTCGGAGCTCCAGCACACGCCGTGTTCCGCCCCCATACCGGCGCGGCGGGTGGTGAGGGTGACCCGGTCGGCGACGATGAAGGCGGAATAGAAACCGACCCCGAACTGGCCGATGAGATGGGCGTCCTTCTGCTGGTCGCCGGTGAGCTGGCCGAGGAATTCCCGGGTGCCGGAACGGGCGATGGTGCCGATGTTCTCGATCACGTCGTCCCGGCTCATGCCGATGCCGTTATCCCGGACGGTGAGGGTGCGCGCCTCCTTGTCATAGGACACCTGGATCTGGAGCTCCCCCTCCCCCTCCATGAGGGCATCGTCGGAAAGGGCCTCGAAGCGCAGCTTGTCACAGGCATCGCTGGCGTTGGAGATGAGCTCGCGCAGGAAGATCTCCTTGTTGGAGTACAGCGCGTTGATCATCAGGTGCAGCAGCTGGCTCACCTCGGTCTGGAAGGATCGGGTTTCCTTGTGGGTGTCGACGCTCATGGATGCTCCACTGGATGGGGATGGGTTTTGGGTATCGGCCAGAGACATGGGGATGACGGCAGGGATTTCAAGGGGGCGATGCAAAAAGGCCCGGGGGATCCCCGGGCCCGATGGCCTTGGTGGCGATATCCGCCGGGGGCGGAACGGGGCTCACAATCCCCTGCGCTCCCCTTCCCCGGGTTCGATGCCGGGGTTGACCGGGGATTCCGGGTCCAGGAGATAGGCCATGATATGGGAGATGGATTCCTCGCTGAGGAAGTCGTTGACCCCGAAACGCGGCATGTTGGTGCACGGGAAGTAGGCGTGGGGATTGTAGATCATCTCGTACACGAAACGGCGCACCGACTCGCCCTGGCCCCGCAGTTCACCGTAGTTGGTGAGGCTCGGCCCCAGGTTGCCGTAGCCCAGTTCGTCAGGATCCATCTGATGGCAGGCGTAGCAATTGCCCCCCGCGGTGCGATCCGGATCGTCGTTGCGGTGACCCACGCGGTAGCCGTAGCCGCTGCGCGCCAGTTCCGCCCCCTTGCGCCAGTCCCCCAGCTGGATGCCGCCCTCGGGATAGCGGATGCTCTCCCGGGCGATGCGCACGATGCGCGCGGCCACATCCGCCGGGGGCCGGTTACGGGTCTCGCTGCACAACCGCTGGATCTCATCCTGTTCCATGCGCTGGCGGGCATCGCCCCCCTCCTGCACGGGCTGGTCCAGACGGAAACTGCCGGATTCGAAGACCAGATACTCGGCGTATGCCTCCGGTGTCATCTGCAACGGATCGGGCCCCCGGGACCGCTCCGGTGTCTCCTGCTGGGCGCAGCCGGCGACCCCGGCCAGGGCCAGGAGAGCGGTGACCATCACGGTTCGATGATTCCATGGATACATGCTCTTCCCCCCTTCAACGCTTCAGATCCGGCAGGGTGGCCACATGCCCCCGGGCCTGGTCCGTCCAGAAGGACAGGATGGCGATGGAGGCCTCCGAGCCGAAGTTCAGGCCGGCCTGGCGCATCTGCCAGTAGCAGCCCCGCACGCGGTGCTGCGAGGAGCGCACCACGCCGTGACCGATGCGGTAAGCGGGCCAGGAGATGGCCTTGGCCCATTCCGCGGGCTGATGCACCGAGGGCAGGTAGGAGAGCCGGATGCGCTTGCGCTGCTCGCTGTGGCAGCTGACGCAGCCGAAATCCATCTTCCCGGCGCGGCGGTAGAACAGCACCTCCCCCGCATCCCGGGTGAGCCGCTCCATGGGGTGATCCATGGGGGGATCCCACTTCATGCCGTCGGACTGGCTGGCGATATAGGTGTAGAGGGCCACCAGGTCGGCGGTGTGGGTGGTGGAGGAGTGTTTGCGGGCGATGGGGGCATCCTCCTCCGTGAAGCCCTGGAGGGTCTTCATGCAGTAGATGATGCGGCTCTCCAGGTCCATGACCCGGCCGGCGTCCTCGAAATAGCGGGGCATCTGCACGTAGGCCCCTTCCAGAACGCCGGGACCCAACCCGAAGTCACACGCCTCCAGGGAAGCGTTTTTCGGGCCGCGCTTCTCGTGGAACAGTTCCTCCCCCTTCCACAGGGTCAACTCCGCCGGATTGCTCTCCGCCAGCATCATGAGCTGCTGGCGCTTGGTGAGATACGGCGAGTCGGACGCCGCCGCCGGAACACAGGCCAGTCCCGACAGCAGGATCGAATACCACAGCAGTCGCCTGAGCATTTTTGTCATCCTCCGCACATGTATGGACATGTGGCCCCCCTGAGGTCTCCCTGGCGCCGGAAGGACCGGGACTGCGGCTGGCCGCGGCCCCATCCGGCAGACGGGATTCGGGTAGACCCGGGGTCAAGGGTGCGGGGATGATTGAAAAATGTCAATCACTAAAGGAATAAGATCATAACCGGAGCGCATGGGATCAGCAGGGGGCGCCCTCGTGTTCCAGTAACCACTGCTTCACCGCCAGGGGACGGCCAGCGACGGCCCCGGCATAACCGCCGGGCCCGTCGGCGGCTACGACGCGATGGCAGGGAACGATGATGGGCAGGGGATTGGCGCGGCAGGCCGCCGCCACCGCCCGCGGGGCCGTGTCCAGCGCCCGGGCGAGTTCACCGTAGGTGCGCACCTGTCCCGGGGGAATCCGCTCCAGGGCGGACCAGACGCGGCGCTGGAAGGGGGTGCCGCCAGAGGCGAGGGGCAGGGAAAAGGCAGACGTGGGATCCCGGAAGTAGTCGCTGAGTTGCACCAGCGCCCGTTGTATGGGGGGCGATGCCTCCCGGGTCTCGAAGGGCGGGTGCTGCGGGGGGAGGAACTCGACGCGGTACAGGGTCCTGGTGTCGGCGTACAGGGCGATGGCCCCCACCGGGGTGTCCAGGATGGCACCGGGGATGGTTGCGGCCGCGGGCGGGCTGTGGGGGTGGGTCATGGGCGGGAGGCGTCGGTGCGGATGCATCGCGCACCATACAACACTGCCCGTCCGGACCCGAAGGCCCGGACGGGCAGTGAAGGACACCAACCTGGTTCCCTGCGGGGGAGAGACGTTACTTGACGTCTTCCTTGATACGTGCCGCCTTGCCGGTCCGGCCGCGCAGGTAGTACAGCTTGGCCCGGCGCACCTTGCCGCGGCGCTTGACCTTGATATCCGCCACGGACGGGCTGTAGGTCTGGAAGACCCGCTCCACCCCTTCCCCGTGGGACATCTTGCGCACGGTGAAGGCGGAGTTGATGCCGCGGTTGCGCTTGGCGATGCAAACGCCCTCGAAGGCCTGCAGACGCTCGCGGTTGCCTTCCGTCACCTTGACCTGCACGACCACGGTATCGCCGGGCGTGAAATCGGCCACCTCGCGGTTCATCTGCTCGGCTTCCAGTTGTTGGATGATGTTGCTCATGTTTCGACCCCTGTCAGTCACTGCTCGGCGCGGCCTGCGTGCTCGCGCGGTCGCGTTGATAGTCTTCCAGCAGGCGGCGGTCCGCCTCGCTCAACTGCATCCCGTCCAGCAGATCGGGCCTCCGCTCCCAGGTCCGCCCCAGGGCCTGCTGTCGCCGCCAGCGGGCGATGCGGCCATGGTCACCGCTGAGCAGCACCTGGGGCACCGCCCTGTCCGCATACACCTCGGGACGGGTGTAGTGCGGGCAGTCCAGCAGGCCCTCGGAGAAGGAGTCCTGCGCCGCCGACTCCGCATCCCCCAGCACCCCGGGCAGGAGCCGGGCGCAGGCATCCACCATCACCATGGCCGCCAGTTCCCCGCCGGAGAGGACGTAGTCCCCGATGGACCATTCCTCGTCCACCTCCAGCTGGATCAGGCGCTCGTCGATGCCCTCGTAGCGGCCCGCCAGCAGGATCAGCCGTTCGGTCTCGGCCAGGCGGCGCACCGCCTCCTGATCCAGCACCCGCCCCTGGGGGCTCATGTACAGCACCCGCGCGGGACGGGAATCCGCCCCCCGGGCCGCTTGGATGGCCCGGCGCAGGGGTTCCGCCTTCATCACCATGCCGGGCCCGCCACCGTAGGGGCGGTCGTCCACCGTGCGATGGCGGTCGTGGGTGTAGTCCCTGGGGTCCCAGCAGTGCAGGGACAACCGCCCCTGCTCCCGGGCCCGGCCGGTGACGCCCCACTCGGCCACCGAGGCAACCCAGCGGGGAAAGACGCTGACGATATCGAAGCGCACGTCTAGAAGTCCGGGTCCCAGTCCACCCGGATCTCGTCCGCCTCCAGCTGGACGCTCCGGATCACCTGTTCCCGCACATAGGGGATCAGCCGCTCCCGATCCCCGTGCACCACCAGGACGTCGTTGGCACCGGTTTGCAGGAGATGATCCACCCGCCCCAGTTCCACCCCCTGGAGGTTGACCACCCGCAGACCCACCAGGTCGGCCCAGTAGTATTCATCCTCAGGCAGGGGCGGCAACTGGTCCCGGGTGATGGCCAGACGGCAGCCGATACAGGCGCCAGCGGCATCCCGGTCGTCTACCCCCTGGAACTTGGCCACCAGCCCCTTGCCATGGCTCCGGCCCGCTTCCACGTGCACCTCCGTCCACTGGCCGTTCCGCTCCATGTACAGCGGGTTGTAGCGGATCAGCTGGGTGCGCGGCTCGGTTTCCGAAAAGATCCTGAGCCAGCCCCGCACGCCGTAGACACCGGCGATGTGCCCCACGACGATACGGTCCATCCGGCCCTCGCCCCCGCTTACGGGCGCCTCAGGCGCCGGCGTTCTGCTTCTGGAATTCCTTGAGCAGCTTGGAGACGCGCTCGGAGGCACGGGCCCCCTTGGACAGCCAGTGCTGCACGCGCTCGGCGTCCATGTGCAGGCGCACCTCCTGACCGCGGGCGACGGGATTGAAGTATCCCAGCCGCTCGATGTAACCGCTGTCCCGGCGACTGCGGGAATCGGTGACCACGATCTTATAGAAGGGCGCCTTCTTGGCGCCTCCGCGAGCGAGTCGAATCGTAACCATCTGCGCTTAGCCCTGCTTGATCTGGTATCTGGACAGGGGGCGACCCCCCGAGAAACCGGGCATTATACACGCGCGGCGCCCGGGAACAAGTGGCCCCGGGGCCACGCATCTCAGAACGGCAGGCGCCCCCCGGGCATCTGCCCCTTGAGGGATTTCATCATCTTGCCCATGCCCCCCTTGGAGAACTGCTTGACCATCTTGCTCATCTGCATGTGCTGCTTGAGCAGGCGGTTGACATCCTGCACCTGGGTACCGGAACCGGCGGCGATGCGGCGTTTGCGTGACCCCTTGATGAGCTCCGGATGACGCCGTTCCTTGGGGGTCATGGAATTGATGATGGCCACCATGCGGTTCAGGTCCTTATCGTGGGCCTTGTTGCGCACGGCCTCCGGCAGGTCCCCCGCCCCGGGCAGCTTCTCGATGAGGGAGTTGACCCCGCCCATCTTGGACATCTGCGTGAGCTGGTCGCGCAGGTCCTCCAGGTCAAAGCGCTTGCCCTTCTTGATCTTGCGGGCCAGCTTCTCCGCCTTGTCCTGATCCACCTGGCGCGTGGCCTCCTCCACCAAGCTGACCACATCACCCATGCCCAGGATGCGGGAGGCCACGCGTTCGGGGTGAAAGGGCTCCAGGGCCGTGGGCTTCTCCCCCATCCCCAGGAACTTGATGGGCCGGCCGGTGATGTGGCGCACCGACAGGGCGGCGCCGCCGCGGGCGTCCCCGTCCGCCTTGGTGAGCACCACACCGGTGAGCGGCAGCGCGTCGCTGAAGGCCTTGGCGGTGTTGGCGGCGTCCTGCCCCGTCATGCTGTCCACCACGAACAGGGTCTCCACCGGGTTCAGGCCCTCGTGCAGCCGGCGGATCTCCTCCATCATCTCGGCGTCCACGTGCAGGCGCCCGGCGGTGTCGATGATGAGCACGTCGCGGTACTGGCGGCGGGCATGATCCAGGGCCGCCTCGGCGATGGCCAGGGGATCGTCGCCGGCGTCACTGGGGAAGAACTCCACCCCCACCTCCCCGGCCAGGGTCTCCAGCTGGCGGATGGCTGCGGGGCGGTAGACGTCGCAACTGGCCACCACCACCTTCTTGTCCTGGCGCTCCCGCAGCCAGCGGGCCAGCTTGGCCACCGTGGTGGTCTTGCCGGCCCCCTGCAACCCGGCCATGAGGATCACGGCGGGGGGCTGGGTATTGAGGTTGATGCCGTCGTTGGCATCCCCCATGACATGCACCAGCTCGTCGTTCACCACCTTCACCAGGGCCTGGCCGGGGGTGATGCTGGCCACCACCTCCTGGCCCACGGCCCGTTCCTTGACCCGGGAGATGAACTCCCGCACCACCGGCAGGGCGACGTCCGCCTCCAGCAGGGCCTTGCGCACCTCGCGCACGGTGTCCTGGATATTCTCCTCGGTGAGCCGGGACTGGCCACGGAGGCGTTTGAGGGTGCCTTGCAGGCGCTCGGATAGGCTATCGAACATGACGCATCACTGACGGGACGGTGTTGAAGGGCATTGTATCGGGAAACGCTTCCGCTGCCGAGATCAAGGGCGCACGACCGCCTTCAAAGGTGGGGTGTTTTGTGCAATGATTCCCCTTTGGATTCCAAGGTTTGGTGCCCTCCATGCTGCTTGCCACCATCGGTTTTGTCGCCACCGTGCTCTACTTCACCGGCGGGGCCCTGCTCATGCAGCGGCTGCGCCTGGCCGCCGCCGGCGGCAGCGCGAGCATACGCAGTCGCATCGCCCTGTTCTCGGTCTGGGGCGGTGCCATCCTGCTGCACGCCCTTATCATCTACAGCTTCAGCTTCGCCCCCGGGGGGCCGGGCATGGGGGTCTTCGGCATCGTCTCCATGACCGCCTGGATCATCGCCGTCTTCCTGTTCCTGTGGTCCCTGAACCATCCCATCCATGTCCTGGGCATCGTGCTCCTGCCCTTCGCCGGGGTGACGGTGGCCCTGGAGATGGCCCTGGCGGGGGCGACGCCCATGGTGGACGTGATGGAACCCGGCCTGCGGGCCCACACCCTGCTGTCCATGATCGCCTTCAGCCTGCTCACCATTGCCGCCATCCAGGCGGTGCTGCTGGCGGTGCAGAACCGCAGCCTGCACAATCACCGTCCCGGCGGGCTCATCCGCGCCCTGCCCCCTTTGTCCATGATGGACTCCATGCTCTTTCACATCATCGGCTGGGGGTTCGTCTTCCTCACCGCGGCCCTGATCACCGGCATCTTCGTCTGGGACGACGTGATGACCCGCTCCCTCATGCACAAGGTCGTGTTCGCGGTCATCGCCTGGTTCGTCTTCGCCATCCTGCTGTTCGGTCGTTTCCGCTTTGGCTGGCGGGGGCGCAAGGCCGTGCGCTGGACCCTGGCCGGCTTCGCCTGGCTGGTGGTGGCCTACGTGGGCAGCCTGGTCATCGTCGAGATGATGATGCCCGCCTGACCCCCATGGCGTGCTTGACAGGCCACGGCCCCGATCCGTCTAATGCCCTGCATGGACCGCCCATCGCCCTGCGGATAAACGCGTCTTGAACGAAATCCCCCTGAGCGTCCTCGCCCTGGTCCTGGTGGCGCTGTTCTTCTGCTCGGCCTTCTTCTCCGGGTCGGAGACGGCGCTCATGTCCCTCAACCGCTACCGCATGCGCCACCTGGCGCAGGCGGGCCATGGCGGGGCGCGTCGTGCCCAGAGACTGCTGGATCAGCCCGACCGGCTCATCGGCCTGATCCTTTTGGGCAACAACTTCGTCAATATCCTCATCACCCAGGTGGCCACCTACATGGGCTACCGGGTCTACGGGGACGCCGGGGTCGCCATCGCCACCGGATTGCTCACCCTGACCCTGCTGGTCTTCGCCGAGGTGGCCCCCAAGACCCTGGCGGCCACCCATTCCGACCGCGTGGCCTACCCCGCCTCCTATGTCTATACCCCCCTGCTGGTGGTGGCCTACCCCCTGGTGTGGACCGTCAATATGGTGGCCAACGGGGTGCTGCGGGCACTGGGGGTACGGCCCCGGGAAGGATCGCACCACGCCCTCTCCAGCGAGGAACTGCGGGTGGCGGTGAACGAGGCGGGCAACCTGATCCCGGCACGCCACCAGCGCATGCTGGTGAACCTGCTGGACCTGGAGAAGGCCACGGTGGAGGACATCATGGTGCCGCGCAACGAGATCGTCGGCATCGACCTGGAAGACGACTGGGACGAGATCGAGGCCCAGATCATCCACAGCCAGTACACCCGTCTGCCCGTCTTCCAGGGGAGCATCGACCACATCCTGGGGTTCATCCACCTGCGCCGTGTGCTGCCCCTGGTGCACCAGGGGGATTTCGGCCGGGAACAGCTCCGCCGCCACCTGCGGGATCCCTACTTCATCCCGGAAGGGACCAACCTGAACCGCCAGCTGCTCAACTTCCAGCGGGAACGCCGGCGCATCGGCCTGGTGGTGGACGAGTACGGTGACATCCAGGGCCTGGTGACCCTGGAGGATCTGCTGGAGGAGGTGGTGGGGGAATTCACCACCGACCCGGCGGATGTCTCCCCGGAGATCACGCCCCAGGCGGATGGCAGCCACCTGGTGGATGCCTCCATCCAGCTACGGGAACTGAACCGGGTCCTGGGCACCACCTTCCGTCTGGACGGTCCGCGCACCCTCAACGGGCTGCTGCTGGAATACCTGGAGACCATTCCCGAGGCCAGCACCAGCGTGCTCATCGACGGCTACCCCGTGGAGATCGTGCACGTGAAGAGCAATGCCGTGAAGACGGCCCGCATCGGGCCACGGCTGAAGCAACCGCCGGCGGACACGGACACCGCCTGATCCCCATGGCCCGCACCCGCACCCGCTATCAATGCACCGCCTGCGGGGCCGTATCCCCCAAGTGGATCGGCCAGTGCCCGGACTGCGGCGCCTGGAACCGCATGGAGGAGATGGTGGAGACCTCCGCCGGGGACGGCGGACGCTTTGCCGGTTACGCCGGCGACGCCCCCTCCCGGGTGCAGCGCCTGGGGGATGTACAGGGGGGCGGCCAGGCCCGCCTGTCCACGGGCATCAGCGAGCTGGACCGGGCCCTGGGGGGCGGGCTGGTGGCCGGCTCCGTGGTGCTCATCGGCGGCGACCCGGGCATCGGCAAGTCCACCCTGCTGCTGCAGACCCTGGCCACCCTCCCTGACCTGTCCAGCCTCTATGTCACCGGCGAGGAATCCCCCGAGCAGGTCTCCCTGCGGGGACGCCGTCTGGGATTGCCCTGCGACGACCTGCGCCTGCTCACGGAGACCTGCGTCGAGCGCATCGTGGCCCACGCCCGCAGCGAAGCCCCCCGGGCCATGGTGGTGGATTCCATCCAGACCCTGTACTCGGAACAGCTGCAGTCGGCGCCGGGCTCTGTATCCCAGGTACGCGAGAGCGCCGCCGTGCTGGTGCGCCACGCCAAGCAGACCGGCACCGCCCTGTTCATCGTCGGCCACGTCACCAAGGAGGGTCAGATCGCCGGACCCCGGGTGCTGGAGCACATGGTGGACACGGTGCTCTATTTCGAGGGGGACCCGGGCGGCCGCTACCGCATCCTGCGGGCGGTGAAGAACCGCTTCGGGGCGGTGAATGAACTGGGGGTCTTCGCCATGCTGGAGACGGGTCTCAAGCCGGTGACCAACCCCTCGGCCATCTTCCTCTCCCGCCACGAGGAACCCGTGCCGGGCAGTGTCATCATGGTCACCCGGGAAGGCACCCGCCCCCTCATGGTGGAGGTGCAGGCCCTGGTGGCGGAGAGTCATGCACCACAGCCACGGCGCATCACCGTGGGGCTGGAACAGAACCGGCTGGCCATGCTCCTGGCGGTGCTGCACCGCCATGGAGGCCTTGCCCTGTTCGACCAGGATGTGTTCGTCAACGTGGTGGGCGGGGTGCGGGTGAGCGAGACCGCCGCCGACCTGCCCATGCTCCTGGCCGCCCTCTCCAGCTTCCGCGACCGGCCCCTGCCCCACGATATGGTCAGTTTCGGTGAAGTGGGCCT
The DNA here is from genome assembly GCF_016584115.1 of Ectothiorhodospira mobilis. Lineage (GTDB taxonomy): Bacteria > Pseudomonadota > Gammaproteobacteria > Ectothiorhodospirales > Ectothiorhodospiraceae > Ectothiorhodospira > Ectothiorhodospira mobilis. The sequence goes on from NZ_NRSK01000005.1 coordinate 95,787, forward strand.
GGCGGGGGAGATCCGCCCCGTGCCCAATGGCGAGGAGCGGCTGCGGGAGGCGGTCAAGCACGGCTTCACCCGGGCCGTGGTGCCGGCCGCCAACCTGCCCCGCAAGGGCATCCGGGACATGGAGATCACCCCCGCCCGGCGCCTGGCGGAGGTGCTGGAGGTGATCTGACCCCCTGGCGGCGATCCCTACCCGGCGTGCTTCTCCAGATCGGCGATGGGCCGGTCCGTGAACAGGTAGTCCCGCAGATGGCGATCGAAGGCGGGATCCCGGCGGCGGATCCACTCCAGCAGCATGGCGGCATGCTCCTTCTCCTCATCCCGGTTGTGGGCGAGGATAGCGGACAGCTCCGAGTCGGTGCAGGCATCCACCCGCTGCTGGTACCAGTCCACCGCTTCCAGTTCCTCCATGAGGGACACGATCGCCCGGTGCATGTCCCGGGTATGGGCCGTCAGATCCTCCACCGGTTCGTGGTACCCTTCGCTTGCCATGATGCCTCCTCCAGGGTTCGGAATGGATAAAGGCCATTCAGACCCATTTCCGGCCATGGCGTCAACCAACCCGGCGCCTCCATGCGCGGGGTTTTCGATGCGGGGCGATTTGGATACCGTATTATCCTTTTGCAAGACGAGATCCGCATGACCTCTGACGCAACCGCATGCGACACCCCGCCGGACGATCTGGCCGGATTCGAGAAGGACCTGGAGGCGCTGGAACAGTTGGTGGAGCGCATGGAACAGGGGGAACTTCCCCTGGAGACCGCCCTGCAGGAATTCGAGCGGGGGATCGCCCTCACCCGGCGCTGTCAGCAGGCACTGCAGCAGGCGGAACAGAAGGTGCGCCAGCTCACCGGGGAGGATGCGGAAACCGATTTCGACACGCCCGCACAGCCGGGCCCGGACGGAGAAGACTGAGTGCATCCACGCATCCCCGAACTGCAACAGCGGCTCGAGAACACCCTGGAGGGGTGGCTTCCCGAAAGCCACATCCTCCCCGGACGCCTGCATGAGGCCATGCGCTACAGCGCCCTGGACGGGGGCAAGCGCATCCGTCCCGTGCTCACCTATGCCACCGGCATGGCGCTGGGGGTCCCGCTGGAACAGCTGGATGGGCCCGCCTGCGCCGTGGAACTGATCCATGTCTATTCCCTGGTGCACGACGACCTCCCGGCCATGGACGATGACGACCTGCGCCGCGGCAAACCCACCTGCCACAAGGCCTACGACGACGCCACCGCCATCCTGGTGGGGGATGCCCTGCAGGCCCTGGCCTTCCAGATCCTGGCCACCGACCCCGCCATGGTGCCGGACCCGGCGGCCCGCCTGCGCATGGTCGGACGACTGGCCCAGGCCGCCGGTTCCCGCGGCATGGTGGGGGGCCAGGGGATCGATCTGGTCTCGGCGGGGCGGCAGCTGGACATCGCCGAGCTGGAGGACATGCACATCCACAAGACCGGCGCCCTCATCCGGTCCGCCGTCGCCCTGGGGGCCCTGAGCCAGCCGGAGACGACGCCGGAGGTGCTGAAGGGTCTGGACCGCTTCGCCAAGTGCATCGGCCTGGCCTTCCAGATCCAGGACGACATCCTGGACGTGGAAGGGGACACCCAGACCCTGGGCAAGACCCAGGGCTCCGACCAGGCCCGGGACAAGGCCACCTATCCGGCCCTCATCGGCCTGGAGGATTCCAAGGCGCAGGCGCGGGAGTTGGTGGACCGGGCCCTGGAGGCGGTCTCCCCGCTGGGGGACGAGGCGGAACTGCTGCGCTGGATCGCCCGCTACATTGTCGAGCGCATCCACTGACCCGCTGCTTGCACACCCGCACGCCCCCGCTGATAATGAAGGTTTTCGCCCGATGGCAGAGCAATGACCCCGACGGATCCCTACCCCCTGCTCTCCCGCATCCACTCGCCGGAGGACTTTCGCGACTGGCCGGTGGACGAGCTGCCCGCCCTGGCGGATGAACTGCGCGCCTTCCTGCTGGAATCCGTCTCCCGCACCGGGGGCCACCTGGCGGCCAATCTGGGGACGGTGGAGCTGACCCTCGCCCTGCACTACGCCTTCCACACCCCCCACGACCGGCTGGTGTGGGACGTGGGCCATCAGAGCTACACCCACAAGATCCTCACCGGTCGCAGGGAGGGGATGCCCACCCTGCGCCAGAAGGACGGTCTCTCCGGATTTCCCAAACGCGACGAGAGCCCCTACGACACCTTCGGCGTGGGCCATTCCAGCACCTCCATCAGCGCCGCCCTGGGCATGGCCCTGGCGGCACGCCAACAGGGGGAACGGCGCAAGGCGGTGGCCATCATCGGCGATGGCGCCATGACCGCGGGCATGGCCTTCGAGGCCCTGAACCACGCCGGCGACGAGAAGGCCGACCTGCTGGTGGTGCTCAACGACAACAAGATGTCCATCTCCCCCAACGTGGGGGCGATGAACCGCTACCTGGCGCGCCTGCTCTCCGGCCCCATCTACTCCTCCATGCGCGAGGGCAGCAAGCGGGTGCTGGACCGGCTGCCCCCCATGCGCGAGTTCATGCGCCGCGCCGAGGAGCACGTCAAGGGCATGATCACCCCGGGCACCCTGTTCGAGGAACTGGGACTGAACTACTACGGCCCCGTGGACGGTCACGACCTGGAGGGGCTGGTGAAGATGCTGCGCAACCTCCATTCCATGGAGGGGCCGCAGCTGCTGCATGTGGTCACCCACAAGGGTCACGGCTATGAACCGGCGGAGAAGGATCCGTGCACCTACCACGGCGTGGGCCGCTTCGATCCCGAGCGTGGGGTCCAGAACGGCAAGGGGAGCGCGGCCCCCACCTACACCGAGGTCTTCGGCCAGTGGCTGTGCGATCAGGCCGCCGCGGACGAGCGCCTGGTGGGGATCACCCCCGCCATGTGCGAGGGCTCGGGCATGACCGAGTTCGCCCGGCGCTTCCCCGAACGCTACATCGACGTGGGCATCGCCGAGCAGCACGCCCTCACCCTGGCGGCCGGCATGGCCTGCGAGGGGATGCGGCCGGTGGTGGCCATCTACTCCTCCTTCCTGCAGCGAGCCTATGACCAGCTGGTGCACGATATCGCCCTGCAGGGGCTGCCGGTGGTCCTGGGGGTGGACCGCGCCGGGGTGGTGGGCCCCGACGGGCCCACCCATGCCGGCAGCTTCGACCTGTCCTTCCTGCGCTGCATCCCGGACCTGGTGGTCATGGCCCCGGCGGACGAGGCGGAATGCCGGCGCATGCTCTCCACCGGCTTCCTGCTGGAACGCCCCTGCGCCGTGCGCTACCCCCGCGGCCGCGGTCCGGGCGCCCTGCCGGAAGAGGGCCTCATCCCCCTGCCTCTGGGCCAGGCCCAGGTACGCCGCGAGGGGCGCCGGGTGGCCATCCTGGCCTTCGGCACCCCCCTGGCGGCGGCACTGGAGGCGGGGGAACGGCTGGATGCCACGGTGATCAACATGCGCTTCGTCAAGCCTTTGGACGAGGCCCGTGTGCTGGAGGCGGCCCGAAACCACGAACTCCTGGTTACCGTGGAGGACAACGTGGTGGCCGGAGGCGCCGGCAGCGCCGTGGCCGAGTGCCTGAGCGCCCATGCCTTCTCCGTGCCGCTGCTGCAACTGGGCCTGCCGGACCGCTTCCAGGGCCAGGGCACGCGGGAGGAACTCCTGCAGGATGCAGGCCTCACCGCGGACGACGTGGAGGCCGCCATCGTCGCCCGACTGGGGACGGACCGGGCTTGTGCCCACCCCGCCGGCCGCGTATTATCCAAGTAATACACTAAAGCATCCCTGCAGTGCCCACATACACCCTCAAGGTGCTGACCGACTTTGCCTCGGCGCACACCCTAAGAGATTATCCCGGTGACTGCGCCCGGCTCCACGGCCACAACTGGAAGGTGGAGGTGGAGGTGCGGGCCACACGCCTGGACCGCCTGGGCATGGCGGTGGATTTCAAGACCGTCAAGGCCCTGGCCCGGGAGATCGCCGGCCACCTGGACCACCGCTACCTCAACGACCTGGAGCCCTTCCGGGACATCAACCCCACCGCGGAGCATATCGCGGCGTGGTTCTTCCAGGAGATGGCCGGGCGTCTGGACGCCCCCGGGGTGCAGGTCAGCGCCGTCACCCTCTGGGAGACGGAGCGCGCCTGCGTCCGCTACTCGGAAGACTCCTGAGGAAAAGCCCCCATATGAGCACCCTCGTCCCCAAAGTCATCCAGTCCGCCATACCGGACGTGCAGTCCAGCGCCGACACCCGGCGCATCCCCATCAACAAGGTGGGCATCAAGGACATCCGCCATCCGGTGCGGGTCCGCGACCGCAGTGGCGGGGAGCAGCACACCGTGGCCCGTTTCGCCATGTACGTGAACCTGCCCCATGACTTCAAGGGGACCCACATGTCCCGCTTCGTGGAGATCCTCAACGCCCACGAGCGGGAGATCACCGTGGAGACCTTCAAGCTCATGCTGCATGAGGTGGCGCGGCGCCTGGAGGCACAGGCGGGGCACATCGAGATGAGCTTCCCCTACTTCGTCAACAAGCCCGCCCCGGTCTCCGGCGTGTGCAGCCTGATGGACTACGACGTGACCTTCATCGGGGAGATCCGTGACGGCCAGCCGCAGCTGACCATCCGGGTGCTGGTGCCGGTCACCAGCCTCTGCCCCTGCTCCAAGGGCATCTCCGACTACGGCGCACACAACCAGCGCTCCCACGTCACCGTGGAGGCGCGCATCCGGGATTTCGTCTGGGTGGAGGAACTCATCGATCTGGTGGAGGAGGAAGGCTCCTGCGAGCTCTGGGGACTGCTCAAACGCCCCGACGAGAAGTACGTCACCGAACACGCCTACGACAACCCCAAGTTCGTGGAGGACCTGGTGCGGGACATCGCCGTGCGTCTCAATGCCGATGACCGCATCGCGGCCTATTCCGTGGCCTCGGAGAACTTCGAGTCCATCCACAATCACTCGGCCTACGCCCTCATCGAGCGGGACAAGGAGAGCGATCCCCCGGCGGCCTGAGGTCATCCCGGGGACCGGGATCAGCGGGTCGCCGTCCCCTCGCCGCGGAAGGCATCCCGCACCCGCTCCAGCAGGGCCCGGGACATCTCCGCGGACAGGGCCCCGCCGTCGCCACCACGGGCGGAGACCGCCACCCCATCGTCCTGACGCTGCAGGTGGAGCCGGTAACGGCCACCGTCCTCCAGGGCGGGGCCGTCCCCGTTCCCAAGGAGCCGGGAGAGGAAACCGCCCGACGGGCGTTCCTGCTCCACGGGGCGGTAGATCACCTCGTAGCGCCCGGCCTCCCGGTCGTAGTCCTGCACCAGGAGGGATGCCCGGTCCAGGACCACCCCCATGCGCCGCCAGACCGGATCATAGTCCCCGCGCACCAACAGCTCGGTGCCCTCTTCCCCGTCCCGCAGCACCGCCTCCGGTGCCCCGTCGGCGGCCCCTGTCACCGCTTCGGCCGCCTGCTGCGGATCCTCGCCCAGGGATACCATGATGCGCACCAGCATGCGCGCCTCCGCCTCCGGGTCCGGCGGGGCCACGGCCCAGCGCACCAGATCCTCCCGCTCGGCCACCTCCACGAGGCCGCGATGGCTGACGAAGACCGCGGCCCCGGCACCCGTGGGTTCCACCCGCAGGCGATAGCGATGACGCACACCGGCGTCGTAGGTGTTGCCGAAGATCCCGGCGAAGAGCCGGCGCAACCCACCCTCCACGGGGGCATCCGCGCCGGACTCGAGCCAGACGGTCTCCAGGATCCCCCGACGGGGGTCATTGCGCTGCAACTCAATCCCCTCGGAGTCGAAGAACGCCACCAGACGCCCCCACAGGGCCTCGGGGGGCAGATCCTCCACCTCCAGCCAGCGCACACTGCCCTCGCGGTGCAGGGTCATGCCCTCAGGCTCGGGCAGGACCCGCCTGCTCCCGTCGCCCTCGTCCACACCGCCGGATGCCACCGGGGCGCCGCCCACCTCCGGGATGCGGAAGGCGGGATCCGTCTGCGGCATGACCAGATCCGGGGGCACCACCAGGTCGGGATCGAGTCCCTCCCGGCCGGCGCTGTCGCGTTCACCCAGGGTTCCACAACCGGATGCCAGGAGGGCAGCGGCCAATGCCGGCCACAGGGGCCGGGACACTGCAAGCAGCGGGGATACGTTCATGAATCTCAACGGGTCAGGGGGATGTCCGCCGCCTGCAGGGCGCGGCGCAGGGGTTCACGGTGTGTTTCCGAGAGCGGGGTCAGGGGCAGCCGGATGCCCGGGGGGATGCGGCCCATCTCGTACAGTGCCCATTTCACCGGGATGGGATTGGATTCCACGAACAGGGCCCGGTGCAGATCCCGGATCGGGGCCTCCGCCGCCCCGGCGGCGTCCCGGTCCCCGGCCACGGCCGCCCGGCACATGGCATGCATGGCCGCGGGGGCCACATTGGCCGTCACCGAGATGCTGCCCCGTCCACCGGCCAGCATGAATTCCCGGGAGGTGGGATCCTCACCGCTGTACAGATCCAGGCGATCACCACACAACTTCAACAGACGGGGGACACGCTCCAGATCCCCCGTGGCCTCCTTGATGCCCACGATGTTGGACACGGGGGCCAGGCGCGCCACCGTCTCCGGCAACAGATCCACCCCCGTGCGGCCGGGGACGTTGTACAGGATCTGGGGGATGGGCACCGCCTCCGCCACCGTCTTGAAGTGGCGGTAGAGCCCCTCCTGGGTGGGCTTGTTGTAATACGGGGTCACCAACAGGCAGGCATCGGCCCCGGCCTCCATGGCCAGGCGCGTGAGTTCCACGGCCTCCGCGGTGGCATTGGCCCCGGTGCCGGCGATCACCGGCACACGGCCGCGCGCACACGCCACCACCTGGCGCACCACGGCACAATGTTCGGAGACGTCCAGGGTGGCCGACTCACCGGTGGTGCCCACCGCGACGATGGCATCCGTGCCACCCTCCACGTGGAACTCCACCAACCCCTCCAGCGCCTCCCGGTTCAGGGAACCGTCCTCGTTCATGGGCGTGACCAGGGCCACCATGCTGCCGTGAAACATCGAAACCTCCGCACCAAAAGCAGCCTCACATAGTAAAGTGCCCCCCTGCCCCCATCAAGCGCCGCCCCGTAGGCAGTCCCCCGGCGAACTGCTACCCTTGACCTCGGATGCCGGCACATGCCCCGCCGGTCCCCCCCCACCAGCCGCAAGGAACCCGCTTCAGCCCCCATGCCCCATGCCGCCCGTCATCACCGCGCCAACCGCCTCCTCATCAACGTCATGGGGGACTACCGCCCCGGCCTGCTGGACCGCCTGACCCGGGCGGTCATGGAGGCCGGTTGTCACATCCGGGACGGACACAGCGCCCTTCTGGACGACGCCTTCTCCGCCACGCTCCTGGTCTCGGGCAACTGGAACACCCTGAGCAAGCTGGAAGGGGCCCTGGAGGGGCTGCGCTCCCAGGGTCTGGAGATCCAGTGGCGGCGCACCGCGCCACCGCCCCGGGAGAACCACAGCCTGCCCTATTCCGTGGATGTCATCGCCCTGGATCAGCCGGGCATCCTGCACCAGCTGGTGGCCTTCTTTTCCGCGCGCGGGGTCAGCGTGCAGGAGATGGACACCCGCAGCTACACCGCCGCCCCCTCCGGGACCCCCATGTTCACGGCCCACCTGGGGGTGGAGATCCCCGTCAGCGAGCACATCGCCGCCCTGCGGGATGACTTTCTCGACCTGTGCGACGAACTCAACCTGGACGGAGTGATCGAACCCTACAAGGCCTGAAGCCCCGGGATCCGCCCCGGGCTGCGGCCGCCAAGCCCAAAGAGGAGGCCTTCGGACCATGTCTCAGGTGGAAGTGGGCAAGCCCGTACCCGATTTCACCCTACCGGCCACGGGGGGTGGCGAACTCCGTCTCTCGGACCTTTTGGGGTCGCAACACCTGGTACTCTACTTCTACCCCCGGGACGACACCCCCGGATGCACCACCGAGGGCCGGGACTTCACCGAGCACTACGCCCGGCTCACCGAGGCGGGGGCCACGGTGCTGGGCATCTCCCGGGACGGCATCCGCTCCCACGAACGCTTCAAGGACAAGTACGGCTTCCCCTTCCAGTTGCTCTCCGACGAGCAGGAGACCGTATGCGAGCTGTTCGGCGTCATGAAACAGAAAAACATGTACGGTAAACCGGTGCGAGGCGTCGAGCGCAGCACCTTCCTGGTGGACCGGGACGGCATCCTGCGACACGAATGGCGCAAGGTGAAGGTGCCGGGACACGTGGAGCAGGTGCTCGCGGCCCTGAAGACCCTGTAGCCCAACCCCGGAGACCCCGACCATGGTGGAAACCACATGGTGAAGAAGGACATCCACGGCCGGCGCCTGTTCGTCCTGGACACCAATGTGCTCATGCACGACCCCACCGCCCTGTTCCGTTTCAAGGAACACGACATCTACCTGCCCATGGTGGTGCTGGAGGAGCTGGACCGGGGCAAGAAGGGGGTCTCCGAGGTGGCGCGCAACGTACGCCAGGTGAGCCGCTTCATCGACGACCTCATGGAGGAGGCCAGCCACTCGGACATCGCCCGGGGGCTGCCCCTGGATGCCGGGCACTTTGAAGGTCCCGCCGCCTTCGGCGCCAGCGGGCATCTGCACTTCCAGACCCGAAGCCTCACCGGCCAGCTGCCGGACACCCTGCCGGGCACCACTCCGGACAACACCATCCTCAACACCGCCCTGTCGCTGCAGAAGGAGCGTCCCGACCAGTGCGTCACCCTGGTGTCCAAGGACATCAACCTGCGCATCAAGGCCGCGGTCCTGGGGATCCACGCCGAGGACTACTACAACGACCAGGTGCTGGACGACGTCAACCTGCTGTACACCGGCACCTGCGAGTTGCCGGCGGACTTCTGGGACCGCCACGTGCAGACCATGGACTCCTGGCAGGAGGAGGGGCGCACCTTCTACCGCATCAGCGGTCCCATCACCGAGCAGTGGCATCCCAACCAGTTCCTCTACCGGCCTGACGACCCCGCCTTTGTGGCGGTGGTAAGGGAGATCCAGGGGGACACCGCCCGGGTGGAGATGGCCCGGGACTACACCGGGGCACGCCACACGGTGTGGGGGATCAACGCCCGCAACCGGGAGCAGAACTTCGCCCTGAACCTGCTCATGGACCCGGAGGTGGACTTCGTCACCCTGGTGGGGACCGCCGGCACCGGCAAGACCCTGCTCACCCTGGCGGCGGGCCTGGCCCAGACCCTGGAGGAGAACCGCTACCGGGAGATCATCATGACCCGGGTGACCGTACCGGTGGGGGAGGACATCGGCTTTTTGCCGGGGACGGAGGAGGAGAAGATGACCCCCTGGATGGGGGCCCTGATGGACAACCTGGAGGTCCTTACCCATTCGGAGAGCGGCGGCGACTGGGGGCGCGCCGCCACCAACGAACTGCTGATGAACCGGGTGAAGATCCGCTCCATGAATTTCATGCGCGGGCGCACCTTCCTCAACCGCTTCATCATCCTGGACGAGGCCCAGAACCTCACCGCCAAGCAGATGAAGACCCTCATCACCCGGGCCGGCCCCGGTACCAAGGTGATCTGCCTGGGCAACATCGCCCAGATCGACACCCCCTATCTCACCGAGACCTCCTCGGGCCTCACCTACGTGGTGGACCGCTTCCGCCCCTGGGCCCATGCCGGACACGTCACCCTGCTGCGGGGCGAACGCTCCCGCCTGGCGGACTACGCCTCGGAGACCCTCTAGGGGCCTAGACGGGCCCCTCCTCCCGGGGCCGGTCCTCGTCGCCGTAGCGGGGCCAGGAACGGATCACCGCCTGGATGAGGGTGGCCAGGGGGATGGCGAAGAAGACCCCCCAGAGCCCCCACAGCCCGCCGAAGAGGATCACCGCCGCGATGATGGCCACGGGGTGCAGATTTACCACCTCCGAGAACAGCAGCGGCACCAGCACGTTGCCGTCCAGGAACTGGATGATGGCATAGGCCACCAGCACGTAGGTGAACTCGTTGCCCAGCCCCCACTGGAAGTAGGCCACCATGGCCACCGGCAGGGTGACCACCGCCGCCCCCACATAAAGGTGAAGGTGCCGGGACACGTGGAGCAGGTGCTCGCGGCCCTGAAGACCCTGTAGCCCAACCCCGGAGACCCCGACCATGGTGGAAACCACATGGTGAAGAAGGACATCCACGGCCGGCGCCTGTTCGTCCTGGACACCAATGTGCTCATGCACGACCCCACCGCCCTGTTCCGTTTCAAGGAACACGACATCTACCTGCCCATGGTGGTGCTGGAGGAGCTGGACCGGGGCAAGAAGGGGGTCTCCGAGGTGGCGCGCAACGTACGCCAGGTGAGCCGCTTCATCGACGACCTCATGGAGGAGGCCAGCCACTCGGACATCGCCCGGGGGCTGCCCCTGGATGCCGGGCACTTTGAAGGTCCCGCCGCCTTCGGCGCCAGCGGGCATCTGCACTTCCAGACCCGAAGCCTCACCGGCCAGCTGCCGGACACCCTGCCGGGCACCACTCCGGACAACACCATCCTCAACACCGCCCTGTCGCTGCAGAAGGAGCGTCCCGACCAGTGCGTCACCCTGGTGTCCAAGGACATCAACCTGCGCATCAAGGCCGCGGTCCTGGGGATCCACGCCGAGGACTACTACAACGACCAGGTGCTGGACGACGTCAACCTGCTGTACACCGGCACCTGCGAGTTGCCGGCGGACTTCTGGGACCGCCACGTGCAGACCATGGACTCCTGGCAGGAGGAGGGGCGCACCTTCTACCGCATCAGCGGTCCCATCACCGAGCAGTGGCATCCCAACCAGTTCCTCTACCGGCCTGACGACCCCGCCTTTGTGGCGGTGGTAAGGGAGATCCAGGGGGACACCGCCCGGGTGGAGATGGCCCGGGACTACACCGGGGCACGCCACACGGTGTGGGGGATCAACGCCCGCAACCGGGAGCAGAACTTCGCCCTGAACCTGCTCATGGACCCGGAGGTGGACTTCGTCACCCTGGTGGGGACCGCCGGCACCGGCAAGACCCTGCTCACCCTGGCGGCGGGCCTGGCCCAGACCCTGGAGGAGAACCGCTACCGGGAGATCATCATGACCCGGGTGACCGTACCGGTGGGGGAGGACATCGGCTTTTTGCCGGGGACGGAGGAGGAGAAGATGACCCCCTGGATGGGGGCCCTGATGGACAACCTGGAGGTCCTTACCCATTCGGAGAGCGGCGGCGACTGGGGGCGCGCCGCCACCAACGAACTGCTGATGAACCGGGTGAAGATCCGCTCCATGAATTTCATGCGCGGGCGCACCTTCCTCAACCGCTTCATCATCCTGGACGAGGCCCAGAACCTCACCGCCAAGCAGATGAAGACCCTCATCACCCGGGCCGGCCCCGGTACCAAGGTGATCTGCCTGGGCAACATCGCCCAGATCGACACCCCCTATCTCACCGAGACCTCCTCGGGCCTCACCTACGTGGTGGACCGCTTCCGCCCCTGGGCCCATGCCGGACACGTCACCCTGCTGCGGGGCGAACGCTCCCGCCTGGCGGACTACGCCTCGGAGACCCTCTAGGGGCCTAGACGGGCCCCTCCTCCCGGGGCCGGTCCTCGTCGCCGTAGCGGGGCCAGGAACGGATCACCGCCTGGATGAGGGTGGCCAGGGGGATGGCGAAGAAGACCCCCCAGAGCCCCCACAGCCCGCCGAAGAGGATCACCGCCGCGATGATGGCCACGGGGTGCAGATTTACCACCTCCGAGAACAGCAGCGGCACCAGCACGTTGCCGTCCAGGAACTGGATGATGGCATAGGCCACCAGCACGTAGGTGAACTCGTTGCCCAGCCCCCACTGGAAGTAGGCCACCATGGCCACCGGCAGGGTGACCACCGCCGCCCCCACATAGGGGATGATCACCGAGATCCCCACCATGAAGGAGAGCAGCAGGGCGTAGTTGAGATCCAGGAAGATGAAGGTCAGGTAACTGGCGGCCCAAACGATGAGGATCTCGATGAACTTGCCGCGCACGTAGCTGGCGATCTTCAGGTTCACCTCCTCCCACACCTCGTTGGCCAGGCCGCGGTCCCGGGGCAGGAAACCGGTGATCCAGCCCAGGATGGCATCCCGGTCCTTGAGCAGGAAGAAGACCATCAGGGGCACGATCACCAGGTAGACCATGATGGTGGCGATGTGCATGGCCGAGGCCAGGGTCAGGTTCACCACCTGCTGCCCCAGGGCGATGGTCTGGGCGCGGATCGCACCCATGATCTCCCGCACCTGTTCCTCGGAGACGATCTGGGGATAACGCTCGGGCAGCTGCAGCAGCAGGTTCTGGCCGTGGGCCACCATGTTGGGCAGTTCCTCCACCAGCTGGGTGATCTGCTGGCCGAGCACGGGCACCACCAGCAGCAGGGTGGCCACCAGCAGGGCCAGGAACACCAGAAACACCAGGATCACTGCCACCATGCGCGGGAGGCGCCACATCTGCAGATGACGCACGGCCCCCTCCAGCAGATAGGCGAAGACGATGCTGGCCAGCAGCGGGGCCAGGAGCCGGCCGGCAAAGATGACCACGGCGAACCCCAGCGTCAGCAAGAAGGCCAGGATCACCACCTGGGGATCGGAGAAATGGCGGTCATACCAGCGCCGCAGGATATGCATCATTCTTCCTCCCCGCACAACCGGCGGTAATGGCGGGCGAAGAGGGTCTCCAGTTCGTCGATCACCTCCTGCGCCGGGCGCCCCTGCATCACGTGCTGGCTCATGAGTGCCGAGGTCTCGTTCAGCAGCCGGGACTTGTCCAGCATGGGATAGGTGGCGGAGAGTCGTTTCATGGCCTTGACCACCGTCTCCTCCCGGGGCCGCGGGATCGCCTCCGGTTCCGGCAACGGGGCCTCCTCTGGGGGATGGCGTTGGGCCAGGAACTCGGCGAAGGAGACCAGGGTCTCCCGCTGCGCCTGGGGGAGACGCCGCAGGATCCGTCGCAGGCGCGTCTCCGGATCCCTGGGGGCGGCATGGTTTGCGGACATCACCAGGATTCACTCCACCTTCAGGCTGAAGACCGGCATCTTGCGGCGCTCCCGCATCAACTGCAACTCCGACACCAGGGCCGCCACCACCCTGTCCGTGGTCTCCTGCATGGCGGGCCATCGGGTCCGGGCCTGGTCCAGGCAATCGCCGATGTCCGCAGGCGGCTCATGGTGCGGGTCCATGACCAAGTCCTCCAGCATACCCGGCTTCATCTCCGGCCGACACAACAGGCCATAGGTGAGTGCATCGGGGCGTATGGCCAGCCAGCGGCCCTGATCATCCACCAGCAGGGGTTCCAGTCCCGGCGGCAGGTCCACCCCGCCCTGGCGCAGCACCAGCACCTCACGGCCGTCCAGGGCCTCGGCCAGGGCATCCCCCGCCCCGGCTTCGGTACGGCGGGCGGTGCAAAAGCCGCAGGTGGATCCCGCGTCCTCCCGGGGGAGGCCGCCAGCCGCCCGGGCCACCAGGAGCCCCCCCAGACCCAGTCCCACCACAGGGCGCCGAGCCGCGCGGAAGGCCTGGATCAGGCCCAGTTCCTCCTCCAGGTCGGCCGGCCATTGCGGTCCGCCCAGGAGCCACAACCCATCGAACTGGGCCGCCGCCCCGGGCAGGTCCGGCCCCACGAAGGGCCGGAAGTACCGAAAGCCGATGTCCCGCTGCTCCAGCTGGGTCTCGATCAGCCCCAGGAACTCCGCATGGCTGTGCTGCACCACCGCATACTGCTTCATCACCGGCTCCTGCGTCCTTCGGGGCCCCGGCCTCAGGGGGCGGGCGGTTGCGGTGCCCCGGTCTGTCCCTCACAGTAGTCGCGCGCAAAGCCCAGAAGTTCCTCCATGGCCCGCACGCGGAACTTCTGGCGCTGATGCACGAAGGAGAATTGCCGCGTCAGGGGCGGATCCAGCGGGATGGCCACCAGGCGCCCCAGGGCCAGCTCCTTGTCCAGGGTGGCGCGGGAGAGGATGGAGACCCCCATGCCCGCCTCCACGGCCCCCTTGATGGCCTCCGGGCTGCCCAGCTCCAGGCAGACGGCCAGGGCGTTGCGGCCCAGGCCCTGCTGCTGCAGATAGTCCGCGATCACCTCCCGGGTCCCGGACCCCTCCTCCCGGCAGATGAAGGGATGGGGCATGAGTTCGGCAACGCCGAGCACCGACCGGTCGGCCAAAGGATGCCCCGGCGGCACGATGGCCACCAGCTGGTCCAGACGGCAGCGCTCCACGTGCAGGTTGCGGTTCTGTACCGGCCCCTCCACCACCCCCAGGTCGATGACATTGTTCTCCACCATGGAGAGGATGCCCTCGGAGTTGGAGACCCGCAGGCGCACGTTCACCTCCGGATACCTGCGCTTGAACTGGCCCAGCAGGGCCGGGAGCATGTACTCGGCGATGGTGGTGCTGGCCCCCAGGGACAGGGCACCGCTGACGTCCCCGGTGATCTCCCGGATGGCGTTCTCCATCTCCTCGTAGATCTCGAAGATGCGTTCGGCATAGGAATAGGCGGTGCGCCCCGCCTCGGTGAGGCTCACCCGGTTGTGGGCACGGTCGAACAGGCGGGTGTTGAAATACTCCTCCAGCTGGCGCACCTGGAAGGTGACCGCCGGCTGGGTCATGTGCAGGGCCTCCGCCGCCCGGGTGAAGGACAGCAGCCGCGCCACCGTGTAGAACACCTTCAGTCTTCGATCTGCCATGATGCCGAAACCAGCCGGCCCGGGGGCCGGGGAATGAGGGCTGCCGGATGCTGCGGCCCCGCGGGGGCGGGGCTGCGGGGTTGAAATGCCGCCGCAGGCGGGGGCCCGCCTGCGTCCCCCCCGCCACGGGAAGACGATCCCGGACGGAGAGGGAGAGCGGCGCCTCAGGGGGCCCCGGGTCCCTGGCCGTCCCCGGACGGTGCCGCCTGCTGGGCGCGCAGGTCCGCGTGCACCTGGCGCATGAAGGCGTCCAGATGGTCCAGGAATTCCGCACGCTTCTCTTCGGGTACCGGTTGCGCCGCCAGGAGATAGCCGGTGACGGCGGCCATGTACTGCACGGCCACGAGGGGATCGTGGCAGCGTTCGTCGTGGGCCACCAGGACTTCCTGGAGTTTCTGGACCAGTTCCCCGGTCAGTTGCAGTGTCTCGCTCATGGGGGTGAGGGTACAGGGGGCGGGCCACCCGGCTCAAGGCCGGGCGGCCCGCCGCGTTCAGGCGGCCCGGGCCGCCTCGGGGAAGGTGAGCCCCTGCTCGTCGGCGTCCACCCGGATGGTGTCGCCGGGACCGTATGCCCCCTGCAGCAGGCGCTGGGCCAGGGGGTTCTCCAGCTGCTGCTGGATGGCCCGCTTGAGGGGCCGTGCCCCGTAGACCGGATCGAAACCGGCCTCGCCCAGGCGGTCCAGGGCGGCATCGCTGACCTCCAGGGCCAGGTCCCGGTCCGCCAGACGCCGGCGCAGCTGCTCCAACTGGATGAGGGTGATGGAACGGATCTGTTCGCGCCCCAGGGGGTGGAAGACCACCACCTCGTCCACGCGGTTGATGAATTCGGGGCGGAAATGACCGCCCACCACCTCCATCACCGCCGACTTCATCTGCGCGTAGTTCTCCTCCCCGGCCATGTCCTGGATGATCTGGGAGCCCAGGTTGGAGGTCATGACGATCACCGTGTTGCGGAAATCCACGGTGCGCCCCTGGCCGTCGGTGAGGCGGCCGTCATCCAGCACCTGCAGCAGCACGTTGAAGACATCGGCATGGGCCTTCTCCACCTCGTCCAGCAGGATCACGGAGAAGGGCTTGCGCCGCACCGCCTCGGTGAGATAACCACCCTCCTCGTAGCCCACGTAGCCGGGGGGCGCGCCGATGAGCCGGGCCACGGAGTGCTTCTCCATGAACTCGGACATGTCGATGCGCACCATGGCCTCCTCGGTGTCGAACAAAAAGGCGGCCAGGGCCTTGGTGAGTTCGGTCTTGCCCACGCCCGTGGGGCCGAGGAACAGGAACGAGCCGTTGGGCCGGTTGGGGTCCGAGAGCCCGGCGCGGGCGCGGCGGATGGCATTGCACACCGCGTGCACCGCCTCGTCCTGGCCCACCACCCGTTGGGTGATGGCCTCCTCCATGCGCAGCAGCTTGTCCCGTTCGCTCTCCAGCATCTTGGAGACCGGGATCCCCGTCCAGCGGGAGACCACCTCGGCGATCTCCTCATCGGAGACCTTGTTGCGCAGCAGGCGCATCTCCGACATCTCCGCCTGGGCGGCCATGTCCAGCTGGCGCTCCAGCTCGGGGATGCGGCCGTACTGCAGCTCCGACATGCGCCCCAGATCGCCGGCACGGCGGGCGGTCTCCAGTTCCACCCGGGCCCGTTCCAGTTCCTCCTTGATGGCGGCGGTGCCGGAGAGGGCGGCCTTCTCCGATTTCCAGATCTCCTCCTGGTCGGAATACTCCCGCTCCAGGCGGCCGATCTCCTCCTCCAGGGCCTCCAGGCGCCGGCGGGAGGCATCGTCCGACTCCTTCTTCAGGGCCTCGCGCTCGATCTTGAGCTGGATCAGGCGGCGCTCCATGCGGTCCATGCTCTCGGGCTTGGAGTCGATCTCCATGCGGATGCGGCTGGCGGCCTCGTCCACCAGGTCGATGGCCTTGTCCGGCAACTGGCGGTCGGTGATGTAGCGGTGCGACAAAGTGGCGGCGGCGACGATGGCCGGGTCGGTGATCTCCACCCCGTGGTGCACCTCGTAACGCTCCTTCAGGCCGCGCAGGATGGCGATGGTGTCCTCCACGTTGGGTTCGTCCACCAGCACCTTCTGGAAGCGCCGTTCCAGAGCCGCGTCCTTCTCGATGTACTTGCGGTACTCGTCCAGGGTGGTGGCGCCGATGCAGTGCAGTTCACCCCGGGCCAGGGCGGGCTTGAGCATGTTGCCCGCGTCCATGGAGCCCTCGGCCTTGCCGGCCCCCACCATGGTGTGCAGTTCGTCGATGAACAGGATCACCCGGCCCTCCTGCTTGGCCAGGTCGTTGAGCACCGCCTTCATGCGTTCCTCGAAGTCCCCGCGGAACTTGGCCCCGGCGATGAGGGACCCCATGTCCAGGGCCAGTAGGCGGCGGTCCTTGAGCCCCTCGGGCACCTCGCCGTTGACGATGCGCTGGGCCAGCCCCTCGACGATGGCGGTCTTGCCCACACCGGGCTCACCGATGAGCACCGGGTTGTTCTTGGTGCGCCGCTGCAGCACCTGAATGGTGCGGCGGATCTCGTCGTCCCGGCCGATCACCGGGTCCAGCTTGCCCTGCTCGGCCCGTTCGGTGAGGTCGATGGTGTACTTCTCCAGGGCCTGGCGCTGCTCCTCGGCATTGGGGTCCTCCACCCGCTGGCCGCCGCGCAGGGCGTCGACGGCCTCGGCGAGCTTCTCTTTCGTGGCCCCGGCCCGGGTCAGCATGTCCGCCAGCGCGCCCTTGCTTTCCAGGGCGGCGAGGACGAACAGCTCGGAGGAGATGAACTGGTCCTTGCGCTCCTGGGCCTTCTTGTCACAGAGATTCAGCAGGCGGCCCAGGTCGTTGGAGATGTGCACCTCGCCGGCTGAACCCTCCACCCGGGGGAGTCGCTCCAGGGCCTCCCCCAACTGGGAGCGCAGCAGGTTGACATTGACCCCGGCCCGGGCCAGCAGGGGCCGCACGGCCCCCCCTTCCTGGTCCAGCAGGGCGATCATCATGTGCACCGGCTCGATCATCTGATGATCCCGGCCCACGGCCAGGGACTGGGCATCGGCCAGTGCCGTCTGGAATTTGCTGGTGAACTTGTCCATGCGCATGACGGCAAAACCCTCGGATCGATTTCTTGGATTACAGAACAAGATGGGGCCGCCCGCCAGGGTTTCAACCGGCGCGCCCGCGGGGCTGAACTTGCCGCTGCGGGACCGATCTGATATACGTCATGGTCCTTTTCCGGGGCCGTGCGCTAGATTCGGACCGTGTCGGGACATGGACCCAGCGGTCCCGGCGAACCCGCCCTTCCCACACAGCGCGCCCGCTGCGGTACGATCCCGCAAGGGGCGGTGAAGGTGCGCCGGCGGCCTCCCGCCTCCCTGGACCGAGACCGACCGTGGCGCCACCGCCGGGTACGCCATTGCTTTCAGAGGATCGCCCGTGTCATCACCCAGCCGACGTCCGGCATCGCGAGGAGGAGGGCCCGTGGATTCCGGTAAACCGCCGGTGACCTCCCGCGACACCCCGGCGCAGGGCACGGCCCACGACCGGGCGGTGGCCGACCTGCTGGGCCGCATCAAGAACTGGCAATTCCGGGGCGGTACCCTGCTGCGGGCCAGCGTGTCCCTGCCGCCCATGGACCCCCTCCTCTGGCTGCAGGCCAACGAACAGCCTCCGCGCTGCTACTGGCGCAACCGGGACCACACCCTCGCCCTGGCAGGTCTGGGTTCTGCATGCACCCTGGAGGCCCGCTCCGAGGCCCACTATGCCGCCGTGCTCCACCGCATCAACACCCTCATCGGTGACGAGGATGCCTTCTTCGTCGGCGGGGTCTCCTTCGACGGCCGTCCCGGCCGGGAGGCCTGGGCGCGGTTTCCCGCAGCCCTGTTCGTGCTCCCCGCCATCGAGCTGCGCCAGGACGAGGCCGGCTGCCGCCTGGCGGTGAACCTGCTGGCGGAATCGCAGCGGGACTTTGTACGGGAGAAGACCCGCCTCATTGCCGCCCTCTGCCAGTTGCGCTTCGACGCGGATCCCCCGCTGGATCCACCAGTGCGCATCACCCGGCGGGAGGATCACATGGACTTCCCCGCCTGCGCCGGACACATCGATGCCATCCTGGAACGCATCGCCGCCGGATCCCTGCGCAAGGCGGTCCTGGCCCGGCGGGTCCTGCTGCACCTGGATGCCCCCCTGCACGCCTTCACCACCCTGCGGCGGCTGCAAGCCGGCAGCACCGGCAGCTTCTGCTTCGCCCTGGAGCGGGACGGCCAGTTCTTCATGGGCTGCTCCCCCGAACGCCTCTTCAGCCGCATCGACCGGCGGGTGTGCACCGAATCCCTGGCGGGCACGGTGCGCCGTGGCGAGACCCCGGAGGAGGACCGGCGCCTGGAACGCCTGCTCCTGGACGATCCCAAGCTGGTGCACGAACACGAACTGGTGACCCGCTACGTGCACGACCAGATCGCCCCCTGGGTCACCCGCGCCGAGACCCCCGAGCACGCCGGTGTGGTGAAACTGGACCGCATCCAGCACCGCTACCTCCCCCTGTGTGCCACCCTGCGCCCCGGGGTCATGGACGAACAGCTCCTGCGCACCCTGCATCCCACCCCCGCGGTATGCGGTTTTCCCCGACGCGAGGCCCGGGACCTGATCCTGGAGCGGGAGCCGGTCCCCCGGGGCTGGTACAGCGGCACCGTCGGCGTGGTCTCCCCGCAGCATGCGGAATTCGCTGTGGCCATCCGCTCGGCCCTGGTGGAGGGCAATCGCATGATGCTCTACTCCGGCGTGGGCATCGTGGACGGCTCCTGCCCCGAGGCGGAATGGAACGAACTGGAAGCGAAGCTGGAAACCCTCCTCTCCGTGGTGGGAGGCTGATACCATGCGGGCCCCCTTCAGCCACATCAACGAGGCCTGGTCGCGGCTGATCCTGGAGCGGCTGTATGATCATGGTATCCGGGACCTATGCATCGCCCCCGGGAGCCGCAGCGCCCCCCTGACCCTGGCCGCCGCAAACCTGCAGCGCCCGGACCTGGTCCTGCACACCCACTTCGACGAACGCGGCCTGGGCTTCTTCGCCCTGGGCCTGGCCAAGGCCCGGGGGCGCCCCGTGGCCCTGATCACCACCTCCGGCACCGCCGTGCCCAACCTGCATCCGGCCCTGGTGGAGGCCTTCCAGACCCATGTGCCCCTGGTGGCGGTCACCGCCGACCGGCCGCCGGAGCTGCTCCACTGCGGCGCCAACCAGGCCATCGAGCAGAGTGGCCTCTTCGCCCGCCACGTGCGCGCGGCCGCGGACCTGCCCCCCGCGGACGAGGCCGTGTCCGCCGGCTGGCTCAGCCAGGCCCTGGACCGGGCCTGCGCCGCCCTGCACGGCCCGGACCGGGGTCCCGTGCACCTCAACGCCCCCTTCCGCGATCCCCTCTACGGCACCTCGCAGCGGGCGGACTTCGGGCCCTGGCGCTCCGACGTGCGTCCCGTCTCCGAAACGACCCCCTCCGTCCCGGCGGTGGCAGTCCCCGAAACGCCCCCGCAGACACCGGCGCTGCTGGTGGCGGGACAGCTCCTGCCGGAGGAGGCCCGGGCCGTGTTGCACCTGGCCGAGCGCACCGGCACCACCATCCTGGCCGACATCGGCAGCCAGCTGCGCCTGCTGGATCATCCCCGTATCCTGCCCTATGCGGAGCTCTGGCTGGCCACACCCGCGGGACGACACGCCCTTGCGGGGATCCGGCAGGTGATCCAGTTCGGCGGCCGGCTCACCGGCAAACGCCTGAACCAGTGGCTGGCCGGCTTTGAGGGGGCATACTGGCTGGTGAGCGAGCACAGCGCCCCCCTCGACCCCCAGCGCCGCGCCCGGCACCTGCAGGCCGCCATCCCGGCCTTTTGCGAGGCCCTGTCCCTGCCGCCCGCCGCGCCGCTGGAAACGGCGAAGCCGACCGTAAACGCCGGCCTGGAAGCCACCCTGGAGGCCCGTTTCTCGGAACTCACGGCGGTGCGGCTCATCACCCAGAGACTGCCCCGCGGCATGGCCCTCCTCCCGGGCAACAGCATGAGCGTGCGCCTGCTGGACCTGGTTGCCGCCCCCGGGGACGGCAACCCCGTGCTCACCAACCGCGGCGCCAGCGGCATCGACGGCCTGGTGGCCACCGCCGCCGGTTTCGCCCGGCATCACGGCGCCGGCGTCACCCTGGTGCTGGGGGACCTGTCCCTGCTGCACGATCTCAACAGCCTGCACCTGGCGGCACGCAGCCCGTCGCCACTGGTGATCCTGGCCCTGAACAACGACGGCGGCGCCATCTTCCAGCTGCTCCCGGCCCGGGACCAGGGGCCCCACTTCGAACCCTTCTTCCAGCTCCCCCACGGCCTGGACTTCGCCCAGGCCGCGGCCCAGTTCGGTCTGGACTACGCCCGGCCGGATACCCCAGAGGCCCTGGCCGCGGCCTACGACGCCGCCTGTGCCCGCACCGGGGCGACCCTCATCGAACTGCGCTTCCCGCCGCAACACGGGGCCGGACACCTGAACCTCCTGCTGCAACGCCTGCAGGAGACGGAGACCGGCTGAGCCAATGACGATCCCGCAGCGGATTTCCGGCGCCGCCCCCGGAAGACCCGTGGTGGTCTGCCTGCACGGCTTCATGGGCCGGGGCGCCGACTGGGGGGCGGTGGCCGCCGTCCTGGGGGATGCCTTTGACTGCCGTCTCCCGGACCTGCCGGGCCACGACGGCCATCTGCCCCCCTGGCTGGCCGGGGGGGCGGACTTCGCCAGCTACTGCCACCACACCTGGGAGGCCCTGGCCCCGGACCTGCCGCAACGGTTCGTGCTCGCGGGGTATTCCATGGGCGGGCGTATCGCCGCCGCCCTGGCCCTGCAGCACCCGGAGCGCATCGCCGCCCTGGTGCTGGAGGGGGCCCACCCCGGCCTGACGGACGCCGCCTCGCGCCAGGACCGCCGCCGGCAGGACGCTGCCTGGATCCGCCGCTTCCAGCAGGATCCCTGGCCGGATCTGCTGCAGGACTGGTACCGCCAACCGGTCTTCGCCGACCTGGATGCGGACACCCGCCGGCGCTTCATCGATGCCCGCGCAGGCCATGATCCCCATACCCTGGCCCGCGTCCTGGAGGCGGCGGGTCTTGCCGGCCAGCCGGATCTGCGCCCACAACTGGCGTCATTGGAGGCACCAGTCTTCTACATCGCCGGAGAAAAGGACACCCGCTTCAGCGCCCTGGGGGAGGCGCTGGCGGCCCGGTGTCCCGGGCTGACCCTTGTCAAACTGCAAGGCCTGGGGCATAACTGCCACGCCCAGGCCCCGGAAGCGGTGGCCGGCGTGCTCACCCGCGCCGCCCGGGCCACCCCAAACGAAACCATCCATCCCGTCGAGAGCCCATGACCACAGCAGCCGAATCCAGCATCCAGCCCGCCGCCGACTGGCAGGACCACTCCGGGGATTTCCAGGACGTCCTCTACCACAAGGCGGAGGGGATCGCGAAGATCACCATCAACCGACCGGAGGTGCGCAACGCCTTCCGCCCGCGCACCGTCATGGAGATGCAGCGCGCCCTGGCCGACGCCCGCTTCGACCCCGATATCGGCGTCGTCGTCCTCACCGGGCAGGGCGATCTGGCCTTCTGCTCCGGCGGCGACCAGCGGGTGCGCGGCGATTCCGGCTACAAGGACGACGACACGGGCATGCATCACCTGAACGTCCTGGACCTGCAAAAGGAGATCCGCTCCTGCCCCAAGCCCGTGATCGCCATGGTGGCCGGCTACGCCATCGGGGGCGGGCATGTGCTGCACCTGATCTGCGATCTCACCATCGCCGCCGAGAACGCCCGCTTCGGCCAGACCGGACCCAAGGTGGGCTCCTTCGACGGCGGATTCGGCGCCAGCTACATGGCCAGCGTGGTGGGGCAGAAGAAGGCCCGGGAGATCTGGTTCCTGTGCCGCCAGTACGACGCCGCCCAGGCCCTGGACATGGGGCTGGTGAACACCGTCGTGCCCCTGGAACGGCTGGAGCAGGAGACCGTGGAATGGTGCCGCCAGATCCTGCAGCACTCCCCCGTCGCCCTGCGCATGCTCAAATCCGCCTTCAACGCCGGTGTGGACGGCCAGGCAGGCATCCAGGAGCTGGCGGGCAATGCCACCATGCTCTTCTACATGACCGAGGAGGGTCAGGAAGGGCGCAATGCCTACCTGGAACGGCGCAAGCCCGATTTCTCCCGCTTCCGCCGCCAGCCCTGAGGCCACGGCCCCGCCAGGAGGCGGGGCCCGTGTGTTTTCCCCATGCCCACCCCCCATCGCCTGCACCTGTGGCGTTTCCATCTCCCCCTCACCGCCCCCCTGGATCTGGGGGCGGTGACCCTGGACCAGCGGGAGGGACTGCTGCTGCAATGGGAACAGGACGGGGCCCCCTGCGTGTGGTCCGAGATCAGCCCCCTGCCGGGCTTCAGCCCCCATGACCTGGAGACCTGCCTGCGCGCCCTGCAGGGGCACCTTGAGCCTCCGGGCCCCCTGGCGGAGCGTCTGGGACGGGACACCCGGGATCTGCCCCCCGAGGTCCGCTTCGGTATCGAGGCCGGCCTGCTGCAGTGCACTACCGCCCTGCCCCCTCCGCGCCCCCTGCCCCGCTGCCGGCTGCTGCGCCACGACGACCCGGCACGCTCGGGGCCGGCCCCGGAGTCGGCCTGCATCAAGCTCAAGGTGGGCCGTGCCACCCCCCGGGCGGACCGGGATACCCTGCTGGGACTGCTGCAGCGCCTGAAACCGGGGCAGCGTCTGCGCCTGGACGCCAATCGCAGCTGGTCCCTGGAGGATGCCCGTACGGTGCTGGAGGGGATGGATCCGCAGCGCATCGCGTTCGTGGAGGAACCCCTGCGTCCGGGACTGGACTACGGCCCCTGGCCGGGGATCAGCGCCGTCCCCTTCGCCTGGGACGAGACCCTGCGGGCGGGCACCGCCCCCTTCCCGGCAAAGACCCTGGACACCCCGGGCCTGGGGGCCCTGGTGCTCAAGCCCATGCTCACGGGCCTTACGGAAACGCAGCGACTGGTAACCGCCGCTCGCACCCGGGGGCTGCAGGTGATCCTCAGCGCCGCCTACGAGAGCAACCTCACCCTGGACCTGTACGCGCGTCTGGCCGATTATTGGGGACTGCCCGGACCCCACGGCCTGGACACCTTCTCGGCCCTGGGTCACGCCCTGCTGGCCCCCATCGAGAGCCAGCCGGAACACCGGCAACGCCCCATATGCCCACGGGAGGCCCTGGAACCCCTCGGGACCTGGACATGAACACCCTGCCTGCCGACACCCTGCCCCGTCTGCTGCACCATCGGGCCCGCACCCATGCCGATGCCCCGGCTGTGGTTCACGCCGATGCCCCGGCCCTGGACTTCGCCGGCCTGGCGGCCCGGGTGACGGATCGTGCCCGGACCCTGCAGGCCGATGGCATCGCTCCCGGCGACTGGGTGGCCCTGCGCACCCGGACGGATCTCCAGGGCCTGGTGGACCTGCTGGCGGTACCGGCGGCGGGGGCCTGCCTGCTGCCCATTCACCCCAGGATGCCTGCAACGCCCCTGGATACCCTGCTGCGGGCGCAGGCGATCCCCTGGATCCTTGCCGAACCCGGGGCCACGGTGACGGCCACCGGCTACGGCAGCGGGGGAAGACCACCCCGGGCGGAAGGCCTGCATGCCCCCTGCACCGGAGTGCTCACCTCGGGCTCCACGGGCCACCCCAAAGTGGCCGTGCACAGCCATGGCAATCACCTCTACAGCGCCCTGGGGGCCAATGCCGTGAACCCCCTGGGTCCGGGGGACCGTTATCTCCTCTCCCTGCCCACCTTCCACGTGGGCGGCCTGACCATCCTGGTGCGCTGCCTGCTGGGCGGGGCCGCCCTGGTGCTGGGGGGGCGCGCCGAGGATGCGGCCTTCCTGGAACGCATGGGGGTGACCCATGTCTCCATGGTGGAGACCCAACTGCAGCGCCTCCTGGCCGGGGAGACCCTTCCCTCCGGATTGCGTACCGTGCTGCTGGGGGGCGGCCCGGTGCGTCCTCATCTCCTGGAAGAGGCCCGCCACCGGGGACTCTCCTGCTGGATGAGCTACGGCCTCACGGAGATGACGGCGCAGGTGGTGACCCACGACCCCCATGGCCGGGGCCGCATCCTGCCCCACCGGGAATGCCGGGTGGATGCCAACGGCGAGATCCTGGTGCGGGGCGACACCCTCTTCCTGGGCTACCTGGAGGATGGAGCGATCCGCCCGGCCACCGACACCCAGGGCTGGTTCCATACCCGCGACCTGGGCCACTGGGAGGACGGCCGGCTGCACATCACCGGACGGGCCGATAATCAGTTCATCAGCGGGGGGGAGAACATCCAGCCGGAGGCGGTGGAGGCGGTCCTGCACCGTCATCCCCGCATCCTGCGGGCCGTGGTGGTCCCCCGCCCGGATGCCGAATTCGGCCAGCGTCCGGTGGCCTTCCTGGAGACGGACGGCAGGGTGGACGAACCCTCCCTGCGGGACTGGCTGCGGGAACACCTTCCGCCCTACATGGTCCCCGTGGCCTTCCTGGAACTGGAACCCACCCCGGATCTGAAGGTGCGCCGCGGCGAGCTGGCCCGCCGTGCCGCAGCGGGCCACCGGGAGGCCCCATGACCGGACCCTGGCAACGGCCGATCCCGGCCCAGGGCTTTGATGATCTGATCCCGGGGACCCTCATGGAGGCCCTGGGCATCCGCATCCTCGGGGTGGAAGGGGACACCCTCAGCGGCACCCTGCCCGTGGACCGGCGCACCCGGCAGCCCTTCGGCCTGCTCCACGGAGGCGCCAGCGTCGCCCTGGCGGAGACCCTGGGCAGCCTCGCCGCCTGGCTGGCCTGTCCCGAGGGATATGTACCCGCCGGGCTGGAGATCAACGCCAGTCACCTGCGCGCCGTGCCCGGGGGGACGGTGACCGGCCATGCCCGCCCCGTGCGCCTGGGCCGCCGCCATCAGGTATGGGCGGTGGAGATGGAGGACGAAGCGGGCCGGGCGGTGTGCACCTGCCGGCTCACCGTGGCCATCCAGCCCCAAAAGGACTGAGAACGGTTTTTTTTGCATCGGGGGCATTGGCGCCCATAATGGGATCATTCCCGCACGATGCGCAGGAGTTTCCCCATGCACACCCCGAGCGAACAGCCCTCCGGGCCGAACAAGGATGTACAGGACGATCCCCGCCCCATCACCCTGGTCTTTGGGGCCAGTGGCTACATCGGCTCCAACCTGGTGCCGCGCCTGGCCGCCGCGGGCAAGGCCCGGATCCGCGCCGCCTCCCGCCGGGCCGAGGTGCTCCAGGCCCGGGGCTGGGAGGGGGTGGAATGCGTGGCCGCCGATGCCCTCAAGCCGGAGACCCTGGATGCGGCCCTGAAGGGGGTACGCACCGCCTACTACCTGGTGCACTCCATGGGCTCCGGCCGGGACTTTGGCCGCCTGGACCGGGAGGCGGCGCACCATTTTGCCGAGGCGGCGGCCCGGGCCGGGGTGGAACGCATCATCTATCTGGGGGGGCTGGCCCCGGCCTCGGCCCGCAGCGAGCACATCGTCTCCCGGCGTCAGACCGGTGATACCCTGCGGGAAGGCCCCGTGCCGGTGACGGAACTGCGCGCGGGCATCATCGTCGGCCCCGGGTCCGCCGCCTTCGAGGTGATGCGGGACCTGGTACTGCACCTGCCGGTGATGGTGACGCCCAAGTGGGTCTCCCGGCGTTCCCCCCCCATCGCCCTGGAGAACCTCCTGGAATACCTGCAGCGGGCCCCGGACATCCCGGAGGCGGCCGGCTGCATCCTGGACGTGGCCGGCCCGGAATACCTCACCTATGGGCGCATGATGCACATCCTGGCCGAGGAGGCGGGTCACCGGCCTCCGGTGATCCTCCCCGTGCCCCTGCTCTCCCCCCGACTCTCCTCTTACTGGCTGCGGCTGGTCACCTCCGTGCCCACCCCCATCGCCCGGGCCCTGGTGGATGGGCTGCGCGAGGACTATATCGCCGATGATGAGCGCACCCGCCGTCTCATGCCCCAGCGGCTGCTGGACTTCCGTGAGGCGGTCCGGGCCGCCTTCGAGGCGGAGCGGCAACACACCGTGGCCGCCCGCTGGACCGAGGGGGCCTTCATGTTCCGGGACTATCGCCTGGACTACAGCTACTACGCCAAGCACGCCGGTGGCAGTGCCGTGGCCCGGACCACACCGCAACAGGTCTGGTCGGTGATCACGGCCATCGGCGGCGACCACCGCTACTTCGCCTATGAACCCCTGTGGCGCATCCGGGAAGCGGTGGACTGGATGCTGGGGGGGCCGGGGCGCAACTACGGCCGCCGGGACCCGGTGGACCTGCGCGTGGGGGACATGGTGGATTCCTGGCGCGTGGTGGGGCTGGAACCGGGGCGGCGCCTCACCCTGGGATTCGGCATGCGCGCCCCGGGGGCGGGGGTGCTGGAGTTCGAGCTGACCCCCGTGGATGGGGGTACTCGTATCGATGTGGTCAACCACTGGCATCCGGCGGGCATGCCGGGGCTGATCTATTGGTACACTATGGCCCCGGCCCATGCCTTCCTCTTCAGCGCCATGGCACGAAACATCGCACAGCGGGCCGAGGCCCTTGACGACGTCGCTTGACCCCGCTGCCCCGCTCTGACATAACCCGGCCACCCCGCGGGTGATGGCCACCGGGGCCGTGGCGGTCGACATCCCAAGCCATACTGGAGCCGTTCATGCCGGTCATCGAACATGACATGCTCTTCCCGGCGGAGCCCGAGAAGGTCTATGCCCTCATCCGCCGGGTGGATGAATTCCCGCGTTACGCGGATGCCGTCCAATCCGTCGTCCCCCTGGACGAACGCACCTACCGCTGGACGGTGCATGCCAACGGCATGCAGTTCCACTGGGACGTGGCCATCGTGGAGGAAGACCCGCCCCGGGGCCTGAAGTGGGAATCCCGCAGCGGCATCCGCAATACCGGACGCTATCGCCTGAAACCTGCACGCGGCGGCACACGGGTGCAACTGACCATCGAGTACCACCTGCACAACCGCTTGCTGGACAAGACCGTGGGACGGGTGGCCAAACCCATCGTGCATCACATCAGCGAACAGGCCTTTGAACGCATCCGGCAACGCCTGCTGGAGGAGTCCGGGGAACGCGGCGGCCGGCCCGATTCCCCGGGGAAATCCCCCTGAAGCCTTGGACCCGCCGCATCCCGCCCTTCACCCTCATCCGGACATCCCATGGACAGACAACAACGCATCATCCAGATGTTCAACGACATCTCGCCCACCTATGACCGGCTCAACCGCATCCTGAGCTTTGGCATCGACCAGCGCTGGCGGCGCAACGCCTGCCAGGCAGCCCTCAAGGCCCACGGCCGGCCGGTGCGGCATCTGGTGGACGTGGCCACGGGCACCGGGGATCTCATCCTGTGCTGGCGCGAGGCGGGCCGGGCCACCGGCACCCCTATTCAACAGGTCACCGGCGTGGACCCGGCCCGGGGGATGCTGGATCTGGCCCGGCGCAAGGTGAAGAATGCCGAATTCATCGAGGCCCCGGCCACCGCCCTGCCCCTGGAGGACGAGGCGGCGGACATGGTGAGTATCAGCTACGGCATCCGCAACGTCCTGGACGTGGACGGGGCCCTGCGGGAGTTCCACCGTGTGCTGGAACCCGGCGGCCATCTCCTGATCCTGGAATTCATGAGCCCGGCCCGACCGGGACTGGTGGACCGCATCGGCCGGTTCTACATGTCCCGTCTTCTGCCCAAGGTGGGGGCCTTCATCTCCCGCGATCCCGAGGCCTACCGCTATCTCCCGGAATCCATCCAGGACTTTCTCACCAGCCAGGCCCTGGTGGAGAAACTGCAGGCGGCCGGTTTCGAAATGGTCCAGGTGAAGGACGACACCTTCGGCATCTCCACCCGCTTCGTGGCCCGGCGGCCGCAGCGGGAGGCATAAAAAACACATATCAACCGTACCGTATCCCGGGGCCAGGCGCGGACGCGCCGCCCCCCCATCCCCCATCTGACAAGAGGAGAATCCACATCATGCGGGTGGCGATCATCGGCGCAGGAATCAGCGGCCTGAGCACGGCCTTCTACCTGAAACGGACCCGGAGCGATGCCGAGGTGCACGTCTTCGAGGCCAACGAGCATCTGGGCGGGACCATGCACACCGTGAACCAGGACGGCTTCCTCTTCGAGGAAGGCGGCAACGGCTTCCTCAGCAACAAGCCGGACATGCTCAAGCTGGTGAATGAAAGCCAGGCCACCGACATCCTCATGCGCAGCGAGGACGCCGCACGCCGGCGCTTCATCTACACGGACCGGATGCACCCCTTCCCGGACGGCCCCGGCAAGTTCATCCGCTCACAACTGCTCACCCCGGCGCAGAAGCTGCGGATCCTCGGCGAACTCTTCGTCCCGCCCAAGCGGGACGAAAGCGACGAGACCCTGCAGTCCTTTGGATACCGGCGCCTAGGCAAGGCCTTCACCGATGTCTTCCTGGATGCCATGACCGCCGGCATCTACGGCACCACCGCGGATCGTGTCTCCGTACAGGCGGCCTTTCCCCTGGTGGTCAACCTGGAGCGGGAGTATGGCGGCCTGTTCAAGGGCATGATCAAGCGCCGCAAGCAGAGCGCCGGTCCGGGTGGGGTGCTCATGAGCTTCAAGGGCGGCATGACTACCATGGTGGACCATCTGCAGCAACAGGTGGACGCCCACTGGCATACGGGGGCCCCGGTGGAGGCAATCACCCGGGAAGGCGAAGGCTACCGTGTGCAGGCAGGTGGCGATGCCCTGACGGTGGATCAGGTGATCGTGGCCACCCCCGCCTACGCCGCCGCCGAAATGCTGAAACCCCTGGATGCGGAACTCTCCGGGCAACTGGCGGCCCTGGATTATTCCCCCATCGCAGTGGTGGGCTTCGGCTGGAAGGAACTGGACCATCCCCTGGATGGATTCGGGCTGCTCACCACTGCCGATGCCGACCTTCCCGTCCTGGGGGTGCTCTGGGACAGCAGCATCTTCCCGGACCGTGCCCCCGAAGGGATGAAGAGTGTGCGCGTCATGCTGGGCGGGCAACGGGCCCCCCAAAAGGTGGAACAGGATCCCGAGACCCTCATCCAGGAGGCCCTGGAAGGCGTACGCAAGGGCCTGGGCATCGACAAGACCCCGGATGCCACCTTCGTCA
This sequence comes from Ectothiorhodospira mobilis, assembly GCF_016584115.1. GTDB lineage: Bacteria > Pseudomonadota > Gammaproteobacteria > Ectothiorhodospirales > Ectothiorhodospiraceae > Ectothiorhodospira > Ectothiorhodospira mobilis. Next base: position 125,692 of record NZ_NRSK01000005.1, read on the forward strand.
AGCGCTGGCCCAAGGGGCTCCCCGGATACCCGGTGGGCCATATCCAGGCGGTGGATGCCCTCATGGAGCGGGCCGGTCAGCACCGTGGTCTGCATCTCACCGGCAATGCCTATCGCGGCATCGCCATGAACGATTGTGTCCGCAACGGCCGTCTGACTGCCGAGGCCGCGGCCATGGTCGGTCGGGTGAACTAACAAAACACCCAGCACCCGGCCCCTTTTCCTTTTTGTTTTTGGTGGCCGGGGGATGGTTTTTGGGGGTTGAGGGCATAAAAAAACCCCCGGAGGCGGAGCCGTCCGGGGGTTTTGGGATAAGAGCCTGGCAGTGACCTAC
>NZ_NRSK01000006.1 GCF_016584115.1 Ectothiorhodospira mobilis
CCCATGTCCCCCAGCACCAGGAACCGCCGTCCCGGCTCCCCGGCCAGGACATGGGGGAGCTGGGGGCGGGGGCCCCGGAACTGCACGCGGCGGTGGGGCGCCATGCCGCCGAACACGGTATCGATGGACTCTGGGCCAGCGGCCCCCTGTGCCGCCACGCGGTGGAGGCCTTCGGGCCGGGGGGGCGTCACTTCCCGGACCGGCAGGCACTGATCACGGCCCTGCGGGGGACGCTGCGATCGGGGGATGTGGTGTTGGTGAAGGGCTCGCGGTCCCAGCGCATGGATGCGGTGGCCGATGCCCTGGCGGTCTGCGCCGGGGCGGATCATGACAAGCATCCAGGGGGAGGATGAGCATGCTGCTCATTCTGTTTGAATATCTGGCCCGGTTTTATTCGGGCTTTCATGTGTTTCAGTACCTGACCCTGCGGGCCATCCTGGGGGTGATCACGGCCCTGCTCATCGCCTTCGCCATCGGCCCGGGGATGATCAAGCGCCTCACCCTGTACAAGATCGGCCAGCAGGTGCGCGACGACGGCCCCGAGACCCACCTGGGCAAGGCGGGCACCCCCACCATGGGGGGGGCGCTGATCCTGGTGGCGGTGGCGCTGAGCACCCTGCTTTGGAGCGATCTGGGCAACCGTTTCGTCTGGATCGTGCTCATCACCACCCTCCTGTTCGGGCTTATCGGCGGCATCGACGATTACTTGAAGCTGCGCTACGGCAACAGCCGCGGCCTGTCGGCACGGCGCAAGTTCCTGTGGCAGTCCCTGGTGGCCCTGGGCTGCGCCGGCCTGCTCTACACCACCGCCCAGGCCCCCATCGAGACGACACTGATCGTGCCCGTCTTCAAGGACGTGGCCGTCGACCTGGGCCTCTGGTTCATCCCCCTGGTGTGGCTGGTGGTGGTGGGTTCCAGCAATGCCGTGAACCTCACCGACGGCCTGGACGGGCTGGCCATCATGCCCAGCGTGCTGGTGGCCGGGGCCCTGGGGATCTTCGCCTACGTCTCCGGGCACGCCATCTTTGCCGATTACCTGGGCATCCCCTTCGTGCATGGGGCGGGGGAACTGGCCATCTTCGCTGCGGCCCTGGTGGGGGCCGGCATGGGCTTTCTCTGGTTCAACGCCTATCCGGCCCAGGTCTTCATGGGGGACGTGGGGGCCCTGGCCCTGGGGGCGGCCCTGGGCCTGCTGGCGGTGGTCACCCGCCAGGAGATCGTGCTGGTGATCATGGGCGGGGTCTTCGTGGTGGAGACCCTGTCGGTGATCGTGCAGGTGCTGTCCTACCGGCTCACGGGACGTCGGGTCTTTCGCATGGCACCACTGCATCATCATTTCGAACTCAAGGGCTGGCCCGAACCCCGGGTCATCGTGCGGTTCTGGATCATCACCGTGGTCCTGGTCCTGGTGGGCCTGGCCACCCTGAAGGTCCGTTGAGGGCGGGGACGGCGTGCAGGGGATGAACACACTCATCGTGGGACTGGGGGAGACGGGGCTCTCCGTGGCGCGGCACCTGGCCGCCCGCGGCGAGGCCTTCTGCGTGGCCGACTCCCGCCTGTCCCCGCCGGGACTGGCCGCCCTCGGTGCCCTGGATTCCGCCATCCAGGTGCACCTCGGGCCCTTCGATCCCGGGCTGTTCACCCGCTTTTCGCGTCTGGTGCTGAGCCCCGGGGTGAGCCCGCAGGAAGCCGCCGTGGCCGCGGCCCGGACGGCGGGGGCCCGGATCCTGGGGGACATCGCCCTGTTCGCCGCCGCGGCCCGGGCCCCGGTGCTGGGGATCACCGGTTCCAACGGCAAGAGCACCGTCACCACCCTGGTGGCGGAGATGGCCCGGGCCGCCGGCCGCCGCGTGGGCGTGGGCGGCAACCTGGGGCCGCCCGCCCTGGACCTGCTGACGGACCCGGAACCGGATCTCTACGTGCTGGAACTCTCCAGCTTCCAGCTGGAGACCGCCCAGGGGCTGCGCTGTGCCGCGGCGGCGGTGCTCAACGTGGCCGCCGATCACATGGACCGTCATGCCCACCTGGATGCGTACGCCGCCGCCAAGGCCCGCATCTACGCCGGTGCCGCTGTGGCCGTGCGCAACCGGGACGACGCACGGGTGCGGGACATGCCGGGCCCCGCGGGGATCACCTTCGGCCTGGGGGAACCGGGGGCCGGTGACTACGGCCTGGTGCGCCGCGGGGCGGAGGAATGGCTCGCCCGGGGCGGTGAAGCGCTGTTGCCGGTATCGGCCCTGCGTCTGTTCGGGCGCCATAACCTGGCCAACGCCCTGGCGGCCCTGGCCCTGGGGGAGGCGGCGGACCTGCCCATGGCCGCCCGCCTGCAGGCGCTGGAACGCTTCACCGGGCTGCCCCACCGTTGCCAATGGGTGGCCCGGGTGCGGGGTGTGGACTGGTACAACGACTCCAAGGGCACCAACCTGGGCTCCACCCTGGCGGCCCTGGCCGGGCTGCAGGGACCGGTGGTGCTCATCGCCGGCGGTCAGGGCAAGGGCCAGGACTTCACGCCCCTGCGGGAGGCGGTGCGTGGCAGGGCCCGGGGGGTGATCCTCCTGGGCCGGGACGCCGCCCGCATCGAGTCCGCCCTGGAGGGCAGCGTGCCGGTGGTGCGGGTCGCGGACATGGAGCAGGCGGTGGCCGAGGCCGGGCGTCTGGCCCAGCGGGGGGATTGCGTGCTGCTGTCCCCCGCCTGCGCCAGTTTCGACATGTTCCGGGGCTATGCCCACCGGGGCGAGGTGTTTGAATCCGCGGTACGGAGGGAACTGGCATGAACGGGGCCTCCCTTCAGGCGAGCCGGGGCGTGCACAAGCGCGCCGTCTTCGGTGTGCATCAGCAGCTGGATCCCGGGCTGACCCTGACGGTGGTGGCCCTGGTTTCCCTGGGGCTGGTGATGGTGGCCTCCGCCTCCATCGGTGTGGCCGATGCCCGGTTGGGCCAGCCCTTCCATTACCTGCTGCGGCAGGGGATCTACGTGCTCATGGGGGGCATCGTCGCCTGGGGGATGTACTGCACGCCGCTGGAGCTCTGGGAGCGGTCCGGGGCGGCGGCCCTGCTGGGGATCTTCCTGCTGCTGCTGGTGGTGCTGGTGCCGGGGGTGGGGCATACCGTCAACGGCGCCACCCGCTGGATCTCCCTGGGCCTGTTCAACCTGCAGGTCTCGGAGGTGGTCAAACTCCTGGTCCCCATCTACCTGGCCGGGTATCTGGTGCGCCACGGCGAGCAGGTGCGCCGCAGCCTGGCGGGTTTCGCCAAGCCCCTGATCCTCATGGGCCTGACCACGCTCCTGCTGCTGGCACAGCCGGACTTCGGTGCGGCGGTGGTGCTCCTGGCGGTGACCCTGGGGATGCTCTTCCTGGCCGGGGCCCGGCTCTGGCAGTTCGCCCTGCTGCTGTCCGGGGTGTGCGCCCTGATGGGCTACGCCATCGTCCAGACCCCCTATCGCATGGCCCGGCTCACCGGCTTTCTGAACCCGTGGACCGATCCCTTCGACAGCGGCTTCCAGCTCACCCAGTCCCTCATCGCCATTGGCAGCGGCTCCTGGTTCGGGGTGGGGCTGGGCGGCAGTGTGCAGAAGCTCTTCTACCTGCCCGAGGCCCATAACGACTTCCTGTTCGCCGTGCTGGCGGAGGAACTGGGCCTGGCGGGGGTGACCGTGGTGGCGGCCCTGTTCGCCGTGCTGGTGTGGCGCAGCTTCGCCATCGCCCGGGCCGCGGAGCTCGCCGGGCGGGTCTTCGGGGCCTATCTGGCCTGGGGCATCGGCATCTGGATCGGTCTGCAGGCCTTCATCAACATGGGGGTGAACATGGGCATCCTGCCCACCAAGGGGCTCACCCTGCCCCTGATGAGCTACGGTGGCAGCTCCATGCTGGTGACCCTGGCCGCCATGGGGCTTCTCGCCCGCATCCACCGCGAGACCCGCGCCAGCGGCGCGGCACTGCACCGGGGGGGGACATGAGCGGCGGTCCCATCCTCATCATGGCCGGCGGCACCGGGGGGCATGTCTTCCCGGGACTGGCAGTGGCCGAGGCCCTGCGCGCCCGGGGCGAGACGGTGTGCTGGCTGGGCACCGCCCGTGGACTGGAGGCGCGGCTGGTGCCCGCCGCCGGCATCCCCTTTTATACGCTCCCGGTGAGCGGCCTGCGGGGCAAGGGCATGGGCACCTGGCTCATGGCCCCCTGGCGCCTGGGGGTGGCCCTGTGGGCCGCCCTGGGGCTGATGCTGCGTCTGCGTCCCCGGGTCGTGCTCGGTTTGGGGGGATTCGCCTCCGGTCCCGGCGGGCTCATGGCCGCCGCCCTGGGACGGCCCCTGGTGATCCATGAACAGAACGCCCGGGCCGGACTCACCAACCGCGCCCTGGCCCGGCTCGCCGACCGGGTCCTGCAGGCCTTCCCGGACACCTTCCCCGCGCCGCGCCGGCCGGTGACGGTGGGCAATCCGGTGCGCGAGGCCATCCTGCGCCTGGCGCCGCCGCAGGAGCGCCTGGCCGGTCGGGAGGGGCCGCTGCGGCTGCTGGTGCTGGGGGGCAGCCTCGGGGCCCTGGGCCTGAACACCCGGGTGCCCGAGGCGGTGGCGCGGCTGCCGGCGGCGCAGCGGCCGCAGATCCGCCATCAGGCCGGGGAGCGCACCCTGGAGGCGGCCCGTGAGGCCTATCGCCAGGCCGGTGTCGAGGCGGACGTGGGGCCCTTCATCGAGGACATGGCCGAGGCCTATGCCTGGGCGGATCTGGTGATCTGCCGCGCCGGGGCCCTCACCGTATGCGAACTGGCCGCCGCCGGTGTGGCCTCGCTGCTGGTGCCCTATCCCCACGCCGTGGACGATCACCAGCGGGCCAACGCCCGTCATCTGGCCGATGCCGGGGCGGCCTGGCTCGTGCCCCAGGACACCCTGGACGCCGCCGGTCTGGCGGCCCGTCTGCAATCCCTGGACCGTGAGACCCTGGGACAGATGGCCGGGCGGGCCCGGTCCCTGGCACGCCCCGAAGCGGCCCGGGAGGTGGCCACGGCCTGCCTCGCCCTCGCCGGGAAAGGAGGACGCCCATGACCCCCCCCGCCACCATGATGGGCATGCGCCGCATCCGCTGCATCCACTTCGTGGGCATCGGCGGTTCCGGCATGGGCGGGATCGCCGAGGTGCTGGCCAACCTGGGCTACCGGGTCACCGGTTCGGACCTGGCGGAGAATGCCGTCACCCGGCGTCTGGCGGAACTGGGCGTGCTGATCCACCGGGGACACGCGGCGGCCCATGCCGAGGGGGCCGATGTGCTGGTGGTCTCAAGCGCCGTGGGCGACGACAACCCCGAGGTGCAGGCGGCCCACGCCCGGCGCATCCCGGTGGTGCCCCGGGCGCAGATGCTGGCGGAGCTCATGCGCTTTCGCTATGGCATCGCCGTGGCCGGTACCCACGGCAAGACCACCACCACCAGCCTGGTGGCCAGCCTGCTGGCGGAGGGGGGGCTCGATCCCACCTTTGTCATCGGCGGCCGGCTCAACAGCACCGCCAGCCATTCCCGTCTGGGACAGGGGCATTACCTGGTGGCGGAGGCGGATGAGAGCGATGCCTCCTTCCTCTGCCTGCAGCCCATGATCTCGGTGGTCACCAATATCGATGCCGATCACCTGGCCGCCTACGAGGGGGAGTTCGACCGCCTGCAGGAGGCCTTTCTGGAGTTCCTGCATCATCTGCCCTTCTACGGTCTGGCGGTGCTGTGCATGGACGATCCGCAGATCCGGGGCCTGCTGACCCGGGTGGGCCGGCCCGTGCTCACCTACGGCGTGGACTCGGAGGCGGACGTGCGTGCCGTGGATCTGCAGCCCCGGGGCACACAGACCCGGTTCGGCCTGTGCCTGCCGGGCCGGCCGCAGCCGCTGCCGGTGACGCTGAACCTGCCCGGGCGGCACAACGTGCTCAATGCCCTGGCGGCGGCGGCCGTGGCCCACGAGCTGGGGGTGGAGGATGCCGCCATCCAGCGGGCCCTGGCGGGGTTTGAGGGCATCGGCCGCCGCTTCCAGGTCTACGGCGAGATGCCGGTGCCGGCGGGCCGGGTCCTGCTGGTGGACGACTACGGCCACCATCCCACGGAGGTGGCGGCCACCCTGGCTGCGGCCCGCGCCGCCTGGCCGCAGCGGCGGCTGGTGCTGGCCTTCCAGCCCCACCGCTACACCCGCACCCGGGATCTGTTCGAGGACTTCACCCAGGTCCTCTCCGGGGCCGATGCCCTGGTGCTGCTGGAGGTGTACCCCGCCGGCGAGACCCCCATCCAGGGGGCCGACGGCCGCACCCTGGCCCGGGCCGTGCGCATGCGCGGGCGGGTGGACCCGGTCTTTGTGGAGACGCCGGAACGCCTGGCACCGGTGCTGGCGGACCTGCTGCAGGATGGGGATGTACTGCTCACCCAGGGGGCGGGCAACGTGGGGGCGCTGTCCGCCTCCCTGCCCGCGGCCCTGGCGCCCCGGGGAGGTGTGGCATGAATGGCCTGTCCCGGGGGGTGGAGATGGCCGGGCTGCGCGGGGAACTGCGCCATGACGAGCCCATGGCGCGTCACACCCTCTGGCGTGTGGGGGGGCCGGCGGACCGCTGGTACCGCCCCGCCGATGCCGGGGACCTGGCCCGTTTCCTGGCCCGGCTGCCCGCCGATGAGCCCCGCTTCTGGCTGGGGCTGGGCAGCAACCTGCTGGTGCGCGACGGCGGCCTGCGGGGCACGGTCCTCGCCCCCGGGCGGGGCATGGATCAACTGGAGCTCCTGGAGGGGCACCGGGTCCGGGCCGGGGCCGGGATCAGTGCCCCCCGCCTGGCCCGGTTTTGCGCGGATCAGGGGCTCTGCGGTCTGGAGTTCCTGGTGGGGATTCCGGGGACCCTGGGGGGGGCGCTGGCCATGAACGCCGGGGCCTTCGGCGATGAGATCTGGTCCCGCGTGGAGTCGGTGCTGTGCATGGATCGCTGCGGCGCTCTGCAGCGTTACGGCCGGGAGTCCTTCAGCGTCGGCTACCGCCATGTGGAAGGTCCCCGGGAGGCGGGCTTTGTGGAGGCGGTGCTGCGCCTGGAGCCGGGGGATGCCCAGACGGCGCGCCAGCGCATGCAGGCGTTGCTGCAGCGGCGCAACCGCACCCAGCCGGTGGGGGTGCCCACCTGCGGTTCGGTGTTCCGCAACCCCGAGGGGGACCACGCCGGGCGGCTCATCGAGGCCGCGGGTCTCAAGGGGCTGACCCTGGGCGGGGCCCAGGTATCGCAGCGCCACGCCAATTTCATCGTCAATACCGGCGGGGCCTGCGCCGCGGACATGGAGGCCCTGATGGAAGAGGTGCGCCGGCGGGTGCGCGTGCACCACGGTGTGGATCTGCAGCCCGAGGTGTGCATCCTCGGCGAGCCGGTACAGGAGTGCAGACCATGACGCGGCGGGATCCTGCGGATTACGGCCGGGTGGCGGTGCTCATGGGGGGATGGTCCGCAGAGCGGGACATCTCCCTGCGCAGCGGCCAGGCGGTGCTGGCGGCCCTGCGGGCGGCGGGGGTGGACGCCCATGGCGTGGATGCGGACCGGGACGTGCTCCAGGTGCTGCATCGGGGAGGTTTCGATCGCGTGTTTATTGCCCTGCACGGTCGCGGCGGAGAGGACGGGGTGGTGCAGGGGGCCCTGGAGCTGGCGGGGATCCCCTACACCGGCAGCGGCGTGGCCGCCTCGGCCGTGGCCATGGACAAGCTCATGAGCAAGCGCCTGTGGCGCGGCGCCGGGCTGCCCACGCCGGGATTTTGCGTGCTGCAGCCGGGGTTCGATCCGCAGGCGGTGGTGGCGGACCTGGGGCTGCCGCTCATCGTCAAGCCGGCCCTGGAAGGCTCCAGCATCGGCATGACCCGGGTGAACCGGGCCGGGGAACTGACACAGGCCCATGCCACGGCGGCGGCCTGTGGCGGCCCCGTGCTGGCCGAGGCCTGGATCACCGGCGGCGAGTACACGGCGGCCATCCTGGATGGCGAGGCCCTGCCCCTGATCCGGCTGGAAACGCCGCGGGCCTTTTACGACTACGAGGCCAAGTATCACGCCGGGGACACCCGCTACCTGTGCCCCTGCGGCCTGTCCCCGGAGGAGGAGCATCGGTTGCAGGCCCTGGCCCTGGAGGCCTTTGCCGCTGTCACCGCCAGGGGGTGGGGCCGGGTGGATCTGATGCGGGACGAGTCGGGCCGGGCCTGGCTCATCGAGGTGAACACCGTGCCCGGGATGACCGATCACAGCCTGGTGCCCATGGCCGCCCGGGCCGCGGGCCTGGATTTCCAGGACCTGGTGCTGCGCATCCTGGACACCGCATTGTGGGACAGGGAGGCATGATGGCCCGGCGCGGACGCGGCATGGCACGGCGCAGGCAGCCCCGCAGCCCGTGGTGGCAGCGGGTATCCTGGGGGCGCCTGGGGCGGACCCTGGGGGGGACGGGGCTGCTGGTGGCCCTGACGGGGACGGTCTGGACCCTGAGTGGGTATCTGGACCGGGTGGACACCCTGCCGGTGGAGCGGGTGACGGTGGAGGGGGAGCTGCACCATCTGCCCCGGGGGGCGGTGCGGGAGGTGGTCTCGACGCATCTGCCCGCCGGGTTCTTCACCCTGGACCTGGAGGCGGTGCGGCGCGATCTGCAGGCCCTGCCCTGGATCCGCACCGCCTCGGTGGAGCGGGTCTGGCCCGATGGGGTGCGCCTGCATCTGGACGAGCAGGTGCCGGTGGCCCGCTGGGGGGATACCGCGGTGCTCAACCAGTATGGTGAGACCTTCCGGCCGGAGGCGGGCACGTTGCCCCCGGGGCTGCCGGCCCTGGAGGGGACGCCGGGACGGGAGCGGGTGCTCATGGAGCGGCTGCTGGCGGTACAGGCGCGTCTGGCGGATGTGGGCCTGGAAGTGGCGGGGCTGACGGAGGATGCGCGCCGTTCCTGGACCGTCCATCTCGCCGATGGCAGCCGGGTGCTCATGGGCCGGGGCATGGACCCGGCGCGGCTGGACCGGCTGGTGCGCATGTATCCGCGCCTGCGGGCCCACCGCGAGACCCCCATCCGGCGCATCGACATGCGCTACGCCAACGGCATCGCCGTGGCCTGGGTTCCGGCGGGGGTGGAGGGATGAACAGGTTGCAGGTCCCGGTGCGGCAGAGATTCAGCAGGGTCACGTTCGTGGAGATGAGGATTCATGCCCAGACGCTCGGATAGAGGAATGATCGTCGGTCTCGACATCGGCACCTCCAAGGTGGAGGCCATCGTGGGCGAGATCACCGATGACGGGGGCATCGAGATCGTCGGCATCGGCAGCCATCCCTCCCGCGGGCTGAAGAAGGGGGTGGTGGTGAACATCGAGTCCACCGTGCAGTCCATCCAGCGGGCGGTGGAGGAGGCGGAGCTCATGGCCGGTTGCCAGATCCACTCCGTGTTCACCGGCATCGCCGGCAGTCACGTGAAGAGCCTCAATTCCACCGGGGTGGTGGCCATCAAGGACCAGGAGGTGACGCCGGCGGACGTGGAGCGGGTCATCGACGCCGCCCGCGCGGTGGCCATCCCGGCGGACCAGCGCATCCTCCATGTCCTGCCCCAGGAGTTCATCATCGACGAACAGGAGGGGATCCGCGAGCCGGTGGGGATGTCGGGTGTGCGTCTGGAGGCCAAGGTGCATCTGGTCACCGGCGCGGTGTCGGCGGCGCAGAACATCACCAAGTGCGTGCGCCGCTGCGGCCTGGAGGTGGACGACATCATCCTGGAGCAGCTGGCCTCCAGCCACGCCGTGCTCACCGAGGACGAACGCGAGCTGGGGGTGTGCCTGGTGGACATCGGTGGCGGCACCACCGACATCGCCGTGTTCACCGACGGGGCCATCCGCCACACGGCGGTGATCCCCATCGCCGGCGACCAGGTGACCAATGACATCGCCGTGGCCCTGCGCACCCCCACCCAGTACGCCGAGGACCTGAAGATCCGCTATGCCTGCGCCCTGCGCCAGCTGGCGGACCCGGAGGAGACCATCGAGGTCCCCGGGGTGGGGGACCGGCCGCCGCGGCGGCTCTCCCGCCAGACCCTGGCGGGGGTGGTGGAGCCCCGCTACGAGGAGCTGCTCTCCCTGGTGCAGGCGGAACTGCGCCGCTCCGGCTGCGAGGAGATGGCGGCCGCCGGGGTGGTGCTCACCGGCGGCTCCTCGAAGATGGAGGGGGTGGCGGAACTGGCGGAGGAGGTGTTTCACATGCCGGTGCGCCTGGGCATGCCCCAGGGGGTCACCGGGCTGGTGGACGCCGTGCGCAATCCGGTGCACTCCACCGGCGTGGGGCTGCTGCTTTTCGGCCACCGCAGCCGGCAGGAACGCACGGGGGAGGGGCTGCGCGGAGGCGGCATGAAAACGGTCTGGGCGCGCATGCGCAACTGGTTCCAGGGGAACCTGTGACGGCGGGGAAGGGTCGCCGGGGGGAGAATGCAGTCTACGGCGGCGGGCCATGTGCCACGGGCGGCCCGCAAATCAATCGGATGCAACGCAAGGGTTGTTAGGAGGTAGCAGTCATGTTTGAACTTATGGATACCTATCCGCAGAACGCGGTGATCAAGGTGATCGGTGTCGGCGGAGGCGGCGGCAATGCCGTGCAGCACATGGTCAATGCCTCCATCGAGGGGGTGGACTTCGTCTGCGCCAACACCGATGCCCAGGCCCTGAAGCGGGTGGACGCCAAGACCCTGCTGCAGATGGGCGCCCACATCACCAAGGGGCTCGGGGCCGGTGCCGATCCGGGGGTGGGCCGCGAGGCCGCCCTGGAGGACCGGGAACGCATCCAGGAGGTGATCGACGGGGCCGACATGGTCTTTATCACCGCCGGCATGGGCGGCGGCACGGGTACCGGGGCCGCCCCGGTGGTGGCGCAGATCGCCAAGGAGATGGGGGTGCTGACGGTGGCCGTGGTCACCAAGCCCTTCCCCTTCGAGGGCAAGAAGCGCATGCAGGTGGCCCAGTCGGGCATGGAGAACCTGGCCAAGTACGTGGATTCCCTCATCACCATCCCCAACGACAAGCTGCTGTCGGTGCTGGGCAAGAATGTGACCCTGCTGGACGCCTTCAAGGCGGCCAACGACGTCCTGCTGGGGGCCGTGCAGGGGATCGCCGAGCTCATCACCCGTCCGGGTCTGATCAACGTGGACTTCGCCGACGTGCGCACGGTGATGTCCGAGATGGGCATGGCCATGATGGGCACCGGCACCGCCTCCGGCGGTGATCGCTCCCGGGTGGCGGCCGAGGCGGCCATCTCCAGTCCGCTGTTGGAGGATGTGAACATCGCCGGCGCCCGCGGCATCCTGGTGAATGTCACCGCCGGCATGGACATGTCCATCGGCGAATTCGAGGAGGTGGGTGCCGCGGTGAAGGAATTCGCCTCCGAGGACGCCACCGTGGTGGTGGGCACCGTCATCGATCCGGACATGAACGATGAACTGCGGGTCACCCTGGTGGCCACCGGTCTCGGGGCCCAGCCCCAGGCCGCCCGCCCGGCGCGGGAGAAGCCCAATGTGAAGCTGGTGGAAACCCGCCAGCAGGTGGCCGCCGCCGGGGGCGGTGCCGTGGCGACCCAGGCGGATCCGGAACTGGAGATGATGGACTACGGCCATGGCGAGCGTCCCGCGGCATCCGGCCACCGCAGCAAGCCCCAGGGTCAGACCTACGACGGCTCCGGCAAGTCCAATATGGACTACCTGGACATCCCCGCCTTCCTGCGCAAGCAGGCGGACTGAGGATGCCGGGATGCAGCGACCGCCCCGTTCCGGGGCGGTCCGGCTGTCCCCCCAAAGGCCCCGCCGGGCGGGAACACCCCCCGGGAATCCCTGTATGTTGCGCTGCAACATGGTGGCAGCTGTGGTATTGTTACCGACTTTTTACGGGCTAGGCCAAGATTCGCCGTGGCGGGAACGGCAGGAGGCCGGAGATCCAGCCCGCCCATCCGAGGATATACACCTTGATCAGACAGCGTACGCTCAAGAACACGATCCGGGCCACCGGAGTCGGGCTCCATACCGGGGAGAAGGTCTACCTGATGTTGCGGCCGGCCCCGGTGAACACCGGGGTGGTCTTCCGCCGGGTGGACCTGGAGCCGGCGGTGGAGATCCGGGCCCATCCGGAGGGGGTGGGGGATACCTGTCTCTCCACCACCCTGGTGCAGGACGGGGTGCGCGTCTCCACGGTGGAACACCTGATGTCGGCGGTGGCCGGTCTGGGCGTCGACAACCTCTATGTGGATCTCAGCGCCGCCGAGGTCCCCATCATGGACGGCAGTGCCGGACCCTTCGTGTTCCTCATCCAGTCCGCCGGCATCGTCGAGCAGAACGCCCCGAAGCGCTTCATCCGCATCCGCAAGCGGGTGGAGGTGCGGGAGGACGACAAATGGGCCCGTCTGGACCCCTTCGACGGCTTCAAGGTGGCCTTCTCCATCGGCTTTGAGCATCCCATCTTCAAGGATGGCATCCAGAGCGCCGAACTGGATTTTTCCACCACCTCCTTCGTCAAGGAGGTGAGCCGCGCCCGCACCTTTGGTTTCATGCGGGATATCGAGGCCCTGCGCAGCAAGCGCCTGGCCCTGGGCGGGAGCCTGGACAACGCCGTCGTGCTGGACGATTTCCGTGTGCTGAACGAGGACGGTCTGCGCTACCGGGACGAGTTCGTCAAGCACAAGATCCTGGATGCCATCGGCGACACCTACCTGCTGGGGCACAGCCTCATCGGCGCCTTCACCGGCCACAAATCGGGGCATGCCCTGAACAATTGCCTGACGCGCAAGCTGATCCAGGACCCGCAGGCCTACGAGATCATCACCTTCGAGGAGGAGGGGCAGCGCGTGCCCATCTCCTACGCCCAGCCGGCCGCCGCGCCCATCTGAGCCCGCGCCCCCCTCAGCGGTCGGCCAGGCGGCGCAGGCTGCGCCTCAGCTCCGGATCCGCCACCGCCCGCGCGGCGTGCTGCAGGGATTCCCGTGCACGCGGGCTGAGGGGGGGCAGCGGCGTACCCTGGCCGCTGTCCAGGGCACGCATGGCCGGTTGCACCCGGATGCGCACCGTGCGTGCCGTGACGCCGTGGTGGTCCCGCACCTGCTTGAGGATCTCCCGGCGCATGTAGCGCAGGGGATAGGCCCAGCTCCCCCCGTCCGTCACCAGCACCAGTTCCCCCTCCCGCAGATTGCCCACCCAGCAGTGGGGCCGCAGTTGCGGCGGCAGCAATTCCCGCACACTGGCGGTCAGGGCCTCCAGGTGGCGGGCGTGCTCCAGCATGTGGGGGTCGAGATAGGTCCTGGGGGCTCTCATGGGATACGGCGGGTCGGCTCAGGATGGAGTGGAACCGAGTCTAGCAATGCCCATGGGCGGACACCATGTCCAAACCCTCCCTCCGTACCGCGGCTGTGCCGTGCCGCTGCCCCCTGCGTGGCGGTGTCGGATCGGTTATCATCGTCCCCTGTCTTTGGGCAACCCGACGCAGAGCCTTCATGGTCAAGTCCCTGGTAAGAAAGATCTTCGGCAGCCGCAACGACCGCCTGGTCAAGCGTTACGGCAAGGTGGTGGAGCAGGTCAACGCCTTCGAGGAGGAGGTGCGGGGCCTCTCGGACGAGGCCCTCAAGGGGCGCATGCAGACCTTCCGGGAGCGTCTCGCCCGGGACGAGACCGTGGACGCGCTGCTCCCCGAGGTGTTCGCCGTGGTGCGCGAGGCCGGGCGCCGGGTCATGGGCATGCGCCACTTCGATGTGCAGCTCATCGGCGGCATGGTCCTCCACGACGGGCGCATCGCCGAGATGCGCACCGGCGAGGGCAAGACCCTGGTGGCCACCCTCTCGGCCTGCCTCAACGCCCTGCCCGGACGGGGGGTGCACATCATCACGGTCAACGACTACCTGGCCCGCCGCGACGCCGCCTGGATGGGCCGTCTCTATCACGCCCTGGGGCTGAGCGTCGGGGTCATCAACTCCTCCGGCGGGCGCGGCGTGGACAATGCCTCCTATGTCTTCGATCCGGAGTTCCCCGGCTCCGAAGAGGCCCCGGCCCATCTGCGCCCCGTGACCCGGCGGGAGGCCTATGCCGCGGATATCACCTACGGCACCAACAACGAATTCGGCTTTGACTACCTGCGGGACAACATGGCCTTCCGCCCGGAGGACCGGGTGCAGCGGGACCTGGCCTACGCCATCGTGGACGAGGTGGACTCCATCCTCATCGACGAGGCGCGCACGCCCCTGATCATCTCCGGCCCCACCAGCGAGAACTCCGACCTGTACACGCGCATGAAGGACATCGTGCCGCAGTTCACTCCCCAGGCGGACGAGGAATCGGAGGGGGATTACTACGTCGAGGAGAAGGTCAAGCAGGTCTTCCTCTCCGAGGAGGGCCAGGAAAAGGCGGAACGCCTGCTGCGGGAGGCGGGGCTGCTGCGGGAGGACCAGGCCCTGTTCGATGCCGCCAGCATCCCCGTGCTGCATCACCTGAACGCCGCCCTGCGGGCCCATGCCCTGTTCCAGCGGGACGTGCACTACCTGGTGCGGGACAACAAGGTCCTCATCATCGACGAGTTCACCGGCCGCATCATGCCCGGCCGGCGCTGGTCCGAGGGGCTGCACCAGGCCATCGAGGCCAAGGAGGGGGTGCCGATCCAGAACGAGAACCAGACCCTGGCCTCCATCACCTTCCAGAACTTCTTCCGCCTCTACGACAAGCTCTCGGGCATGACCGGCACGGCCGACACCGAGGCCTACGAGTTCCAGCACATCTATGCCCTGGAGGTGGTGGTCATCCCCACCAACAAGCCCATGATCCGGGATGATCTCCAGGACGTGGTCTACATGACCCAGAAGGAGAAGTACAAGGCCATCATCGAGGAGATCCAGGATTGCGTGCAGCGCCAGCAGCCGGTGCTGGTGGGGACCGCCTCGGTGGAGGCCTCGGAGACCCTCTCCGGGATGCTGAAAAAGGCCGGCATCCACCACGAGGTGCTCAACGCCAAGCAGCATGAACGGGAGGCCCACATCGTCGCCCAGGCGGGCCGTCCGGGGGCCGTGACCATCGCCACCAACATGGCCGGCCGCGGCACCGACATCGTCCTGGGGGGCAGCCTGGACGCGGAACTGGAGACCCTGGGGGAGCATCCCGATCCGGCCCAGGTGGAGCGGATCAAGGCCGAGTGGGCCAAGCGCCATGAGGCGGTGCTGGATGCCGGCGGTCTGCACATCATCGGCTCCGAGCGCCATGAGTCCCGCCGCATCGACAACCAGCTGCGGGGCCGCGCCGGCCGCCAGGGGGACCCGGGCTCCAGCCGCTTCTTCCTCTCCCTGGAGGACAACCTCATGCGCATCTTCGCCTCCGACCGGGTGAAGACGGTGATGCAGCGTCTGGGGATGAAGGAGGGGGAATCCATCGAGAACGCCTGGGTGACCCGCGCCATCGAGAACGCCCAGCGCAAGGTGGAGGGGCATAACTTCGACATCCGCAAGAACCTGCTGGAGTACGACGACGTGGCCAACGACCAGCGCCGCGTCATCTACGAGCAGCGCCGTGAGGTCCTGGACGCCGACGACATCTCCGACACCATCGCCTCGGTGCTGGATGATGTGGTGGACGGGGTCTTCGCCAGCCATGTGCCCCCGGGGAGCGTGGAGGAGCAGTGGGATGTGCAGGGCCTGAGCCAGACCCTGGAGAAGGATTTCGCCCTGCAGGCGGATGTGGCCGCCTGGCTGGAGGCGGACGACGACCTTCACGAGGAGCCCCTGCGGGAGCGGCTGCGGGACCGCTTCAGACAGGCCCTGAAGGACAAGGAGTCCGTGGTGGGGCCGGAGATGATGCGGCGCATCGAGAAGGACGTGATGCTGCAGGTGCTGGACAGCCACTGGAAGGAGCACTTGGTGGCCATGGACTACCTGCGCCAGGGCATCGGCCTGCGCGGCTATGCCCAGCGCAACCCCAAGCAGGAGTACAAGCGCGAGGCCTTCGCCATGTTCGAGTCCCTGCTGGAACGGGTGAAGCACGACGTCATCTCCATGCTCATGCGCCTGCAGGTGCAGTCCGCCGAGGATGCCGCCGCCCTGGAGGCCCAGGGCCGCAGCGCCCGTCCCCAGGAGATGGAGTTCCAGCACGCCGAACCGGAGGCCGCCCTGTCCGCGAAGGAAGAGGAGAAGGGATCGGAGGCCCCCGGGGAGGAGACGGGCGAGCCGGAGCGGCCCTACCGCCGCGAGGGGCCCAAGCTGGGGCGCAATGACCCCTGCTGGTGCGGCTCCGGCAAGAAGTACAAACACTGCCACGGCCGCCTGGAGTGAACCCGGCCATGGCCGTGCATCTGCATGAACCCGAGACCCTGCTGCCCGTCCCCGGGGTGCGCCTGTCGGCGGTGGCCGCCGGTATCCGCTACCAGGGTCGGGACGACCTGGTGTTGATGGAACTGGATGCGGGGACCGCCTGCGCTGCGGTCTTCACCCGCAACACCTTCTGCGCCGCCCCGGTACAGGTGGCCCGCAGCCACCTGCAGCAGTCGGCCTCCCCCCGCTATCTGCTGATCAATGCCGGCAATGCCAATGCCGGTACCGGCGAGGCGGGCCGGATGGCGGCCCTGGACTGCTGCCGGGCGGTGGCCGGGGAGGGGGGATGCCCCGCTGAGGCGGTGCTGCCCTTCTCCACCGGGGTGATCGGGGAACCCCTGCCGGTGGAGCGCATCACCACGGCACTGCCCTCGGCCCGGGCCGCCCTGTCCCCCCAGGGCTGGATCCCCGCCATGCGCGCCATCATGACCACCGATACCGTGGGCAAGGGCATCAGCGAGCGGGTGAGCCTCTCCGGCGGCGAGGTGACCCTCACCGGCATCGCCAAGGGCTCGGGCATGATCCATCCGGACATGGCCACCATGCTGGCCTTCGTGGCCACCGATGCCCGTGTGCCCGAAAAGACCCTGCAGGACCTGCTCCAGGGCTGTGTGGACACCAGCTTCAACGCCATCACCGTGGATGGCGATACCTCCACCAACGATGCCTGCGTCCTGGTGGCCACCGGGGCCTCCGGGGTGGAACTGGCGGGGGATGCCGACGCGGCGGCCTTCGCCGCGGCCCTGGACCGGATCTGCCGCCACCTGGCCCAGGCCATCGTGCGCGACGGGGAGGGGGCCACCAAGTTCGTCACCGTACGGGTCGAGTCCGCCCGGGATGCGGCCGAGGCCCGCCGCGTGGCCACCACCGTGGCCCTGTCCCCCCTGGTGAAGACGGCCCTGTTCGCCAGCGATCCCAACTGGGGGCGCATCCTGGCGGCGGTGGGCCGGGCCGGGGTGGTGGACCTGGATGTGGGGGCGGTGTGCATCCATCTGGACGAGGTGTGCATCGTCCGGGACGGGGGCCGAGCCCCGGGATACGAAGAGGCCGACGGGGCCCGGGTCATGGCCCGGGACGAGCCGGTGATCACCATCCACCTGGGGGGCCGGGGTACGGGCCGGTCGGAGGTCTACACCTGCGACCTCTCCTTCGAGTACGTGCGCATCAACGCGGAATACCGCTCCTGAGAGTGCTTCCCCCCGTCCATGACCGCACCCCGTTGCCTTGACGTCGCCATCGGCGTGATCCGTGATCCGGGCGGGGCCTGTCTCGTGGCCCGCCGTCCCCGGGATCTGCCCCAGGGCGGGCTGTGGGAGTTCCCCGGCGGTAAGGTGGCCCCGGGGGAGTCACCGGCCCGGGCCCTGGCGCGGGAACTGGACGAGGAACTGGGGATCCTGCCCCGGCGGGCGCTGCCGCTGATCACCGTGACCCATGACTACCCCGGGCGGCGCGTGCGCCTGCATGGGTTCACGGTCCACGGCTATGCCGGCACCCCCCGGGGCCGGGAGGGGCAACCCCTGCGCTGGGTGGCCGTGCAGGACCTGCCGGGGCTGGATTTCCCCGCCGCCAACCGGCCCATCCTGCGGGCCCTGACCCTGCCGGACCGCTACCTGATCACCCCGGAGCCTCTGGATCCCGAGGGGTTGCTGCGGGGGCTCGCCCGCACCCTGGCGACGGGGACGGTGCGGTTGGTGCAGTTGCGGGCCCCGGCCCGGACGCAGGCGGAAGTGCTGGCCCTGGCGCGGGAGGCGGTGCCCCTCTGCCACCGCCATGGGGCCCGGATCCTGCTCAATGCCGATCCGGAGACGGCGAGTGCGGCGGGTGCCGACGGCGTCCATCTCAACGGGGTCCGGCTGGCCCGATGGGCCGCCAGGGGGCTGCGGCCGCAGGGTGGGGGGCTGGTGGCCGCCTCCGTGCACGATGAAGTCTCTTTGGAGCAGGCCCGGTGTCTGGGGTGTGACTGGATCGTGATCTCCCCGGTGGCCCCCACCGCCACCCATCCGGGGGGCAAGCCCCTGGGCTGGAACCGGTTTGCGGAACTGGCGCGGGCGGCCGGCTGCCCCGCCTATGCCCTGGGGGGCATGACCCCGGCGCATATCCCCCGGGCCCGGGCCTGCGGTGGCCAGGGCGTGGCGGGGATCCGTGGCCTGTGGCAGGGGGAGGCGGCCGGCGGGTGAACCCGATGCGTGCGCCGGGGCCCTGGGGCGATCCGGGGATGCATCCTCCGGGGTTCCATGCAGGGGATTACAGGGCGCAGCAGGTGAGGACGAAATCCACGTCCCGGTTACACTGCGGGGCGCGGCTGCGCAGGTCCTCCGGTTCCAGAAAGCGCACGTTGAACCGCTGCCGGCCGGCGCTGATCTCGGGATAGCAGGGGGCGTTCTGCGGCAGGGCGATGCGGATCATCTGCCAGGGCTGGCCGGGGTCCAGGGTCTGCTCGTGGAAGCCCTGGGTCGCCGTCAGCTCCCTGGGATGGCCGCTGTCGCGCACCAGCTTGAGGATCAGGTCCACCGCCTCCTGCACCACGGAGAAGGGGGCCGCCCACTCCTCCAGTTGCCGCCGGCGTTCCGCCGCCGGGCGCATCAGCCAGAAGTGGTAGGCCGGCAGATCGAAGTCGCAGGTCCCCCCGGGGATGGCCGCCCGCTGGCGGATGCTGTTGAAGAAATCGCTGCCCTTGACTGCCTGATCCAGCTGGCCGCTCAGGGTGTGGATGGATTCGATGAGGCGGCGCTGCTGTTCCATCACCTCCTGCAGCCGCCGGGTGTCCACCCCGGGGTCCTCCGCGAGCCGGCTGAAATGGGCCACCTGGCGCTCCAGTTCCTTCATGAGCTCGCGCTTGAGATCCACCCGGTGGGTGAGATTGATCAGTTCGATCAGGGTGAGCAGGTAATGGTGGGTGTCCGGACCACTGTCCTGCTGCAGGCTGTGCCGGAAGCGCTGCATCAGCACCTCCAGGCGCATGAACAGGCGCATGCGCTCGTGCAGGGGTTGTTCGTAGATGACGGAACCCTTCACGGCTGGACACGGTGGCGGTGGCTGGGGCGCATGATCTCTATTTTCTGTTCTGCGGCCGAAATTCACAAACATGTCGTCACCTCGACCCGGCAAGGCCGGTCACCGGTCCCCGGTGGTGGCGGCCCATTCCAGGTAGCGGCGGTGCAGGGCCTCCACCCGTGGCTCCAGTTCGCCGGGCGGGCCGCTGTTGTCGAGGATGTCATCCGCGGCCTCCAGCCGCTGTCCCCGTGGGGCCTGGGCCTCCAGGATGGCCTGGATCTGCTGTGGCGATACACCGTCCCGCGCACCGGCGCGCTGCCGCTGCAGGGCCTCGGGACAATCCACCACCAGCACCCGGTCCACGCGGTGCTGCATCCCGGACTCCACCAGAAGGGGGACCACCAACAGGCAATAGGGGGCCTTAGTTGTTGATTTTTGGTGATCTATGGCCTCCCAGATCATAGGGTGAAGGATTCCCTCCAGTCTGTGACGGGCTTGGCTGTTCCGGAACACCAGATCCCGGAGGGCGGCCCGGTCCAGCCGTCCCTGCGGGTCCAGGATGCACTTGCCAAAGGCCTCCACCAGGGCCTTCAGCCCGGGGGTGCCCGGGGCCACCACCTGCCGGGCCACCTGATCGGCATCGATGACTCCGGCACCGCGGGTCTCGAACAGCCGGGCCACGGTGGACTTGCCGCTGCCGATGCCGCCGGTGAGACCGACGGTGAAGGGGGGATTGCGGGATGGCGCGGGCCCCTGGGACATCACCAGGCCAGGCCCGCGCCGCGCAGGTAGGCCGCCACCAGGGGTTCGCCCCAGAGCAGGGCGATCCAGCCGGCGGCGGCCAGGTAGGGGCCGAAGGGAATGGGCAGTTCCCGGTCGCGTCCGCGCACCACGATCAGGGCGATGCCCACCAGAGCCCCCACCAGGGAGGCCAGGAGGATGATCAGTGGCAGCATCTGCCAGCCCAGCCAGGCCCCCAGCAGGGCGAAAAGCTTGAAGTCGCCGTAGCCCATGCCCTCCTTGCCGGTGAGCAGGCGGAAGGCCTGGTACACGCCCCACAGGCTGAGGTAGCCGAGCACCGCCCCCAGCAGGCTGCTGGTGGGATCGGTGAAGACCACCCCCAGGTTGACCAGCAGTCCGAGCCAGAGCACCGGCAGGGTGAGGGCATCCGGCAGCAACGTGGTGCGCAGGTCGATCACCGCCAGGGCCAGCAGGCTCCAGGTGAGGGCCAGGGCGGCCGCCCCGGCCCAGGTGACCCCGAAATGGGCGATCACCGCCACGGAGAGCACCGCCGTCACCCCCTCCACCAGGGGGTACTGGGGCGAGATGCGGGCGCGGCAGGCGGCGCAGCGCCCGCGCAGCACCAGATAGCTGAGCAGGGGGATGTTCTCCAGCGGGCCGATGCGGTGACCGCAGGCGGGGCAGCGGGACGCGGGCACCAGCAGGTTGAACGGGCCCTCGCTCTGTTCTCCGGCCCCCTCCTCCTGTCCCAGCCAGGCGCGGGCCTCGTGCTGCCATTGGCGTTCCACCATCACCGGCAGGCGGTGGATGACCACGTTGAGGAAGCTTCCGATCACCACCCCCAGCAGGGCGGTGGCGCCAAGGATCCAGGCGGGATGCAGGGCGAGCAGATCCGTCATACCACCGACCCCAGCTGGAAGATGGGCAGATACATGGCGATCACCAGGCCGCCCACCACGATCCCCAGGAAGGCCATGATCATGGGCTCCATGAGGCTGGAGAGGGCGTCCACCATGTTGTCCACCTCCTCCTCGTAGAAGTCCGCCACCTTGCCCAGCATCTCGTCCAGGGAGCCGGATTCCTCGCCGATGGCCACCATCTGCACCACCATGTTGGGGAAGACGCTGGTGTCGCGCATGGCCTGCTGCAGCTGGGTGCCGCCGGCGGTCGCGTCGCGCATGCGCATGGTGGCCTCGTAGTAGAGGGCATTGCCGGTGGCCCCGGCCACCGACTGCATGGCCTCTACCAGGGGGACGCCGGCGGAGAACATGGTGGCGAGGGTGCGGGCGAAGCGGGCGATGGCCGCCTTGCGCAGCAGTTCACCCACCACCGGGATGCGCAGGGAGAGCAGGTCCAGTTGCCGGCGAAAACCGGCGGAGCGCTTGCGCGCCTGGGTGAAGGCGACCGCGGCCAGGGCGATGCCGCCGAAGATGGCCCACCAGTAGGCCTGGAAGAACTCGGAGATGCCGATGACAAAGCGGGTGAAGACCGGCAGGTCGGCCCCGAAGCCGCGGAACAGGTCCTGGAACTGGGGCACCACGAAGATCAGCAGGATGGCGGTGACGATGAAGGCCACCACGATCACCGCCGCCGGGTAGAACATGGCCTTTTTGATCTTGGCCTTGAGGGATTCGGTCTTCTCCTTGTAGGTGGCGATGCGGTTCAGCAGGGTCTCCAGGGCCCCGGACTGCTCGCCGGCGCTCACCAGGTTGACCACCAGGTCGTCGAACTGCAGGGGATGCCTGCGCAGGGCACTGGCGAAGGTGGAGCCGCCCTCCACATCCGACTTGATGCGGATGATGAGCTCCTGCATGGAGGGGTTCTCGTGCCCGCGTCCCACGATCTCGAAGGCCTGCACCAGGGGGACCCCGGCGCTCATCATGGTGGACATCTGGCGCAGGAAGACCGCCACGTCCTTGGGCGTGATCTTCTTCCTGCCCCCGAACAGGGGCTTGGGCTTCTTGCGGATCTTCAGGGGATTGATGCCCTGGCGCCGGAGCTCGGCCTTGGCCAGGTTCTCGCTGGTGGCGCTGGTCTCCCCCTTGACCCGCACCCCCTTCTTGTCCACCCCTTCCCAGATAAAGATCGTGGTTGACTCAGCCATGGCTTAGTCCTTGGTGACGCGGTTGATCTCTTCGAGGCTGGTGACGCCCGCCTTGACCTTGAGCAGCCCGGCGCGGCGCAGGTCGTCCACCCCCTCGCTGCGTGCCTGTTCCGCCAGCTGCATGGCG
This sequence comes from Ectothiorhodospira mobilis, assembly GCF_016584115.1. Classification (GTDB taxonomy): domain Bacteria; phylum Pseudomonadota; class Gammaproteobacteria; order Ectothiorhodospirales; family Ectothiorhodospiraceae; genus Ectothiorhodospira; species Ectothiorhodospira mobilis. Next base: position 22,284 of record NZ_NRSK01000006.1, read on the forward strand.
TTGCCCCCCTCCAGGATCATGCGCTGCATGGACTCGGATACGGGCAGGACCTGATAGATGCCCACCCGGCCCTTGTAACCCATGGTGCAGCGGTCGCAGCCCACGGGCCGGTACAGGGTGATCCCCTGGTCCACTTCCTCCTCGGTGAAGCCCTCCTCCAGCAGCACCTCCCTTGGCACCTCCTCCGGGGCCTTGCAATGATTGCACAGGCGCCGTGCCAGCCGCTGGGCAATGATCAGCAGGATGGAGGAGGCGATGTTGTAGGCGGGCACGCCCATGTTGGCCAGCCGGGTGAGGGTCTGGGGGGCATCGTTGGTGTGCAGGGTGGAGAGCACCAGGTGCCCCGTCTGCGCCGCCTTGATGGCGATCTCCGCCGTCTCCAGGTCGCGGATCTCCCCCACCATGATCACATCCGGGTCCTGGCGCAGGAAGGCGCGCAGGGCGCTGGCGAAGGTGAGCCCCACCTTGGGGTTGACGTTCACCTGATTGATGCCGGGCATGTTGATCTCCGCCGGGTCCTCGGCGGTGGAGATGTTGCGGTCCGGGGTGTTGAGGATGCCCAGGCCCGTGTACAGGGACACGGTCTTGCCCGAGCCCGTGGGGCCGGTGACCAGGATCATGCCGTAGGGCTTGTTCAGGGCATCCAGGTAGAGCTGTTTCTGGTGGGGCTCGTAGCCCAGTTCGTCGATGCCCAGAAAGGCGCTGGTGGGGTCCAGGATACGCAGCACCACCTTTTCGCCGTAGAGGGTGGGGCAGGTGTTGACGCGAAAGTCGATGGCCCGGTTGCGCGAGAGCTGCATCTTGATGCGCCCGTCCTGGGGGATGCGCCGCTCGGAGATGTCCATGCGGGAGAGGACCTTGATGCGGGCGATGATGCGCGGCGCCAGGTTCACCGGGGGATGGGCCACCTCGGTGAGCACCCCGTCCATGCGAAAGCGCACACGGAATTCCCGCTCGTAGGGTTCGAAGTGGATGTCCGAGGCCTTCTTGTTGATGGCGTCCAGCATGACCTTGTTGACGAAGCGCACCACCGGGGTGTCGTCCAGCTCGCTCTCGGAGACCTCCGGTCCCTTGTCGTCCTCATCGCTCTTGAGCTGGAGGTCGTCCAGGTCCTCGTCCATGAGGCCTTCCATCATGTTGCGGGAGTCGTTGAGGCTGTCCTCGATGAGCCGGGCGAGTTTGTCCTGCTCCACCAGCACCGGCTCGGTGGCGATGCCGGTGTTGAACTTGATCTCGTCCAGGGCGGTGAGATTCATGGGATCGGCCAGGCCCACGAACAGCCGGTTGCCCCGGCGGTACAGGGGCAGGGCCTGGTGCTGGCGCACCAGCTTCTCGTCCACCAGGTTGCGGGGCAGGTGCTCCCGGTCCAGGGCCTCCAGGTCGAACACCGGCGTGCCGAATTCCTCCGAGGCCGCCTGGGCCAGATCGCGGGCGTTCACCAGCTTCTCGTCCACCAGGCAGGCCACCAGGGGGACGCGCTTCTTGCGTGCCTGTTCCATGGCCCGGTTGGCGTCGGACTCGCTGAGGAGTCCGTCCTGGACCAGTCTGCGGGCGAGGCCGCTGAGGGGCAGGGAGCTGGCGGGTGTCGACATGGCGGACCGTTCTGGGTGTGGATTGGGGATGGGGGCTTCACGCAGCCCTGGTCAGGTGTCCGGCGGCGTCAGTCATCGTCGAGCCCCAGCTGTTGCAAACGAAAGCGCATCTGACGCCGGGTCAGGCCCAGCAGGCGGGCCGCGGCGGTGGCCTCGCCGCCACTGCGTTCCAGGGCCTGGAGGACGGCCTGTTTCTCCTCCGAGACCAGCCGCGTCTCCAGGGATTCGCCGCAGGCCCGGGCAGGGGGGATCTCCATGGCGGTGGGAAACTGCAGGTCCTCCGGGCCGATGAGCGTCCCGTCCGAGAGGGTGGCCGCCCGCTCCAGGATGTTCTCCAGCTCGCGCACGTTACCGGGATAGTCGTAGCGCTCCAGTCGCGCCAGGGCCTCGGGGCTGAGCCGCCGCCGCCCCTCCGCCGCGCGCTGCGCCAGGCGCTTCAGGATATGTTCCGCCAGTTGTGGCAGGTCCTCGATGCGCTCCCGCAGGCTGGGCACCCGCAGCTCGATCACATTGAGCCGGTAGAAGAGGTCCTGGCGGAACCGGCCCGCCTGGACCTCCCGGGTGAGGTCCTTGTGGGAGGCGGAGAGGATACGCACGTCCGTGGCGGTCTCTGCCTGGGCCCCCACCGGCCGCACCGCCCGTTCCTGGATGGCCCGCAGGAGCTTCACCTGCATGTGCAGGGGCAGTTCCGCCACCTCGTCGAGGAACAGGGTCCCGCCGTGGGCGGCCTGGAAGAGGCCGGGCCGGTCGGCGGTGGCCCCGGTGAAGCTCCCCTTGACGTGGCCGAAGAACTCGCTCTCCATCAATTCGGTGGGGATGGCGCCGCAGTTCACCGGTACGAACGCCTGGTCCGCGCGCGGCCCCCGGCGGTGGATCTCCCGGGCCACCCGCTCCTTGCCGCTGCCGGATTCCCCGAGAATATAGACCGGGGCCTGGCTGCGCGCCAGCTTGGTCAGGGTCTCCTTCAGCCGGCGCATGGCCGGGGCATCCCCCAGCAGGGGGTCCCCGTCCCCCTCCCGGGGGGACGCCGGCGCGTCCCCGTCCGCGGAGAGCCTCAGTGCCGTGTGCACCAGGTCCCGCAGGGTCTTGAGTTCCACCGGTTTGGAGACGAAATCGAAGGCCCCGGCCTTGAGGGCCTGCACCGCGGTGTCCACGCAGCCGTAGGCCGTGATCACCGCCACCGGCAATCGTGGATGGTGTTCCTGGATGTAGTGCACCAGTTCGATGCCATCCCCGTCCGGCAGGCGCATGTCGGTCAGGCACAGATCGAAGTGGCCGCTCTCCAGAAACCCCCGGGCCTGGGACAATGAATCGGCGGCGCGGGTCTGCAGTTTCATCCGCCCCAGGGTGATCTCCAGCAACTCCCGGATGTCGGGTTCGTCATCGATGATCAGAACGTTGCGGATGCCCATAGGGGTGACGTCGGCCTTGGCTCAGGCGGGCGGGACGGTCCCGCGCGGCTCCTGCGCGGGGAAGCGGATGCGAAAGCAGCTGCCGCCCGTGGGCAGCGGGAGGTATTCCAGTGTCCCCCCATTGTTTTCGCACAGCTCCCGGGCAATGTACAGACCGAGCCCCGTACCCCGGGTGCCGGAGGTGACGAAGGGTTCGAAGAGCTGGCGCAGGATGGCGGGGCTGACCCCATGACCCGCGTCCTGGACGTCCACGAAGGGCCGGGAAGCGGGGGTGTCCACGCCCCCCTGGATGCGGATCTGTGGCGGCTCCCCATCCCGGGTGCCGTAACGCAGGGCGTTCAGGCACAGGTTCCAGAGCACCTGGTGCAGCTGTTCCGGATCGAAGCGCGCCTGCAGGACCTCGGGGCCGAGGCGCACCTCCAGCTGGCTCGGTGCCAGGTGATGATGGGCGCGGAAGTCCCGCGCGAAGGCCTCCAGCCAGGGTCCCAGGTCCAGGGTCTCCGAGCGCGGGGTGGCACGTCGCGACAGCCCCAGGACGTTCTCGATGAGGCGGTTCATGCGCCGGCTCTGGTCCTGGATGATCCCCGCCAGCCGGCGATCCGGGGCCTCCAGGGTGTCGGATTCCCCCAGCAACTGGGCGGCGTGGCTGATGGCCCCCAGGGGGTTGCGGATCTCGTGGGCGATGCTGGCGGTCAGGCGCCCCAGGGAGGCCAGTTTCGCCGCCTGCATCTGGCGGCGAAGCTCCGCCGTGTCCTCCATGAAGATGAGGGTGCCCACGGCCCGGTCCACCCCCAGGCGCGTGAAACGCACCCGCAGCTCCGGACCCTGGGCATCGGCGGGGACGGTGTGCAGGTCCTGGCCTGCGGGGGCCGCCTGCAGCCACTGGCGCCAGGCCGCATCCACCCCGGGGGCGAGGCGTGCCAGCCGGTGTGGCGTTGCGGCGGCCGGGTGCCCCAGCAGGGCCCAGGCCGCCTCGTTGATGAGATAGATCTGGCCGTCGTCGTTGACCACGATGATGCCGGACTGCATGCGTTCGATGATGTGGGCGTTGAGTTCGGCCAGGTTGGCCAGGTCGATGCTGTGGCGCCGCGCCAGGGCCTCGCTCTCCCGCGCCCGGCGCGAGAGCACCAGGGCCAGCAGGGCGGTGGCGAAGAGGCCGGCCCCCAGCAGGCCGGCCTGGGTGAGCCCGGCGTCATCGGAGGGCCCGGTCAGGCCGATGCGCAGTTGGGAGATCAGCAGCGCCAGCGAGGCCAGGGCGGCGAAGAAGAGGGCGGGGCGGCCCGGTGCCAGCAGGCCCAGGCCCGCCACGGCCGGGATGGCCAGCATGCCCAGGCCACTGTCGACGCCGCCACTGGCGTGGTTCAGGACGGTGATCAAGAGCACATCGGCCGTGCCCTGGAGGGGGATCTGCAGCTCCGGTCCGGGGCGCCGCAGGCGGGCCCCGGTGCCGAAGGCCAGGCTCAGGGCCACGTAGAGGGCGGCGGCGGCGAGGAAGAGGCGGGGATGGCTGCTGCCCAGGGCATCCGGGCCCGTGCCCAGGAGCATCAGGGCCAGCAGGAGTCCGGCGACAAAGAGGCGATAGAAGGAAAACAGGCGCAGCGCCCGCCAGGTCTCCTCCGGCGGGCGTCCCGCGGTGAGGCCCAGGGGCGTGTCGCCGCGCATGGCCTGAATGCGTTCGAGGAGTGGCGGCAGGGGCCGTTATTCTCGTGTAGACTCTGGGGACATGGCGAGCCGGCGGTGGTCCTCGGAGCAGTACGCCCGATCGCCGTCGCGCACGGCCTCCTCCTCGGGGACGTGCAGCCCGCAGTAGTCGCAGCGCACCATCCTGCGACTGCCCAGCTGGCCCGGCGTGGGGCGCTTCACGTCGGGGGTGCGCAGCAGCAGGCGCACCACCATGAACAGCAGCACGAGAGAGGCGATGAGAAACAGGATGTGCATCGGTCGCGTGAGCCGGTTTGAGTGATGCGGGAGAAGGTACTACAGAAACGGCGCTGGCGGTGAATCCCGCGACCGGGAGCTGGTCGGTGGTTGTCAGCGAAACCCATCCCTTGGATACTCCGAATACATGAACCTGCACGAGTTTCAGGCCAAGGCCCTGTTCGGCCGTTATGGCATCCCGGTGCCGCAGGGGGTGTGCGTGGGCGATGCCGCCGAGGCGGAGGCGGCCGCCCGTCGTCTGGGGGGGGATGCCTGGGTGGTCAAGGCCCAGGTCCATGCCGGCGGCCGCGGCAAGGCCGGCGGCGTGCGCCGGGTGTCCGGTGCCGCGGCCCTGCGCGAAGCGGTGGATCAGCTGCTGGGCAGCGATCTGGTCACCCCCCAGAGCGGCGGCCGGGGCCTGCCGGTGGACCAGGTCCTGGTGGAGGCCCTCACCGACATCCACCGCGAGCTCTACGTCAGCCTGCTGGTGGACCGGGGCCCCGGCCGGGTGGCGGTGGTGGTCTCCGATGCCGGCGGGATGGATATCGAGGAGGTGGCCGCCCGCACCCCGGAGCGGCTGCTGACTCTGCACGTGGACCCGGTGACCGGGCTCATGCCCTACCAGGGCCGCCGCGCCGCCTTCGCCCTGGGGCTGGAGGGGGGACAGGTGGCCGCCTTCACGGACCTGCTCACCCGTCTCTACGATCTTTTCGTCTCCAGCGACGCCAGCCTGGTGGAGATCAACCCCCTGGTGGTGACGGGGGACGGGGCGCTGGTGGCCCTGGACGCCAAGGTCAACGTGGACGACAACGCCCTGTACCGCCATTCGGATCTGGCGGCGTTGCGGGATATCCGTCAGGAGGACCCCCGTGAGGCCCGCGCCCGGGAGCACGAACTCAACTACGTGCGCCTGGACGGTAACATCGGCTGCATGGTCAACGGCGCTGGCCTGGCCATGGCCACCATGGACCTGATCCAGTTGCACGGCGGCGCCCCCGCCAACTTCCTGGACGTGGGCGGCGGCACCACCGCGGCCCGGGTGACCGAGGCCTTCAAGCTGATCCTCTCCGACGAGGCCGTGCGGGCCGTCTTCGTCAATATCTTCGGGGGCATCGTGCGCTGTGATCTCATCGCCGAGGGCATCATCGCCGCGGTGCAGGAGGTGCATGTGGAGGTGCCGGTGGTGGTGCGCCTGGAGGGCACCAGGGTGGAGGAGGGGCGGCGCCTGCTGGCGGAGAGCGGGTTCAATATCATCACCGCCCGGGGCCTCACCGACGGGGCCCGCCGGGTGGTGGAGGCGGCCGGGGACTGATCCGGGGCGCAACACCCAGGGCGGCGCCCGTGCCGCATGCGACGACGAGGCCGACGCGGACCTTCCATGAGCATCCTGATCGACAAGCACACCCGGGTCATCTGCCAGGGCTTCACCGGCCGGCAGGGGACCTTCCATTCCGAGCAGTCCATGGCCTACGGCACCCGTATGGTGGGTGGCGTCACCCCCGGCAAGGGGGGGCAGCGCCACCTGGGCCTGCCGGTGTTCGACACCGTGTCCGAGGCCGTGGAACAGGCCGGGGCCGAGGCCACCATGATCTACGTGCCGGCCGCCTTCGCCGCCGATGCCATCCTGGAGGCGGCGGATGCCGGCATCCGGGTCATCGTCTGCATCACCGAAGGGATCCCGGTGCAGGACATGCTCAAGGTGCACGCCGCCCTGCAGGGGCGGGATGTGCACCTCATCGGCCCCAACTGCCCCGGTATCATCACCCCCGGGGAGTGCAAGATCGGCATCATGCCGGGCCATATCCACACCCCCGGCCGGGTGGGCATCGTCTCCCGCTCCGGCACCCTCACCTACGAGGCGGTGCAGCAGACCACGGAGACCGGGCTCGGGCAGAGCACCTGTGTGGGCATCGGCGGCGACCCCATCCAGGGGATGGACTTCGTGGACTGCCTGGAACAGTTCCAGCAGGACGAGGGCACGGAGGGGATCATCCTGGTGGGGGAGATCGGCGGCACCGCCGAGGAGGTCGCCGCCGATTATATCCGGGCCCATGTGACCAAGCCGGTGGTGGCCTACATCGCCGGCGTGACGGCCCCCCCGGGGCGGCGCATGGGCCATGCCGGGGCCATCGTCTCCGGGGGGCAGGGCACGGCCGACCAGAAGTTCGCCGCCCTGGAGGCAGCCGGGGTGACGGTGGTGCGCTCCCCGGCGGACATGGGCCGGCAGATGCAGGCCCTGCTGGTCTGACCCCCTCCGCAACCGGCCGCACTCCGGTCCCGACCCGTTCCCCGGGTGGGGCCTTATCCTTCCTTTGCTGCGTACCGCCATGGACCGATCCCCTGACCTGCAAATGACCCAGCCGATCCGCATCGCCCTGGCCCAGGTGAACCTCCTGGTGGGCGACGTGGAAGGCAACGCCGAGCGCATCATCGCCGCCGCCCGTGAGGCCCGGGACCAGGACGGGGCCACCCTGGTGATGTTCCCCGAACTGGCCCTCACCGGTTATCCCCCCGAGGACCTGCTGCTGCGCAAGAGCCTGCTGCAGCGGGTCTCCCGGGCCCTGGAACTGGTGGCCCGGGAGACCCGGGGCATCGATTGCCTGCTGGGGCTGCCCATGGAGGATGAACAGGGATTGTTCAACAGCGCCGTGCTCCTGCGGGACGGGGAGGTGGCGGCGCGCTATGACAAGCAGATCCTGCCCAACTACAGCGTCTTCGACGAGAAACGCTACTTCCAGCCCGGACGGGAGGCCTGTGTCGTGGACGTGGGCGGCATCCCCATGGGGGTGACCGTCTGCGAGGACATCTGGGCACCGGGGCCGGCGACCCGGGCCCGGGAGGCGGGGGCTGAACTGATCCTCAATATCAACGCCTCACCCTATCACCTGGGCAAGCACGATGAGCGGGTCCAGGTGTTGGGGGCCCGGGTGCGGGAGACGGGGCTGCCCCTGCTCTACGTCAATCTGGTGGGGGGACAGGACGAACTGGTGTTCGACGGCCATTCCCTGGCCATGGACGCCAGCGGCGAACTGTGCCTGGCAGCGCCCCCCTGGCGGGAGCACCGGGCGGTGCTGGAGGTGTACCGACAGGACGGGCGGGTACGGCTTCGCGGCGGGCTGATGGCCCCGCCCCAGCCCGCCGAGGCCAGTCTCTACGACGCCCTGGTCCTGGGGGTGCGGGACTACGTCAACAAGAATGGCTTCAAGGGGGTGGTGCTGGGACTCTCCGGCGGCATCGACTCGGCCCTGGCCCTGTGCATCGCCGTGGATGCCCTGGGGCCGCAGGCGGTGGAGGCCATCATGATGCCCTACCGTTACACCGCGGACATGAGCCGGGAGGATGCCCGTGCCCAGGCCCGGCTGCTGGGGGTGCACTTTCGCGAGATCCCCATCGCCCCCATGGTGGAGGCCTTCATGGACAGTCTGGCGGAGGCCTTCTCCGGGCTGGCGGCGGACACCACCGAGGAGAATATCCAGGCCCGCTGCCGGGGAACCATCCTCATGGCCTTCTCCAACAAGACCGGGCGCATGCTCCTCACCACCGGCAACAAGAGCGAGCTGGCCGTGGGCTATGCCACCCTCTACGGCGACATGGCCGGGGGGTTTGCCCCCCTCAAGGATGTCTCCAAGCTCTGGGTCTACCGCCTGGCCCGGTTCCGCAATGCCCGGGGGCCGGCCATCCCCCAGCGGGTCATCGATCGTCCCCCGTCGGCGGAACTGGCCCCGGAGCAGCGGGACGAGGACAGCCTGCCCCCCTATACGGTGCTGGATCCCATCCTGGAGCGCTTTGTGGAGCAGGACCAGTCCTTTGGCCAGATCGTGGAGGCGGGGTTTGATGCGACCGTGGTGCGCCGGGTCATCGGCCTGGTGCTGCGCAATGAGTACAAGCGCCGCCAGGCCCCGCCGGGGGTGCGGGTGACGCGCCGCGCCTTCGGCAAGGACCGGCGCTATCCCATTACATCCGGCTATGGGCGGCTGCTAAAATGATTCGTTTGTGGCATGTTGGCCGCCTCCATGACTGCTCAGGAAAACGGATCCCATGAAGAAGATCGAAGCCATCATCAAGCCGTTCAAGCTCGAGGACGTGCGCGAGGCGCTGATGGAGATCGGCGTTACCGGCCTCACCGCCACCGAGGTGAAGGGCTTCGGGCGACAGAAGGGCCATACCGAACTCTACCGCGGGGCCGAGTACGTGGTGGATTTCATCCCCAAGGTGAAGCTGGAGATCGGCGTGGACGACGGCCTCGTGGATGCCTGTGTCGAGGCCATCCTCAAGGCCGCGCGCACCGGAAAGATCGGCGACGGCAAGATCTTCGTCAGTGATATGGAGCGGGCCATCCGCATCCGCACCGGCGAGGAGAACAGCGACGCCCTCTGAGGGCAGGGCCGCCTAGCGGCGGCTCACCACCTCGTCCAGGGGCCGCCGGTGGGATTCCTCCGGCAGTTCCGCCGGGTAGCCGATGCACAGCAGGGCCACGGGGCGCAGCCCCGGTTGCAGATCCAGTGCCTGCAGTACGGCGGCCTCGTCGAAGAAGCCCACCCAGGTGGACCCGAGGCCCGCGGCCACGGCGGCCAGTTGCGCGTAGGCGGCGGCGATGGTGGCGTCCTGCAGGGCGAACAGATCCCGACCCCGCTGCCCGTACTGCTGTCCGGCACGCTCGGCATCGGTGCAGAAGACCAGGGTGACCGGGGCCTGGGCCACGAAGGCCTGGCCATTGGCGGCCTGCATGAGCCGCCCGCGCAGTTCCGGGTCGCTCACGCAGACGATGCGATAGGACTGCAGGTCCCCGGCAGAGGGGGCGGCCACCGCCGTCTCCAGGATGGCATGCAGCTTCTCGGGCTCCACCGGCATGTCCGCCTGATAGCGTCGCACGGAATGGCGGTGCCGGACCGTCTGAAAGAAATTCCACATGCCGGCGTTCTCCTCGTGGTGTGGGTCAGCCTTCGTCCTGCGGGGTGGACCCGGCCGCCGCCTGGCGCAGCCCCGCGGCCCGCTCCGGGAAGTTCTCCTCCAGGACCCGCAGGGCGTCCTGCGAAAGGTCCTCCAGGCCCAGGTGGCGGTAGGCCCGTACCATGACCGTCAGGGCATCGGGTACGGCCTGGGCCCCGGCGTAGTGTTCCACCACGTAGGCACCCCGCCGGGCCGCGGCCAGCCAGGCACCCCGGCGCATGTAGTGCCCGGCCACATGCATCTCGTGGGCCGCCAGCTGATTGCGCAGATGGACCATGCGCTCGCGGGCGTCCCTGGCATAGCGGCTGTCCGGGTAGCGGCGCACCACGGTGCCGAAGTCCTCAAAGGCCTGCTGCAGGGGGTTGGCATCGCGCCGCGCCGGGTCGCGGTTGAACAGGCGGTCCAGGATGCCCGGTTCGGGGCCGGCGTTCACCCGTCCCCGCAGGTAATAGGCATAGTCCACATGGGGGTGGCGGGGGTTCATGCGCAGGAAACGGTCGATGGCGGCCAGGGCCATCTCCGGTTCCTGGGCCTTGTGGTAGGCGTAGGCGATCTCCAGCTGCGCCTGCTGGGCGTAGGGGCCGAAGGGGTAGCGGGCCTCCAGGGTCTCGTAATGGGATACGGCCTGCTCGTAGTTGCCCCGCTCCAGGGCGGCCTGGGCCTCCTCGTAGAAGCGCTGGGCGGACCAATCCTCCTTGGGGTCCTGCCCCATGGCGGCACAGCCCACCGCCAGGAGGGGCAGCAGGGCCGTTAAGATGAGACGTGCAACAGCAGACATGGGATCCATGGGGGTGCGAATGATCGAGTTCCACGAGTATAACCGACCTGCGGCGGTGCGGTCTTCAGGCCCTGGGGCGGGGGATGGCCTGTCATGAGTACCGAGCGCATCGACCTGGATGCCCGCATCCCCGAGGAGATGTCCGGGCAGCGCCTGGACGCGGCCCTGGCCCGGGTTTTCCCCGACTATTCCCGCAGCCGCATCCGCCAGTGGATCGATGCCGGCCGGGTGCAGGTGGCGGGGCAGGTGCGCCGTCCCCGCGACCGGGTGACCGGTGGCGAGGCGGTGGTCATCAGGGCGGTCCTGGAGACCGCCGCGCAGGATCCCGCCGAGGATCTGCCCCTGGACATCGTGCACGAGGACGCGGCCCTGCTGGTGGTGCACAAGCCGCCGGGTCTGGTGGTGCATCCGGCGGCGGGGCATCCCAGCGGCACCCTGCTCAATGCCCTGCTGCACCACGCCCCGGAGGTGGGGGCGCTGCCCCGGGCGGGTCTGGTCCACCGCCTGGACAAGGATACCTCCGGGCTGCTGGTGGTGGCCCGCACCCTGGAGGCCCACACCGAGCTGGTGCGCCAGTTGCAGGCCCGTACGATGGGGCGGGAGTACCTGGCCCTGGTGCAGGGGGAGTTGGTGGCCGGGGGCCGGATCGAGGCCCCCGTGGGGCGCCACCCCGTGGACCGCAAGCGCATGGCCGTGGTCCCGGGGGGGCGTTTCGCCGTGACCCATTACCGGGTGGAGGCCCGTCTGAACGGATTCACCCTGCTGCGGGTGCGCCTGGAGACGGGGCGCACCCACCAGATCCGGGTGCACATGGCCCACCTGCGCCATCCCATCGTCGGCGATCCCGTCTATGGCGGACGCATGCGCCCGCCCCCGGGTCTGGGGGAGGAGGCCCTTGCGGCCCTGCAGGGCTTTCACCGCCAGGCCCTGCACGCCGCCCGCCTGAGCCTGGAGCATCCCCTCTCGGGGGAACGGGTGAGCTGGGAGGTGCCCCTGCCCGGGGACATGGCCGGACTGCTGACGGCCCTGGGGGAGGGGCTTCCCAACCCCGCCCACGGGGGGTAAGATTCCGCTTCCGGCGGTGCGTCCGCCGGTACTTCTGAGGCAACAGAGGCTTGATTGTCGATGGACAGTTGTTGTAGCCGCATGCGTGGCGAGGCCGTCCAGGGTCTGCTGCCGGCATGCCGCGTGCATCTCCAGGGGGCTTCCCGGACGCGGTGATCCCGCCCCACGGGCGCCCTGGATGATCCGGCATGGCCGGTTCCGGGGAAGCCCGATCTTCCCACGAGGTATGCACAACCGGCTCCGCGGGCCCGCCCGGCGGAGTGGGAGGGGAGGACAACGTCCCCTTCCCGTGCAGCCCTTTCCCCGGAAAAACCCGGACCTCTCCTCCCGCGCATGCCCTGCGTGGCTGCGTGTCGTAACCGCAACCCGCCCGAGGCGGCGGAGGAGAGCACCATGACCCGAATCACCCACAACATCATCCGGATCTTCGGTCCGTTCCGCCGTGCCCCGGCGGGAACCGCCGGTCCGGCCCGGTCCGCCCGGATCGCAGCCCCGGATCCCCAGGCCGAGGAGGTGACCCGCGCCTGGCGTCGCGGCGCCTTCGGCACGGCGCGCCTCGCCTTCCTGGGCCTGGCGGAGGCATCGCAGATCCGCGTCCTGCAGTCCATGGAACCCGGCGAACTGCGCCGGCTGGGCAGCGGTCTGCCGGCGGCCACCGTGATCCGCCTCTGCGAGCGGCTGCCGCGGGAGCGGCGGCATCCCCTGCTGCAGGCCCTGCCGCGACAGCGGCGGCGTGCCCGGGACGGGCTGACGGAGAGGCAGCCCGGTCGTGTCTGAGGCGGGGCCATCCCCCCGTCATTCCGCCGTGGCATTCTGGGACGGGGTTGCCCCGTCCCCGAGGCCCACCCTGAACGCCGCCAGCCCGAATCCGGTACATCGCCATGCCAGCCCCCCACGAACACGATCTGGATGTCGTTCTTGAATGCCTGGAGCAGGCCGACCTCACCGGTCTGCGCCAGCGTCTGGATGAGATGCGCATCCAGGACATCGCCCATGTGCTCATGGCCCTGGAGCCGGATCCCCGCCGCGAGGTCTTCCGCCTCCTGGCGCCGGGGCGGCGCGTGGATGTGTTCTCCTATCTCGATCCCCATCATCAGCTGCAATTGATCGAGCAGATCTCGGCGGCGGAGGGGCGCTTCCTCCTCTCCGAGATGCTGCCGGATGACCTCACCGCCCTGCTGGAGGACCTGCCCAAGGAGCAGGTGCGCCGCCTGCTGCGGCTGTTGCCGTTCCGTTCCATCCGCCGCGCCCTGACCCTTCTGGGCTACCCGGAGGACAGTTGCGGCCGCCTCATGACCACGGCGGTGGTGAGCGTGCGTCCGCATTGGAGCATGGCCCGTGCCCTGGAGCACCTGCGGGATCAGGTGGCGGTGGGGGAGGCGGTGAACCTGGTTTATGTCACCGATGAGGACGGGGTGCTGCAGGGGGTGTTGCCCCTCAAGTATTTCCTCAAGGCGGATCTGGATCGCCCCGTGGAGGGCTTCATGGCCCGCAACCTGGTGTCCATCCGTGCCGATGAGCCCCAGGAGGAGGCCCTGCGCACCATGCGCCACTACGATCTGCCCGCCCTGCCGGTGGTGGACGAGGCCGGTGAGCTCCTGGGGGTGATCACCGTGGACGATGTCTTCGACGTGGAGGAGGAGGAAACCACCGAGGACTTCCACCGCATGGGCAGCGTGGGGGCCATGAGCCTGAGCCTGCGGGATGCCCGCCCCGGGCTGCTCTACCGCAAGCGCATCTTCTGGCTGCTGGTGCTGGTGGCGGTGAACATCCTGGGGGGCATGGTGATCGCCGCCTACGAGGAGGCCGTCGAGGCGGTGGTGGTGCTGGTGTTCTTCCTGCCTCTGATCATCGCCGGTGGCGGCAATGCCGGGGCCCAGTCGGCCACCCTCATGGTGCGTTCCCTGGCCACCGGCGAGGTGCGGCCGGGGGACTGGCTGCGCCTCTGGGGGAAGGAACTGGGGGTGGCCGCGGCCCTGGGGGGGACCATGGCCCTCACCGTGGCGGCCCTGGGGTTCTGGCGCGGCGGGGGGGAGATCGCCCTGGTGGTGTCGCTGGCGATGCTGCTGGTGGTGCTGGTGGGCAGCATGGTGGGTATGATCCTGCCGTTTGTGCTGTCCCGCCTGAGGCTGGATCCGGCCACCTCCAGCGCCCCGCTGGTGACCTCCATCGCCGACGTGGCGGGGATCTTCATCTATTTCGGCCTGGCCACGGCCGTGCTGGGCCTGGGTGGCTGAGGGGGCCCCTGGTCCCTGAGAACTCTGGACCCGAGACTGCGGGAAGATGCCGGTGGAGATGATCGAACCCCTGGATTTCGATGACCTGAGACGGCGGCTCCGGGAGGAGACGCATGCGGATCTGGCCGCCCTGCTGGAAGGGCTGCAGAACCAGGACGTGGCTGCCCTTGCGGCCGGGCTCGCTCCGGAGGAGGGGGCCCGGCTGATCCACGCCCTGGCCCCGGAGCGGGCACCGGATGTCTTTTCCTATCTCCCCCTGGAGCAGCAGCGGGGGCTGCTGGGGATCCTGAACGACGACGAACGGACCCGGATCCTGGCGCGGGTCTCCTTTGACGATGTGGCGGCCCTGCTGGACGGCCTGCCGGAGACGGAGACCGAGGCCCTGCTGACGCTGCTGCCGGGGGATCGACGGCGCCTGGTGCGCCAGTTGCTGTCCTATCCCCGGGAGAGCGCGGGCCGGCGCATGACCCCGGGTTTTCTGGCGGTGCGTCCCGACTGGACCCTGGGCCGGGCCCTGGATCACCTGCGCAGCGAGTTCGAACACAGCGAGACCGTCAATGTGGTCCTGGTCACCGATGACGCGGGGCATCTCCTGGGCACGGTCCGGCTCCGGGATCTGCTGGTGGGATCGCCGCGGCGGCGGGTGGACAGCCTGCTGCAGGAGGAGGTGATCTCCACCCGGGTGGATACGGACCAGGAGGAGGCGGCCTGGCTGATCCGCCATTACGACCTGGAGGTCCTGCCGGTGGTGGATGCACGGGATGTGCTGGTGGGGATCCTCACCGTGGACGATGTCATGGATGTGGTCACCGAGGAGACCACGGAGGACTTTCTGCGCATGGGCAGTGTCGGGCCCATCGCCCCGGGGCTGAAGGAGGCCGCCCTGGGACTGCTTTACCGGAAACGCGTGGGATGGCTGGTCATCCTGGTGTTCGTGAACCTGGTCAGCGGGGCGGTGATCTCCCTGTTCGAGCGTTCCATCGAGGCGGTGGTGGCCCTGGTGTTCTTCCTGCCCCTGGTGATCGCCACCGGTGGCAACGCCGGTTCCCAGACCTCGACCCTGTTGGTGCGGTCCCTGGCCACGGGGGAGGTCCAGTCCCGTGACTGGCTGCGTCTGCTGGGCAAGGAGTTGCTGGTCTCCGGCGCCCTGGGGCTGACCCTGGGGGCGGCGGTGTGGCTGGCGGCGGTGTGGCTGGCCGGACCCCAGGTGGGGCTGGCGGTGGCCGTGGCCATGGTGCTGGTGGTGGTCCTGGGCAGTATGGTGGGTCTGCTGCTGCCGCTGGTGCTGACCCGCCTGAGACTGGATCCGGCCACGGCCAGCGCGCCGCTGGTGACGTCCATCTCCGACGTGGGGGGGATTTTGCTCTATTTCGCCGTGGCCACAGCAATCCTGGCCTTCGGCGGATAGTCCGGTGCAGCGCCCCCGCGCAGGGGGCCCTCGGGCGGCGGGTGTGCCTTTTGGCCGGCACGGTCGAGCCGGGTCCCTTCCAGCGGGTCGCCGTGAATACCTCCCTGTAGGCTCGCGCGCCGCATCCCTGCGGCGCACGCCCGCTTCCAGGGACCCGGCTCGACCTCCTATCCTACGGCACGATCCGCCCTTAAAGGGGCCCCTGCGCGGGGGCGCTGCATCTGGGGGGAGATGCCCCGGCCATGCCGGGGACACCTCCCCTTGGACATTACATCTCGCGGCCGAAGGCCTCCTTGAAGCGGGCCTCGATGTCGGCGCGGCTGGGGGCGTGGTTCTGCGGCCCCAGGTGCTCGATCTTGATGGCCCCCATGAGGGAGGCAACCCGGCCCGTGGTCTCCCAGTCCAGGCCGTTGAGCAGGCCCCAGAGCAGGCCGGCGCGGTAGGCATCGCCGCAGCCCGTGGGGTCCTTGATGCCCTGGATGGGGGCGGAGGGGATCTGGATCTGCTGGCCATCGGTGTAGATGGTGGAGCCATCGCCCCCGCGGGTGATGATCAGGGCCTTCACGTGCTGGGCCAGCTCTTCATGACTCCAGCCGGTGCGCTCGCTCATGAGCTGGGCCTCGTAGTCGTTCAGGGTGACGTAGGTGGCCTGTTCCACGAAGCGGCGCAGGTCATCGCCATCGAACATGGGCATGCCCTGGCCCGGGTCGAAGATGAAGGGGATCCCCGCCTCGGCGAACTGCTGGGCGTGCTGGATCATGCCGTCGCGGCCGTCGGGGGAGACGATGCCCAGGGTGATGCCGCTGGCATCGGCCACCCGGTTGCGGTGGGATTCCCCCATGGCCCCCGGATGGAAGGCGGTGATCTGGTTGTCGTCCTGGTCGGTGGTGATGAAGGCCTGGCCGGTGTAGTGCTCCGGCACCACCGTGATGTGCTTCTGGCTGATGCCGCACTTGTCCAGCCACTCGGCATAGGGATCGAAATCGGCGCCGACGGTGGCCATGGGGACGGGATCCCCCCCCAGAAGCTTCAGGTTATAGGCAATGTTGCCGGCGCATCCGCCGAATTCCCGCCGCATCGCCGGGACCAGGAAGGACACGTTGAGCATGTGCACCTTGTCCGGGAGGATGTGGTTCTTGAAGCGGTCGGGGAAGACCATGATGGTGTCGAAGGCGTAGGAACCGCAGATGAGAGCAGACATTGGATCTCCTGACGTGGGTTGGAATCGGACGGGCGCCCGGGGTAACGGCCCGGGGCCGGTGTGATGCGCTCCGCCGGCATCGGTCGGGCCCTGTCATGGCCCGGTGTGCATGAGGCGTTGCCGGGGGAGGATGCGGATGCCGCGGGTCCGCCGCCGCAGTTCGGGGGCGCCCGGAGGTGTTGCAGGGGGCACATGATAGAGGTCTTGGCGGTCAATTGCGAATCCGGAGCCGGCGGGTGTATGTTCATACGGCCGCTGCAGGCCTGAGCGGCCAACCTGAACCAGGCGGGAGAAGCGCACCCATGATGGCGTCCACGGAAGCCTTCCCTGAACGTCCCTATACCCGGGGCGAGGAGCTGGCCAATACCTTCAGCCACGGACTGGCCCTGCTGGCGGCGCTGGCGGGGATCCCCTTCCTGCTGCTGGAGGCGGTGCACACCGGCAGCCCCGGGTTTGTCGTGGGGGTGGCGATCTTTTCCGCCACCATGGTCCTGCTCTACCTGGCCTCCACCCTCTATCACGCCGTGCCGCCGGCGGGCCGGGCCAAGCGGGTCTTCCGCGTCCTGGATCACTCGGCCATCTTCCTGCTCATCGCCGGCACCTATACCCCCTTCACCCTGGGGATCCTGGGCGGTCCCTGGGGGTGGACCCTGTTCGGTCTGGTATGGACCCTGGCGGGCCTGGGGGTGCTGCTCAAGTCCTTCAACGGCATCCCCCACCCGGTGCTCTCCACCGGGCTCTACCTGCTCATGGGCTGGCTGGTGCTCATCGCCATCGTGCCCCTCTACCGGCTCATGCCCATGCCGGGTCTGCTCTGGCTGCTGGCGGGTGGGCTGGCCTACACCGGTGGGGTGATCTTCTTCGCCCTGGACCGGTTCCTGCCCTACGGCCACTTCGTCTGGCACCTGTTCGTCATGGCCGGCACGGTGTGCCACTACTTCGCGGTGCTCTGGTACGGGGCCTGATCCCCCTCTCCGGTCACCGGCACGGGGCAGGTTGGCAGGGAAGGGCAGGGGGCAGGGCCCATTGCCTCCCCGGTGCCCTGCAGCGCCGCCCGGGTCTGGCGATACACCGGATCCGTCGGTGCCAGCATCAGGGCGCAGCCCACCGCCTGCCGCGCCGTTTGCGGGCAGCCGGACGTCTGCAGGGCGTGGGCCAGATTGTTCCAGGCGGCGGCGGTCGCCGGGGCGCGCCGGATGAGTTGCCGGTAGGCCGCCACGGCTGCCGTGGGGCGCTCCAGCGCGTGGAAGGCGTTGCCCAGGGCGAACCAGGCCGCGGTCTCCCCGGGCCACCGGGACACGGCGGCGGCATAGGCCCGCAGGGCCTCCCGGCGATGGTTCGTCTCCTCCAGTTCCAGGGCCGCCCGAAGCCAGGATAGGGGGTGGGCGGAGGCGGGGGGGGAGCCCGGATCCCGGATCACGATCCCCCATCCCCCACCCCGTTGCCAGGTGCGCTCGAAGGTGGACAGGGACATGACGTGACGGCGGCGCGTGCCGGAGCGCAGGAGGATGTGGCTCCGGTCCAGGTCGTAGCCCACCACCACGGCATAATGCCAGCGGGGCAGGATGTTCAGCCCCAGGTTCTGCAGCACCAGTACCGGCTCGCCGGCGGCCACCTCCGCCAGCAGCGCCTCCAGGCGGGGGGGGAGCGGATAGGGCACCAGCCCCCGGGCGCGCACGGCGGCCCGGATCTCCGCCTGCAGGCTGCCCCGCCGGCCGGGGACATAGATCTCCCCCCGCAGGGTGCCGGGGTCCGCCGTCCGGCCCCGGGCCTGCAGCACGGTGGCCAGGGCGGCGGGCCCGCACTGGTAACGCTCCTGGGGGTGGAAGGGGATCTGTTCCAGTTCCACCGCCGTCGGCAGATCCCGGGGCGGGCCCTGCCGTAGCAGGTGGGTCTGGGGGGCCGTGGTGCAGCCGGCCAGCAGCAGCACGGCCATCGGGATCAGGGCCCGCAGGCCGGTCAAACCGGCTCTCCCGCGATGCTGCGGGTCAGTCCACCGGGCGCACGAAGGGGAAGATGTCCGTGGCGCCGATGACATCCGTGATGATGAACACCACGAAGATGAAGGCGGCCACCCCCAGGACGCTGGAGCCCCCGGCGGGCATCTCCTCCATGCGGCGGTTGAGTTCGGCCACCTCGGCATCGCTCAGCCGGGCGACCCGCTCCGCGGCCCGGTCGGGATCGACCCCCAGGGCGGACAGCTGTTCGCGCACCGCCTCCCGATCCAGGGCCTGCAGCAACTGCGCCCGTTCCCAGCGGGCCTCTTCGTCCTGCAGCATCTGTCCGGTCCCCACCATGGCCGCATGCACGGGGGCAAAGACCAGGGGCAGCGCAGTGAGCAGGCAGACGAGGGCGGCGGCCCATCGGGTCTTGGGTCTCGGGGTCATGGCATCGTTCTCCTCTGGCGTTCGGGGGTCCTTGGGATGGATGTCGCTTCGCTGGGTATTGTTGTCTTTGGGCCGTGGCGGGTCAATCGACGCGGCGCACACCCCGGGGGCATGCGCCGCACTTGCGCCCCCGGGACCGCCCCCCTAGGCTGACACGGCGCAAGAGTCGGGGGGCGGGGTATGCACAAGGCCGAGCGGCGGGAGATCCTGGGCTGGGCGATGTACGATTTCGCCAGCCAGGCCTACACCCTGCTGATCATCACTGTCATCTTCGGTGACCTGTTCACGCGGGTGATCGTGGGGGATGCGGCCAACGACTATCGCCTGGGCAATCTGCTGTGGAGTCTGTCCCTGGCCGCCAGCTATCTCCTGGTGGTGCTCACCGGGCCCCTGGCCGGGGCCATCATGGACTTCTCCGCCGCCCGCAAGCGGTTCCTCTTTGGCAGCTATGCCCTGAGCGTGGTGTCCACGGCCCTGTTGTACTGCGTCGCCCCCGGCTGGGTCTGGCTGGGGGTGGTGCTGATCATCGTTTCCAACTTCGCCTTCTCCATGGGGGAGGCCTTTATCGCCAGCTTCCTGCCGGATCTTGGGCCCCCGGAGGCCCTGGGGCGCATCTCCGGCTTCGGCTGGGCTATGGGCTACCTGGGGGGGCTTCTGGCCACCGCCTTTGCCCTGGCGGTGCTGGGGGAGGTGAGCGCAGAGAATTTCGACCGGGTGCGCTGGGTGGGGCCCTTCGCTGCGCTCTTTTTGCTGTTGGCGGCCCTGCCCACCTTCCTCTGGCTGCGGGAGCGGGGCCGGGGGCGGCGGCTGGGACATCTGCGTGCCTATGTGATCATGGGCCGGCGGCGCGTGCGCAGGACGGTGAAGGCCCTGGGCCACCGGCGCGACCTGGGGGTACTGCTGCTGTCGGTCTTCTTTGCCATGGCCGCCATCTATATCATTATTGCCTTTACCTTCATCTACGGGGCCCAGGTGATCCGCTGGGACGAGTCCGTGCGGGTGACCATGTTTGTCATCGTCCAGATCACCGCCGCTGCCGGGGCCCTGGGCTTTGGACATCTGCAGGACCGTCTGGGGGCCCGGCGCATCTATCTGGCCACCCTGGTCCTGTGGATGCTGGCGGTGGGGCTGATCTTCCTGACCCCCTGGCTGGGGCACCGGCTGGGGGTGGAGGGGCAGCATGTCTTCCTGGTGGTGGGCGCCCTGGCGGGGGCCTGCCTGGGGGCGACACAGTCCGCCGGCCGCACGCTGGTGGGACTCATGGCCCCGGCGGGCCGGGTGGCGGAGTGCTTCGGCTTCTGGGGGGTGTCGGCCAAGGCCGCCGCCATCCTGGGCCTGGTGGCGGTGGGGGTGCTGCAGGCCCTGGTGGGGCTGCAGCTGTCTATCCTGCTGTGCATCGTCCTGTTCGCCCTGGCCTTCTGGGTGGGCCTGGCCCTGGAGGATCCCGGCCCGGAGCGGAGCGTGGCCGATGCCCCGTAATCCATTTCTTGCATCCATGCGGAACCCGACATGTCAGTGACCGTCGTCTATCCCGGGACCTTCGATCCCATCACCCACGGACACACGGATATCGTGCGTCGCGCCCAGCGGCTCTTCGACCGGGTGTTGGTGGCCGTGGCCGCGAATCCTTCCAAGCGCCCCACCTTCAGCCTCGAGGAGCGGGTGACCATGGCCCGGGAGGCCCTGGCGGACATGGAGCATGTGCAGGTGGTGGGTTTTGACGGCCTGCTGGCCCGGTTCGCCAAGGAGCAGGGGGCGCGGGTGCTGCTGCGGGGGCTGCGCGCCGTATCGGACTTCGAGCATGAGTTCCAGCTGGCGGGCATGAACCGGCATCTGGCCCCGGATCTGGAGACCATCTTCCTCACCCCCGCGGAGGAGTATGCCTACGTATCCTCAAGCCTAGTAAGGGAAATTGCCTTGTTGGGCGGGGATGTTTCACACTTCGTCTCCGGCAACGTGGAGGCTGCGCTGCGGGCGCGCTTGCGCTAGCATGGGCGGCTGTCCGCCGGGGCGGTGTTGTTCAGGACGGGCAACGGTCACGGACCGCCTGTCCGCCGCCGGCCGCTCGACCCGATACGGATCTGGAACCAGATCTTGACGAGATGACGAAGAGGAAAATGCCTTATGGCCCTGATGATTACCGATGAGTGCATCAACTGTGACGTGTGCGAGCCCGAGTGCCCCAACGGCGCCATCACCCCGGGGGACGAGATCTATGTGATCAACCCCGACCTGTGCACCGAGTGCGTGGGCCATTTCGATGTCCCCCAGTGTGTGGAGGTCTGCCCGGTGGACTGCATCGTCAAGGATCCGGATCACGAGGAGTCCCAGGAGGAGCTCATGGCCAAGTTCCAGCGCATCACCGGCGGTACGGCCTGACGCATTTGCCGGCGATCACCGCAGGATGCATCCAGGAGGGGCCCGCGGGCCCCTCCTGGCGTTTTGGGCCCCGGCCGGACTTTCACTGCTGGCAGCGGGGGCAGTAGTAGCTGGAGCGTCCCTGCTGGGAGATGCGCCGGATGGGGGTATGGCAGACGGGGCAGGGCAGGCCGGCGCGGCCGTAGGCCCGCAGGGATTGGGCGAAGTAGCCCGGGCGGCCGTCCTCCCGCAGGAAGTCCCGCAGGGTGGTGCCCCCCTGTTCCAGGGCCTCCTCCAGTACCTGGCGCAGGGCCGCCACCAGGCGCTCGGCCTGTGCCCGGGTGATGCGCCCGGCGGCCCGGCGCGGCCGGATGCCGGCCAGGAAGAGGGCCTCGGTGGCGTAGATGTTGCCGATTCCGGCCACCACCTGCGCGTTCATGATCAGGGCCTTGATGCTGCTGCGCCGCCCCCGGGAGATCCGGTGCAGGTAGGCGCCGTCGAACCCCGGCTCCAGGGGCTCCGGCCCCAGCCGGGCCAGCAGGGGATGGGGCGGGCCCGCCGCCTCGAACCAGTGCAGACTGCCGAAGCGGCGGGGATCGTGCAGGCGCAGGACCCTCCCCGAGTCCAGGCCCAGGTCCACGTGGTCGTGGGGGCCCGCCGGGGTATCCTGTGCCACCAGACGCAGGCTGCCGGACATCCCCAGGTGCAGCAGGGCGATGCCCGGTGGGGCGTGGATCAGCAGGTACTTGCCCCGTCGGGTGAGGGCCTGTACGGGGCGGCCCGTCAGGTGCTGCGCCAGGTCCGGGGGCACCGGCCAGCGCAGGCGCGGCTCGCGCACGCGGATGTCCGTGAACCGGTGTCCCACCAGGTGGGGGACGAGTCCGCGGCGGGTGGTCTCCACCTCCGGCAGTTCAGGCATACAGACCCTCGATCTCCACCAGCAGGTCCTCACGGCAGATGTCCCCCTGCAGCAGCAGCAGGGGGGGGGTGGAATCCAGGGTGTCCTTCAGCACGGCCTGCACTCGCTGGGCGTCCCCGGGGTGGCGTACATAGGCCTTGAGCAGGGACAGGCGCTCCGGACCGGCCCCGGGGGTCGCCAGGGCCGGCTCCCCCGTGGCCCGCATCACCGCCTTCAGGTTCGCCAGGATCTCGCGCAGCTGGGCACTGACCTCGTCGTGACAGGTCTCGTGACCGACGATGCTGGCGGTGCCGGAGATGTAGAGGTGGGGGGCGCCCGCCCAGTGGCGCAGGGTGGCCCGGGAGAAGGAGGGGCTGCGGGGGCCGTAGCGCGCCGGATAGCGGAAGGCGCTCACCTGCCGCGGGTTCTCGATCTGTCGCCCCGGTTCCCGGCCGGCAAGGAAGTAGATGACCAGTCCCGGGGCCCGGGTGCCGATGGCGGTGGCGGCGGGCAGATCCCCTTCCCCCAGGGGGATCCGCTCCAGGGCCCGGTGCCGTCCGAGGCAGAAGATCTGGTAGCGGTCCAGACCGTCATGGCGTTCATGCAGGCGCGGGAAGTAGTTCCATACCCGCAGCAGGGCGGGGAAGCCCATGTCCCGGTGGAAGGCCAGGAGCCGTGCATAGGCGTGCTCCGCGGCCGCGGCCAGGTCACCGCCGAAGCGATCCTCGTCCAGGTGCATCCAGCCGAACAGGACCTGTCCGGTGCAGGTGTAGCCGATCCCCTCCCGGAAGCCGCTTTGCACCGGTTCCACCGCCCGCCAGACCTCCACCGGGGCGTTCGGGGCGAGGGGGGGGAGGGCCAGTTCCAGGGTGTCCGGACGGGCGGGGTCGGAACGGTTTGCCCCGCCAAAGCGGATCCGGGCCAGGCGGTGGGGATCGTGCTCCGGCACCCCTTGCGGGTCTTCCAGGCGGATGCTCAGGGGCGGTCTGGGAGTCTGTGGCATGGGCTCCATGTTACCAGTTGCGCAGGTTTGTCTTGTTGCGCGGGGGCCTGCCGCTCTCAGGGGCTCAGTTGCTGTTCCAGATCGTAGGCCCAGGCCACCGCCTCCAGGTAGAGGCGGCTGGTGGTTTCCTCCGAAAGCCCATGGAAGCCGCGAGGGCGGTGCGGGTCGTCGGTCTCAAAGGCGCGGGCGCAGTCCAGGGCCTCCCCCATGGGGCCGGCCTGCCGCAGCAGGGCCTGCTTCACCTCCTCGCTCAGGGGCAGGTCCTGCAGGGCCTCTTCCATGGGCCGCTGGATGAGCTGGTCCAGGATGGAGAACAGGCCCACGGTGAAGAAGCTGTCCAGACGGCCCATGCCCGCCGTCCGGGCCAGGGTCTGGCAGGTGCGCGCCCGGATCAGGGCCGTGGGCATGGCCTGGGGCGGGATGTTCTCCAGGCGGCGCAGGGCGATCAGGCTGATCCATTTGCGGATGGCCCGGGTCCCCAGGTAGACCACCGCCCGGTGGATGGATTCCACGGGGCGCACCAGACCGAAGAACGGGGAGTTGATGAAGCGCAGGAGCTGGTAGCTCAGGGAGACATCGCTGGCGATGAGCTGCTCCAGCTCCCGGGGGTCCAGGTCCGGTTGGTGGATGCGGGCCATGAGTTGCATCACCACCAGCTGGTTGGCCATGAGCCGGGGCCCGCGCACCACATTGGGCCGGCTGAGGCCATAGCCCTGGAAGTAGTCGAATCCCAGGTCGCGGCAGAAGGCGAGCTGCTTGGAGGTTTCCACCTTTTCCGCCAGTAACTGCACCCGGTAGGGCCGCAGGCGGCCCACCAGGGTCCTCAGCTCCTCCGGGCTCCACTGCAGCACGTCCAGCTTGACGATGCTGGCCAGGTGCAGCAGGGGGGCGTGGGCCTCGTCGAAGACGTAGTCATCCAGGGCGATGCTGTATCCGGCCCGGGTCAGGCGGTCCACCGCGGCGATGAGTTCATCGTCCACCGGGATGTCCTCGATCACCTCCAGCACCACCCGTTCCGGCGGCAGGGCCATGGCGATCTCGCCGGTAAGGAAGTTGCGGGTGAGGTTGATGAAGGCGAGGTGTTGACCCACCAGGCGGTCCAGGCCCAGGTCGATAAAGGCGCTCTGGATCACCTCGGAGGTGGCCGCGTCCCCGTCCGGGAAACGGGCCTGGTTCTCGGGGCTGTCCCGGAACAGGAGTTCGAAGGCCTGGACGCGGAACTCCCGGTCATAGATGGGCTGTCTTCCTACGAAGGCCTCTGACATGGGGCGGGGCGGCATCCGGCCGATGCGCTGTTAGGGGCGAGATGCTAAGAGTAGCAGGGTCGGTTCATCCGGCACATCCCCGCGATGGCGGAGCCTGGCGTCCGGATGCGGGTAGGCCATAGATGGGCAGTCCGGCAGCGGGGAGGCGCCGCTGGTGTGTCGGCAGGGTCCGAAACCGATCCGGCCGCCCAGGGGGCGGCCGGAGGGGGCGCCCCGGGAGAGGGGCGTGAATCAGCCCGGAAGGGGAGGCCTTACTTGATCTTGGCTTCCTTGTACATCACATGCTTGCGCACGACGGGATCAAACTTCTTGATCTCCATCTTCTCGGGCATGTTCCGCTTGTTCTTGGTGGTCGTGTAGAAATGACCGGTGCCGGCGCTGGAGACCAGTCGGATCTTTTCCCGGATGCCTTTTGCCATCGTCTTGTCTCCTTCAGATTCGTTCGCCGCGGGCCCGCAGCTCCGCCAGGACGCTGTCGATGCCCTTCTTGTCGATGATGCGCATCCCCTTCTGGCTCAGGCGCAGCTTGACGAAGCGGTTCTCGCTCTCCACCCAGAAGCGGTGTTCGTGCAGGTTAGGCAGGAAGCGGCGACGGGTCTTCCTGTGCGCGTGGGACACGTTGTTCCCGCTCATCGGGCGCTTACCCGTGATTTGGCAGACTCGGGCCATGGGGTGTTCTCCGGAAAAACCAGGCTGATTGGAAAGGCGCAGAACAGTAGCAGATACCCCCCTCGGGGGCAAGTCCCGCGGGTCCCCGTGCCCCGGCCGGGACTGGTCCCCGCCGGGGCCGGCGTATATAGTCGCATCCCATGGATATTGTCTACATTCGCGATCTGAGGGTCGAGACCACGGTCGGGATCTTCGACTGGGAGCGCAGCATCCGCCAGCAGGTGCGCATCGACCTGGAGATGGGCACGGACATCCGGGCCGGGGCCGGCAGTGACCGCATCCAGGATGTGCTGGATTACAAGACAGTGGCCAAACGGGTCATCGCTTTGGTGGAGGGGAATCAGCGGGAACTGGTGGAGGCCATGGCCGAGGACATCGCCGAAATGCTCCTGCGGGAGTTCCCCATCCCCTGGCTTCGCCTCACCCTGGGCAAGCCCGGGGCCGTGCGCGGGGCCCGGGAGGTGGGGGTGGTCATCGAGCGCGGGGAGCGCACCCCATGACGGCACACTCCCCCCTGCGCCGGGCCTACGTGAGCATCGGCTCCAATGTGGACCGGACCCGGCACGTGCACATCGCCGCCGACGAACTGCGGGCGGCCTTCGGCGCGGTGACCTTCTCCCCCGTCTACGAGACCGGGGCCGTGGGTTTCGACGGCCAGCCCTTCTACAATCTGGCGGCGGGGTTTGACACCCGGCTCTCCCCCGAGGACCTGGTGGACCGGCTCAAGACCATGGAGGCGCGCCACGGCCGCAGCTCCGGCGGTGCCCGTTTCGCCGACCGGACCCTGGATCTGGACCTGCTGCTCCTGGGGGACTGCATCCGGGAACGGCCGCAGCTGCCCCGGGGGGATATCCTCCGCCACGCCTTCGTCCTGTGCCCCCTGGCGGATATCGCCGCGGACCTGCCCCATCCCGTACTGGGATGCAGCATCGGGTCCCTCTGGGCCGGGTTCGAGCCCGGCGGGCAGTGGCTGCACCGGGTGGATTTTCCCTGGAACGACGTCCCCCGCTGAGCGGGGTCCGGGATCACTGGGTGGTGGTGCGTCCGCCATCCACGGGGATGAGCTGGCCGGTGATATAGTGGGCATCGCGGATCAAAAACAGCGCGGTGCGGGCGATATCCTCCGGTGAGCCCTCGCGCTTGAGGGCCGTGCGCTGGATCATCTCCTGGTGGGTGGCGGCGTTCTCCTCCGCCTCCGGCCAGAGGATGGCCCCGGGGGCGATGCCGTTGACCCGCACCCGCGGACCCAGTTCCCGCGCCAGGGCCTGGGTGAGCATCCACAGCCCTGCCTTGGCGGCGCAGTACAGGGGGTAGCCCTGCAGGGGGCGCAGGGCGTGGATGTCCACGATGTTGACGATGCAGCCGCCGCTGCGGCTCAGGGCCGGGGCCAGGGCCTGGGAGAGGAACAGGGGCGCCTTGAGGTTGGTCCCCATGAGATCGTCCCAGTGGGCCTCGGTGATCTCCCCCAGGGGGGTGGGATAGAAGGTGGAGGCGTTGTTCACCAGTACGTCCACCCGCCCGAAGGCCGCCTGTGCCGCCCGGGCCAGACGCTGCGGTCCGCCCGTCTCCAGGAGTTCCCCGTCCACCAGGTGCACGGAGCCCGCACGCCGGGCCTCCAGTTCCGCCTGCAGCTGGAGGGCCGCCTCGCCGGAGCGGCGGTAGTGGATCACCAGGTCCATGCCTTCGTCGTGCAGGCTGCGGGCAATGCTGGCGCCGATGCGCCGTGCCCCACCCGTGATCAATGCCGTGCGCCCCTGCAGGGGTTTTTCCGTTGTCTGTTCCACGCTTATGGCTCCCTCTTGCGGCCGTGGCGCGATGCGCAGCGCCCTTGAGCCCCGCCGTCCCCGGGGCGACAATCCCGGCCCGTATCCCCGTAATCTTGTTGGACCGTACCCATGTCCGTGGATTCCCCGCTGCCCGAACCCGATCCCGAGGCCCTGAAGGTCAGCCGACGGCTGGCACGGCAGATTCAGGAGGAGAGTAACGCAGGAGGCGGCTGGCTGTCCTTCCGCCGCTACATGGAGCTGGCCCTGTATGCCCCGGGGCTGGGCTACTACGCCGCCGGCAGCCACAAGCTGGGGCGGGGCGGGGATTTCGTCACCGCCCCGGAGATCTCGCCGGTCTTCGGCCAGTGCCTGGCGCGCCAGTGTGCCCAGGTGCTGCGGGCCCTGGACGGCGGTTCCATCCTGGAGTTCGGTGCCGGCAGCGGTCGCCTGGCGGTGGACATGCTCCGGGCCCTGGATGACTTGGGGACCCTGCCGCAGGCCTACGCCATCCTGGAGCCGAGCCCGGATCTGCGCCAGCGCCAGGAGGCCGCAGTGGCGGAACTGCCCCCGGATCTGCGCGCGCGGGTGCATTGGCGGGACACCCTGCCCGATCCCGGCAGCTTCCGGGGCGTGATGCTGGGCAACGAGGTGCTGGACGCCATGCCGGTGGAGGTCTTCCGCTGGGATGGGGCCCAGGTGCAGGAGCGGGGGGTCTGCATGGGCGAACGCGGACTGGAGTGGGCCGAGCGCCCGGCGGGGGAGGCCCTGGCGGAGCGGGTTGCGGCGCTGCGGGCCGAGCTGGGGGACACCTGGCCGCCGGATTACCTCTCGGAATGGAACCCGGGGCTGGGGCCATGGGTGCGCGCCCTGGGGGAGTCCCTGGAGCAGGGGGTGGTCCTGCTCCTGGACTACGGCTATCCCCGGGCCGAGTACTACAGCCCCGAGCGCCATCGCGGCACCCTCATCGCCCACTACCGCCACCGCGCGCTGGAGGACCCCCTGGCCTGGCCCGGCCTGATGGACATCACCGCCAACGTGGATTTCACCGCCGTGGCCGAGGCGGGCCGGGCGGCGGGCCTCGCGCTGCTGGGCTACACCTCTCAGGCCTGGTTTCTCATGGGGGCGGGGCTGGAGTCGGTGCTGGCCGCCCGCGCCAGCGAGGACCCCGGGGAGCAGGTGGCCCTGGCGGCCCAGGTGCGTATGCTCACCCTGCCCTCGGAGATGGGGGAGCGGTTCCAGGTGATGGCCCTGGGCCGGGGGATGTCCGTGCCCCTGGACGGGTTCACCGGCCGGGATCTGAGCCGGCGGCTCTGAGGACTGCTCAGCCGCGGCCTTCCTCCCGCAGGCGACCCACGGCCCGCACCCGGCGCCGGTGCATCTCCTTGCGGATGTCGGGTCCCTGGAAGCCGTCCGCCATCACCTCCCGGGCCTGTACCGCCTGGCAGCGCTCCAGGGCCAGGCGTACATGATCCGCCTGGGGATAGGGGCGTGATTCGAAGCCGGTGCGGCCGCGGTAGTCCGCCTCGCAGGCCAGCAGGATGGCGTCCGGGCGTTCGGGACGGCGGAAGGCATCCAGGTCCTCCAGGGTGCGCACCAGGGTCTCCGGGCGCA
The DNA here is from genome assembly GCF_016584115.1 of Ectothiorhodospira mobilis. Taxonomy (GTDB): domain Bacteria; phylum Pseudomonadota; class Gammaproteobacteria; order Ectothiorhodospirales; family Ectothiorhodospiraceae; genus Ectothiorhodospira; species Ectothiorhodospira mobilis. Next base: position 50,801 of record NZ_NRSK01000006.1, read on the forward strand.
ACTCGAAGGCCCGGTGGATGTGGCCGTGGTAACGGGACATGGCCCGGGCCGTATCGCGGTAGCGGTTGGGGATGCGGTAGCGCGCGCAGAGGGCGTCGATCAGACCCACGCCCCGCTGTTCGTGCCCCCGGTGGCTGGGCAGGATCTCGGCCGGCGTGGTGCCCTTGCCCAGGTCGTGGGTGAGGGCGGCGAAGCGCACCACCGGGTCCGGGGACAGTGCGGCGGCCTGCTCCAGCACCATGAAGGTGTGTACGCCCGTGTCCACCTCCGGATGGTAGCGGGGGGGCTGGGGGACACCGAACAGGGCCTCCAGCTCCGGGAAGAGCACGCCCAGGGCCCCGCAGGCCCGCAGCACCCGGAAGTAGACGGCGGGGGCATCGCTGATCAGGGCCTTCTCCGTCTCCCGCCAGACCCGCTCCGGGGTGAGGCTGTCCAGTTCACCGCTGGCGGTCATGTGCCCCATGAGGGCCAGGGTCTCGTCCGCCACGCGAAAACCCAGGGGGGCCAGGCGGGCGGCGAAACGGGCCACCCGCAGCACCCGCAGCGGGTCCTCGCTGAAGGCGGGGGAGACATGGCGCAGCAGCCGGTCCTCCAGGTCCCGCCGGCCGCCGAAGGGGTCCACCAGGTGCCCCCGGGCATCCCGGGCCATGGCGTTGATGGTCAGGTCGCGCCGGGCCAGGTCCTCCTCCAGGGTGACCCCCGGATCGGCATGCACCTGAAAGCCCCGGTGGCCGGGGCCCGTCTTGCGTTCGGTGCGGGCCAGGGCATGCTCCTCGCCGGTCCCGGGGTGGAGGAAGACGGGGAAATCCCGCCCCACCTGGCGGAAGCCGCGGGCCGCCATGGCCTCCGGGGTGGCCCCCACCACCACCCAGTCCTTCTCCTTCACCTCAAGGCCCAGGAGTCCGTCCCGGACCGCACCACCCACCAGATAGGTCTCCATGGGGATCAGTGGGGGCGGCTGCGCCATTGCTGCAGGTGACCCTGCCGGTCATCCGGGACCAGCACATCGGCGGCCACGGTCTCCAGGGGGGTGGGGCAGGGATCCCCCGCCGGGCACTGGGCCCCCACCCGCAGGGTGCGGTGCCGGTCCAGACCGGCGTGGTTGCCGGGCAGATGGCCCGTGAGCCAGGCCCGGGGGCCGGCCAGGGCGTCCGGCAGGGGCAGGATGCGGCAGGGATGGTTCAGGGTGTGGGCCACGTAGGTGGCCAGTTCCGCCAGGGTGTAGCTCTGCGGGCCGCACAGGTCGTGCCGCTCCCCGCCCCGGTGGGGGCTGAACAGGGCCTGCACGAGCCGTTCCACCACATCCATGACATAGACCGGGGCCAGCCGCGCCCCGGCGTTGGCCAGCACGAGCCGCCGGCGTTCCCGGATGCGGGCCGCCAGGGGGGTGAGCAGGGCGTCCCCGCGGCCGATGATGGGGGCGGGGCGGAAGCTGGTCACGTGCACCTCCTCGGCCATGGCATGCACCAGATCCTCGCCGGCCCCCTTGGTGCGCAGGAAGGTACTGGCGCCGCCGTGGGCATCGGCATGCAGGGCGCTCATGTGCAAAAGGCGCTGCACCCGCGCCAGCCGCGCCGCCTCCACCACGGTGCGGGGCAGGTCCACGTGCACCCGGCGCTGCAGCTTGGCACCGCCGTCGGGGATCCCCACCAAGTGGATGACGGCATCACTGCCCTCAAAGGCGTGCTGCAGATCGGTGACGTTGCCGTAGTCCGTTTCCACCAGCACCACACCGGGCAGGACCAGCAGGGGGCGGGCCCGATGGGCACGGCGCGTGAAGACCTTGACCTGCAGGCCGGCCGCAGAGAGGGCCTTCACCAGGTGGCGACCGACAAAGCCGGTCCCTCCGAGGACACAGACCGTCCGGATATTCATCGGAAGACGTTCCTTTTTGGTTGCATGACGTGCGGGCGTCCCGGGCGACGGCGCTCGCACGGCCGGGGCAGGGCCGGCGGAAACGGAACCGGGTTGATCATTCCGATCCCCCGGGTGGGGCGCAATATATTATGGTAAGGCTTCAACATTTGCAGAGGAGTTCACCTGTGCCCATGAGTTCTGTCAATCCCGCCAACGGTTCCGTGCTCGAGGTGTTCGAGACCTGGGACCGGGTGCGAATTGACAAGGCCCTCGCCACGGCGGAGCGTGCCGCCGCCGATTGGCGGGCCCTGCACCTGGACGAGCGTGTGGCGTATCTGCGCCGCGCCGCCGGGCTCCTGCGCGAGCGCCGCGAGACCCTGGCGGGGAGGATCACCCGGGAGATGGGCAAGCTCCTGCGGGAGGCCCGCACCGAGATCGACCGCTGCGTCACGGTGTGCGACTACTACGCCGACCACGCCGCCGCCTTCCTGGTGGACGAGCCCATGGAGGTGGCGTGGGGACGCGCCCTGCGGGTGCATCAGCCCCTGGGGACCATCCTCGGGGTCATGCCCTGGAACTTCCCCTTCTGGCAGGTCTTCCGTTTTGCCGCACCGACCCTGCTGGCGGGGAATACCGTACTGCTCAAGCACGCCTCCAACGTTCCCCGCTGCGCCCTGGCCATCGAGGAGGTCTTTCGCGACGCGGGCCTCCCCGCCGGGGTCTTCCAGAGCCTGATGGTGCCCGCCAGCGCCGTGGCCGGGATCCTGGCCGACCCGCGGGTTCACGGCGTCAGCCTCACCGGCAGCGAGAAGGCGGGCCGGGCGGTGGCCGCCGCCGCCGGCGAGGCCCTCAAGCCGTCGGTGCTGGAACTGGGGGGATCGGACCCCTTCATCGTCCTGGAGGATGCCGACCTGGACCGGGCAGTGGAACAGGCCCTGGTCTCCCGCTTCCAGAATGCCGGTCAGAGTTGTATCGCGGCCAAGCGCTTCATCCTGCTGCCGCAGGTGGCGGAGGCCTTCCTGGAGCGGCTGCGGACCGGTGTGGAGGCCCTGGTCCCGGGGGATCCGACCCGGGAGGAGACCACCCTGGCCCCCATGGCCCGGGAGGATCTGAGGGACGAGTTGCATGCCCAGGTGGAGCAGTCCCTCGCCGCCGGGGCTGTGGCGGTGACCGGCTGTCGCCCCCTGCCCGGCAAGGGGGCCTGGTACGCCCCTTCCATCCTGGATGGGGTGACGCCGCAGGCCCGGGCCTATCACGAGGAACTCTTCGGCCCTGTGGCCACGGTGATCCGGGCCCGGGACGAGGCGGACGCCGTGCGCATCGCCAACGAGACCCGCTTCGGCCTGGGGGGCAGCGTCTGGACCCGGGACCCGGAACGGGGCGAGGCGGTGGCGCGCCGCCTGGCCTGCGGCAACGCCTTCGTCAACGCCCTGGTGAAGAGCGACCCGGCCTTGCCCTTTGGCGGGGTGAAGGATTCCGGTTACGGGCGTGAACTGGGACGGGATGGCATGCTCGCCTTCGTCAACCTCAAGACCCTGCGTCTGGGCTGAAGGGGCCCATGTCCCCGGAGGAACTGTCCACGGAGGTGGTGCGCGAGTACGGCTACTGGGCCCTGGGGGTGCTCATGCTGGTGGTGGCCCCCGAGGCCCTCATGCCCTTCGTGGGCTTTCTGGCGCACCAGGGGATGCTGGGGTTCTGGCCCTCGGTGCTGGCGGGCACGGCCGGCGGCACCGCCGGTTCCCTGATCATCTATGCCGTGGTGCGCCGCGCCGGTGAGGCCCGGGTGCGGGCCTGGATGGTTCGCCATGGCCACTGGCTGCTGCTGCACGAATCGGATCTGGACCGCATCCTCCGCTTGTTCGCCCGGCGCGGCCGTTGGTTCGTGGCCCTGGGGCGGCTCCTGCCCAGCATCCGCAGCCTGGTGAACATCCCGGCGGGGTTGCTGCCAATGCCCTTCGCGCCCTTCCTCTGGCTGACCCTGCTGGGCACCCTGGGATGGAACCTGGTGCTGACCCTGGCGGGGTATTGCCTGGGGGCCCAGTGGAGCCTGCTGGAGCCCTATCTGGGGTTCTACGGGACCCTGGTGATCGTGCTCCTGGTGCTGCTGGCCGGGATCTTCACGGTCCGGCGGCTGCTGCGGCGCTCGCTGGGCGGACGCTGAACGATGAGAGGGACGATGGGCATGGGATGCTGTACGGGCGGGGGGTTGCGGGCCACGGGGCTTGGGCTGCTCCTGTGGATGTCCGGCCTATGCGGGGCCGGGGCGCAGGAGGCCTTCGTGGTGGAGTCGATCCGCTTCGAGGGCAACGAGGTCACCCGGGACACGGTGTTGCGTCAGGAACTTCTCTTTCAAGAAGGGGATCCCCTGGATCGCGAGGCGGTGGAGGAGACCCGCCAGGCCCTGATGAACCTGGGGCTGTTCCAGTCCGTGCAGGCCCGGGTGGAGACCACCGGGGAGAAGGCCAGCGTCGTCTACCATCTGGAGGAGAAGTATTACTTCTTCCCGCTGCCCCGCCTGAGCCGCACCTCCGATGGCGATGTGCGTTACGGCGGCGATCTGCGTTTCGACAACTTCCTGGGGCTGAACCAGAAACTGCGGTTTTTGCTGGAATGGGAGGATGCCGGCAGCGATGCCTCGGCGGAGGGCTCCCGGCGTCTGGATCTGAGTTACGAGGTGCCGCGTCTGCCGGGGTCCGCCTGGGGGGTGGCTCTGGAGGTCAAGGACGAGCACCTGAACGAGTCCGGGGCGGATGAGTCGGAGCATGTGCCCTACGATGAGACGATCCGGCGCCTGGGGGTATCCGTCTCCCGCTGGCTGGATCGCCGGGGTCCCAGTTCCGGCTGGCGCGCCGGTCTGGGGGTGGCCTGGGAGCAGCGCCGGTATGAGCGCCTCCAGGTCCCCGGCCCGATCCCCGACGGGGCCCGGGACATCACCTGGTCCGGCAGTCTGCGCTATACGGATGTGACGGACCTGGGGGTGCGCCGCGAGGGGGTGGCCTATGGCGCGGGACTGTCCTTGGGCAGCCCCGCGCTGGGCTCCTCCCGGGGGCATCAGTCCCTGTCCCTGGATTACCGGGCCTACCGTCCTCTGGAGGAGGGACCCCTGCCATCGAACCTCAATTACCGTTTTCGCCTGGCGCTGGCCAGCGGCAGCGCCTTTGGCGGCGAGCCCCATTCCCTGGGGGGCAGCGATCAGTTGCGGGGCTATCCCCGGGACTACCGCAAGGGGGACGTACTCGCGCTGCTCAACACCGAATACCTGCGCCCGGTCCTGGGCAATCCGGAACTGCGTGCCGTGGGCTTCGTGGACGTGGGCGGGGTCTGGCCCCGCCGCCATGTGGATCTGTCCGACCTGCATGCCGGGGTGGGGGTGGGGCTGCGCATCAATCTCAAGTGGTTCGTGCGCACCAACCTGCGGCTGGACTATGCCTATGGCATCGACGCCCGTGAGAGCAAGGTGTATGCCGGCACCAGCCACACCTTCTGAAGGTGCCTTTTCCTGTAGGGCGTTCCCCTGTAAAGTATTGATCCATGGACTTTAAGCGTCCCGAGTCGGTGCTGGTGGTGGTGCACGACCCCGGCGGGCGGGTGCTGCTCCTGCGCCGTTGCCGGCCCGCCGGCTTCTGGCAGTCGGTCACCGGCAGCCTGGAGTGGGGGGAATCCCCCGGGGAGGCGGCGCGCCGGGAGGTGCGGGAGGAGACCGGTCTGGATCCCGCCGCCCTGGTGGACCGGCACCGGCAGGTGCGGTTTCCCATCGCGGGCCCCTGGAAGGCGCGCTATGCCCCGGGGGTATGCGAGAATCTGGAACACCAGTTCACCCTGGAGACGGAGGAGGCGGCAGAGGTGACCCTGAGCCCCCTGGAACATGATGCCTGCATCTGGCTGCCCCGCGGGGAGGCCGCCGCCCGGGCCACCTCCTGGAGCGATGCCGAGGCCATCCTCCGGTTCGTACCCGAGGCGGTGGTCCGCCATGCGTGAGGCGGTGGTCTGTCTGCACGGCCTGTGGATGACGGGGCTGGAGATGGGCCTGCTGTGCCGCCGCCTGCGCGGGGAGGGCTTTGCCGTGCACCGTTTCCGCTACTCCAGTATCCTGGCCAGCCCCCGGGCCAATGCCGCCAGGCTGGACGCCTTTCTGCAGTCCCTGGATGCGGATGTGATCCACCTGGTGGCCCACAGCCTGGGGGGGATCGTGGTGTTGCACCTCTTTCACCACCACCCCGTGCAGAAGCCGGGGCGGATCGTCATGCTGGGCACCCCCGTGTCCGGCAGCCGGGTGGCCGCGGCCCTGGCCAGCACGCCGCTGACCCGCTGGGTCCTGGGGCGCAGTATCCAGGGGGGGCTTTTGGGGGACGTCCCCCGCTGGAAGGGGATCCGGGAACTGGGCATGATCGCCGGCTCCCGCGGCATGGGGGTGGGCCGGTTCCTGGGCAAGGGGCGCAGGGCCCGCGGGGATGGCACCATCGCCGTGGAGGAGACGCGCATCAGCGGGCTGCAGGCCCATCTGACCGTGCCCTACAGCCACTTCGGCCTGCTGTTCTCGCAACCCGTGGCCCGGGCCGTGGCCGCCTTCCTGCGGTCCGGGGCGTTTGATCTCCGTTCCTCCCCGCGTTCCTGAGGGCCCATGAAGAGACATCCCAGACACCTTTGAACGAGAGAGCACATGGCCGGACACAGTAAGTGGGCAAACATCCAGCACCGCAAGAATGCCCAGGACGCCAAACGCGGCAAGCTGTTCACCAAGCTGATCAAGGAGATCACCGTGGCCGCCCGGATGGGGGGCTCCGACCTCAACGCCAATCCGCGGCTGCGCCTGGCGGTGGACAAGGCCCTGGACGCCAACATGACCAAGGACACGGTGGAACGGGCCATCAAGCGCGGCGCCGGGGAACTGGAGGGGGTGAACTACGAGGAGATCCGCTACGAGGGCTACGGCCCCGGCGGGGCCGCCATCATGGTGGACTGCATGACCGACAACCGTAACCGCACCGTCTCGGAGGTGCGCCATGCCTTCAGCAAGTGCGGCGGCAATCTGGGCACCGACGGTTCCGTGGCCTATCTCTTCAACAAGACCGGGGTGCTCAGTTACCCCCCGGGAGCGGACGAAGAGCGCATCATGGAGGCGGCCCTGGAGGCCGGGGCCGAGGACGTGGTGGTCAACGACGACGGCTCCGTGGAGGTCCTGACCGAACCCGATCAGTACGATGACGTGCGCCAGGCCATGATCGACGCGGACCTGAAGCCCGAGCGCGGCGAGGTGACCATGCGCGCCGCCAGCGCCAGCCCCCTGGACCCGGACAGCGCCCACCAGGTGCTCAAGCTGCTGAACATGCTGGATGACCTGGACGACGTGCAGAACCTCTACACCAACGCCGACTTCCCGGACGAGGTCATGCAGGACGCCGCCGGATGAGGGAGTCATCCCGGCAGGCGGGACGGCGCTGATGCGCATCCTCGGCATCGATCCCGGCTCCCGCGTCACCGGGTTTGGCGTGGTGGACAGCGACGGCCGGCGCAGCCTCTGGGTGGACAGCGGCTGCCTGCGGGTGCAGGGGGAGGGTCTGCCCGAACGCCTGGGTTGCATCTTCCGCCGCGTGCAGGACCTCATCCACGAGCACCGGCCCGAGGTCATGGCCATCGAACAGGTCTTCGTCTCCCGTAACCCCGACTCCGCCCTGAAGCTGGGCCAGGCCCGGGGCGCGGCCATCTGTGCCGGGGTGCAGGAGGGGCTGGCGGTGGCGGAATACGGCCCCCGGGTCATCAAGCAGGCGGTGGTGGGCACCGGTGCCGCCACCAAGGAACAGATGCAGCACATGGTGACCATGATCCTCGCCCTGTCCCGGCGCCCCGCCAGCGATGCCGCCGATGCCCTGGCGGTGGCCCTGTGCCACGCCCACACCCAGGCCACCCTGGCCCGCCTGCCGGCGGCCCTGGCCGGGAGGGGGCGATGATCGGGCGCCTGCGGGGCATCGTGGCGGTGAAGCAGCCGCCCCAGCTGCTGCTGGAGGTGAACGGTGTGGGCTACGAACTGGAGGCCCCCCTGTCCACCTTCTGCGAACTGCCGGAGGTGGGCGGGGAGGCGGTGCTGCACACCCATCTGCATGTGCGCGAGGACGCCCATATCCTCTACGCCTTCGCCAGTCCCCGGGAGCGGGCCCTGTTCCGCAGCCTCATCCGCGTCAGCGGGGTGGGGGCGAAGATGGCCCTGGCCATCCTCTCCGGCATGAGTGCCGAGGCCTTCCACCGCTGTGTCGTGGACGGCGACACCGCCACCCTCACGCGCCTGCCGGGCATCGGCCGCAAGACCGCCGAGCGCCTGGTGATCGAGATGCGCGACCGTGTGGGGCTGGCCCAGGATGGCCAGGCCGCCGCTCTGCCCGCGGGGACCCCGCCCCCGGCGTCTCCGGACCCGGCGGAGGAGGCGGTGGCCGCCCTGGTGGCCCTGGGCTACAAGCCCCAGGAGGCCAGCCGCCTGGTGAGCAAGGTGGAAGGGGAGGCCGAGGGCAGTGAGGAGCTGATCCGCCTGGCCCTGCGTCTGACCCTGCGCAGCGGCGGGTGAGGACGATGCCCGGCCCGCGGGGCGGGAGAGGCCATGGGGGCTGAGGCGCCCCTGCCCACCCTGCTGGAGGCCCTGGTGCTGGGGGGGCTGGCCGGGCTGACCATCCCCCTGGGGGGACTGCTGGCGGCGGTGGAGCGGCTGCGTCCCGGCTGGCTGGAGGAGGAACTGCGCCACGCCGTCCTGGCCTTTGGCGCCGGCGTGCTGGTGGCCGCCGTGGCCCTGGTGCTGGTGCCTGAGGGCAGCCGTCATCTGGGGATGGCCGGCGTGGCCCTGGCCATGGCCGGGGGCAGTCTTTTCTTCATGGCCCTGGACCGCTGGCTCGCGGCCCGCAGCGGGGAGCGCAGCCAGCTCATGGCCATGCTGCTGGATTTCCTGCCGGAGGCGGCGGCCCTGGGGGCCCTGCTGGGCAGCGGCGCGAAGACGGCCCTGCTGCTGGCCCTGCTCATGGCCCTGCAGAATCTGCCCGAGGGCTTCAACGCCTACCGCGAACTGCGGGCCGGCGGCCGGCGTTCCCCCCGGCGTATCCTGGCGGCCTTCGCCGGGATCATGCTTCTGGGGCCCCTGGCGGCCCTGGGCGGGCTCACCTGGCTGGTGCACTGGCCGGCCGTGCTGGGGGGCATCATGCTCGCCGCCAGCGGCGGCATCCTCTACCTGGTGTTCCAGGACATCGCCCCGCAGGTCCCGCTGCAGCGCCACTGGGCGCCGCCCCTGGGGGCGGTGTCCGGGTTCCTGCTGGGGCTGCTGGGGCAGTTGTGGATCGGTGGATGATCGTCCGGCACAGGCAATGCGCGATGCGGCGCGATTCAATACAATCACCCCTCGATCCCCATCCTGGTCATCCATGACGGACCGTATCATCAGCCCCGATGCCCTCGCGGCCGAAGACGAGGCCCTGGAGCGATCCATCCGGCCCCGGCGCCTGGCGGATTACGACGGCCAGCCCGCCGTCCGGGAGCAGATGGAGATCTTCATCTCCGCCGCGCGGGGGCGGGACGAGGCCCTGGATCATGTCCTCATCTTCGGGCCGCCGGGGTTGGGCAAGACCACCCTGTCCCATATCATCGCCCAGGAGCTGGGGGTGAATCTGCGCCAGACCTCGGGGCCGGTGCTGGAGCGGCCGGGGGACCTGGCGGCCCTGCTCACCAACCTGGAGCCGCGGGACGTCCTCTTCGTGGACGAGATCCACCGCCTCTCGCCGGTGGTGGAGGAGGTGCTGTATCCGGCCCTGGAGGACTTCCAGCTGGACATCGTCATCGGCGAGGGGCCGGCGGCCCGCTCCATCAAGATCGACCTGCCCCCCTTCACCCTGGTGGGGGCCACCACCCGTGCCGGCCTGCTCACCTCGCCGCTGCGGGACCGCTTCGGCATTGTCCAGCGCCTGGAGTACTACGGTACCGACGACCTGGCGCGCATCGTCACCCGCGCGGCCGGTATCCTGGGGGTGACCGTGGATCCCTCCGGGGCGCGCCAGATCGCCCGCCGCGCCCGCGGCACGCCGCGCATCGCCAACCGGCTCCTGCGCCGGGTGCGGGACTACGCCCAGATCCGGGCGGATGGGGTCATCACCGATGAGGTGGCGGACCGGGCCCTGGACATGCTGGACGTGGACGCCCACGGCTTTGATGCCCAGGACCGGCGCCTGCTGCTGGCCGTGATCGACAAGTTCGACGGGGGCCCCGTGGGCGTGGACAGTCTGGCGGCCGCCATCGGCGAGGAGCGGGGCACCATCGAGGATGTCCTGGAACCCTACCTGATCCAGCAGGGCTTCCTCATGCGCACCCCCCGGGGCCGCATGGCCACCAGCCGTGCCTACCGCCACTTTGGCCTGCGGGTGCCCGACGCCCTGGCGGAGCGGGCGGCCCGGCCGGGGGACCTGTTCGACGCCCCCGAACCGCCCCCGCAGGATTGAAACCCATTCCCCGAACTGCAACCGATTCCCGTGACCCGATCCCCCGATTCCGGCACCATCCCCAGCCCGTTCCAGTGGCCCGTGCGCATCTACTGGGAGGACACCGACGCCGGCGGCGTGGTGTTCTATGCCAATTATCTCAAGTACATGGAGCGGGCCCGTACCGAGTGGCTGCGCACCCTGGGCCACGAGCAGCAGCGCCTGCGGGACGAGGAGGGCATCCTCTTCGTCGTGCGCCGCGTGGAGGTGGACTACCTGCGTTCCGCCATGCTGGATGACCGGGTGATGGTGAGCGCCGAGCTGGTGGAGATGAAGCGGGCCAGTCTCGTGATCCGTCACGCCCTGCAGCGGGAGACCCCGGCGGGGGAGCGGGAACTGCTGTGCCGTGGCGTGGTCAGGATTGCCTGTCTGGATGCAGAGCGTTTTGTACCCCGCGCCATCCCGCAGGCGGTGGCCCGGGCCATGAACAGCGGAGAATGTCCGAAGTGAGTGTGGACCTGTCCCTCTATCGTCTCATCCTGGACGCCAGCTGGCTGGTGCAGGCGGTCATGCTGCTGCTGCTGCTGGCCTCGGTCTTCTCCTGGATGATCATCCTCATCAAGGCCCGGGTCCTGGCGGAGGCGCGGCGGGCGGCGGAGGCCTTCGAGGACCGGTTCTGGTCCGGGGTGGAACTCAGCCATCTCTACGACACCCTGCGCCGCCGGGAGGACGTGAGCGGCCTGGAACATGTCTTCACCATGGGGTTCAAGGCCTTTTTGCAGCACCGCCGTCAGGCCCGGGACCCGGCGGACCGTCCCCTGGTGACGGGCGGGGCCGAGCGGGCCATGCGCGTGGCCGTCGCCCGGGAGGGGGAGCGACTGGAGAGCTATCTGCCGGCCCTGGCCACCATCGCCTCCACCAGCCCCTATATCGGCCTGTTCGGCACCGTATGGGGCATCATGAATGCCTTCATGGGGCTTTCCGGAGAGCGCCAGGCCACCCTGGCCATGGTGGCCCCGGGGATCGCCGAGGCCCTGATCGCCACCGCCCTGGGGCTGTTCGCCGCCATCCCCGCGGTGATCGCCTATAACGCCTTTTCGGCCCGGGTGGACCGGCTCCTGGGGCGGTATGACAACTTCGCCGACGAACTTTCCGGCCTGTTGCAACGGCAGTCCACCCCGCGTGAACGGGAGGCGGCGGACTGATGCCCGCGCAGGCCCCAGGGCGGCGCCGGCCCGGGCGGCGTGGCATGGCCCAGATCAACGTCGTGCCCTTCATCGACGTGATGCTGGTGCTGCTCATCATCTTCATGGTCACTGCCCCGCTGCTGCACCAGGGGGTGGAGGTGGACCTGCCCCGGGCCCGGGCCGAGCCCCTGGACGAGGCCCTGCAGGCGGAGGAACCCATCGTGGTGACGGTGTCCCGGGACGGCGCCGTGACCCTCAACCAGGGGCCGGCAGCGGACACCCCGCTGCGGCCCGGGGCGCTGCGGGAGGCGGTGCAGGCCCTCCTCGCCGGGGATCCCGAAACGCCGGTCTTCGTGCGCGGGGACCGCTTCGTGCACTACGGCGAGGTGGTGGATGCCATGGTCACCCTGCAGGCGGCCGGGGCCCCCCGGGTGGGGCTGATCACCGATCCGCCGGACAAGGCCGAAGGCAGCGGATGATGCCATGCCCGGACTGATCGCCCGCCATCGGGGGGTGTTTCTCGCCGTGCTTGCGGCGCATCTGCTCCTGCTGGCGGCCCTGGGTTTGCGGCTGGAGTGGGTCCCGCCCGCGCCGGAACCGGGGCCTTCGCCGCAGGTGGAGGTGATCGAGGCCATGGCCGTCTCCGGAGAGGCCTTCGACCAGGCCCGCCAGGCCCGGATGGAGGCGGAGCGCCAGCGTCAGGCGGAACTGGAACGCCAGCGCCGGGAGGAGGCGGAGCGCCAGCGCCAGGCGGAGCTGGAACGCCAGCGCCGGGAGGAGGCGGAGCGCCAGCGTCAGGCGGAACTGGAACGCCAGCGCCGGGAGGAGGCGGAGCGCCAGCGCCAGGCGGAGCTGGAACGCCAGCGGCGGGAGGAGGCGGAGCGCCAGCGTCAGGCGGAGCTGGAGCGCCAGCGCCGGGAGGAGGCGGAACGCCAGCGCCAGGCGGAGCTGGAACGCCAGCGCCAGGCGGAGCTGGAACGCCAGCGCCAGCTGGAGGCGGAGCGTCGCCGGGAGATGCTGATGCAAGAGCAACGGCGCCGGGAACAGGCCCGCCTGGAGGCGGAATACGTGGCCCGGATCCAATACGCCGTGGAGCGCAACTGGCGCCTGCCCTCGGGGGAACAGGCCGGCCAGAGTGCCGTGGTGTTCGTGCGCCAGACCCCCGGTGGTTACATCCGCGAGGTCCGGGTGGAGCAGTGCAACGGTACACCCCTGTTCTGTGATTCCGTGGAACGGGCCGTGCGCCTGGCCGAGCCATTGCCCGAGCCACCGGATCCGGACCTGTTCCAGCGGGAGATCCGCTTCACATTCGCCCCGTCCTGATGCACGCCGGGGCCAGACTGACACCGAGCTCGGGATGCGGGAGCGACCCATGATGGTAAGAAGAATCCTACTGATCCTGATGCTGCTGTGGCTGCCCGGCCTCGTCCAGGCGGCCCTGGAGATCCGTGTCACCCAGGGGGTGGAGGGGGCCACGCCGGTGGCCGTGGTGCCCTTCGCCTGGTCCGGCGAGGCGCAGCCGCCGCAGGACCTGGCGGCCATCGTGACCGCCGACCTGGGGCGCAGCGGCCGCTTCGCCCCCGTGGAGCCTGAGGATCTCCCCGCCCGTCCCCATGCCCTGGACCAGGTGGAGATGGAGCGCTGGCGTGGCGGCGTGAGCGATTATCTGGTGGTGGGCCGGCTGGATCGCCTGCAGGACGGCCGCTTCCAGGTCCGGTTCCAGCTCATCGACGTGGTCTCCGGGCGGGAGATGGAGGGCTACCGCCTCACGGTGCCGGGGGAGCGCCTGCGCCGCGCCGCCCACCGCATCAGCGATATCGTCTACGAACGCCTCACCGGCGAGCGGGGGGCCTTCGACACCCGGGTGGCCTATGTCCGCGTCCTCCGGGACGGGGAGGATACCCGCTACGCCCTGCAGGTGGCCGATGCCGACGGTCACGATCCCCGTACCGTGTTCCGTTCCCGGCGGCCCATCCTGTCCCCGTCCTGGGCCCCGGATGGCCAGCGTCTGGCCTATGTCTCCTTCGAGAACCGCCGCTCCGAGGTCTACATCCAGGACCTGGCCAGCGGCGAGCGCACCCGCCTGGCGTCCTATGCGGGGATCAACGGGGCCCCGGCCTGGTCCCCGGACGGCCAGCGGCTGGCCCTCACCCTGTCCCGGGAGGGAGACCCGGAGATCCATGTCCACGACCTGCGGGATGGTTCCCTGCGCCGGGTGACCCGGAACAGGGCCATCGACACCGAACCCCAGTGGCTGCCCGACGGCCACTCTCTGATCTTCACCTCCGATCGTGCCGGCCGGCCGCAGCTCTATCGGGTGGATCTGCGGGGGGGACGGCCGCAGCGCCTCACCTTCCAGGGACGCTACAATGGCGATGCCGCCGTCGCCCCCGATGGGGATCGCATCGCCATGGTGCACGGTGAGGACGGGCGCTTTCGCATCGCCCTGCTGGACCTTCGCGGGGGGGGTGGTTTACGGCCCCTCACCGACGGCCCCATGGATGAATCCCCCAGCTTCGCGCCCAACGGCAGCATGCTCCTCTATGCCGCCACCGCCCGCGACGGCCGGGGCGTGCTGGCGGCGGTGAGCGCCGACGGCCGGGTGCACCAGCGCCTGGTGCTGCAGGAGGGCGAGGTGCGCGAACCGGCCTGGTCGCCGTTTCTGGACTGAACCGTCAGGTTGGCGGTCGAATCTTCTCAACCCAGTCATTCCGAGGACATCATCCATGCCCGTCTCTAGCATCGACCCCAAGGCCCTCAAGATCCTGATCCCCCTTCTGCTGACGGCGACCCTGGCGGCCTGCGCCACGGTGGAGCGCAGCCCCGGGGCAGGCGGTGACCGCTCCCCCGCGGAGAGCTCTGGGGGCGTGGCGGGCGATGCCCGCGGCGCCGGCGATGCCGGGGTGGAGGTCCGCGGCCTGGAGGACGGGGAGGGGATCGCCCTGGATCCCCTGGAGGATCCCGACAGCCCCCTCTCCCGGCGGGTGATCCACTTCGGTTTCGACAAGGACACCGTGGACGCCCAATACCTGGACCTCATCGCCGCCCACGGGGACTATCTGGCGCGCAATCCCGACCGGGCGGTGCGCCTGGAGGGCCACACCGACGAACGGGGTACCCGGGAGTACAACCTGGCCCTGGGGGAGCGCCGCGCCCGGGCGGTGCAGCGCATGCTGGAGCTGCAGGGGGCCTCCGCGGATCAGATCCAGGTGGTGAGCTATGGCGAGGAGATGCCCGCGGACCCGGCCAGCAACGAGGCGGCCTGGGAGCGGAACCGGCGCGTGGAGATCGTCTATGAGGGGGATCAGGGATGATTTTCGATCCCCACCGGCTGCCTCCCCTCCTGCTGTCGCCGCTGCTGGCGGCCCTGCTCACCCTGCCGGCCCAGGCCCAGCAGTCTGCCGGGGGGGCCGGGACGCTGGAGGCCCGGGTGGAGCGGCTGGAACGCATCCTGGACAATGCCGACCTCATGGGACTGTTCAACCGCCTGCAGGCCCTGGAGGCCCAGGTGCGGGAACTGCGGGGGGACAACGAGGCCCTGCGCCACGAACTGGAGCGGCTGAAGACGCGGCAGCGGGACCTGTACCTGGATGTGGACGGCCGTCTGCAGGCCCTGGAGCAGGCGGGGGCCTCTGCGCACGGGGAGGGAGGCAACGCCCCCCAGGCCATCCAGCCCCTGCCGCGGCCGGGAGAGGGTCCGGGAGAGGGTGATGCACCCCCGGCGCAGGGGGATGGGGAGGATCAGGCGGCCTATCAGGCGGCCTTCGACCGGCTGCGGGCGGGGGCGTACCGTAAGGCCATCGAGGCCTTCTCCACCTTCCTGAAGACCCATCCCGACAGCCCCCTGGCGGCCAACGCCCAGTACTGGCTGGGGGAGGGGTACTACGTGACCGGCGACTTCGAGCGCGCCCTGGAGGCCTTCGCGGCAGTGCCCGGGACCTATCCCGAGAGCAACAAGGTGCCGGATGCCCGCCTCAAGCAGGGATATACCCTCTACGAACTGGAACGCTGGTCGGCGGCCCGGGAGGTGCTGGAGGCGGTGCGCACGGACTATCCGGACACCACCGTGGCGCGGCTGGCAGAGCAGCGCCTGCAGATGCTCGGCGAGCGGGGTGAGTGAGATCAGCGGGGCCGGGGTCCCCCCATCGCCGCCCCCCGCCCGCGGATCCGGCCTGCGGGTGACGGAGATCTTCACCTCCCTGCAGGGGGAGGCCCGGGAGATGGGGCGGCCCACGGTCTTTGTCCGCCTCACCGGCTGTCCGCTGCGCTGCCGCTACTGCGACACCGCCCATGCCTTCTCCGGAGGGACGGTCCGCTCTCTGGAGGGGGTGCTGGAGCAGGTGGCCGCGGCGGGGGTCGGACCGGTGTGCGTCACCGGGGGGGAGCCCCTGGCCCAACCCGCCTGTCTGCCCCTGCTGTCCGCCCTGTGCGACGCCGGTCATGAGGTCTCCCTGGAGACCGGGGGCGCCCTGGATGTCTCCGGCGTGGACCCCCGGGTGGTGAAGGTACTGGATCTCAAGACCCCGGGCTCCGGCGAGTCGCACCGCAACCTCTGGTCCAATCTGGACCACCTGGGCCCCCGGGACCAGGTGAAGTTCGTCCTGATGGACCGGGCCGACTACGACTGGGCCCGGTGGGTGATGGAACGCCACGCACTGCCCGAGCGGGTGGAGGTGCTCCTGTCCCCCGTGGCGGACCGCCTCTCCCCCGTGGAGTTGGCGGAGTGGATCGTGGCCGACCGCCTGCCGGTGCGCTTCCAGTGGCAGTTGCACAAGCTGCTCTGGGGGGATGCCCGGGGACGCTGAGCCCCGCGCCCCCGGTCTCCCGTTTCAATTCCGCCCGTCCAATTCTGAAGGTCAGTCCCATGAATAGAGCCGTCGTCCTCCTCTCCGGGGGCATGGATTCCGCCACCGTCCTGGCCTTGGCCCGGGCCGAGGGATTCGAGTGCCATTGCCTGAGCTTTCGCTACGGTCAGCGCCACCAGGCCGAGTTGCGGGCCGCCGCCGATCTGGCCGGGGCCCTGGGGGCGGTGGATCACCGGGTGGTGGATCTGAACCTGGCCCTGTTCGGCGGTTCGGCCCTCACCGACGAGGCCATCCAGGTGCCCGAGACCCCGGGGGAGGGGATCCCGGTGACCTATGTGCCCGCCCGCAATACGGTGTTCCTCTCCATCGCCCTGGCCTGGGCGGAGGTGCTCCAGGCCCGGGATCTGTTCATCGGCGTCAACGCCGTGGACTACTCCGGCTATCCCGACTGCCGACCCGCCTTCATCGAGGCCTTCGAGACCATGGCCAATCTGGCCACCAAGGCCGGGGTGGAGGGGGATCGCTTCCATATCCGTACCCCGCTGATGCAGCTCTCCAAGGCGGAGATCATCCGCCGGGGCACGGCGGCGGGGGTGGACTTCGCCCGCACCGTGTCCTGCTACCAGGCCGACGATCAGGGGCGCGCCTGCGGGGTGTGTGACGCCTGCCGCCTGCGGGCCCGGGGGTTCGCCGAGGCGGGCCTGCCCGATCCCACCCGCTATCGCTGAGGGGACGCCTGCAGGGGATGGACAAACCCCCTTGATCCGGGTATCGAAAAGACTGAATGGGGGCGCCCCGGCCCCTGGGGCAGAATGGGGCCCGAGGCATCCGGCATCCACCGGCGCGCCCGCGCGCCGCAACACCTGAAGGAGGGGCGATGACCTTCGAGAGCTTCGGCACGGCCGCGGCCGCCATGCTGGCCGGCGTCTTCTTCCTGGCCTTCATCCTGGGGGCGGTGGTCCAAAAGACCCAGTTCTGCACCATGGGGGCCGTATCCGACTGGGTGAACATGGGGGATCTGGGCCGCATGCGCGCCTGGCTCCTGGCCATCGCCGTGGCCATGCTGGGGGTGGCGCTCTTGGAACCCCTGGGCCTGATCCAGGCCGACGGCGCCTTCCCGCCCTACCGGGCCGCCAGTTTCGCCTGGGTGGAGCACGTGCTGGGGGGCTTTCTGTTCGGCATCGGCATGACCCTGGCCAGCGGCTGCGGAAACAAGACCCTGGTGCGCATCGGTGGGGGCAACCTCAAGTCCCTGGTGGTGCTGCTGGTCATCGCGGTGGTGGCCTATTTCATGATCAACCCCTTCCCCGGTACCGCCCACACCCTCTATTCCCTGTTCTTCCACCCCTGGACCTCGCCGCTGGCCATCGATCTGGGGCGTCCCCAGGACCTGGGCTCCCTGCTGGCCGGTTCCGCTTACGGCGCCTGGGCTCGCACCGTGATCGGCCTCCTGCTGGCGGTGGGGCTGATGGTGCTGCTGCTGCGCCACCGCGACTTCCGGCGCAACCGGGACCACGTCCTGGGGGGGCTGGTGGTGGGCCTGGCGGTGGTGGGGGCCTGGGTGGTCACCAGCATCGTCACCATCGACGATGGCTTCGGCGGCCAGGTACGTCCTTCGGCCTACGTGCAGGACTGGGCCTTCCTGGCGGACGGGCCCGGGGGCCGACCCGCCGAGGCGGCCCCATGGTCGCCCCAGTCCTTCACCTTCATCAACCCCATGTCCCAGTCCCTGCGCTACGCGGTCAGCGGCTTCGACACGGCGGTGCTCTACCTGGGGGTGATGGCCCTTACGGGGGTGATCCTGGGGGCCTTGTTCTGGGCCCTGGTGTCCCGGGGGTTCCGTCTGGAATGGTTCGCCTCCGGGCGCGACTTCGTACATCACCTGCTGGGTGCCGTGCTCATGGCCGTGGGGGGTGTGCTGGGCATGGGCTGCACCATCGGCCAGGGGGTGACCGGTATCTCGGCCCTGGCCCTGGGCGGCTTCTTCACCTTCGCCAGCATCGTCTTCGGGGCCGCCCTCACCATGAAGATCCAGTACTACCGCATGCTCCACGAGGACGAGGCCAGCTTCCCCAAGGCCCTGGTGACCGCCCTGGTGGACATGCGCCTGCTGCCCCGCCGCCTGCGCCGGCTGGAGGCCCTCTAGGCCCTTCCCGGGCGGGGGTGGGTTGGTTCACCCCCGCCCGGGGGGATTCGATCGGGAAGACGGGCCGATGGCCAACCAGCGCTGGGTCTCTGCCGGCGAAAAGATCGGGGTTGTTCAGGTCCCGGGATACCACAAGCCCCACGGGGCGGGGTCGGCAGGTCCTGACCGGAGCCGCTTGGGTGCCCCAGCGGTTCCGCGGGGATGACAAAGCAGATGAACCAGGGGAGAGGGTTCGGGTAACTGCATGATTTAATTGGTGGGTCGTGTAGGATTCGAACCTACGACCAATGGATTAAAAGTCCACTGCTCTACCAGCTGAGCTAACGACCCACGGGGCGCTGGGGTAGGGGATACCCCACGAAAGGGCATGCATGATACACGAACCGCCCCGGAATGCAACCTACAGCCTTGTCCAACGACACATGAGCCGAAGCCGTACCAACTCGCGGGCTGTGTCGGTATTGCCGGGCGCCACGAGAATGCCGTTCCCCTTTTTCGATCAAGCCGGCTTTCATGCCAGGGCATGTCCCCCTCCCCCCCCCCGGATCGGATCACCGGGACTTTCACAGTCGCTTCCGTCGGTCTGCATGGATCATTGGGAAAATGCCGGGATGATCAATCGACCGACTTGAGATTACGTGCCCGGAACGATTCACATGGCTTGCAATACGGCGTAGAGCCCCAGAACGGCACAGGCTGCGAGGTACATGATCACGGTATAGCCCGCATTCCAGAACAGCAGATTCCGCGACCGGAGATCGTAGTGGCCCGCAACGGCGAGATTCAGTCCGGACAAGGGACTGGCATTGATCCCGATGGCCCAGGCGGCTAGGAAGGTCGCACCGAGCAAGTTGGGGTCGTCGGTGACTGGCATCAGAACGGTACCCAGCACGGCGATACTGGCAGCGGGATGGACCCCGATCACGGAGGCCAGAATCAGCAAGGCGAGCGTGATGGCGGCCTCGACGCCGCCGAAGCTGGTGAAGGGTAACCAGTCGTTGCCCAGCACCGTCAGCACGCTGCTCAATCCGCCTGCCAGAACGCCGGCGGAAAGAAACAGCCAGAGCTCGTTGACCATCCGCGGGAGCTTGTGTCCGACGTGGTGGTGCATCACCGGCACCAGGCGCTGCGGCTGCCCCGACAGCCGGATCACCGCTGCCGCCGGCCCGAGAACGGCGATCATCGCCAGCACCGACCACTCCGGATGCCACTGGTGCAGACTCAGCACGGCCAGTGCCAGCAGCCCTGGTAGCCAGAGCGTACCCAGACGGATGGGATAGCCCACAAAGCCCGCATCGTCATGGGTGTCTCGATCGAGCAGAGTCACCAGCAGCGCAATCACCGCCAAAGGCAGGCCAATGGCCATCAGCCGGGTCGGCGATGATCCCGGGGCATAGATCAATACTGTGGCCATGGCAGCGAAGAAAGGCGACCAGAAGGAGGCGCTGGAAAAGCTTCGCGTAATCACCGTCGCCTGACGCCGCGTCAAACGGCCATTGCGCTGCATGTGGTCGCCGGTAATGAAGACCGCGGAAAGATTGATCACCGCCCCGAAGAGATGGGTACTCAGCACCGTCCCCCGTAGCGCCCGCGGACCGGTGGCGTTTTGTCGTGCCGATTCACCGGCGTCCATGGGGATCGCCAGTCGCAGAAAGCTCACGCCCGCTAACATAATCAACAGGGGCACGTTGGCCCCGAATATTCGTCCCCAGTCGAGTGTTGCCCCTTGGGCCCAGGCGATGATGAGTCCGAGCATGCCTCCTCCGGCCAGCATCAAGCCCTGGCGACGCGCCAGAGTCCCGGCCGTAGGCCACAACAGCAGGCCCGCCCCCCAGGCGAATGCGGCCGCCGGCCAACGGGGTATGTCGCCGAAGGCGTTCCATGTGCCAAACACCATCGCCAAACCCAACAGATAACCGGCGGTGGGCACGCGTGCTCGCTCCGGATTCGAAAACAAAGGACTACCTCCGGGAAAAAACAGGACACAGCATCCCTGGAGCTGGTCATGCCGTGTTGATCGGTTGCCTCAACCAGCTCACCTCGGCCGCCCTCCAGCCCCGCAGCTATTGTCGAGCCAATAGCTGCGGGATGGACGACCACCCGCTCCAGGTGCCGGCGGCGGAAACGATCTCGGTACTCAAACTATCGAAGGCCTTGCGGAAATCCACCAGCGCCACCGCCAGATGGATAGCGATCCCCATCCTTCCAGAAAGCACGCTTGTGCTGTCGGATGTCTCTGTTCATACCGGCACTTCCCCTCCATGGCTTGAGATCGTGCCGGTGACGATGAGGGATCAGCGGGGACCATGGAATACGGGTGCTACAGGACGGGTACTCATGTAGAAATGCAGATTGACATCCTCCCCGCCCTGAACGGCAGGGCTTGTCGGGCACCGGGTCATGTCCTTCCAATACGGTTATTGGTTGAATTCAGGGGGAGAGGATATTGGATTCTCCGGGTTCTCCGATGGAGTTCTTCCACCTGCGGCCGCCGCCGATGGCCCCCTTAGGGTTTACAAGTAGGGCGCCAGCATGCCGTGGATATCCACCCGGGCCTGCAGCTTGCGGCAGAGCATGAAGGTGCCCATGAATTTGCGGTGCAGGAAGAGGGTGGCCGGTTCGGGCATGTTGTTGAAGCGCTGGTCCAGGAACAGCTCCCGGCCGCGGTGGAAGACCCGTTCGAACAGGTCCGACTGGCCGAAGTCGTACGGGCCGGGGGTGCGCACCGGCTCCCCGGAGAGATGCAGCAGCTCCAGCATCTCCCTCACCTCCACCGCGGGGGAGGTCTCGGTGAGGTATCCCAGATCGATGCAGGCCCGGTGCATGGCCTCCCGGTCCCCGTCCCGGGTGGCCCGGGCCAGGCGGCGGTAGGTCTCCACCCAGTGTGCATGGATGGTATGGGCGGCGCCGTAGTCCAGCAGGGCGATGCGGCGGGTGTCGGCGTCGTAGAGGTAGTTGCTGAAATTGGGGTCGGTCTGCACCAGGCCGAAGTCGAACAGCTCGCGGAAGGTGAGCCGGGCCAGCAGTCCGGCCACCCGGTCCCGGTCCGCCTGGCTGTGCCGGGTCTCCACCACCCGGTCCACCGGCTCGCCGGAGAGGAAATCCATGGCCAGGATCCGCGGTGTGCACAGGTCCCGGTGCGGCCGGGGGACGATCAGGTCCGGGTCCTCCCCGAGGCGGTCGGCGTAGGTCTCCATGGCATCCGCTTCGGCGGCGTAGTCCGTCTCCCGGTGCAGCTGGCGGCGGGCCTCCTCGAACAGGGGGGCCGGGTCCACGCCGCTGGGCATCATGCGGAAGTTCTTCACCAGGAAGGAGAGATTACGGATGTCGCTGTCGATGCTCTCTTTCACGCCGGGGAACTGGATCTTCAGGGCCAGTTCCCGCCCGTCCCGGGTGCGGGCCCGGTGCACCTGGCCGATGGAGGCGGCGGCGATGGGGGTGAGGTCCATGTGCTCGAAGCGCTGTTCCCAGCCCCGGCCGTATTCCCGGTTGAGCACGGCACTGAGCTGGCCCAGGGGCATGGGCTCGGCGCTCTGGCGCAGCGCCCCCAGGATCTCCGTCACCTCGGGACCGAAGATGTCGCTGCCGTCCATGGACATGAGCTGGCCCATCTTCATGACGGCGCCGCGCATGCGTGCCAGGCGCTGGGTGAAGCGCCGGGCGTGGGGGCCTGAGAGGGGGATGCGCCCCGGGGCGGGTCCATGCCGGGAGAGTTGGGTGAGCCCCTTGACGCCGATGCCGGCGGCCAGGGAGCCGGAGGCCATGCCCAGGTGCCACAGACGGCCGAGACGGGAACTGGGAACGGGATTGGAACGGCGCTTGGTGTCGTCCGGCATGAGGCGGTCCTTGGGTCGGATGTATCAGGGACCGCTTATACTGGAGCGCCTTTCAACCGAGTGCAATACCCGGGTATTTCATACCAGCACCTCCAGGGCGGGGGGATGGCCCAGGAACCGCTCGGGGCTGGCGCTGTGGCCGTAGGCGCCGGACTGGTGGATCACCACCAGATCGCCGGGGGCGGCGGGGGGCAGCGGCAGGCGGTCGGCCAGCAGGTCCAGGGGGGTGCACAGGGGCCCCACCACCGAGACGGTCTCCCGCTCGGCCACGTCCATGCGGTTGCCGATGACCACCGGGTAGTTCTTGCGGATGATCTGGCCGAAATTGCCGGAGGCGGCCAGGTGGTGGTGCAGACCGCCGTCGGTCACCAGGAAGGGATGCCCCCGGGAGGTCTTGCGGTCCAGGACGCGGCAGACATAGATCCCCGCCTCCCCCACCAGGTAGCGTCCCAGTTCCAGGATCAGCCGGGCCTCGGGGAGGTCCCGGGCCGCGCGCGCCACGAGCTCCGCCAGATGCCCGCCGATGGGTGCCGGATCCAGGGGGCTTTCCCCGGGGAAGTAGGGGATGCCGAAGCCCCCGCCCAGATTCAGGCTGCGCACCGGGGCCGGGGCGTGTTCCGCCAGGCGCAGGGCCAGGTCAAAGCACTGGTGCTGGGCCTCGATGATGGCCTCGGCCCGCAGGTTCTGTGAGCCGGCGAAGAGGTGGAAACCCTCGAAGGACAGGCCGGCCTTGCCGAGGGCCCGCAGCAGTTCCGGGACCTGCTCGGCGTCCACGCCGAAGGGCTTGGGACCGCCCCCCATCTTCATGCCGGAACTCTTGAGCTCGAAGTCGGGATTGACCCGCACCGCCACCCGGGCGGGGAGTCCCAGGTTCCGGGAAGCCTGAGCCAAAAGCGGTATCTCGCGGAAGGATTCCAGGTTCACCAGGATGCCGGCGGCCACGGCCTGGTGCAGTTCCTCCGCCCGTTTGCCGGGGCCGGCAAAACTGATCTCGGCGGGATCGGCGCCGGCGTCCAGGGCGGTTTTCAGCTCGCCGGCGGAGGCCACGTCGAGGCCGTCCACCTGGCCGGCCAGGTGGGCCACCAGGGCGGGCATGGGGTTGGCCTTGATGGCGTAGTGCAGCCGCACCCCCTCGGGCAGGTGGGCCCGCAGCCGTTTCACCCGGCGGGTGAGGAGGGCCCGGTCGTAGGCGTAGAAGGGGGTCTGCCCCACCCGCGCCGCCAGGCGGGTGAGGGGCAGGCCGCCGATGAGCAGTTCCCCATCCTGCACGGCGAAGCCTTCGGCGGGGGCGTGGCCAGGGGCGGTGGTGTCATTCACGGCTGTACCTCGCGGCCAGGGTCTTGCGGTCCAGTTTGCCGTTGGGATTGCGCGGCAGGGGGCCTGTGTGTACGTGGATCTCGGCAGGGACCATATAGGCGGGCATGCGGCTGCGGCATTCCGTCATCAGGGCCTCGCGGTCCATCTCTTCCCCGTCGGAGGGGGTGACCACCACGAGGATGGCCTGTCCCAGGGTGGGGTGGGGCACGCCGAAGGCCACGCATTCCCCCACCTTTTGCGTGGCGTAGAGGATCTCCTCCACCTCCGTGGGGCTGACCCGGTAGCCGGAGGTCTTGATCATCTCGTCGCGGCGGCCGATGAAGTAGAGGTACCCCTCCTCATCGCGGCGCACGGTGTCCCCGGAGAACACGGCCATCTCCGGCAGCACCAGGCCCCCGGGACGCCCGGGGGTCGTGGCGGGCAGGGGACGGAAGTGGCGCGCGGTGCGCTCCGGGTCGTTCCAGTAGCCCTGGGCCACCAGGGCCCCGCGCTGCACCAGTTCGCCGGGTTCGTTGGGGGCGCAGGGGCTGCCGTCCTCCCGCAGCACCAGCACCTCGGCGTTGGGGATGGCCTTGCCGATGGAGTCCGGGCGCCGGTCCACCTCCTCCGGGGGCAGGTAGGTGGCGCGGAAGGCCTCGGTGAGGCCGTACATGAGGTAGGGCCGGGTGCGGGGCAGGATCCGGCGCAGGCGCTGCAGGGTCTCCCGGGGCATGCGCCCGCCGGTGTTGGCGATGTAGCGCAGGTGGTCGCGGATGCCCTGGGGCCATTCCAGCGCGGCCAGCTGGATCCACAGGGGCGGGACCGCGGTCAGGCCGGTGACCCGTTCCCGTTCCAGGGCCTTGAGCACGTCCCGGGGCAGGAGGTGGTTGAGCAGGATCACCCGGGCCCCGCTGGCGAAGGCGGTGGTGAGCTGGGAGAAGCCGGCGTCGAAGGACAGGGGCAGGGCGGCCAGCAGGGTGTCGTCGGGACGGTTCTCCAGGTATTGGGCCACGCTCCGGGCCCCCATGACCAGATTGCGGTGGGAGAGCACCACCCCCTTGGGGCCGCCGGTGCTGCCCGAGGTATAGAGGATGGCCGCCATATCCGTGTCGATCACCCGGGGCGGCGGGCCGGGGGCCTCCGTGGGGAGCTCGGACCAGGTGTGGCAGGCGGCGGGTCCGGTGGACGCCGTTCCCCCCCGGGTGTCCTGGAGGGTCGATGCGTCCACAAGGAGGATGTGGCGCAGGTCGTGGCAGTGTTCCAGGGTGTCCCTCAGGGCCGTGAGCCGGGATGCGGAGGTGACCAGCACGCGCACGTTGCAGTGGCGCAGGATGTAGCCCACCTGCTGTGCCTTGAGCACGGGGTTGATGGGCACGAAGGCTCCGCCGGCGGCGCTGGTGCCAAAGAGGGCGGTTACCGTCTCCAGGCGCTTCTCCAGGTACACCGCCACCCGTTCCCCCCGTTCCAGGTCCAGGGCCTGCAGTGCGGCGGCAAAGCCTTGGATGGCGGTGGCAAGGCCGGCATAGTCCAGGTGCCGCTCGCCGTGGCGGACAGCGGTGGCCTCTGGGGCGTGTTCCGCCTGGTGGAGCGGCAGGTGGTGCAGGAGATGGCTGGCATGCATGTCAGGACCCCGGGATAGGCTGCGGGTGGCTGCCGAATGTCGCGGATGCCGGTTCCGATCTTAGCAGCGTGGGCGCAGAATCGGGATCCGATTGCCCGCCGTCGGCGGGTTGATGCTAGATTCCTTTCCAGGACGGGCGCGGTGCGTCTGTCTCCGCCAAGCGTAGGGAGAGGGATGATGTGGCATCGCTTGATGATGGGGTATCGCGGAGGGTTGCTGGCCGCTTGCCTGTGCCTCCTGTGGATGGCGTGGCCGGGGACTGTGGGGGCCGGGGGACTGGCGGACACGGTGGAGGAGGTCACGCCTTCGGTGCTCGGGGTGGGGACCTGGCAGTCCACCCGCAGCCCCCGGGCCGATCTGCGCGGGACGGGGTTTGTGGTGGGGGACGGGCGTCATGTGGTCACCAACCATCACGTCATCCCGCCAATCCTGGATACGGAGAACCGGGAGCATCTGGCGGTGTTCGTGCCGGGGCGGGGGGGCAAGGGGGTGGAGATGCGCCCGGCCCGTCGGGTGGCCCTGGATGAACGCCGGGACCTGGCCCTGCTGCGTATCGAGGGCAGGCCGCTGCCCGCCCTGCGCATCGGGGACTCCGGCAGGCTGCGGCCGGGGGATGAGGTCGCCCTCACGGGTTTCCCCATCGGCGCGGTCCTGGGTCTGGTGCCGGCCACCCATGTGGGGATCGTCTCCGCCATCACCCCCATCGCCCTGCCCATGCACTCCACGCAGAACCTGGATCCGGCGGTGATCCGCCGGCTGCGGGACCCTTTCGATGTCTTTCAGCTGGATCTCACCGCCTATCCCGGCAACAGCGGTGGCCCGCTCTTCCGGCCCGGTGAGCCCCGGGTCGTCGGCGTGCTGAACATGGTCTTCGTCAAGGAGGGCCGGGAACGGGCCCTGGACCGGCCCAGCGGGATCAGCTACGCCATCCCGGGGAACCACGTGCGTGACCTCATGCGGCAGGTGGATCTGACCCCCTGATGCCCCGGTCGCAGACGTCCCGGTGGGCGCTGGCCGCCTGGTTGTCCCTGGCGGCCGTGCTCTATGTCACCCTGCTGCCCTTCGAGTTCGAGGATCATGGCCTGGCGGAGGGTTGGCGGCATTTCACGGCCTTGAGCCCGGGGCGCATGCAGGCGGCAGACCGCCAGCAGTGGGTGGCCAATGTCCTCATGTTTCTGCCCCTGGGGTTCTTCTGGAGCGGCTGGCTGCAGGCGGGGGTGCATGGCCGGGTGGCCGCCTGGGCGGTGGCTTTTTCGGTGATCGCCCTGGGAACGGTCACCACGGTCACGGTGGAGTTTCTGCATTTCTGGATCCCGGAACGGGAATCCTCATTGCTGGATATGAGTGGCAACGCCCTGGGGGCGCTGCTGGGGGTGCTGGCCTGGCACGGGCTGGCGGGACGGCGGGGAGGGCGCCTGTTGCTGCGGCTCCAGCGGGGCGGCATGGAGGCACTGCGGGCGGGGCTGGCGCTGTATGCCGGTCTGTACCTGCTCCTGGCCCTGCTGCCCCTGGATTTCATGCTCTCCTGGGCGGAGGTGGCGGCCAAATTCTCCGGGGACGGTTGGGGGATCTGGCGGGCCGGCGGCGGGGTGGACGATCTGCGCTGGGTGCTGCTGCGCCTGCTGGAGGTGTTGCTCACCCTGCCGCTTGGGGCGCTCCTGGCCATGGGGGTGGGGAAGCGATGGACGGGGATGGGTCTCCTGGCCGGGGCGATCCTCTCCGGTCTGGGATTGGGCCTGCTGCTGGAATGGGGTCAGTTCCTCACCGTGAACGGGGTGGCCGAGGGGGCCTCGGTCCTTTTCCGGGCGGTGGGGGTGGTGGCCGGAATGGCCCTCTTTCAGGGCCGCGGGCTGCTGCATCCTGAGAGGGTGCGCCCCTGGATCAGGCCATTGCTGGGCCTGGCTGTCCTCCCCTACCTGTTTCTCCTGGTCCTGCTGACTCTGGGGGGGCAGGGCTTTTCACCGGAGCCGGCGGTGGCGGAGAAGCTGTCGGACCTGCGCCTGCTGCCCGGTTACTACCACTATCATGTGTCCGAGGCGGCGGCCATCTCCAGCGTGTTCCTGCATCTGTCCCTCTATGCCCCCCTGGGCGCTGGCGCCTGGCTCTGGTATTGGGGCAATGGCCGGATTCCCCGTGCCGGAGCGGCTCTGGCGGTCTCCTGGGCCTTCGGACTGGCACTGCTGATGGAGACGGGCAAGCTCGTTCTGGATGGGCTGCGCCCCGATCCGGCCGGGCCTTTCATTGCCGCCATTGCCGCCGGACTGGCCTGGGTGATCTGTGCCTGGCTGCGGGCTGGGGTGGAGGGGGCCACCGGGTCGGTGCCCGCAGCGATGGCCCCATCCCGGGGCGCTGCCCTGGCCTTTCCCGGTTTCGTCCCCGATGCCACCGGTACCATTCCCCGCTTCGGCCACCGCAACGGGGATGTATCGAGGAATGGGCCGGGTCCGGAACGACGGTCCAGCAGGGACGGACGGGGGATGCCTCCCGGGCGGAGGGAGGCGGTTCCCGGATGCAAGTCCACGGGAGACATGGGTCCGTCCCCATGGATGATCCCCGGGGTGTTGCTGGCCGTGCTGGCCCTGGCTCTGGCACTGCTCTGGCCTGTCGCTCCCGTGTGGCTGGCGATGGGCATCGTGGTCTATGGGGTGCTGCTCTGGTACCGACCGGATCTGGCCTGGCTGCTGATCCCGCCCCTGGTCCCCCTTCTGGATCTCTCATTGTGGACGGGATGGCGGTATCTGGATGAACTGGATCTGTTCCTGCTGGCCACCGCCGCCGTGCTCTGCCTGCGCTGGCGGCCCGTGGACGGTGCCCGCTGGCTGCCCCCGGTCCTGGCCTGGGCCTTTGGGGCCCTGGCCCTTTCCACGGCGGTGAGCCTGCTGCTGGCCCTGACGCCGCCGCCCCCCGTGACTGTCGATACCTGGGCCCGGTACACCCATCCCTATCATGGACTGCGCGTGGTCAAGGGACTGTTCTGGGCGCTGCTCCTGTTCATCCTGACACGTGGGCTGGTGCGCTCGCCGGGCTGGCTGTTGAGCCATCGTCTCCTCCCGGGGATGGTCCTGTCCCTGGCCATGGGACTGGTGACGGTGCTTTATGAACGCTGGGCCTATCCGGGGCTGCTGGATTTCGAAAGCGGCTATCGGATTACTGGAAATTTCACCGACATGCATGTGGGCGGCCCCAGCATCGAGACCTTCCTGGTGATGGCCATGCCCTGGGCGTTGCTTTGGGTCTGGCGACGGCGAACGGCACCAGCGGTCGCGGCCGCCGCCGTCCTGCTTGTTGTAGGGATCTATGCCCTGGCCGTGACCTACTCCCGGGGAGGATACCTGGGCCTGGCCGTGGCGGCGGGTGTGGTCTTGACCGGGATGATCGCCGCCGCCGCGGCCTCGCGACAGCGGGGACTTCTGCCCCTGATGCTGGTGGTGCCCCTGCTGGTGGGCGGGGTGGCCCTGCCCTGGGTCGCGGGGGGGCATGTGGGTGAACGGATGGATCGGGTGGAGGCGGACTTTGAGCGGCGCATGGAACACTGGCGCCTGGCCCTGGATCTGCGCCCGCCGGGTGTGATGCCGGGGCTGTTCGGGTCCGGTCCGGGGGCCTTCCCGGGGATCTATGCCGCGGGTAATCCCGCCGCACGCCTTCCCGGGAATTTCGCCCTGGAGGATGGGGCCCTTCTCCTGGGCGGTGGGGATTCGCTGTATATGAATCAGCGTCTGGGGCACCTCCCCGCGGGGGGCTATACCCTCACCCTCCAGGCCCGCGCCGACGCCGGGGTGGAACTTGGCATCCACGTGTGCCGCAAGAAGATCCGGGGCAGTTTCGGGTGTCATCACGCCCGGCTGGAGTGGCCAGCCGGCGCCTCACAGGGAGAGGAGCGGACATGGCGTTTCGAGCATCGGCCCGGACCGCGGGAAGCGCAGGGCTGGGTCTTGACCCTGGCCGCCCCCGCGGCATCGGATCCGATCCGCGTGGAAGATGTGAGCCTGGTCTCCAGTGATGGGCGGGAATGGCTGCGCAATGGCGAATTCTCCCAGGGGCTGCGTCACTGGTATTTCACCACCGATCACCTCTGGCCCTGGCGTGTGGAGAACCAGTTTCTGGAGATCCTGTTCGACCGGGGATGGCTGGGCCTGGTGGCCTTTTGCGGGGTCCTGGTGGCGGGGCTGGGCTACCTGGCCCGGGGGGCTTTAGGGGGGCATTTCACCGATGCCGTGCTGCTGGCCTCCCTGACCGGGGTCCTGGGGGTGGGAATATTCGGGACGGTGTTCTGGTCCCCCCGTCTGGCCCTGCTTTTCTATCTGATCCTGCTTCTGGGGGTGGCGGCGGCCAGGGAACGTACGCTCCTGGAAGCCGTCCCGATGGGGTCCCGGGGCCACGATCCGGGGCGGATCCCGCCCCCGGATGCCGGGTTCGTGCGCGGGGTGGAATGAGTGTCGGGATTTTTTGCAATCCCCCTCATCGGGGTGAGAACGGGTTCACAATGGGAAATATGGAAGGGTGCCGCCTGCGATGTCCCGCGGGATTTGGACCACAATAGGGATATGCGGATGCCGTTGTGTCGACGGGTTTGACGCCGAGGGCGGGCCGTTCATGCGCCCGGGGCTCGCCCCTGCTGTCCGATGAATTGGTGTTGATCGATCCCCAAACAGGGGACCTCCACGGGTTGGCCCGGCCCATCAGTCTCAAGAACCGTTCCATCGATCTGCTGCGCAGCCGTACCCCCGGGGCCTTTATCACGGACCCCGTGCAGGACACCGCCAAGGGGGCCGTGGCCCACATGCGTCCCAGCACCGCGAGTGTGCAACGCGTGCTGGAGCCGGTGCCAGCCCCGCTGGTGGTCTTCCCGCGTTATCGGCCCGGTGCCGGGCTGGAGGTCACGGCGCTGCCCCGTATGGAGGTGTTCAGGGGGCTGCTGGAGAATGCGTTCAACTACAGTCTGCTCGGGGCCACGGGTTTCGGGTCATGGCGGACCTGGTGGAACGGGTGGCGGGATGCAGCGTCCGCTATGGGGATCTGGAGAAGGCGGAGCTGGCCCTGATGATGCGGCGCTGGACCTCGTCCCATCGGGATGCCTATGACCAGCGCTACTGCCGCACTTGGATGCACGAGCTGCCGCCGATGCGCCATTTCCGCCGGGCCAGCGTGGTGGATGTGCATCATAATCTGGTGCCGGACACCGCGGCGTGCCGCCCTTGTCCAGGGGGAGGGGGGATCAGTAAGCGGGATCCCGTTCCCAGGCCAGGGCCGTGTGCACGATGGTCTCCAGGTCGTCGTGGCGCGGGGTCCAGCCGAGCACGCGGCGGATGCGGTCGGCGGTGGCCACCAGACTCGGCGGGTCCCCGGGGCGGCGGGGGCGTTCCCGGATATCCAGGCGGCGGCCGCTCAGTCGCTGCACCGTATCCAGCACCTGGCGCACGCTGGTGCCGTGACCGTAGCCCACGTTGAAGGTGTCCGAAGGGCCGCCGCGACGCAGGTAGGTGAGGGCGTCCAGGTGGGCGGCGGCCAGATCGGTGACGTGGATATAGTCGCGCACGCCGGTGCCGTCGGGGGTGGGGTAGTCGCTGCCGAAGACCGCCACGTGGTCGCGCCGGCCCACCGCGGCCTCGCAGGCCACCTTCACCAGCAGGGTGGCCTGATGCGTCGACTGACCGATGCGTCCCCCGGGGTCGGAACCGGCCACGTTGAAGTAGCGCAGGGCCACGTGGCGCAGGGGGGTGGCGGCGGACAGATCCCGGAGCATCCACTCACTCATGAGCTTGGAGCGGCCGTAGGGGTTGATGGGGGCCGTGGGGCCATCCTCCCGGGCAAGGCCATCCTCCGGGATGCCGTAGACGGCGGCGGTGGAGGAGAAGACCAGGTGCTTCACCCCGGCCTCGGCGCAGCACTGCAGCAGGGCGCGGGTGCCGCAGGTGTTGTTGTGGTAGTAGCGCAGGGGGTCGGAAACGGATTCCGGTACCACCGTGCGGGCCGCGAAGTGCATCACCGTGTCCACGTCGTGGGCCTGGATCAGGCCGCGCACCAGGCGGGTGTCGGCCACGTCCCCGATGATCAGTTCGCCCTGGCGGACCGCTGCGGCGAAGCCGGTGGAAAGGTCGTCCAGGACCACCACGCGTTCGCCGGCCTCGGCCAGCATGAGGGCCACGTGGGCGCCGATGTAGCCGGCGCCGCCGGTGACCAGGATGCCTTTTGTGGGCATCAGTCCTCCCCGGGGCGGGGGATCAATCCCTGCGCCCCCTGCCGATGGCGTAGTAGGCGAAGCCCATGTCCTCCATGTGGCGCGGCTCGTACAGATTGCGGCCGTCGATGATCACCGGCTGTTTCAGGGACCTGCGGATGCGCTCGAAGTCCGGGCTGCGGAAGACGTTCCACTCGGTGACAATGACCAGGGCGTCCGCCCCCTCCAGGGCCTGTTCATGGTCGTCGCACAGGATCAGGTCATCGCGATGGCCGTAGATGCGGGTGCACTCCTCCATGGCCACGGGGTCGTGGGCGCGCACCCGGGCCCCGGCGGCCCACAGGGTCTCCATGAGGCGGCGGCTGGAGGCCTCGCGCATATCGTCGGTATTGGGCTTGAAGGCCAGACCCCAGAGGGCGATGGTGCGGCCCTTGAGGTCGCCGCCGAAGTGGCTGTGGAGCTTCTGGAACAAGCGCTCTTTCTGGCGCTCGTTCACCTCCTCCACGGCGGTGAGCAGGCGCGCCTCGAACCCGGCCTGCCGGGCCGTGCGCTCCAGGGCCTTGACGTCCTTGGGGAAACAGGAGCCGCCATAGCCGCAGCCGGGATAGATGAAGTGGTAGCCGATGCGCGGGTCCGAGCCGATCCCCTGGCGTACGTCCTCGATATCCGCCCCCAGGCGTTCCGCCAGGTTGGCCAGTTCGTTCATGAAGCTGATCTTGGTGGCCAGCATGGCGTTGGCGGCGTACTTGGTGAGTTCCGCGGAGCGGATGTCCATGAGCAGCATACGGTCATGGTTGCGGGTGAAGGGGGCGTAGAGGGCGCGCATGAGTTCCCCCGTGCGCGGGTTGT
This sequence comes from Ectothiorhodospira mobilis, assembly GCF_016584115.1. Classification (GTDB taxonomy): domain Bacteria; phylum Pseudomonadota; class Gammaproteobacteria; order Ectothiorhodospirales; family Ectothiorhodospiraceae; genus Ectothiorhodospira; species Ectothiorhodospira mobilis. The sequence continues at coordinate 83,020 of NZ_NRSK01000006.1, forward strand.
CGGTACCCACGATGACGCGGTCGGGCTTCATGAAGTCCTTCAGGGCCGCACCCTCCTTGAGGAACTCGGGGTTGGACACCACGTCGAAGTCCACCTGTGCCCCGCGTTCCTGCTGGATCTCGCGGATGGCCTCCTTCACCCGGTCCGCCGTGCCCACCGGTACGGTGGATTTGTTCACGACAATGCGGTATTCATCCATGTGTTCGGCCACGGTGCGGGCCACGGCCAGCACGTGGCGCAGATCCGCCGAGCCGTCCTCGTCCGGGGGGGTGCCCACGGCAATGAACTGGAACAGGCCGTGGCGCACCCCTTCCGCGGGGTCCAGGGTGAAGGCCAGCCGGCCCGCCTGGGTGTTCTCGGTGACCATGGCCTCCAGGCCCGGCTCGTAGATGGGGACCTCGCCCCGGTTGAGCCGGTCGATCTTGTCCGGGTCCACGTCCACGCAGAGTACGTGGTTGCCCACCTCCGCCAGGCAGGCGCCCGTGACCAGGCCGACATAGCCGGAGCCGTAGATGGTGACCTTCATGGGATGGTATTCCTCTGGTGATGGGGCCTGGGGTGCGGCCGTGATCCTTCGGGACCGGCGGAAAGGCGGCCGGCGGCCCCGGTGACAGGTGGATACTAGCAAACGGGCGTGTCGCCTTCATTTCATTCAGCGCCACCCCCACAGGGGTGTTGACATGCGCTCCGCACGAGAGAATAATGCTGGCCTTTCGCATCTGGAGGGGTTCCCGAGCGGTCAAAGGGGGCAGACTGTAAATCTGCTGGCTCAGCCTTCGAAGGTTCGAATCCTTCCCCCTCCACCAGATTTTCGGGTCCGCCGCATGCGGCGGATACAGTGCAAGACGGGTGAGGGTGCGGCAGGCGCGGGGCGCCGCCGCGAAGCGCTCGGGCCGCCCTGATATCACGGCGGGTTTCGCGGGTGTAGTTCAATGGTAGAACCTCAGCCTTCCAAGCTGATGATGTGGGTTCGATTCCCATCACCCGCTCCAACAAGTTGAGTTGATGCCGCAGGGAAGGCGGTACACGGTTTTTGCCCATGTAGCTCAGTCGGTAGAGCACTTCCTTGGTAAGGAAGAGGTCACCGGTTCAAGTCCGGTCATGGGCTCCATATTCCAGTCAGCAGTCAGGTCCCGCACCGTTCCGCGCGGGATAGCAAGAACTTCAACCGGGGTGCTTTAGACCATGTCGAAGGAAAAATTCGAGCGTAAGAAGCCGCACGTGAACGTAGGCACGATTGGTCACGTGGACCATGGCAAGACCACGCTGACGGCGGCGCTGACGGTGTGCCAGGCGAAGAAGTACGGCGGGGAATCCCGGGGTTACGACCAGATTGACAACGCCCCGGAAGAGCGTGCCCGCGGGATCACCATTGCCACGGCGCACGTGGAATACGAATCGGACAATCGTCACTATGCCCACGTGGACTGCCCCGGACACGCGGACTATGTGAAGAACATGATCACGGGTGCGGCGCAGATGGACGGAGCCATCCTGGTGGTGTCCGCTGCGGACGGCCCGATGCCGCAGACGCGGGAGCACATCCTGCTGGCGCGCCAGGTGGGTGTGCCGAGCATTGTGGTGTTCCTGAACAAGGCGGACATGGTGGACGATCCGGAGCTGCTGGAGCTGGTGGAGATGGAGGTTCGTGACCTGCTGTCCAGCTACGACTTCCCCGGGGATGACACCCCCATTGTCACGGGTTCCGCGCTGAAGGCCCTGGAGGGGGACACCTCCGAGATCGGTGTGCCGGCCATCGAGAAGCTGATGGAAGCCCTGGACAGCTACATCCCCGAGCCGGAGCGTGCGGTGGATGGGGCCTTCCTGATGCCGGTGGAGGACGTGTTCTCCATTTCCGGTCGCGGCACGGTGGTGACCGGGCGTGTGGAGCGCGGCATCGTCAAGGTGGGCGACGAAGTGGAGATCGTTGGCATCACCGACACCAAGAAGACCACGGTGACCGGTGTGGAGATGTTCCGCAAGCTGCTGGACGAAGGTCAGGCCGGGGACAACGTGGGCGTGCTGCTGCGTGGTACGAAGCGGGACGAGGTGGAGCGTGGGCAGGTGCTGTGCAAGCCCGGTTCCATCACGCCCCACACCAAGTTCGAGGCGGAGGTGTATGTGCTGTCGAAGGACGAAGGGGGTCGCCACACCCCGTTCTTCAACGGCTACCGTCCGCAGTTCTATTTCCGCACGACGGACGTGACCGGATCGGTGGATCTTCCGGAAGGGGTGGAGATGGTGATGCCGGGTGACAACGTGAAGATGACGGTGTCCCTGATCGCCCCCATCGCGATGGAAGACGGTCTGCGCTTCGCCATCCGCGAAGGCGGCCGCACCGTCGGTGCCGGCGTCGTCTCCAAGATCATCGAGTAAGACGGTACCACGGGCCGCGCACCTCAGGGTGCGCGGCCGGTGCAGACGGATCGAGTGGTTCTCCGGATCCCGCCTCTGGCATCCATCCGGAGTATCCTGTATCTTTCCCTCCTGTACCTGAAGTTTACAGGCCAGTAGCTCAATTGGCAGAGCAGCGGTCTCCAAAACCGCAGGTTGGGGGTTCGAGTCCCTCCTGGCCTGCCATCTCTCGCAGTCTGTTGCGCAAGCAACCGGGTCGATTCCTATCCCATGGCAGGCAAAACGGAAGTTGAACGTTCCGGCCTCGATACCGCCAAGCTGGGCTTGGCGGTCGGGTTGCTGGTAGCGGGCATCGTCGCATTCTATTGGTTCTCCGATCAGTCCGCTCTGCTGCGGGCCATCGGCCTTGTGGCCGTGTCCGGCGTGGCGGTGGCCATCGGCATGACCACGGCCAAGGGGCGCGCCCTGGCCGGCTATCTCCGGGAGTCCCGCACCGAGGTCCGCAAGATGGTCTGGCCGAGCCGGGCCGAGACGGTCCAGACCACCCTGGTGGTCCTGGCCGTCACCCTCCTGGTGGCGATCCTCCTGTGGCTGATCGACATGCTCCTGGGGTGGTCGATCCGCGAATTCATTCGCTGAATTGGGAAGTCAAGATGGCCCTGCGTTGGTACGTCGTGCATGCCTATTCCGGTTTCGAGAACCAGGTGAAGCGCTCCCTCAGGGAGCGCATTCATCGCATGGGCATGGAAGACCGGTTCGGCGAGATCCTGGTCCCCACCGAAGAGGTGGTGGAGATGCGGGATGGGCAGAAGCGCAAGAGTGAGCGCAAGTTCTTCCCCGGATACGTGCTGGTGCAGATGGAGATGGACGAGGATACCTGGCATCTGGTGAAGGATGTGCCCAGGGTGCTCGGCTTCATCGGCGCCAACCAGGACCGGCCCACCCCCCTCTCCGAGAAGGAGGCCGAGGCCATCCTCAACCGCATGCAGGAAGGGGCGGAGAAGCCCCGTCCCAAGGTGCTCTTCGAGCCCGGCGAAGTGGTGCGGGTCATCGAGGGGCCCTTCAACGACTTCAATGGTGTGGTGGAAGAGGTCAATTACGACAAGAACCGTCTGCTGGTGGCGGTTCAGATCTTCGGTCGCTCCACGCCCGTGGAGCTGGAATTCCATCAGGTGGAAAAGACCTGAGATCCATCACGGCATGAAACCGGGGTCCCGACCGGGGGCCCCGGGTCTTTCCCACGGGGAGCCGCAAGGCGTCCGCACCCGAACCCAGGAGTTGTACCATGGCAAAGAAGATCGAGGCTTATATCAAGCTTCAGGTCCCGGCCGGCAAGGCCAATCCCAGTCCGCCGGTGGGCCCCGCGCTGGGTCAGCGCGGTGTGAACATCATGGAATTCTGCAAGGCGTTCAACGCCCAGACCCAGGATATGGAGCCGGGTCTGCCGATTCCCGTGGTGATCACCGTCTATTCCGACCGCAGCTTCACCTTCATCACCAAGACCCCGCCGGCGGCCGTGCTGCTGAAGAAAGCGGCCGGCATCAAGAGCGGTTCCGCCACGCCCAACACCGCCAAGGTGGGCAAGGTGACCCGCGAGCAGGTGGAGGAGATCGCCCGCACCAAGTGGCCGGATCTCACCGCGGCGGACATGGATGCGGCGGTGCGCACCGTCGCCGGCAGTGCCCGCAGCATGGGCCTGGACGTGGAGGGTCTGTAAGATGGCGAAGCTGAGCAAGCGCATGCGGGCCATCCGCGAGAAGCTGGAGCCCGGAAAGTTCTATCCCCTGAATGAGGCCATCGGCCTGCTCAAGGAAACCGCCTCGGCCAAGTTCTCCGAGTCGGTGGATGTGAGCGTGAACCTGGGGGTGGATCCCCGCAAGTCCGACCAGGTGGTGCGCGGTTCCACCGTGCTGCCCCATGGCACCGGAAAGTCCGTGCGCGTGGCCGTGTTCACCCAGGGGGCCAATGCCGACGCCGCCCAGGAGGCCGGCGCCGACATCGTGGGCATGGACGATCTGGCCGAGCAGGTGAAGGCCGGCAACCTGGATTTCGACGTGGTCATTGCCAGTCCCGACGCCATGCGCGTGGTGGGCCAGCTGGGGCAGATCCTGGGTCCCCGCGGGCTGATGCCCAACCCCAAGGTGGGTACCGTGACCACCGATGTGGCCACGGCGGTGAAGAACGCCAAGGCCGGTCAGGTGCGTTACCGTACCGACAAGGGGGGGATCATCCACTGCAGCATCGGCAAGGTGAGCTTTGAGCCCCAGGCCCTGGAGGAGAACCTGGCGGCCCTGTTGGGTGACCTGATGAAGGCCAAGCCCTCGGCCGCCAAGGGCGTCTACATGAAGAAGGTGACCCTTTCAACCACCATGGGTCCGGGGGTTGCGGTGGATCAGGGCTCCCTTTCCCTCTGAGGCCGCAGGCTCTGAATCCAAGCCCCGCGCCGCAGTGGCTGCGTACGCGGGGTGTGTGCCGTCCCCTGCTGGGGTGGGCGGATGATTGCAAGTGATTGGTATTTGGGTGGGACTGCCGGCGTGTCCGGCAGCCGTCCAAGACCGCAGGCGCGGCGTCCCGGACGCCGCTTAATGGCCCCGGCCGCCTGCGCAGACGGTGTCTCCCGATTCAGGTTCTTCCTGCTGAGGGTACGCCGTGAAGTGGGTCGGGAGAAATCCTCCCGACTTTATCACTCAGCGGCGGAGGCGCAAGCCCCGTCGTCAGACAGGAGGTAGGTAATCCGTGGCACTGAATCTCGAAGACAAGAAGGCGATTGTCTCTGAGGTCGCCGCGGTGGCCGCTCAAGCGCATTCGGCGGTCGCCGCCGAATATCGTGGTCTGAGCGTGGCGGAGATGACCGAACTGCGCCAGAAGGCGCGGGAAACGGGGGTCTATCTGCGTGTGGTGAAGAACTCCCTGGCCCGCCGTGCGGTACAGGGGACGGACTTCGAGTGCATGCAGGAGGGGATGGTGGGGCCGCTGGTCCTGGCCTTCTCCCAGGAAGATCCCGGTGCCGCCGCGCGTCTGGTGAAGGACTTCTCCAAGAGCCACAAGCAGCTTGAGTGCAAGATGGTGTCCCTGAGCGGGCAGTTGCTCGGTCCCGCGGAACTCGACCGCGTGGCCAGCATCCCGAGCCGCGATGAGGCCATCAGCATGCTCATGGCAACGATGAAGGCCCCGATGGACAAGTTCGCGCGCACCGTCAACGAGGTGCCCGGCAAACTGGTCCGTACCGTGGCCGCCATCCGCGATCAGAAGCAGGCCGCCGCCTGACCCATTCATTGAACCGAATCGGGTGTTTCACCCTCTGAGGAGTTAGATCAATGGCAGTTTCGAAAGAAGAGATCCTGGAAACCATTTCCAACATGACCGTCCTGGAGATCGTGGACCTGATCTCCGCGATGGAAGAGAAGTTCGGCGTCTCCGCCGCGGCCGCCGTGGCCGCCGCCCCGGCCGCTGCCGGCGGTGGTGCCGGTGAGGCCGCCGAGGAGGCCAAGGACGAGTTCGACGTGGTGATGACCAGCTTTGGCTCCAACAAGGTGGGCGTGATCAAGGTCGTGCGCGGTCTCACCGGTCTGGGCCTGAAGGAGGCCAAGGACATGGTGGAAGGCACGCCGGCCACCATCAAGGAAGGGGCCAGCAAGGACGACGCCGAGAAGATGAAGAAGGAACTGGAAGAAGCGGGTGCCAGTGTCGAACTGAAGTAAGGCATTGGACTGGTTGTTCCAGGAAGGACCCGTCCTTTCAGTCCAGGGGCTGGCGGTGGTCACACCGCCGGCCTCTTTCTGCTTGTCCCGGCTCACTGTCTCCTGTGAGTGGCGTGTCGATTCTAGTGTGAGGAATCACAATGGCTTATAGCTACACCGAGAAGAAGCGAATCCGCAAGGATTTCGGCAAACGGCCCCAGATCCTCGATGTTCCGTATCTGTTGGCCACGCAGATTGATTCCTACCGGCAGTTCCTCCAGATGCGCGACCCCCAGGACGGTGGGCGTGAGGACGTGGGTCTGCACGCCGCCTTCAAGTCGGTGTTTCCCATCGTGAGCTACTCCGGCACGGTGGAGTTGCAGTATGTCAGCTATCGTCTGGGTGACCCCGTGTTTGACGTCAAGGAGTGCCAGCTGCGGGGCATGAACTATTCGGCCCCCCTGCGGGTGCTGCTGCGCCTGGTGATCTACGACAAGGATGCCCCCGCGGGCTCCCGTGTCGTCAAGGACATCAAGGAGCAGGAGGTCTACATGGGCGAACTGCCCCTCATGACCGAGAACGGCACCTTCGTGGTCAACGGCACGGAACGGGTCATCGTCTCCCAGCTGCACCGTTCCCCGGGGGTCTTCTTTGATCACGACAAGGGCAAGACCCACAGTTCCGGCAAGCTGCTGTTCAATGCCCGCGTGATCCCCTACCGGGGGTCCTGGCTGGATTTCGAGTTCGATCCCAAGGATGCCATCTTCGTGCGCATCGACCGCCGCCGCAAGCTGCCGGCCACGGTCCTGCTGCGCGCCCTGGGGATGGACACCGAGGAGATCCTCGCCACCTTCTTCGAGACCACCGAGATCCGGGTGCGTCCGGAGGGGTTCGAGATGGAGCTGGTGCCCGCGCGCCTGCGGGGCGAGTCCGCTTCCTTCGACATCCGTATCGGGGGCGACGTGCTGGTGGAGGCCGGCCGGCGCATTACCGCGCGCCACGTGCGCCAGATGGAACAGGCGGGACTCAGCTCCCTGGAGGTGCCGGATGATGCCGTCATCGGCAAGATCCTGGCCCATGGCGTGGTGGACGAGGACAGCGGCGAGGTGATCGCCAACCCCAATGACGAACTCACGCCCGATCTGCTGGAGCGGATCCGGCAGAGCGGTCAGAAGGGCTTCCGGGTGCTGTATACCAATGAACTGGACCACGGGCCCTATATCTCCAATACCCTGAAGATCGACACCACGCGCTCGCAGCTGGAGGCGCAGGTGGAGATCTACCGCATGATGCGTCCCGGTGAGCCGCCCACCAAGGAGGCCGCCGAGACCCTGTTCAGTAACCTGTTCTTCAGTGAGGATCGTTACGATCTCTCCCCCGTGGGGCGGATGAAGTTCAACCGCCGCGTGGGCCGGGAGGAGGAGACCGGTGCGGGCGTGCTGGACAACCAGGACATCCTGGATGTGCTGCACACCCTGATCGATATCCGCAACGGCAACGGCCAGGTGGACGATATCGACCACCTGGGCAACCGCCGTGTGCGCAGCGTGGGGGAGATGGCGGAGAACGTCTTCCGCGTCGGCCTGGTGCGCGTGGAGCGCGCCGTGAAGGAGCGCCTGAGCGTGGCCGAGAGCGAGGGCCTGATGCCCCAGGAGCTCATCAACGCCAAGCCGGTGGCGGCGGCGGTGAAGGAGTTCTTCGGCTCCAGCCAGCTGTCCCAGTTCATGGATCAGAACAACCCCCTGTCCGAGGTGACCCACAAGCGGCGCATCTCGGCCCTGGGGCCCGGCGGTCTGACCCGCGAGCGGGCCGGCTTCGAGGTGCGCGACGTGCACCCCACCCACTACGGCCGCGTCTGTCCCATCGAGACCCCGGAAGGCCCCAACATCGGCCTGATCAACTCCCTGGCGGTGTATGCCCGCACCAACCGCTACGGCTTCTTGGAGACCCCCTACCGGCAGGTGGTGGACGGGAAGGTGACCGAGGAGATCCGTTACCTCTCGGCCATCGAGGAGGGCAACTACGTCATCGCCCAGGCGAACGCCACCCTGGACGATGACGGGCGCCTGACGGACGAGCTGGTGTCCTGCCGCTTCCAGAACGAGTTCACCATGTCCACGCCGGACAAGATCCAGTTCATGGACATCTCGCCCAAGCAGATCGTCTCCGTGGCGGCGGCGCTGATTCCCTTCCTGGAGCATGACGACGCCAACCGCGCCCTCATGGGGTCCAACATGCAGCGCCAGGCCGTGCCCTGTCTGCGGGCGGAGACCCCGGTGGTGGGCACCGGCATCGAGCGCACGGTGGCCATCGACTCCGGCTCCTCCATCGTCGCCCGCCGCGGCGGGGTGGTGGACTCGGTGGACGCCGCCCGCGTGGTGGTGCGGGTCAACGACGACGAGACCGAGGCCGGCGAACCGGGTGTGGACATCTACAACTTCACCAAGTACACCCGTTCCAACCAGAACACCTGCATCAACCAGAGCCCCCTGGTGCGGGTGGGGGATGTCATCGCCCGGGGCGATGTGCTGGCGGATGGTTCCTCCACCGATATGGGGGAACTGGCCCTGGGGCAGAACATGCTCGTGGCCTTCATGCCCTGGAACGGCTACAACTTCGAGGACTCCATCCTCATCTCCGAGCGGGTGGTGCAGGAGGACCGCTTCACCTCCATCCACATCGAGGAGCTCACCTGTGTGGCCCGGGACACCAAGCTGGGGCCCGAGGAGATCAGCGCCGACATCCCCAACGTCTCCGAGGGGCTGCTGTCCAAGCTGGACGAGTCCGGCATCGTCTTCGTGGGGGCCGAGGTGAAGCCCGGCGACATCCTGGTGGGCAAGGTGACCCCCAAGGGCGAGACCCAGCTCACCCCCGAGGAGAAGCTGCTGCGCGCCATCTTCGGTGAGAAGGCCTCGGACGTGAAGGACACCAGCCTGCGCGTCCCCTCCGGCATCGACGGCACGGTCATCGATGTGCGCGTATTCACCCGCGACGGTGTGGAGAAGGACAAGCGCGCCCTGCAGATCGAGGAGGCGGCCCTGGAGTCCGTGCGCAAGGACCTCAAGGATCAGCTGCGCATCTACGAGGACGATGTCTACGATCGCGTGGAGAAGCTCCTGGTGGGCAAGCTGGCCGCCGGCGGTCCCGGGGGGCTGAAGGACGGGGCCAAGGTCACCCGCAGCTACCTGGGGGAACTGCCCCGGGAGAAGTGGTTCGAGATCCGCATGCGCTCCGAGGAGGTCAACGAGCAGCTGGAACTCATGGCCGCCCAGATCAAGGCCCAGCATGACGACTTCGAGAAGCGCTTCCGGGAGCAGAAGGAGAAGCTCACCGCCGGGGACGACCTGGCCCCGGGGGTGCTCAAGATGGTCAAGGTCTACGTGGCCGTGAAGCGCCGCATGCAGCCGGGGGACAAGATGGCCGGCCGCCACGGTAACAAGGGGGTGGTCTCCATGATCGTGCCGGTGGAGGACATGCCCTTTACCGAGGACGGCACCCCCATGGACATCGTCCTCAACCCCCTGGGCGTGCCCTCGCGCATGAACGTGGGGCAGGTGCTGGAGACCCACCTGGGCTGGGCCGCCAAGGGGCTGGGCCTGAAGATCGGGCGCATGCTCGAGGCCAGGGCGGAGGTGGACGAACTGCGCCGCTTCCTGGACCAGGTGTACAACCACGACGAGCGCACCCGCCGCGAGGACCTCTCCAGCCTCAGCGACGAGGAGGTGCTGGAACTGGCGAAGAACCTGCGCAGGGGCGTGCCCATGGCCACCCCGGTCTTCGACGGGGCCGAGGAGACGGAGATCAAGGCCATGCTCAAGCTGGCGGATCTGCCCGAGAGCGGTCAGGCGACGCTCTACGACGGGCGCACCGGCGATGCCTTCGACCGGCCGGTGACCGTGGGCTACATGCACATGCTCAAGCTCAACCACCTGGTGGATGACAAGATGCATGCCCGTTCCACGGGGCCCTACAGCCTGGTGACGCAGCAGCCCCTGGGCGGCAAGGCCCAGTTCGGCGGCCAGCGCTTCGGCGAGATGGAGGTCTGGGCGCTGGAGGCCTATGGCGCCGCCTACACCCTGCAGGAGATGCTCACCGTCAAGTCGGACGACGTTCAGGGAAGGAACAAGATGTACAAGAACATCGTCGACGGCGATCACCGGATGGAAGCGAACATCCCCGAATCCTTCAACGTGCTCATGAAGGAAATCCGTTCGCTGGCCATCAATATCGAACTGGAGCAGGACTGAGGGAGGCCCCGCGGCGGGGCCCATGGACGCCCCGCCGCCCTCCGGGACGTGCGTGCTCCAACTCTATCGAGGTGAATCGATGAAAGACCTTCTCAATCTCTTCAGACAGCAGGGCCAGGTGGAGGAATTCGACGCCATCCGCATCGCCCTGGCTTCGCCGGAGATGATCCGTTCCTGGTCCTATGGCGAGGTGAAGAAGCCGGAGACCATCAACTACCGCACCTTCAAGCCGGAGCGGGACGGGCTCTTCTGCGCCAAGATCTTCGGGCCCATCAAGGACTACGAATGCCTGTGCGGCAAGTACAAGCGCCTCAAGCACCGCGGCGTGGTGTGCGAGAAGTGCGGTGTGGAGGTGACCCAGACCAAGGTGCGCCGTGAGCGCATGGGCCACATCGAACTGGCCAGCCCCGTGGCCCATATCTGGTTCCTCAAGAGCCTGCCCTCGCGCATCGGTCTGCTCATGGACATGACCCTGCGGGACATCGAGCGCATCCTCTACTTCGAGGCCTTCGTGGTCATCGATCCGGGCATGACCACCCTCGAGCGTGGCCAGCTCATGAGCGACGAGCAGTACCTGGAGGCCATCGAGGAGCATGGGGACGAGTTCGACGCCCGCATGGGCGCCGAGGCGGTGTATGAGCTGCTGCGCTCCATCGATCTGCAGGCCGAGGCCAGCCGGCTGCGCACCGAGGTGCGCGAGACCAACTCCGACACCAAGGTGAAGCGCCTGGCCAAGCGCCTCAAGATCATCGAATCCTTCCTGGATTCGGGCAACAAGCCCGAATGGATGATCCTGGAGGTGCTGCCGGTGCTGCCGCCGGACCTGCGCCCCCTGGTGCCGCTGGACGGCGGTCGTTTCGCCACCTCCGACCTGAACGATCTCTACCGCCGGGTGATCAACCGCAACAACCGCCTCAAGCGGCTGCTGGAACTCAACGCCCCGGACATCATCGTGCGCAACGAAAAGCGCATGCTGCAGGAGTCCGTGGACGCCCTTCTGGACAACGGCCGCCGCGGCCGCGCCATCACCGGCACCAACAAGCGCCCCCTCAAGTCCCTGGCGGACATGATCAAGGGCAAGCAGGGCCGTTTCCGCCAGAACCTGCTGGGCAAGCGCGTGGACTACTCCGGCCGCTCCGTGATTGTGGTGGGGCCCACCCTGCGCCTGCATCAGTGCGGTCTGCCCAAGAAGATGGCCCTGGAGCTGTTCAAGCCCTTCATCTTCGGCAAGCTGCACCGCCGTGGCCTGGCCACCACCATCAAGGCGGCCAAGAAGCTGGTGGAACGGGAAGGGCCCGAGGTCTGGGACATCCTGGACGAGGTCATCCGGGAGCACCCGGTGATGCTCAACCGGGCCCCCACGCTGCACCGCCTGGGGATCCAGGCCTTCGAGCCGGTGCTCATCGAGGGTAAGGCCATCCAGCTCCACCCCCTGGTCTGCGCCGCGTTCAACGCGGACTTCGACGGCGACCAGATGGCGGTGCACGTGCCCCTGTCCCTGGAGGCGCAGCTGGAGGCCCGGGCACTGATGATGTCCACCAACAACGTCCTCTCCCCGGCCAACGGCGACCCCATCATCGTGCCCTCCCAGGACATCGTGCTGGGGCTGTACTACATGTCCCGTGAGCGGGTGAATGTGAAGGGCGAGGGCATGCGTTTCGCCGACGTGGACGAGGTGCACCGGGCCTATGAGAACGGTGTGGCCGAACTTCACGCCCGGGTGCAGGTACGCATCCGCGAGGTGACCTTTGATGAGTCCGGCGAGCGTGTGGAGTCCTTCAAGCGCTACGACACCACCGTGGGCCGGTCCCTGCTGTCGCGCATCCTGCCCGACGGTCTGCCCTTCGAGGTGGTCAACCGGGACCTGAACAAGAAGGCCATCTCCAGCCTCATCAACACCTGCTACCGCCGCGTGGGCCTGAAGGAGACGGTGGTCTTTGCCGACCAGCTCATGTACACCGGCTTCCGCTATTCCACCCGGGGCGGCATCTCCTTCGGCATCAACGACATGGTCATTCCCGGGGAGAAGACGGGGATCCTGGCCTCCGCCGAGGCCCAGGTGAAGGACATCGAGGACCAGTACGCCTCGGGTCTGGTGACCAAGGGGGAACGCTACAACAAGGTGGTGGACATCTGGTCCCATACCAATGACCAGATCTCCAAGGCCATGATGGAGAAGCTGGGTACGGATGAACTGGTGGACGCCGAGGGCAATACGGTGCGTCAGCCCTCGTTCAATTCCATCTTCATGATGGCCGACTCCGGTGCCCGTGGTTCCGCCGCCCAGATGCGCCAGCTGGCGGGGATGCGCGGCCTCATGGCCAAGCCGGACGGCTCCATCATCGAGACCCCCATCACGGCGAACTTCCGTGAGGGCCTGAACGTGCTGCAGTACTTCATCTCCACCCACGGCGCGCGCAAGGGGCTGGCGGACACGGCGCTCAAGACCGCCAACTCCGGTTATCTGACCCGTCGTCTGGTGGATGTGGCCCAGGACCTGGTGGTCACCGAAGAGGACTGCGGCACGGAAGAGGGCATCGTCATGAAGCCCATCATCGAGGGGGGCGATGTGGTGGAACCCCTGCGCGAGCGGGTGCTCGGGCGGGTCACCGCCAAGGATGTCCTGGCCCTCAACGGCGATGTCATCATGCCCAAGGGCACGTTGCTGGACGAGGCCAAGGTGGACGCCATGGAGGCGGCCGGCGTGGACGAGGTGGTGGTGCGTTCCGCCATCACCTGTCAGACCCGCCACGGCATCTGCGCCAAGTGCTATGGCCGTGACCTGGCCCGTGGCCACGAGGTGAACATCGGCGAGGCGGTGGGGGTCATCGCGGCCCAGTCCATCGGTGAGCCGGGCACCCAGCTGACCATGCGCACCTTCCACATCGGCGGTGCCGCCAGCCGGACCGCGGCCGCCAGCAACATCACCGTCAAGGCCGAGGGCACCATCCGTCTGCATAACATCAAGACGGTGAAGAACAAGCAGGACAACCTGGTGGCGGTGTCCCGCTCCGGTGAGATCGGCGTCATCGACGAGGCCGGGCGCGAACGCGAGCGCTACAAGCTGCCCTACGGCGCCGTCATCCTGGTGGAGGACGGGGAGCGTGTGGACGCCGGCCAGGAAGTGGCCACCTGGGACCCCCACACCCACCCCATCATCACCGAGGTGGCGGGGACCATCCGTCTGCACGACTTCATCGAGGGGGTCACGGTCACCAAACAGGTGGACGAGGTCACCGGCCTGAGCTCCACGGTGGTGATCGATCCCAAGTCCCGGGGATCCGCCGGCAAGGACCTGCGGCCCATGGTGAAGCTGGTGGATGGACAGGGCCGTGACCTGTGCCTGGCCGGTACCGATATCCCGGCCCAGTACGTCCTGCCGGCCAACTCCATCGTGAACCTGGAGGACGGCTCCACGGTGGAGGTGGGGGACGTGGTCGCCCGCATCCCGCAGGAATCCTCCAAGACCCGCGACATCACCGGGGGTCTGCCGCGGGTGGCCGATCTGTTCGAGGCGAGAAAACCCAAGGAGTCCGCCATCCTGGCAGAGCGCTCCGGCACGGTGAGCTTCGGCAAGGACACCAAGGGCAAGCAGCGCCTGATCATCACCGAGGAGAAGACGGGCGAGAGCCACGAGGAGTTGATCCCCAAGTGGCGTCAGGTGAGCGTGTTCGAGGGGGAACACGTGGAGAAGGGGGAGGTGATCGCCGAGGGCGAACCCAACCCCCACGACATCCTGCGCCTGCTGGGGATCACCGCCCTGGCGGAATACATGGTGCAGGAGATCCAGGACGTCTACCGTCTGCAGGGCGTGAAGATCAACGACAAGCACATCGAGGTGATCATCCGCCAGATGCTGCGCAAGGTGGACATCATGCATCCGGGGGACAGCCGCTTCCTCACCGGGGAGCAGGTGGATCGTTCCCGGGTCCTGGAGGAGATCGAGCGCCTGGGCGCGGAGAAGCAGCCCCCCCTCTACGAGCGGGTCCTGCTGGGGATCACCAAGGCCTCCCTGGTGACCGAATCCTTCATCTCCGCGGCCTCCTTCCAGGAGACCACCCGCGTGCTCACCGAGTCCGCGGTGCGTGGTGGAAGGGACGACCTGCGGGGGCTGAAGGAGAACGTCATCGTCGGCCGGCTGATCCCCGCCGGCACCGGTCTGGCCTATCACAAGGAACGGCGCCGCCGGCGTCACGGCGAGGGCCTTACCCTGGAGATGCCGGAGCCGGCCCAGGCCGAACCCGAATCCGACACCCTGCCGCAGGGGGATGGGGAGGGCGTCACCCCGCCGCCGGCCCAGGATGAGGGTTCGGCGCCGCAGCCCACGGGCGACGGCGATAACTGAGCACGGCGCGGGCCGGAAAAGGCCCGCCCACCGTGATCTCCCCGGGGGCGGCCGCGGGGCGTGACTTGACACGCCCCGCGGCTCTGCCTAACATAACGCACCCTCGACAGGTCGGTAGGGTCCGGCCTGTCGTTGTTTTTGGGCTAGGAGAAAAGCTTTCATGGCAACAATCAACCAGTTAGTGCGCAAGCCGCGCAAGCGCCCGAGCGAAAAGAGCAACGTGCCGGCACTGGAAGCCTGCCCGCAGAAGCGTGGTGTCTGCACCCGTGTGTACACCACCACGCCGAAGAAGCCGAACTCGGCCCTGCGTAAGGTGGCGCGCGTGCGCCTGACCAACGGTTACGAAGTCTCCAGCTACATCGGTGGGGAAGGGCACAACCTTCAGGAACACTCGGTGGTGCTCATCCGTGGCGGTCGAGTCAAGGACCTTCCGGGTGTGCGCTATCATACGGTTCGCGGCAGCCTGGACACCCAGGGTGTGCAAAACCGCAAGCAGGCGCGCTCCAAGTACGGCGCGAAGCGCCCCAAGAAGGCCTAAGGGCTTGTTGAGATAAGACCATGTCGAGAAGATCCGAAGCTCCCAAGCGTACGATCCTGCCGGATCCCAAGTACAAGAGCGAGATGCTCGCCAAGTTCATTAACACCGTGATGCGCGACGGCAAGAAGTCTGTGGCCGAGCGGGTCATCTACGGTGCGCTCGACCAGATCGAAGCCAAGAAGGGGGACGGTCTGGGTGTGCTCGAGCAGGCGCTGGAGAATGTGCGTCCCCGCGTGGAGGTGAAGTCCCGCCGTGTGGGCGGTGCCACCTACCAGGTGCCGGTGGAGGTGCGTTCCGTGCGTCAGAACGCGCTGGCCATGCGCTGGCTGGTGGACGCCTCCCGCAAGCGGGGGGAGAAGTCCATGGCCCTGAAGCTGGCGGGTGAGCTCATGGATGCCGCCGACAGCAAGGGCTCTGCTGTGAAGAAGCGCGAAGACACCCACCGCATGGCGGAAGCCAACAAGGCCTTCTCCCACTACCGCTGGTGATTGGGCCCCAAAGGCAATTGATTCTCTGAGGTATCTTTAAAGTGGCACGCAAAACACCCATCGAGCGCTACCGTAACATCGGGATCATGGCGCACATCGACGCCGGCAAGACCACCACCACGGAGCGGATCCTGTTCTACACCGGTGTGTCCCACAAGCTCGGTGAGGTGCACGACGGCGCCGCGACCATGGACTGGATGGAGCAGGAGCAGGAGCGCGGCATCACCATCACCTCCGCCGCCACCACCTGCTTCTGGCCGGGGATGGAAAAACAGTTCCCCGAGCATCGCATCAATATCATCGACACCCCCGGGCACGTGGACTTCACCATCGAGGTGGAGCGCAGCCTGAGGGTCCTGGACGGCGCCTGCGCCGTCTTCTGTGCCGTGGGCGGCGTGGAGCCCCAGTCCGAGACCGTGTGGCGTCAGGCCAACAAGTACCAGGTGCCGCGCATGGCCTTCGTCAACAAGATGGACCGGGCCGGTGCCAACTTCCTGCGCGTGGTGGAGCAGATCAAGACCCGGCTGGCGGCCAATCCGGTGCCGTTGCAGCTGCCCATCGGTGCCGAGGATCAGTTCGAGGGGGTGGTGGACCTTATCAAGATGAAGGCCATCTACTGGGATGCGGACAACTTCGGCATGAGCTTCCAGGAGAAGGATATCCCCGCCGAGATGCAGGCCGACTGCGAGCAGTGGCGCGAGCATCTGGTGGAGGCTGCCGCCGAGTCCTCGGAAGAGCTCATGGAGAAGTACCTGGACAGCGGTGAGCTGACCACTGAGGAGATCAAGCAGGGGCTGCGTGCGCGCACCCTGAGCAACGAGATCGTCCCGGCCCTGTGTGGTTCCGCCTTCAAGAACAAGGGTGTGCAGGCCATGCTGGATGCCGTGGTGGAGTACATGCCGTCGCCGACGGATGTGCTGGCCATCAAGGGCAACCTGGACGACGCCAACGAGACGGAGGCCCTGCGGCACTCCTCCGATGATGAGCCCTTCGCCGCCCTGGCCTTCAAGATCGCCACGGACCCGTTCGTGGGTACCCTCACCTTCTTCCGGGTCTATTCCGGTGTGGTGAAGTCCGGTGACACGATGTTCAATCCGGTCAAGGGTAAGCGTGAGCGGGTTGGCCGCATCGTGCAGATGCACTCCAACTCCCGCGAGGAGATCAAGGAGGTGCGCGCCGGTGACATCGCCGCCGCCGTGGGTCTGAAGGACGTGACCACCGGGGATACCCTGTGTGATCCCAACAACGTGATCACCCTGGAGCGCATGGAGTTCCCGGATCCGGTGATCTCCGTGGCGGTGGAGCCCAAGACCAAGACCGACCAGGAGAAGATGGGCGTGGCCCTGGGCAAGCTGGCCCAGGAGGACCCCTCCTTCCAGGTGCGCACTGACGAAGAATCCGGGCAGACCATCATCTCCGGCATGGGGGAGCTGCACCTGGATATCATCGTCGACCGCCTCAAGCGCGAGTTCAAGGTGGAGGCCAATGTGGGGCAGCCCCAGGTGGCCTATCGTGAGACCGTGCGCAAGACGGTGGAACAGGAAGGCAAGTTCGTGCGCCAGTCCGGTGGCCGCGGTCAGTACGGCCACGTCTGGCTGCGCATCGAGCCGCTGGAGCCGGGTTCCGGCTATGAGTTCGTCAATGCCATCGTCGGTGGTGTGGTGCCCCGGGAATACGTCCCGGCCGTGGATAAGGGGATCCAGGAGGCGGCCCAGAACGGGGTCATCGCCGGCTTCCCCGTGGTGGATTTCAAGGTCACCCTCTTCGACGGCTCCTACCACGATGTGGACTCCTCCGAGGCCGCCTTCAAGATCGCCGGCTCCATGGCCTTCAAGGAAGGGGCACCTAAGGCGGGCGCGGTCCTGCTGGAACCCATCATGAAGGTGGAGGTGGTGACCCCCGAGGAGTACATGGGGGATGTCATGGGCGATCTGAACCGCCGCCGCGGTCTGGTGCAGGGCATGGATGATGCCCCCGCCGGCAAGGTGGTCCGGGCCGAGGTGCCGCTGGCGGAGATGTTCGGATACTCCACCGACCTGCGCTCGGCCACCCAGGGACGTGCCGTGTACTCCATGGAGTTCTGCAAGTACGCGGAGGCACCGTCCAGCGTGGCGGAAGCGATCATCAAGAAGGCGTCCTGATCGGGGCCGCTTTCCCGGCTCCAGAAGCATTGAACGAGATTGAAGGGGTAGAGCAAGGTGTCGAAGGAAAAATTCGAGCGTAAGAAGCCGCACGTGAACGTAGGCACGATTGGTCACGTGGACCATGGCAAGACCACGCTGACGGCGGCGCTGACGGTGTGCCAGGCGAAGAAGTACGGCGGGGAATCCCGGGGTTACGACCAGATTGACAACGCCCCGGAAGAGCGTGCCCGCGGGATCACCATTGCCACGGCGCACGTGGAATACGAATCGGACAATCGTCACTATGCCCACGTGGACTGCCCCGGACACGCGGACTATGTGAAGAACATGATCACGGGTGCGGCGCAGATGGACGGAGCCATCCTGGTGGTGTCCGCTGCGGACGGCCCGATGCCGCAGACGCGGGAGCACATCCTGCTGGCGCGCCAGGTGGGTGTGCCGAGCATTGTGGTGTTCCTGAACAAGGCGGACATGGTGGACGATCCGGAGCTGCTGGAGCTGGTGGAGATGGAGGTTCGTGACCTGCTGTCCAGCTACGACTTCCCCGGGGATGACACCCCCATTGTCACGGGTTCCGCGCTGAAGGCCCTGGAGGGGGACACCTCCGAGATCGGTGTGCCGGCCATCGAGAAGCTGATGGAAGCCCTGGACAGCTACATCCCCGAGCCGGAGCGTGCGGTGGATGGGGCCTTCCTGATGCCGGTGGAGGACGTGTTCTCCATTTCCGGTCGCGGCACGGTGGTGACCGGGCGTGTGGAGCGCGGCATCGTCAAGGTGGGCGACGAAGTGGAGATCGTTGGCATCACCGACACCAAGAAGACCACGGTGACCGGTGTGGAGATGTTCCGCAAGCTGCTGGACGAAGGTCAGGCCGGGGACAACGTGGGCGTGCTGCTGCGTGGTACGAAGCGGGACGAGGTGGAGCGTGGGCAGGTGCTGTGCAAGCCCGGTTCCATCACGCCCCACACCAAGTTCGAGGCGGAGGTGTATGTGCTGTCGAAGGACGAAGGGGGTCGCCACACCCCGTTCTTCAACGGCTACCGTCCGCAGTTCTATTTCCGCACGACGGACGTGACCGGATCGGTGGATCTTCCGGAAGGGGTGGAGATGGTGATGCCGGGTGACAACGTGAAGATGACGGTGTCCCTGATCGCCCCCATCGCGATGGAAGACGGTCTGCGCTTCGCCATCCGCGAAGGCGGCCGCACCGTCGGTGCCGGCGTCGTCTCCAAGATCATCGAGTAAGCGCCCATGCCTGCCAACCAGAGAATCCGTATCCGCCTGAAGGCGTTCGATCACCGGCTCATCGACCGCTCCGCCCTGGAGATCGTCGAGACCGCCAAACGCACGGGGGCCCGGGTGAAGGGTCCCATCCCCCTGCCCACGAAGCAGGAGCGGTTCACCGTGCTCATCTCGCCCCACGTCAACAAGGACGCGCGGGATCAGTACGAGATCCGCACCCACAAGCGCCTCATGGACATCATGGATCCCACGGACAAGACCGTGGACGCCCTGATGAAGCTGGATCTGGCCGCGGGCGTGGATGTGCAAATAAAGCTTAACTAAGCCGTCTTCCTGTGGCATAATTGTGGGCTTTCCATGGCCCGGTACAGGGTTGACTTGTACCGGGCCGTGATTTTCAGAACGAGAGAATAATCCTTCGATGCTCCGGGGTCCGGGGTGGAAGCAGAGGTAGTGTCATGGCAATCGGACTGGTCGGTCGCAAGGTGGGCATGACCCGTGTCTTCACAGAAGACGGGGTGTCCCTGCCGGTATCAGTGATTGAAGTGGAGCCGAACCGGGTCACCCAGGTGAAGACTCCGGAGCGCGACGGCTACCGTGGTCTGCAGGTGACCTTCGGTACCCGCAAGGCGAGCCGCGTCAGCCGGCCTATGGCCGGGCATCTGGCCAAGGCCGGTGTGGAGCCGGGGCGCGGTATGTGGGAGTTCCGCCTGGACGGTGAGGAAGGCGCGGATATCGAGGCCGGTGCGCAGCTGGATGTGAGCCTGTTTGCCGCCGGTCAGCGGGTGGACGTCACCGGCACCAGCAAGGGTAAGGGCTTTCAGGGTGTGGTCAAGCGCCACAACTTCAGCACGCAGGACGCCACCCATGGCAACTCCCTGGCCCACCGTGCCCCCGGTTCCATCGGTCAGAACCAGACCCCGGGGCGCGTCCTCAAGGGCAAGAAGATGGCCGGCCAGATGGGCAACGAGCGCTGCACCACCCAGAACCTGGAGGTGGTTCGGGTGGACGCCGAGCGCAACCTGCTCCTGATCCGTGGTGCGGTCCCGGGTTCCACCGGGGGTGACGTGGTGGTGCGCCCCTCAGTCAAGGCGAAAGGTTGAGTCTCATGAAGCTCCAGGTTCAAGACACGCAGCAGGAGGTCGAGGTCTCCGAGGGCACCTTCGCCCGGGACTTCAACGAGGCGCTGGTGCACCAGGCGGTGGTGGCGCACATGGCCGCAGGCCGCGCCGGCACCTCCGCCCAGAAGGGGCGTAGCGAGGTGCGCGGCGGCGGTGCCAAGCCCTGGCGGCAGAAGGGTACCGGGCGCGCCCGCGCCGGCACCATCCGCAGCCCCTTGTGGCGTGGAGGTGGCAAGGTCTTCCCCTCCGCGACGCGCAGCTACCAGCAGAAGCTGAACAAGAAGATGTACCGGGCCGCCATGGCCAGCATCCTCTCGGAGCTGGTGCGTCAGGAGCGCCTGGTGTTGGTGGATGAATTCCGCGTGGCCGAGCCGCGCACCAAGGCGCTGACGGCCAAGCTGTCAGAGCTGGGTCTGGAGCGGGTGACCATTGTCACCGCCGAGGCCGATGCCAATCTCTACCTCTCGGCGCGCAATCTCCCCGGTGTGGATGTCCTGGAGATCACGGAGATCAATCCGGTGGCGCTGGTGGGCGCGGAGCGGGTGCTGATGACGGTGCCTGCGCTGAAGCATATTGAAGGGTGGTTGTCATGAACGAGGAAAGACTGCTGAAGGTGCTCAAGGGGCCCCATGTCTCCGAAAAGGCGACCCTGCTCGGGGATGCGGCCAACCAGCACGTGTTCAAGGTGGCCACCGATGCGACCCGGGACGAGGTGCGCGCCGCCGTGGAGAAGCTCTTTGAGGTGAAGGTGGCCTCCGTGCGTGTCCTGAATCAGAAAGGCAAAAGCAAGCGCATGGGGCGTTTCCAGGGTCGCCGTAATCATTGGAGAAAGGCCTACGTGACCCTCGAGCCGGGTTACGACATCGAACTGGCCGGCAACGAGTAACCGGAAAGGTAACGCGAAATGGCGATCGTCAAATCGAAACCCACTTCCGCGGGCCGCCGCTTTGTGGTCCGGGGTGTGAACCCCGATCTGCACAAGGGCGAGCCCTACGGTCCGCTGCTGGCCAAAAAGAACCGCACCGGGGGTCGGAATAATCAGGGTCGGATCACCACCCGTCACGTGGGGGGTGGTCACAAGCAGCGCTACCGCATCGTCGATTTCAAGCGCAACAAGGACGACATCCCGGGGCGCGTGGAGCGTCTGGAGTATGATCCGAACCGCAGCGCCCACCTGGCGCTGGTGCTCTACCGGGACGGTGAGCGCCGCTACATCATCGCCCCCAAGGGGGTGAAGGCGGGCGCCGAGATCCTTTCCGGTCAGCATGCCCCGATCCGTCCGGGCAACGCCCTGCCGCTGCGCAACATCCCGGTGGGGACCGTGGTCCACTGCGTGGAGCTGAAGGCAGGCAAGGGGGCGCAGATCGCCCGCAGCGCTGGCGCCTCGGTGCAACTGGTGGCCCGGGAAGGGCAGTACGCCACCCTGCGGCTGCGCTCCGGTGAGATGCGCAAGGTGCACGCGGACTGCCGCGCCACGGTGGGCGAGGTGAGTAACTCCGAGCACAGCCTGCGCAAGTACGGCAAGGCGGGGGCCCGGCGTTGGCTGGGGGTCCGGCCGACGGTACGCGGCACGGCCATGAACCCGGTGGATCATCCCCATGGGGGCGGTGAGGGCCGCAACTTCGGCCAGCATCCGGTGACGCCGTGGGGTATCCCCACCAAGGGATACAAGACCCGCAAGAACAAGCGGACGGACAGCATGATTGTGCGCCGTCGGAAAGCGAAGTAACTGTTTGAGGGGATAGGTCAGTGCCGCGTTCGCTTAAAAAAGGTCCTTTTGTCGATCATCACCTGTACAAGAAGGTCGAGCAGGCGGCCGCCAACAACGATCGGCGTCCCATCAAGACCTGGTCGCGCCGGTCCATGGTGATCCCGCAGATGGTGGGTCTGACCATCGCGGTGCACAACGGGCGGCAGCACGTGCCCGTGCTGGTGAATGAAAACATGGTGGGCCACAAGCTCGGCGAGTTCGCGGTGACGCGGACCTTCAAGGGCCACGTGGCCGACAAGAAGGCAAGGTAAGGGGTCGATCATGGAAACCGTCGCAAAACTGCGGTTCGCACGGGTGTCGCCACAAAAATGCCGCCTGGTGGCGGATCAGGTGCGGGGTCTCCCGGTGGAGCGCGCCCTGCAGGTGTTGACGTTCAGCCCGAAGAAATCCGCGCACATGGTGCGGAAGGTCCTGGAATCGGCCATCGCCAACGCCGAGCACAATGACGGCGCCGACGTGGACGAGCTGCGGGTGTCGCGCATCTGTGTGGACCAGGGGCCGGTGCTCAAGCGCATCGAGGCCCGGGCCAAGGGCCGCGCGAACCGCATCAACAAACGTACAAGCCACATTACCGTCGCCGTCAGCGCCGAGTAACACAGGGGTCTGAGATGGGTCAGAAAGTCAATCCGGTCGGCTTCCGTCTGGGGGTGTCCGCAGACTGGACATCCACCTGGTATGCCGATGGTGGCAGCTATGCCGACAACCTGCACAGTGATCTTGAACTTCGCCGGTTCCTGAAGCGCAAGCTCTCCCAGGCCTCGGTGAGCCGCATCGAGATCGCGCGTCCGGCACGCCAGGCCTTCATCACCATCCACACGGCGCGCCCCGGCATCGTCATCGGCAAGAAGGGTGAGGATATCGAGGCGCTGCGCCGTGAGGTGGCGGGCCGGCTCGGCCTTCCGGCCCCCAGCGTGAAGATCAACATCGAGGAGATCCGCAAGCCGGAGACCGATGCCCAGCTGGTGGCCGAGAACATCGCCCAGCAGCTGGAGCGGCGCATCATGTTCCGCCGTGCCATGAAACGGGCCGTGGGCAATGCCATGCGCCTGGGCGCCCAGGGGGTGAAGGTGCATGTCTCCGGTCGCCTGAACGGCGCCGAGATCGCGCGCAGCGAATGGTACCGCGAGGGCCGCGTGCCCCTGCACACCCTGCGCGCCGATATCGACTACGGGTTTGCCGAGGCCCGCACCACCTACGGCATCATCGGTGTGAAGGTGTGGGTGTTCAAGGGTGAGGTGTTCGACTTCGAGCGCAAGACCGATGCCCCGCAGGACGGCAAGGCCGCGGTGAATTGAGGAGTTGAATGATGCTGCAGCCCAAGAAGACCAAATTCCGAAAGCAGTCCAAGGGGCGGAACCGTGGCCTGGCCCAGTCCGGCAATAAGGTGAGCTTCGGTGAATTCGCCCTGCAGTCCGTGGATCGCGGACGGGTCACCGCCCGCCAGATCGAGGCCGCACGCCGTGCCATGAACCGGCATATCAAGCGTGGGGGCAAGATCTGGATCCGGGTGTTTCCGGATGTGCCTGTGACCAAGAAGCCCGTGGAAGTGCGCATGGGTAAGGGTAAGGGGAACGTGGAGTACTGGGTGTGCAAGATCCAGCCCGGTCGCGTCCTCTATGAGATGGAAGGCGTGAGCGAGGAGGTGGCCCGTGAGGCCTTCCGCCTGGCGGCCGCCAAGCTGCCCATCAAGACCGCATTTGTGACCCGGCAGGTGATGTGATGAAGGCGAGCGAACTGCGCGACCGGAATTCCGAGGAACTGAAGGCGGAGCTGCTGGAGCTCTACCGGGAACAGTTCAAGATGCGCATGCAGAACGGCACGGGCCAGATGCCGCGCCCCGACCGGTTCGGCAAGGTCCGCAAGGACATTGCGCGTATCAAGACCGTGCTCAACGAGCGTTCAAGGGCGGGCGAGTAAAGTCATGAGCGAACAAGAAGTGAAAGAACAGCGGGCGGTGACGGGCCATGTCATCAGCGACAAGATGGAAAAGACGCGCACGGTGCTGATCGAGCGTCGCGTGCGCCATCCGCTCTATGGCAAGTACATGCGCCGCTCCACCAAGCTGCACGTGCATGACGAGGGCAACGAGTCCCGTAAGGGCGACAAGGTCCTGATCAAGGAATGCCGCCCTATGTCCCGCACGAAGACCTTCCGCCTGCTGAAGGTCCTTGAGCGCGCGCCTGAATGAGATCCGGCCAGGCCACCACTGACACGAGTGAGATCAGATCATGATTCAGATGCAGACGGTTTTGGATGCGGCGGACAACAGCGGGGCGCGCAAGGTCCAGTGCATCAAGGTGCTTGGCGGATCGCACCGTCGCTACGCGGCCATCGGGGATATCGTCAAGGTGAGCGTCAAGGACGCCATCCCCCGGGGC
This sequence comes from Ectothiorhodospira mobilis, assembly GCF_016584115.1. Lineage (GTDB taxonomy): Bacteria > Pseudomonadota > Gammaproteobacteria > Ectothiorhodospirales > Ectothiorhodospiraceae > Ectothiorhodospira > Ectothiorhodospira mobilis. The sequence goes on from NZ_NRSK01000006.1 coordinate 107,329, forward strand.
AAGGTGAAGAAGGGCGAGGTCTACAACGCCGTGGTCGTGCGCACCGCCAAGGGGGTCCGGCGCCCCGACGGCTCGGTGATCCGGTTCGATCGTAACGCGGCCGTTCTGCTCAACAATCAGCTGCAGCCCATCGGGACGCGCATCTTCGGACCCGTTACGCGCGAACTGCGCGGCGAGAAGTTCATGAAGATCATTTCCCTGGCGCCGGAAGTGCTGTAACGCGAGAGGCTGAGGTAGAGACATGCGCAGAATACGACAGGGTGATGACGTGGTCGTCATCGCCGGTAAGGACAAGGACCGCCGCGGAACCGTGCTGAAGGTGGTGGATGCCGAGCGGGTGGTGGTGCAGAACGTCAACATGGTGAAAAAACACCAGAAGGGCAACCCCTACACCGGCGTGGAGGGCGGCATCATCGAGAAGGAGATGCCCCTGCACGTGTCCAACGTGATGCTGTACAACCCGGCCAGTGGCAAGGGGGATCGCGTCGGTTTCCGCACGTTGGAGGACGGTCGCAAGGTGCGCTACTACAAGTCCAACAACGAAGTCGTCGACGCGTCTTGAGGTGAAATGCGATGGCCAGGTTGAAAGCACACTACGAAGACACCGTCGTCAAGCAGCTCATGGAGCGCTTCGGCTACAAGAACGTGATGGAAGTGCCCCGCATCACCAAGATCACGCTGAATATGGGGCTGGGTGAGGCGGTCGCTGACAAGAAGAAGATCGAGCACGCCGTGTCCGACATGGCCACCATCGCCGGCCAGAAGCCCGTGGTGACCCGTGCACGTAAGTCCATCGCCGGCTTCAAGATCCGGGACGGCTATCCCATCGGCTGCAAGGTGACCCTGCGCCGGGAGCGCATGTTTGAATTCCTGGATCGCCTGGTGAACGTGGCCCTGCCGCGGGTGCGTGACTTTCGCGGCCTGAATGCCAAGGCCTTCGATGGCCGTGGTAACTACAACATGGGTATCCGCGAGCAGATCATCTTCCCGGAAGTGGACTACGACAAGATCGACGCGCTGCGTGGGATGGACATCACCATCACCACCACGGCCAAGACCGATGAGGAAGGGCGGGCGCTCCTGGAGGCCTTCCAATTCCCGTTCAAGCACTGAGAGGTTCGAGAGCATGGCCAAGATTTCCATGATGGAGCGTGAAAAGAAGCGCGAGCGCCTGGTGAAGCGGTATGCCGCCAAGCGCGCCGAGCTCAAGGCGCTCATCAGTAACCCGGAGACTTCCCCCGAGGCGCGGATGGAGGCGGTGGTCCAGCTACAGAAGCTGCCGCGGGATTCCAGCCCGGCGCGGCAGCGCAACCGTTGCCGGCTGACGGGTCGTCCCCACGGGTACTACCGGAAATTCGGCCTGGCTCGCAACAAGTTGCGCGAAGCGGCCATGCGGGGCGATGTGCCCGGTCTGGTCAAGTCGAGCTGGTAAGAGGGAAAGACCTGATATGAGCATGACCGATCCCGTGGCAGACCTGCTGACCCGCATCCGCAACGGCCAGCGCGCTGCCAAGAACGAAGTGAGCCTGCCCGCCTCCAAGCTGAAGGTGGCCATCGCCCAGGTCCTCAAGGAAGAGGGCTATGTCAGCGAGGTGAGGGTCGAGGAGCAGGACAAAAAACCCGTCATGACGGTGAAGCTGAAGTACTTCCAGGGCCAGCCCGTGATCGAGAAGATCCAGCGGGTGAGCCGGCCCGGCCTGCGCATCTACCGGGGCAAGGATGAACTGCCTCAGGTGATCGGCGGCCTGGGGGTTGCCGTGGTGTCCACCTCCCGCGGGGTGATGACCGATCGCCAGGCGCGAGCCCAGGGCCAGGGCGGTGAAGTGCTCTGCGTCGTCTCCTAATCGGATTGAAGCCATGTCCCGAGTAGCGAAAAACCCCATCACACTGCCCAGCGGTGTCGATGTGACGATCAGCGATGAAATGATCTCCGTGAAGGGGCCCAAGGGGAACATGCAGTTTCCCAAGCACCCCCTTGTCGAGGTGGCACAGGAAGAAGGCGTTGTCCGCTTCCAACCCGCTGGCGGCAACGAGAAGCACTACGCCATCACCGGGACGCTGCGCGCCCTGGTGAACAATATGGTGGTGGGTGTGAGCCGCGGCTTCGAGCGCAAGCTGGAGCTGGTGGGCGTGGGCTACCGTGCCCAGGCCCAGGGCAACAAGCTCAACCTCACCCTGGGGCTGTCCCACCCCGTGGAGTATCCGGTGCCCGAGGGCATCACCGTGGAGACACCGAGCCAGACCGAGATCGTCGTCAAGGGGATCGACAAGCAGAAGGTCGGCCAGGTGGCGGCGGAGATCAGGGGCTTCCGCCCCCCCGAACCCTACAAGGGTAAGGGTGTGCGGTATGCGGATGAACAGATCATCCGTAAGGAAGCCAAGAAGAAATAAGGCAAGGTGACCGCGATGGACAAAAAGACAGCACGACTCCGGCGCGCCAGCCGTGCCCGCCACAAGATCCGCGAGCTGGGGAGCCACCGCCTGTGCGTGCATCGCACGCCCCGGCATGTGTATGCCCAGATCATCGCCCCCTCGGGATCCGAGGTGGTGGCCTGCGCCTCCACCCTGGAGGCCTCCGTACGGGAGGGCCTGAAGTCCACGGGGAATGTGGAGGCGGCCACCACCGTGGGCCGTCTCATCGCCGAACGGGCCGCCGAGAAGGGGATCCGGAAGGTGGCCTTCGACCGTTCGGGATTCAGGTATCACGGCCGCGTGAAGGCGCTGGCCGAGGCCGCTCGCGAAGGCGGTCTGGAATTTTGACGGGGGTGATGCAATGGCAACTGTGAACTCGAACGATAACGACGGCCTGCAGGAAAAGCTGATCTCCGTCAACCGTGTGGCCAAAGTGGTCAAGGGCGGTCGCCAGTTCCGCTTCACCGCCCTGACGGTGGTGGGAGACGGCAATGGCAAGGTGGGCTTTGGCTACGGCAAGGCCCGCGAGGTGCCCCTGGCCATCCAGAAGGCCATGGAGGCGGCGCGCAAGAACATGCGCAGGATCGCCCTGAAGGACGGCACGCTCTACTATTCCACCACCGCACGCCACGGCGCCGCGAAGGTCTTCATGCAGCCCGCCTCCGAAGGTACGGGCATCATCGCCGGCGGTGCCATGCGCGCCGTCTTTGAGGTGGCCGGTGTGCGTAACGTGCTGGCCAAGTGTGTCGGATCGCGTAATGCCGGCAACGTGGTGCGGGCGACCCTCAACGGGTTGACCTCCCTGCATGACCCGGAACAGATCGCCGCCAAGCGCGGCAAGAAACTGGACGAGATCACGGGGTAAGTCATGGCGGGCGAGAACGAACTGAAGGTGACCCTGGTGCGCAGCAAGCACGGCCGGCTGAAGAAGCATGCGGCCTGTCTGCGCGGTCTCGGCATCCGCCGGATCCACCAGACGGTGACGGTCAAAGATACGCCGGAGAACCGGGGCATGATCAACCGGGTCTCCTATCTCCTGAAGGTCGAGGAGGCTTGAGATGAGACTCAACGAACTGAGCCCGGGTGAGGGCAGCCGTCCCACCGCGCGCCGCGTGGGCCGGGGCATCGGCTCCGGTCTGGGCAAGACCGGTGGCCGGGGGCACAAGGGTCAGAAATCCCGTTCCGGTGGCTACACCAAGGTGGGCTTCGAAGGCGGGCAGATGCCCCTTCAGCGCCGTCTGCCCAAGAGCGGCTTCACTTCCCGCAGCCGGGACTGGTGCGCTGAGGTGCGCCTGCACGAACTGGCCGGTCTGGAAGGGATCGTGGATCTGGCGGCCCTGAAGGAGGCCGGCATCGTTCCGATCCAGGCCAAGCGGGCCAAGGTGATTGCCTCCGGCGCACTGGAGGAGGCGGTGACTCTGAAGGGCGTTTCGGTGACCAAGGGGGCCCGCGCCGCCATCGAGGCGGCCGGCGGGAAGGTCGAGGAATAAGTGGCTGCATCCAATCGCGCAGGGGGCATGTCCATGGGGGGCGTGGGGAAGTTCACCGAACTTCGCCAGCGCCTCCTGTTCGTGCTGATGGCCCTGGTGGTCTATCGCATCGGGACCTTCATCCCGGTGCCGGGGATCGATCCCCAGGCCCTGGAACAGTTCTATCAGGCCCAGTCGGGCACCATCCTGGACATGTTCAACATGTTCTCCGGCGGGGCCCTGGAACGCCTGTCCATGTTCGCCCTGGGGGTCATGCCCTACATCTCGGCCTCCATCGTCATGCAGCTTTTGGCGGCCACGGTGCCGGCCCTGCAGCAGATCAAGAAGGAAGGAGAGGCCGGGCGGCGCAAGATCACCCAGTGGACGCGCTACGGCACGGTGGCCCTGGCCTTCTTTCAGAGCATCGGTATCGCCGTGGCCCTGAACCAGCAGACCATGGGCGGGGATACCGTGGCCCTCTATCCAGGGCTGGGTTTCATCTTCACCACGGTGGTCACCCTGGTGACGGGTACGGTATTTCTGATGTGGCTGGGGGAGCAGGTCACCGAGCGGGGCATCGGTAACGGCATCTCCATCATCATCTTCGCCGGTATCGTGGCCGGGCTTCCGGGCGCCTTCGCAGGCACCCTGGAACTGGCCAGCACCGGGGAGCTGTCGCCGGCCTTCGTCATCCTGCTCATGGCCATGGGGCTGGCCGTGGTGGGGCTGGTGGTGTTCGTGGAACGCGGCCAGCGGCGCATCACGGTGAACTATGCCAAGCGCCAGGTGGGCCGGAAGATCTACGGGGGGCAGAGCAGCCATCTGCCGCTGAAACTGAACATGGCCGGGGTGATCCCCCCCATCTTCGCCTCCAGCATCATCCTGTTCCCGGCGACCCTGGGGACCTGGTTCGGTCAGGCCGAGGGGGTGGGCTGGCTGCAGGATCTGGCCACGGCCCTGGGTCCGGGGCAGCCTTTGTACGTGATGATGTATGGCGCGGCCATCATCTTCTTCTGCTTCTTCTATACCGCCCTGGTGTTCAATGCCCGGGAGACGGCGGAGAACCTGAAGAAGTCCGGAGCCTTCATCCCCGGAATCCGTCCCGGTCTGCAGACCGAGCGTTACATCGACGGGGTGATGACGCGTCTGACCGGAGTGGGCGCCATCTACATCGCCGGGGTCTGCCTGATGCCCGAGTTCCTGATCCTGTACTGGAACGTGCCGTTCTACTTCGGCGGTGCCTCCCTGCTGATCATGGTGATCGTGGTGATGGATTTCATGGCCCAACTGCAGGCGCACCTGGTCTCCCATCAGTACGAGGGCCTGATGCGCAAGGCCAATCTCAAGGGATATGGCAAGTCGGGCACGCCGCGCTGAGCCGTTCAACCTGAGGATAGAGACATGAAAGTACGTGCGTCCGTGAAGAAAATCTGCCGTCACTGCAAGATCATCCGCCGCAACGGCGTGGTGCGTGTGATCTGCTCCGACCCGCGTCACAAGCAGCGCCAGGGCTGAGCATTGATTTGACGGTGTTCAATGGTTAAAATAGCCGGCTTTTCCGCCGGTTCTTGGAGATAGCTGGATGGCTCGTGTAGCAGGTGTCAACATTCCCGACCATAAGCATGCGGTCATCGCCTTGCAGGCGATCTACGGCATCGGTCACACCCGTGCGCAGAAGATCTGCGACGCGTCCGGGATCCGGCCGGAGCAGAAGGTCCGCGACCTGACCGAGGAAGAGGTGGAGAAGCTGCGCGCCGAGGTGGGGCGGTACACGGTGGAGGGGGATCTTCGCCGGGAGACGTCCATGAACATCAAGCGCCTGATGGACCTGGGCTGCTACCGGGGTCTGCGGCACCGCCGCGGTCTCCCGCTTCGTGGCCAGCGTACCCGCACGAATGCGCGCACCCGCAAGGGGCCGCGTCGACCCATCCGCAAGTAATATCGAGATCGACAGGACATACCTATGGCACAGGCCTCCACGCGGACCCGTAAGAAGGTCAAGAAGTCCGTATCCGACGGGGTGGCGCATGTCTATGCGTCGTTCAACAACACCATCGTGACCATCACCGACCGCCAGGGGAATACCCTGAGCTGGGCAACGGCTGGTGGGTCCGGTTTCCGCGGTTCCCGCAAGAGCACGCCGTTTGCGGCCCAGGTGGCGGCCGAGCGGGCCGGTACGGCCGCCCAGGAGTACGGGCTGAAGAATCTCGAGGTGCTGGTGAAGGGTCCGGGTCCCGGACGCGAATCGGCGGTGCGCGCCTTGAACAACGTGGGCTACAAGATCACGAACATCAGTGATGTCACGCCCATTCCGCACAATGGCTGCCGCCCGCCCAAGAAGCGCCGCGTCTAAGACTGGAGGATCTTCTTATGGCACGTTACATCGGTCCGAAGTGCAAGCTCAGTCGCCGCGAAGGTGCGGATCTTTCCCTGAAGAGCCGCGTCCGCGCCCTGGATACCAAGTGCAAGCTGGACAAGGCCCCCGGTCAGCATGGCGACCGCCGTACCCGGTTGTCGGATTACGGCCTGCAGCTGCGCGAAAAGCAGAAGCTGCGTCGCATCTATGGGGTCCTGGAGAAGCAGTTCCGTAACTACTACAAGGAAGCCAGCCGGCTGAAGGGCTCCACCGGGGACAACCTGCTCAAGCTGCTGGAATGCCGCCTGGATAATGTGGTCTACCGCATGGGCTTTGCCACCACCCGCGCCGAGGCGCGTCAGTTGGTGAGTCACAAGGCGGTGCTGGTGAATGGCCGTACGGTCAACATTCCTTCTTACCAGGTGAAGGCCACCGATGTGGTCTCCATCCGGGAGAAGGCCCGCAAGCAGGTGCGCATCCAGGATGCCCTGGCCCTGGCCGAGCAGTATGGCTTTCCGGAGTGGGTGGAAGTGGACAGCAAGAAGATGGAAGGGGTGTTCAAGACTGTCCCCGAGCGTAGCGATCTGCCGGCGGATATCAATGAATCCCTGGTGGTCGAGCTCTACTCCAAGTAACCCGTAACAGAGGTCGTTCATGCAGACCAAGGTCAACGAACTCCTGAAGCCTCGGCATATCGAGGTGCAGACGGTCTCCGACAAGCTGTCGAAGATCGTCCTGGAGCCGCTGGAGCGGGGCTTCGGCCACACCCTCGGCAATGCGCTGCGGCGCATCCTGCTGTCCTCCATCCCGGGGGCGGCCGTGCTGGAAGTGGAGATCGAGGGTGTGCTCCATGAATACACCACCATGGAAGGCGTCCAGGAAGACGTGGTGGACGTGCTCCTGAACCTCAAGGGCGTGGCCATCCGTATGCACAGCCGGGATGAAGCCACCCTGACCCTGCGCAAGCGCGGTCCCGGTGTGGTCACGGCCGGGGATATCACCCTGGACCATGACGTGGAGGTGGTGAATCCCGAGCATGAGATCGCCCATCTCACCAAAAGCGGCGAACTCAACATGACCCTGAAGGTGGGTCGCGGACGGGGGTATCAGCCGGTGACGGCGCGTCGTCCCGCGGAAAGTGAAGACTCCCCCATCGGCCGGCTGCTCCTGGATGCCAGCTTCAGCCCCATCCGCAGGGTGGCCTACAAGGTGGAAAGCGCCCGTGTGGAGCAGCGCACCGATATGGACCGGCTGATCATCGAGCTGGAGACCAACGGGACCCTGAGCCCGGATGATGCCATCCGTGAGGCGGCGGGGATCCTGCAGAGCCAGCTCATGGCCTTTGTGGAGTTGCGTGGCGACGAGACGGTCACCCAGGAGAGCAAGCCGATGGATATCGATCCCATCCTGCTGCGCCCTGTGGACGACCTGGAGCTGACCGTGCGGTCGGCCAACTGCCTGAAGGCGGAAAACATCTATTACATCGGCGACCTGATCCAGAAGACCGAGGTGGAGCTGCTCAAGACCCCGAACCTCGGTAAGAAGTCCCTCACGGAGATCAAGGACGTGCTGGCCTCCCATGGCCTATCCATGGGGATGCGGCTGGAGAACTGGCCGCCGCCGGGTCTGAAAGATCACGAGAAAAAGAGCACCGGCTGAAGCGCCGGAGCCAAGCATCTGACTGAAGGATAGAGAAGCCATGCGTCACCGCAAGTCGGGTAGGCAACTGAACCGAAACAGCTCGCACCGCAAGGCGACCATGCAGGCGCTGACCCTGGCCCTGCTGCGCTATGAGGTGATCCGCACCACCGTACCCAAGGCCAAGGAGCTGAGACGGGTGGCCGAGCCGCTGATCACCCTGGCCAAGCAGGACAGCGTGCATACCCGCCGTCTGGCCTTCTCCCGCCTGCGGGATGATGCCGTGGTGGGCAAGCTGTTCACCGAACTGGGTCCGCGCTACCAGCAACGTCCCGGCGGTTATCTGCGTATACTCAAGTGCGGGTACCGTAAAGGTGACAACGCCCCCATGGCCTATGTGGAGCTGGTGGATCGGCCCGATCCCGCCGAGGTTGGGGAAAGCGCCTGAGGGCGTCCGCGGACGTGCCCCGGGTGGGCCGATTCCGCACAATCCGAGAGCAGGACAGGAAGCCGGCGTAAGCCGGCTTCTTGCGTTACAGCATCCCGCTGGCCTACCCGGGGGGCAGGAGATGGGCATGATCGTTACCTTCACGGATTTTGGTTGGCAGGGGTCTTATATCGGGCAGATGGAAGCCGTCTTGCGGATGCGGGCGCCGCAGGTGCAGGTGGTGCATCTGCAAAAGGACGCCCCGACCTGGAATCCCCGGGCGGCCGCCTGCCTCCTGGCCCACCTGGTGGGGCCCTTCCCTGCAGGGACGGTATTTCTGTGTGTGGTGGATCCCGGTGTGGGGACGGCGCGACGCCCCATCATCCTGCAGACCCCGAAGGCTTGGTGGGTGGGGCCGGATAACGGGCTCATGATGCCCGCGGCCCGGGCCCAGGGGCTGCTTGGTGCCTGGATGATCCCCTATCCCGAGACGGCACCCTCCGTGAGTTTCCATGGCCGGGATCTGTTTGCCCCGGCGGCTGCCGGGCTCGCCCGGGGAGAGGACCCGGCGGGGGACCCCATTGCCCTGGCGAGCCTGGTGGGGAGGGACTGGTCTCCTGCGCTCCGGGAAGTCATCTACGTGGACGCCTACGGGAACCTGGTCACCGGTATCCCCGGCGGCGATATGCCACCCTCGGCCCGAATCGGACTCAAAGGTCATCGCATACCCTATGCCCGGGTCTTTGGCGAGGCCCGACCGGGGGAGCCGTTCTGGTATGTGAATTCCATGGGCCTTGTGGAGGTGGCGATTCGCTGTGCTAGTGCAGCGTCCCGCCTGCATGCAGGAACCGGTACCGGGGTGGTGGTTGAGGGTCTGCCCGGCGGGGATGCAGACGACAAGGGGGCATGACATGAAACCCAGAAGTGCATACCGATTCATACGGGCCACGCGCCCCTTCACCTTCAGCGTGGCCATCGCCGCCTGCGGCCTGGGGACGATCCTGGCCCTGAGGGCAGGCTACGGGAGTCCCTGGCTGGCCCTGCTCATTGTCGCCACCGGCATCCTCCTGCAGGCCGCTGTGAACCTGATCAACGATCATGCCGATCTACCCATGCTGGAGAAGGAGCGGGCCGCGGCCGATCCCGGGCATCGGATCCAGGTGGAGGCGGTCATGGGGGCCATCCGCCGGAACTTCCGCATCGGGGTTCTCTTCCTGGCCATCTCCTTCCTTATCGGGCTCGGGCTGGTATGGGTTCAGGGCTGGCTGTTGCTGGTCTTCGTTGTCGTGGGGCTGCTGGGGGCCTATTACTATTCCGCCGAGCCCATCCACTACAAACGCCGAGGACTGGGGGTGGTCCTGGTCTTCTGGCTCATGGGGGTGTTGCTGGTGGGCGGTTCCGCCCTGGCCATGGGGGCACCCCTGACCCTGGAGATCCTCCTGATCAGCATCCCCTTCAGCCTCCTCACCTCCCTGGTGCTCCTGAGCAATGAGATCCGGGATCAGGAGGCGGACCGCAGGAATGGCTTACGCACCCTTACAGTGCGCATCGGTCCCCGTCGGGCACGCCTGCTCTTTTTTGTCATGCTGCTGGCCATCTACGTGTCCAGCCTGCTGCTGTGGTGGGGCGGACTGGTGCCGTATTTCTGGCCCCAGCTCGTCTCCCTTCCCCTGGCCTGGCCAGCGGCCCGGGCGGTGTGGCGGGAAGACGGCGATCGCCGCTGGTTGCCCCAGCAAACGGGGCGGCTGTTTGCGGTCTTCGCCCTGCTGTTCCTGGCGGAATACCTGGTGGACGGGTGGTTCGGCGGGCATTTCTAGGGTCGAAGGGTCCCCGAGGTCTGAGGCTGCACCCTGTCCGGATCTGCTGGTTGTTCTGTAACTTTTTGTTTGTATTATTTTTTTCAAAAAACTGTCAAAAAAGTGTTGTGGGGGTGTTGACGGTTTTTCTG
>NZ_NRSK01000007.1 GCF_016584115.1 Ectothiorhodospira mobilis
GCGTCCCTTCGACGCCCCGCGTCCCGGGGGCTGAGGTTCCCCCTTGGCCCCCGGGACCTACACCGGTCGTTTTGCCCCCTCCCCCACCGGCCCGCTGCACGCCGGCTCCCTGGTGGCGGCGGTGGCCTCCTGGCTGGATGCCCGCGCCCATGGCGGCCTCTGGCGGGTGCGCATCGAGGACCTGGACCCGCCCCGGGAGATGCCGGGGGCCGCGAGCGCCATCCTGCACACCCTGGAGGCCCACGCCCTGCACTGGGACGGCGAGGTGCTCTTCCAGCATACCCGCCAGGCCGCCTACGAGGCCGCCATGGAGACCCTGCGGGACCGGGGCCAGGCCTATGACTGCGGCTGCACCCGCCGCGAGATCGCCGCCGTGGCGGTGCACGGCCCCGAAGGCCCGGTCTATCCCGGCACCTGCCGCCGGGGGCTGGCGCCGGGCAAGGCCCCCCGCGCCCTGCGGGTGCGCACCCACGACACCCCCATCGCCTTCACCGACCGCCTCCAGGGCCCGGTCCGCCAGTGCCTGGAGACACAGATCGGGGACTTCGTCATCCGCCGCGCCGACGGCCTCACCGCCTATCAACTGGCGGTGGTGGTGGACGACGCCCACCAGGGGATCACCCACGTGGTGCGCGGCCTGGACCTGCTCTGCTCCACCCCCCGGCAGATCCACCTGCAGCGCCTGCTGGGCCTGGCCACCCCAGCCTACCTGCATCACCCGGTGATCCTGGATGCGGGCGGCCGCAAGCTCTCCAAGCAGACCCACGCCCCGCCGGTGGACGATGCCCGCCCGGGGGAGAACCTGGCCGCGGCCCTCACCTTCCTGGGGCTGCCCCCGCCGGAACCCGCCCCCCCGGCGCAACTGCTGGCCTGGGCCGCCGCCCACTGGCCCCACCGCACCGCCCCCTGAGGCAGGCCCCGGAATCAGGCCCCCTTGGCCGGGACGGCCGCATGCTGCATCCTATGTAACATCCATTTCCGTCCTCTCCGCCGTGGGTCCCGGCGCCGGGCACCCCGGCAGGCACCGGCCCAGGCGAATCGCAGCGCAGCCCATGCCGACCCTGGACAAGACCGTCATCCTCTTTTTGACCGGCCTTCTGCTCTTCGCCTCCCCCCTGGTGGGCTGGTGGTCCCGGCCCGGGCTGCCCTGGTTCACGCCCTATCTCCTCTGGGGCGGACTGATCGGGCTGGCCGCCCTGGCCCACCTGCTGCAGCGGCGTCATGATCTCTGAGATCGGCCTGCTCTATGGCGCCGGGGTGGCCTACCTGGGGCTGCTGTTCTTCATCGCCCATGCCACCGAGCGGGGCTGGCTGCCCGCCGCCCTGGTGCGCCATCCCCTGGTATACATCCTGTCACTGGGGGTCTACGCCACCACCTGGACCTACTACGGCAGCGTGGGCTTCGCCCAATCCGAAGGCTACACCTTCCTCACCATCTACCTGGGGCTCACCCTGGCCTTCCTGCTGGCCCCCGTCCTGCTGGCCCCGGTGCTGCGCCTGGTGCGGGACTACCAGCTCACCTCCCTGGCGGACCTGTTCGCCTTCCGCTACCGCAGCCAGCTCACCGGCGTCCTGGTGACCCTGTTCATGCTGGTGGGGGTGCTGCCCTACATCGCCCTGCAGATCAAGGCGGTGACCGAGTCGGTATCGGTGCTCACCCGGGAGGCCCCGCCCAACCTGCTGGCCCTGGGCTTCTGCGCCACCCTGGGGCTGTTCGCCATCCTCTTCGGGGCGCGGCATATCACCCCGCGGGAGAAGCACGAGGGCCTGGTGGTGGCCATCGCCTTCGAATCGGCGGTGAAGCTGGGGGCCCTGCTGCTGGTGGGCGGTTTCGCCCTGTTCCAGGTCTTCGGCGGGCCCGGGGGGCTGGGCGACTGGCTGGCCGCCCACCCGCAGGCCCTGGAGACCCTGTATGCCCCGGTGAGCGAAGGGCCCTGGAGCAGCCTCATGCTGCTGGCCTTCGCCGCCGCCTTCCTGCTGCCGCGCCAGTTTCACATGCTCTTTGTGGAGAACATGGACCCCCGGTCCCTGCAGGTGGCCAGCTGGGGCTTCCCCCTCTTCCTGCTGCTGCTTAACCTGCCCATCCCCCTGGTGCTGTGGGCGGGCCAGGCCCGGGGCCTGGAGATTCCGCCGGACTACTACGTCCTGGGCCTGACCGCCGGGGACGGTGCCGGCTGGCTGGCCCTGCTCACCTTCATCGGCGGGGTCTCGGCGGCCAGCGCCATGATGATCGTCACCACCCTGGCCCTGGCCGCCATGTGCCTGAACCATCTCCTGCTGCCGGCCCACGTGACCCAGCAGAGCCTGCCCCGCAGCAACCTCTATGGCTGGCTGCTGTGGGGGCGGCGGCTGCTCATCCTCCTGATCATCGCCCTGGGCTACGGCTTCTACTGGCTGCTGGAGTTCAACCAGGGCCTGGTGCAGATCGGGCTCATCTCCTTCGTCGCCGTGGCCCAGTTCCTGCCCGGATTCCTCGCCCTGCTGTTCTGGCCCCGGGCCACCCGCATCGGTTTCATCGCCGGCCTCTCCGGGGGCATCCTCATGTGGCTGCTGGCCCTCATCCTGCCGCTGCTGGAGGCCTCGGGTCTGCCGGGACTGCCCCTGAACCTGGCCGCCCTCATGGGCGCGGAGGAGGAGAACCGCTGGGCCTTCGCCACCTTCTGGTCCCTGGCGGTGAACAGCGTCCTGTTCGTGGTGGGCTCCCTGCTCTCCCGCCCCACGCGGGAGGAGGCCGAGGCGGCCCTGGCCTGCCGCCGGGAACAGCTGCCCCCGGCCCGCTCCAGCGGGGAGGTGCAGAGTGTGTCCCAGCTGGAGACCCATCTGGCCCGGGTGGTGGGGCCGCAGACCGCCGCCCTGGAGGTGGAACGGGCGCTGCAGGACCTGGAACTGGAGGCCACGGAACGCCGTCCGGCGGAACTGCGGCGCCTGCGCGGACGCCTGGAGCGCAACCTCTCCGGGCTCATGGGGCCCCTGCTGGCCCGCATGATGGTGGACAACCGGCTGGATGTGGCGCCGCAGACCCAGGTGGCCCTGGCGGACAGCCTGCGTTTCGTGGAGGAACAGCTGGAGCACTCCACCGTACGCCTGCGCGGCCTGGCGGCGGAGCTGGACACCCTGCGCCGCTACCACCGCCAGGTGCTGCACGAACTGCCCCTGGGGGTGTGCTCCATCGCCCCCTGCGGCGACATCCTCATCTGGAACCACACCATGTCCACCATCTCCGGCATCCCCGCCGACGATGCCGTGGGCCAGCCCCTGGAATCCCTGAAGGACCCCTGGGAAGGGGTGCTGCGCACCTTCATCAACGGCGACGACCGCCACCTGTACAAACTGCAGCTCTCCGTGGAGGGGCGCTACCGCTGGCTGAACCTGCACAAGGCGGCCATCGAGTCCCTGATCCCGGGGGACTCCGCCGCCCACGGACTGGGGGGCATGGTGGTGCTGGTGGAGGATCTGACCGAACTCCACACCCTGGAGAGCGAGGTGGCCCACAACGACCGCCTGGCGTCCATCGGGCGCCTGGCGGCGGGGGTGGCCCATGAGATCGGCAACCCCCTCACGGGCATCACCTCCCTGGCGCAGAACCTGCGCTACGAGCAGGACCCGGCGGAGGTGGAACTGACCGTGCGCCAGATCCTGGAACAGACCCGGCGCATCAACGACATCGTGCAGTCCCTGATCACCTTCAGCCACGCCGGCGAGGCGCCGCGTCCCCTGCCAGCGGCGGTGGACCTGCGCGCCTGTGTGGACGAGGCGCTGCAGCTGGTGCAACTGGGGGAGAGCGGGCGGGAGATCGCCTGCCTCAACCACGTGCCCCGGGATCTGCGCGCCCGGGGCAACCAGCAGCGCCTGCTGCAGGTCTTCGTCAATCTCATCAACAACGCCCTGCAGGCCTCCCGTGCCGGTGACCGGATCACCATCACGGGCGAGCGTGTCCCCGGCGGTGTGGAGGTGCACGTGGAGGACGAGGGCAGCGGCATCGAGGACGGCCTGCTGGATCAGATCTTCGAACCCTTCTTCACCACCAAGCCCCCCGGCGAGGGCACCGGACTGGGCCTTTCCGTGGTGTACAGCATCATCCAGGATCACGGCGGGACGGTCTTCGCGGACAACCGCCCCGAGGGGGGCACGCGCTTTCGCATCCGCCTGCCGGCGGCCGAAGAGGAGGTCATGGCTTGAACCGCATTCTCGTCGTCGAGGACGAAACCGTCATCCGCCGCGCCCTGGTGCGCCTGCTGGAACACGAGGGCTACCGCGTGGCCGAGGCCGGCGGCCTGGAGGAGGCCCGGGCACACTGCGGCGAGGCCGCCTTCGACCTGCTCATCTGCGACCTGCGCCTGCCCGATGGCGAGGGCATCCGTCTCGCCGGCGAACTGCCCGGGGTCCCCGTACTCATCATGACCAGCTACGCCAGCGTGCGCTCCGCCGTGGACGCCATGAAGCAGGGGGCGGCGGACTACATCGCCAAGCCCTTCGACCACGACGAGATGCTGCTGTGCGTCGCCCGCATCCTCAAGCAGCACCAGCTGGAGAAGGAGAACGCCCAGCTGCATTCGGAAATCGGCGAGGTCTACCCCGTGGACGGCATGGTGGGGGAGGCCCCGGCCATGCGCGAGGTGTGCCGCATGGTGGAGAAGGTCTCCCCCACCGACACCACCGTGCTCATCCGCGGTGAGTCGGGCACGGGCAAGGAACTGGTGGCCCGGGCCATCCACAAGAAGGGCCCCCGGGCCCAGGCCCCGCTGATCAGCGTCAACTGCGCCGCCATCCCCGAGGGCCTGCTGGAATCGGAGCTCTTCGGCCACGAGAAGGGGGCCTTCACCGGGGCGGGCCAGACCCGCCAGGGCCTGGTGGAGGCCGCCGACACCGGCACCCTCTTTCTGGACGAGATCGGCGAACTCACCCCCCAGGCCCAGTCCCGCCTGCTGCGGGTGCTGCAGGATGGCGAGATCCGCCGCGTGGGGGCCACCCAGAGCCGCAAGGTGGACGTGCGCCTGCTGGCCGCCACCCATCGCGACCTGGAGCACATGGTGCGCGAAGGGGGCTTTCGCGAGGACCTCTACTACCGCCTCAAGGTCATGGAGATCACCCTGCCCCCGCTGCGGGAGCGCCGGGAGGACCTGCCGCGGCTGGCCCGCTTCCTGCTGGAGAAGGCCTGCAAGCGTCTCAAGCGCACCCCGGTGGAGCTGGACCCGGCCGCCCTGGAGGCGATGCAGGCCCATGGCTGGCCCGGCAACGTGCGCGAACTGGAAAATGCCATCGAACGGGCGGTGATCCTGGCCGATGGTGAGCCCATCCGCCCCGAACACCTGGCCCTCACCCCGGCCGTGGACCGCACGCAAGAGGCCAGCACCAGCCTGGAGGACTACTTCCGCCGCTTCGTCCTGGAGAACCAGGGACACATGACCGAGACCGAGCTGGCCCGCCGCCTGGGCATCAGCCGCAAGGCCCTGTGGGAGCGGCGCACCCGGATGGGGATCCCCCGGCCCAAGGGGTGACCCGGCCCGCCCCGGCCGCGACCGTTCTGTTACCTCGGGTAACAGCCGTTACCCGAGGTAACAGAACGCCATGCCGCTGTTCCTTTATGTCCTTGTTTCTCAAGGGAACACTAATCCGGCACGATGCATGCTTTCTATCCCGCATCATCCACGGCGGCGACGGGCCTTCATGCACACGGATCCCACAAGCGGTCAGGAACGCCCCCAGGGCGTATTGATCCCGGTGATGGAATTCCTGGGACGGCATTCGCCGTTCGACCAGATGGATCCCGTGCACCTGGAATTCCTGGCCAAGCGCCTGAAGCTGGTGTTCTACGCCCACGATGAGGAGGTGACCGGCCCCCGTGCCGGTCCGGCGAACCGCTTCTTCATCATCAAGCAGGGCCGCGTCCTGGGAGAACCCCTGGACGCGGACGGCAATATCACCAGCACCGCCTGGGAACTGGTCCCCGGGGAATGCTTCCCCGTGGGGGCGCTCATGGGGCGGCGAGCGGTGCGCACCCGCTACCGGGCGGCGGAGGACACCTTCTGCTTCGAGCTGGACCGGGAGGACTTCCACAAGCTCTTTCGCATGTCCGGGGAGTTTCAGGATTTCTGCACCCGCCGCCTGGCCAGCCTGCTGGACAAGGTGCGCCGCCAGGTACAGGCCAGCGCCGCGGCGGGGCTGGGTGGGGACACCTCCCTGAACACCACCCTGGGGGAGCGGGTGCGCCGCGAACCCATCACCTGCCCCCCGGGCACCCCCATCCGCCAGGTGCTGCAGACCATGGACGACGAGCACGTGGGCAGCGTGGTGGTGGTGGACGCCAGCCAGCGCCCCCTGGGGGTGTTCACGCTGCACGACCTGCTCAGCCGCGTCTCCCTGCCGGAGGTGGGCCTGGACGAACCCATCGAGGCGGTGATGACCCCGGACCCCATCACCCTGCCCCCCACGGCCTTCGCCTTCGAGGCGGCCATGCTCATGGCCAGCCACGGCTTCCATCATCTGTGCATCGTGGAGCGGGGCCGGCTCACCGGGGTCATCTCCGAACGGGACCTGTTCTCGCTGCAGCGGGTGGGGCTGGTGAACCTGAGCCGGGCGGTGGGCCGCGCCGAGGACGTGGCCACCCTGGCGCGCCTGGGCCGCGACGTGCACCTGCTCATCGGGCAGATGATCGCCCAGGGGGTGCGGGTGGACCAGATCACCCAGATCATCACCCTGCTCAACGACCAGGTGACCCGGCGCGTGATCCAGCTCTGCCTGGACGACACGGACCCGGAACTGCCCGAATTCACCTGGCTGGCCTTCGGCAGCGAGGGGCGCCAGGAGCAGACCCTGAAGACGGATCAGGACAACGGCATCCTGTTCCTGCCCCGGGAAGGCATGACCGCCGAGGAGGCGCGGCAGCGGCTGCTGCCGGTGGCCCAGCGCATCAACCAGGCCCTGGACCTGTGCGGCTTCCCCCTGTGCAAGGGCAACGTCATGGCGGGCAACCCGGAATGCTGCCTGAGCGCGGACGAATGGCGCCAGCGCTTCACCCGCTGGATCGACCAGGGCACGCCGCGCCATCTGCTCAATGCCAGCATCTACTTCGATTTCCGCGTGCTCCACGGCAACCAGGCCGCGGGGGAGGACCTGCGCACGTGGCTGCTGGAGAAGACCTCACAGAACAGCCGTTTCCTGCGCCAGATGGCGGAGAACGCCCTGCGTCTGCGTCCGCCCCTGGGCCTGTTCGGGGATTTCAAGGTCACCTCCGGCGGGGCCCATCCCCGCAGCCTGGACCTGAAGGTGAACGGGGCCACCCCCATCGTGGACGTGGCCCGTATCCACGCCCTCGCCCACCAGATACCGGAGACCAACACCGCCCGGCGCCTGGAGGCCTGCACCGGGGCGGGGCTGATGAAGCGCGAGGACGTGGCCGCCTGGCTCAACGCCTATCACTACATCCAGCTGCTGCGCATGCGCAGCCACCAGGAGCAGTCCCAGGCGGGGCAGCCGCTGAGCAATTTCGTCAATCCGGAGCGCCTGGACGAGCTGGAGCAGCGCATCCTGAAGGAGGCCTTCCGTCAGGTGCGCAAACTCCAGTCCCGCCTGGCCCTGGACTACCAGTTGTAGGGAGGTTCGCGGATGGGGCCCGGCAGAAGGCCCCGGCGCGCAAGGGAGGAACCCCGCCGGGGCATGGCCCGCGGCAGCATGTTTCAAGGGGAGGATGAGAGGTTTTTGCGACAACCCGCTCGACAACGACCGAAAACGGAACGATGGAGGAAGACCGGGTGAAACCGACCCACGCAGTCCACAACAAGACCTTTGCACGGAGGAGTATCCCATGAACACAAAGCTTCAAGAGCAACGAAGCGCCTACTGGAAGGCGAACCTGCGCATCCTCATCGGATGCCTGATCGTCTGGTTCATCGCCGGTTATGTGCTGCCCATCTTCATGGTGGACGTGCTGAACCTGATCTCACTGGGCGGCTATCCGCTGGGCTTCTGGATGGCGCAACAGGGGTCGATCTACGTCTTTCTGATGCTGATCTTCTTCTATGCCTGGCGCATGAACCGTCTGGACCGCAAGTTCGACGTCCACGAAGAGTGACACTGGGGGAGACATCATGGATCTCAAGCTAATGATCTACCTGGTGGTCGGTGCCACCTTCGCGCTGTACATCGGCATCGCCATCTGGGCCCGTGCGGGCAGCACGGGCGAATTCTACGTGGCCGGCAAGGGGGTCAACCCCGTGGCCAACGGCATGGCCACCGCGGCGGACTGGATGTCGGCGGCCTCCTTCATCTCCATGGCGGGCCTGATCGCCTTTTTGGGCTATAGCGGATCGGTCTACCTTATGGGCTGGACCGGCGGCTACGTGCTCATGGCCCTGCTGCTGGCCCCGTACCTGCGCAAGTTCGGCAAGTTCACGGTGCCGCAGTTCGTGGGGGACCGGTTCTACTCCAACACCGCGCGCATCGTGGCCGTGATCTGCCTGCTGGTGATCTCCATCACCTACGTCATCGGGCAGATGCGCGGCGTGGGCATCGCCTTCTCGCGCTTTCTGGAGGTGGACCTGCTCTGGGGCCTGATCGCCGGCATGGGCGTGGTCTTCGTGTACGCCGTGCTCGGCGGCATGAAGGGCATCACCTACACCCAGATCGCCCAGTACGTGGTGATGATCTTCGCCTATACCGTGCCCGCCATCTTCATCTCCCTGCAGCTCACCGGCCACTTCCTGCCCCAGACGGGCCTGGGTGGCTCCCTGAGCGGTCAGGACGGGATGTACCTGCTCAACGCACTGGACCAGACCCTGGTGGATCTCGGCTTCAACGAGTACACCACCAACCGTAATCTCAGCACCATGAACATCTTCCTGCTGACCATGGCGCTGATGATCGGCACCGCGGGCCTGCCCCACGTCATCATCCGCTTCTTCACCGTGCCCCGTGTGCGCGACGCCCGTAAGTCCGCCGGCTGGGCCCTGGTGTTCATCGCCATCCTGTACACCACCGCCCCCGCCGTGGGCGCCATGGCCATGTACAACCTGATCGACACCTTCCACCCGGGCGGCGTGGGCAACCCCGAGGCCGCCATGGTCTACGAGGATCGCCCGCAGTGGATGCGCACCTGGGAAGAGACCGGCCTGCTGCAGTTCGAGCAGGAAGGGGATGGCGAGCGGGTGCACTACTACAACTATAAGAACCCGCCGGCATGGACCGAGGAAGCGGAACTGGACGGCTACACCGTCGCCAACCTGGACCGCGACATCATGGTGCTGGCCAACCCCGAGATCGCGAGCCTGCCCAACTGGGTGATCGCCCTGGTGGCGGCCGGCGGCATCGCGGCGGCCCTGTCCACCGCGGCGGGTCTGCTGCTGGCCATCTCCTCGGCCATCTCCCATGACCTGCTCAAGGGGGTGTTCATGCCCAAGATCTCGGAGAAGAACGAGCTCATGGCAGGACGCCTGGCCATGGTGGCGGCCATCCTCCTGGCCGGATACCTGGGGCTGAACCCACCGGGCTTCGCGGCCGAGGTGGTGGCCCTGGCCTTCGGTCTGGCGGCCTCCTCGCTCTTCCCCGTGCTCATGATGGGCATCTTCTACAAGCGGATGAACCGTCAGGGGGCCATCGCCGGCATGCTGGTGGGCATCTCCACCACCCTGATCTATATCTTCCTGTACAAGGGGTGGTTCTTCTTCCCGGGCACCGCCATGCTGGCGGACAACCCGGACGGCTGGCTGCTGGGCATCGCGCCCCAGGGCTTTGGCACCGTGGGCGCGATCTTCAACGTGATCACCGCCTATGTCGTATCCAAGCTGACGGCCCCGCCGCCGAAGGAAATCCAGGACCTGGTGGAAAGCGTGCGCGTGCCGCGCGCCGACACGGCCTGACCGGATCGGGACGATCCATCCTGGCAGGGCCCCGCTCCGGCGGGGCCCTTGCCCTTCGGGGCAACGGCAGGCCCCTTCCCTCAGACCGCCACGACGACGGCCTGAGGGAAGGGTTCTGGAAGACGGGACCCAGGCCCGGCGGCCGACGCCGTCCAACGTCATGCACACAGATGCAGTCATCCGACAAATCGACCAGGCCGGGGACCGCGCTGCGGTACTCCGCGCCGCCCGCGGGCGTGCCGGTGTACAGGTGGCGGTGGTGACCGCGGGCGGTGACGGCAACGCCGTGGGATACGCCCTCACCGCCGTGAGCGATGCCCTCACCCGGCGCCTGATCCGGCTGGCCGAGGCGGAACTGGGGCCGCCCCCCGGCCCCTATGCCTGGGTGGCCTGCGGTTCCCAGGGACGCCGCGAGCAGACGGTGCACACGGACCAGGACAACGCCCTGATCCTCGGCCGCCCCCCGGGGGATGCCGAGGAGCAGGCCTGGTTCCGGCAACTGGCCGAGCGGGTCAACCGCGACCTGGACGCCTGCGGCCTGGTGCGCTGCCCCGGCGGCGTCATGGCCTGCAACCCCCGCTGGCGGTGCCCCCTGGCGGCCTGGGAGGACGCATTCCTGGACTGGTTCCGCCACCCGGACACCCAGGCCGTGATGCTGGCCCAGAACTTCCTGGACCTGCGCACCCTCCACGGTGACGAGGCCCTGCTGCAGCGTCTGCGCCACCGGGTGCTGGCGGCGGCCCCCGGTTCAGGAAGGTTTCTGGGGCAACTGGCGCGGCAGGCCCTGCGCCAGCGTCCGCCCCGCTGGCCACTGCCCGCCCCCGGGCGGCGCAACCGCGCCCTGGATCTGAAACGCGGCGGGGTGCTGCCCCTGGTGGGCCTGGCCCGGCTGCTGGCGGTGGCCCACGGCATCCCGGCGCTGCATACCCGCGAACGCCTGCTGGCGGCACAGGGACCGGCCGGGGTCAGCGCCGAGGGTATGGCGGAACTGGTGGCGGCCTGGGACCGGATCGTCACCCTGCGGGCCCGGCACCAGGTGCGCCAGCTGCGCTCCGGGCGCCCACCGGGGAATGCTATCCTCCCTGGCAGACTCGATGCCGGCGAGCGGCGGGACCTGCGCCGGGCCCTGAGGACCGTGCGCCGCATGCAGAGCGGCCTGGCCGGTCCCCGCACCGGGGGCGTGCTGCAGTGATCCGCCGCCCGGGAGATGGACGAATCTGCCGCAAGGACGCGTTATACTGAAATATTTGCCGGTCATCGGCCCGAATTCATTCATGTCCAAGCCTATGCAGGAGGAGATCCATGTCCGAAGTGAAGGTTCATGAAGTACCCCGGACGTTCGCCGAGCAGGCCAACGTCAGCGCCGACCAGTACGAGGCCATGTACCGGCAGTCGGTGGAGGACCCGAAGGGCTTCTGGGCCGAACAGGCGGAGCAGTACCTCACCTGGTTCAGGAAATGGGACAGTGTCCTGGAGGGTGACTTCGAGGGCGATGTCCGGGTGCAGTGGTTCCAGGGCGGCAAGCTCAACGTGGCCTACAACTGCCTGGACCGGCACCTGGACACCCGCGGCGACCAGCCCGCCCTCATCTGGGAGGGGGACGATCCCGGTGAGGACCGCACCTTCACCTACCGCCAGCTGCATGAAGAGGTGAGCCGGTTCGCCAACGTGCTCAAGGACCGGGGCGTGCAGAAGGGGGACCGGGTCTCCATCTACCTGCCCATGATCCCCGAGGCCGCCGTGGCCATGCTCGCCTGCGCCCGCATCGGCGCCGTGCATTCCGTGGTCTTCGGCGGCTTCTCCCCGGATGCCCTGCGGGACCGCATCCTGGACGCCGAATGCAAGGTGGTCATCACCTCCGACCAGAGCCTGCGCGGCGGCCGCAAGGTGCCCCTCAAGGGCAACGCCGACAAGGCCATCGCCCAGTGCCCCAGCGTCAGCACCTGCATCGTGGTGCAGCGCGGCGGCGAACCGGTGGACTGGCACGAGGGTCGGGATGTCTGGTACCACGAGGCCATGGCCGGTGCCAGCGCCGACTGCCCCGCCGAGGAGATGGACGCCGAGGATCCCCTGTTCATCCTCTACACCTCCGGCTCCACCGGCAAGCCCAAGGGCGTGATGCACACCACCGGCGGCTACCTGCTGCAGGCGGCCATGACCCACAAGCTGGTGTTCGATTACAAGGACGGCGAGGTCTACTGGTGCACCGCCGACGTGGGCTGGGTCACCGGCCACACCTACATCGTCTATGGCCCCCTGGCCAACGGCGCCAAGACCCTGATGTTCGAGGGGGTGCCCAACTACCCGGACTTCGGCCGCTTCTGGCAGGTGTGCGACAAGCACAACGTGTCCATCTTCTACACCGCCCCCACCGCCATCCGCATGCTCATGGGGGCCGGCGACGAGCACGTCACCAAGCATCAGCGTTCCAGCCTGCGCCTGCTGGGCACCGTGGGCGAGCCCATCAACCCCGAGGCCTGGGAGTGGTACCACCGCGTCGTGGGGGACGGCCGCTGCCCCATCGTGGACACCTGGTGGCAGACCGAGACCGGCGCCCACATGATCGCCAACCTGCCCGGCGCC
Source organism: Ectothiorhodospira mobilis (assembly GCF_016584115.1). GTDB lineage: Bacteria > Pseudomonadota > Gammaproteobacteria > Ectothiorhodospirales > Ectothiorhodospiraceae > Ectothiorhodospira > Ectothiorhodospira mobilis. Next base: position 12,438 of record NZ_NRSK01000007.1, read on the forward strand.
GTGGACATGAAGCCCGGCTCCGCCACCAAGCCCTTCTTCGGCGTGCAGCCGCTGCTGGTGGATGACAAGGGCAACGAGATCACGGAGACCCCCGCCGAGGGCAACCTGTGCATCCGCCATCCCTGGCCCAGCATGATGCGCACCCTCTGGGGCGACCACAAGCGCTTCCTGGAGACCTACTTCTCCATCTATCCCGGACTGTACTTCACCGGCGACGGCGCCCGTCGTGACGCCGACGGCTACTACTGGATCACCGGCCGCGTGGACGACGTGCTCAACGTCTCGGGCCACCGCCTGGGCACCGCCGAGATCGAGTCCGCCCTGGTGCTGCATCCCAAGGTGGCCGAGGCCGCGGTGGTGGGCTACCCCCACGACATCACCGGCCAGGGGATCTACGCCTATGTGACCCTCATGTCCGGCGAGCAGGGCAGCGAGGAGCTGGCCAAGGAGCTGGTGAAGCTGGTGCGGGACGAGATCGGGCCCATCGCCAAGATCAACCTGCTGCAGTTCGCACCGGGGCTGCCCAAGACCCGTTCCGGCAAGATCATGCGCCGCATCCTGCGCAAGATCGCCGCCAACGAACTGGAAAACCTGGGGGACACCTCCACCCTGGCGGATCCGGACGTGGTCAACGTCCTCATCGACAACCGCCTCAACAAGTAAGCGCCTCCGGCGCGGTGTCCGCGGCCCTCGGGGCCGGGCGCCGCGCCGCCCCTACCCTCCCCAGGCCTCCCGCAGGCCCTCCCGATGCAACCGCAGCCACTGCAGGGCGATGATGGGCATGGCCGTCTCGATATCGCGGCGCTCCAGCCAGTCAAAGGCCTCGTCCGCCGACAGGATATGGGTGCGGATCTCCTCCCCCTCCACCTCCAGCCCGTGGATGCCCCCCTCCTCCTGAGGCAGATCCGCGCGTCCCACGAACAGGGAGATACGCTCACTGGCACTGCCGGGGGTGGCGTAGTAATCGTGCACATGACGCATCTCCCCCAGGGTGCAGCCCGCCTCCTCCATGGCCTCGCGCCGGGCCACCGCCTCCGGGTGCTCCCCCGGCTCCACAAGACCGGCGATGATCTCCAGCAGCCAGGGGCCGTGGGGGGATTCCAGGGCCCCGACCCGGAACTGCTCCACCAGCAGCACCCGGTCCCGCACCGGATCATAGGGCAGGACCGCGGCCGCATCCCCCCGCTGGATCAGCTCCCGCTCGATGACCATGGGCTCGCCGCCCCGGAAGCGGCCGTGGCTCAGGCGCAGGCGGTGCAGCCTGAAAAAACCCCGGTAGAGCTCCTCCACATCCAGCAGATCCCAATGCATCATGGCCTGATCCTCTGTTGCCTCTTCTTCCGCCCCGGACCGGGGCCATGGCGGCGTGACCGGCCCCCCATGGCCCCATACCGCAGGGGATGAGTATACTCGGGTCCATGGACACACTACTGCAGACCCTGGGGACCCTGGTGGGCCGCGAGACGGAGGTGGAGGGGGTGCGCCTCCAGGTGATCGAGATCCTGGACGCCCACCCCCTGCCACGGGTGGTGCTGGGGGAACCCCAGGGACAGGCCGAGATCCAGGCGGACCAGCACGGCGATCCCCGACGCCGCACCCGGCGCACCCACACCCTGTCCCTGACGGACGAGGACGGCACGGACCTGAACCCCGTGATCCGCGCCCTGGCGGGTCCCGAACTGGCACGGCGCCTGAAGGACCAACTGATCCCCTGAAAGGCCCTCACCAGGCCGCCCTGGGATTGGTTCGGCAGCCGCCGATGGCGCAGCCGGGGACGGGTCAGGGGTTGGCCCGCTTCGCCCCCAGGGTCAGGGTCACCCGCTCCACGTCCTCCCGGGTGTCCACCCCGGCCGCTGGCACCTCCAGGGCCACGTCCACGTGGATGCGGGCGCCGTTGTACAGGGCGCGCAGCTGCTCCAGGCGCTCGATGCGCTCCAGGGCGCAGGTCTCCATGCGGGTGAAGCGCTTGAGATAGCCCACCCGGTAGGCATAGAGCCCGATGTGACGGTGACAGACCTGCAGCTCCGGCGCGGTCTCCATGTCCAGGGCGTCCCGCTCCCAGGGGATGGGGGCCCGGCTGAAGTAGAGGGCGTAGTCCCGGGCGTCACGCACCACCTTGACGGTATGGGGGTCATAGAGCTGGGCCGCCCGGGAGATGGGGGTGCACAAGGTGGCCATGCTGGCCTCGGGACGCTGCGCCAGGTTGTCCGCCACCTGGCGGATAATCCCCGGCGGGGTGAGGGGCTCGTCCCCCTGGAGATTCACCACCAGGGTGTCCTCGCCCCAGCCCCGCCGGGTGGCCACCTCGGCGATGCGGTCGCTGCCCGACTCGTGGTGCACGGAGGTGAGACAGGCCTGCCCGCCAAAACCCTCCACCACCTCGCGGATGCGGTCGTCGTCCGTGGCCACCACCACCTCCCCGGCGCCGCTGGCCAGGGCCCGTTCGTACACATGGCGGATCATGGGGGCACCCGCCAGCTCCACCAGGGGCTTGCCCGGCAGGCGCGTGGAGCCGTAGCGGGCGGGGATCACCACCTGAAAACTCACCGCACCCCCTCCATCACCGCCGTGAGCCCGTACATCAGCGGGCGTCCTTCCATTGCTCCACCTCCTCCTCGCTCAGGGTCCGGGCCTCGTCCTCCAGCATCACCGGGATGCCATCGCGGATGGGATAGGCCAGGCGCGCCGCGCGGGAGATGAGTTCGTCGTGTTCCCGGTCCAGGATCAGCGGGCCTTTGGTGACCGGGCACACCAGGATGTCGAGCAGTCGTTTGTCCATGGTCCTATTACCTCGTGCTGTGGATTCGGTCGACGGCCTGCACCGCCCCCAGGATGGCCTTCCCCAGGGCCGGATCGGGCACCGCGCTGACGGGGACGAACCAGTGTTCCGGGCCGGCGATCTGACGGCATTTTACGGCATCTTTCTCCGTCATCAGAACGGGCAGATCATCACCGAAGCGGATCTCCCCGGCCGTGAAGGCATGGTGATCGGGAAACCCATGGGGCACCACCTCCAGGCCGCGCCGGCGCAGCATGTCGAAGAAGCGGGGGGGATGGCCGATGCCCGCCAGGGCATGCACCCGCTGCCCGCGAAAGGCCTGCAGCGGCCGGGTGTGCCCCGGATCGCCCACCGCCAGGGCGGTACTCCCCGTGAGCTCCATGGCGTATTCCCCGGGACCGGGTGTGCCCGTGGCGACGCGAAAGTCCACCTCCTGCAGGCGCCCCAGGGGTTCGCGCAGGGGCCCGGCGGGCAGGCACAGACCGTTGCCGAAGCGGCGTGCCCCGTCCACCATGACCATCTCCAGGTCCCGCCCCAGGGCGTAGTGCTGCAGACCATCGTCGGCGATGAGCACATCGCAGGGATGCTGCGCCAGCAGGGCCCGGGCGGCGCGGCGGCGATCCCGGTCCACATACACGGGACAGCCGCTGCGGGTGGCGATGAGCACCGGCTCGTCCCCCACCTGGGCCGGATCGCTCTGCGGCGTCACTGCCCGGGGACCGCCCCGGGCACGGCCGCCGTAGCCACGGCTGACCACGCCGGGCCGGTAGCCGTGTTCCTGCAGCCAGCGGCACAGCCAGATCACCATGGGGGTCTTGCCGGTGCCGCCCACGGTCAGGTTGCCCACCACCAGCACCGCCCGCACCGGCAGCCGCGGGCGGTGGCGGGCGCCCGCCTCCAGACGGATCCGGTTGAGCCGGGCCAGGGCGCAGTAGAGGAGCGAGAGGGGATACAGGGCCAGGGTCACCCCGTCCCACCGTTGCCAGTGCCGCTCCAGGGCATGCATGGGCTTCAGGCGCCGCCCGCGGCGGCATCGGCCTGCGGCTCGTGGAACTGGAGCTGGTAGAGGCGGGCATAGGCCCCACCCCGGGCCAGGAGCCCCCGGTGCGTGCCCGTCTCCAGGACACGCCCCCCCTGCATGACGACGATGCGGTCGGCGTTCTCCACGGTGGACAGGCGGTGGGCGATCACCAGGGTGGTGCGGTTGCGCACCAGGTTGTCCAGGGCCGCCTGGATCTGGCGCTCCGATTCCGTGTCCAGGGCGGATGTGGCCTCATCCAGGATGAGGATGGGGGCATCCTTGAGCAGGGCCCGGGCGATGGCGATGCGCTGGCGCTGACCGCCGGAGAGCAGCACCCCGTTGTCCCCCACGGGGGTCTGCAGCCCCTGGGGCAGCCGGTCGATGAACTCCATGGCGTGGGCCGCCTCCGCCGCCTCGCGGATGCGGGCCTCGTCCGTGGCCTCCACCGGGCTGCCGTAGGCGATGTTGCCGGCGATGGTGTCGTTGAACAGGGTGACATGCTGGCCCACGTAGGCGATCTGGCGGCGCAGGTCCGCCAGGCGGTAGTTGCGCAGGTCCTCCCCGTCCAGCAGGATGCGTCCCCGCTGGGGCTCGTAGAAGCGGGGCAGCAGGTTCACCAGGGTGGTCTTGCCGCTGCCCGAACGCCCCACCAGGGCCACGGTCTCGCCGGGGGCCACCTGCAGGTGGACCTCCTGCAGCACCTCCCCCTTCTCCGGCTCGTAGGCGAAGGAGACCCCCTCCAGGGTGATCTCTCCGCGGGCCCGCGGCAGGGGGCTGGATCCGGTGTCCCGCTCCAGGGGTTCGTCCAGCAGGCCGAAGATGTTCTGTCCGGCGGCGATGCCCTTCTGCAGCGTGGCGTTGACGTTCACCAGGCGCCGGATGGGGGCCAGCAGCAGGAACATGGCCGTGACGAAGGAGACGAAGGTCCCCACGGAGACATCCTGCAGCATGGTGTCCTGGGTGGCGAGCCAGACGATCAGGGCCAGGGCCACGGCCACGAAGAACTGCACGATGGGCACGTTGCTGGACTGGGTGGCCACCATCTTCATGTGCAGTCGGCGGTTACGCTCGTTCACCTGTTCGAAGCGCGCCTCCTCGTAGTCCTCGCCGCCGAAGATCTTCACCACCCGGTGCCCGTCCAGCACCTCGCCGGCCACGTGGGTGACATCCCCCATGGAATTCTGGATGCGGCGGCTGATGCGGCGGAAGCGGCGGGTGACCCGGTCCACGGCGAACACCACCGCCGGGGCGACAATGAGCACGGTGAGGGTCAGGGTGGCATTGAGATAGAGCATCCAGGCCAGCAACCCCAGCACCGTCACCGAGTCGCGCACCAGGACGGTGAGGCTGTCGGTGGAGGCCTGGGCCACCTGCTCCACGTTGTAGGTGAGGCGGGAGATGAGCTGGCCGCCGCTGTTGCGGTCGAAGTAGGCGGCCGGCATGTGCAGCAGGTGCCGGAACATCTGCCCGCGCAACTCCTTCACCACGCGCCGCCCCACCCACTTGATGCAGTAGTTGGCGAGGAACTCCCCCAGCCCGCGCACGACGAAGATGCCGACGATGGCGAAGGGGATCCAGCGGATCACATCCGGATCCTGCTCCACGAAGCTGCCATCCATCAGCGGCCGCATGAGGGCGGCAAAGCCCGTCTCCGTACTCGCGGTCAGGATCATGGCCACCACGGAGACCGCCAGGTACGGCCAGTAGTGCAGGGAATGGGACAGCAGGCGGCGATAGACGCGCATGCCGGAGACCTCGCCGGGCTCCACTTGGGGGGATCGGGGGGCGCTCACCGGGGATCCTCCTCCAGGGTGGCGATGGACAGGCGGGAGACCCCCAGGCGGGCGGCGGCGTCCATCACCCGCACCACGGCCTGATGGGGCGCGCGGGCATCGGCCTGGATCACCACAGGGGCGTCGGGGTGGGCCTCCAGGGCCCTGGAGAGGGCGGCGCGCAGGGTGCGGGGCTGCGTGTTCACCAGTTCCGCCCCGTCCACGAAGAAGCGGCCCTGGGCGTCCACGCCCACCCGCACCCGCTCCCCGGCGGGCATCTCCTGGGTGGCGTCGGCCCGGGGCAGCTGCAGTTGCATCACACTGGGCCGGTCGAAGGTGGTGGATACCATGAAGAAGATCAGCAACAGGAAGACCACATCGATGAGCGGCGTGAGCTGGATCTCCACCGGCTCGCTGGTTTTGCGGCGAAAGTTCACCCCTGGGTCACCTCCGCATCCCCCCGCTCCCCCTTGAGCACCTCCACCAGGCGGATGGCCTCCTGCTCCATCTCCAGCACCAGCTCGTCCACCCGGCCGCGGAAATAGCGGTGGAAGACCAGGGACGGCACCGCCACGGAGATGCCGGCGGCGGTGGTGATCAGGGCCTGGGAGATGCCCCCCGCCAGTTCGCCGGGATCCCCCACCCCCACGGCGGTGATGACGGAGAAGACCTGGATCATCCCCAGCACCGTACCCAGCAGACCCAGCAGCGGGGTCACCGCGGCGATGGTGCCCAGGGTATTGAGGAAGCGTTCCAGCTCGTGGGCCACCTGGCGCCCCGTGTCCTCGATGGATTCCTTCATCACCTCACGGGAATGCCCCCGGTTCACCAGTCCCGAGGCCAGGATGCGCCCCAGGGGGGAGCCCTCGCGCAGGGCGCGCAGGCGGGTGTCGTCCAGTTCCCCCGCCTGCAGCCATTGCCAGATCTGCACCACCAGCCGTGGCGGCACCACCCGCCGCCGCCGCAGGGACCAGAGGCGCTCCAGGACGATGGCCAGGGCCAGGACGGAACAGGCCAGGATGGGCAGCATGAGCCATCCGCCGGCCTTCACCAGTTCAAACACGTGGGATCACCCCGGATGCGGTTACCATGGAACGATTGCCGCGCATGATACTTGATCGGCCGGGGCAAAGGCCAAGGCCGGTTCAGCGGTGCCAGTGCCGCCGCGCCGCATGACGGTACCCCGGGGCGACCCGGATCCCCCGGGGCGACACATCCACCCGCAGCGCCCCGGAGCGGGCGGTATCCAGCAGCGGGATGCCCCGGTCCCGCAGCCGCGCCCGCACCGCCGGGTGGGGATGACCCGCACGGTTGCCAAAGCCCCGGCTGACCAGGGCCAGACGGGGGGAGACCGCATCCAGGAAGGCCGCCGGCAGGGCCCCGCCGGCGCCATGATGGGGCAACACCAGGACATCGGCCTTCAGGGCCTCCCCCGCGCGGCGCAGCAGCACCGCCTGCCCCAGCCCCTCCACATCCCCGGGGAGGAGCACGGACCCGCCCGGCCCGTGCACCCGCAGCACACAGGAGGAGACGTTGTCGTCCCCCCAGTCCGGCGGCGGATGCAGCACCGTGAACGCCACCCCATCCCAGGACCAGCGCTCCCCGGCGCGGCAGGCCCGGCCGGGGAAACGGGACACATCCCGGCTGAGGATCTCCGTCACCGGCAGCAGTGCCCGCAGACTGGCGGCACCCCCGGCGTGATCCAGGTCCCCGTGACTGATCACCAGCCGGTCCACCCGGGGGCGGCCCACCTGGTACAGGTAGGGCACCACCGCCGCCTCGCCGGCATCGAAGCGGGGCCCGAAACGGGGGCCGGTGTCGTACACCAGGGTGTGCTCCCGGGTACGCACCACCGCCGCCAGCCCCTGCCCCACATCCAGCAGGGTGAGCCGAAAGCCCCCCTCGGGGATCTCCGCACGGGGTGGCCACAACAGGGGCAGGATCAGCAGCAGCCCCAGCCAGCGGGCGGGCAACCCCCGGGGACCCAGGAACCAGAACATGCCCAGCAGGGCGGGGACCAGGGTCCAGGCCGGGGCGGCATGACGCCAGTGGGCCCCGGGCAGCGCCACCAGAAACTCCAGCAGCGGCCAGAGCAGGGCCACGGCGTCGTGGGCCAGGTTCCAGGCCCATGCCGCCAACGGCATGGATACGGCGGACAGGGCCGCCCCGGCCAGGGCCAGGGGCACCACCACAAAACTCATCCAGGGCACCGCCACCAGATTGGCCAGGGGCGAGATCAGTGATCCCTGCTGGAACAGGACCAGGGTCAGCGGCAGCAGCCCCAGACCCGCCGCCCACTGCACCCGCCACCAGGCCCGGCCGCCGCCGGCGGGACCCGTGCGCCCCGCCAGGACATACAGGATCACCCCCACGGCGGCGAAGGAGAGCCAGAACCCGGGGGCCAGCAGCGAACGCGGGTCCAGCAGCAGCACCGCCAGCAGGGCCAGGGACAGGGTCTGCAGGGGGCGCTGCGTGCGCTGCCACCACAGGGCCCCCAGGGCCACCAGCAGCATCACCAGGGCCCGTTGCGTGGGTACGGAGAACCCCGCCAGGGCGGCATAGGCCAGGGCACAGGCCAAGGCCGCCGGCACCGCCGCCCGCTGCGCCGGCAGGCGCAGGGCCAAAGGCGGCAGCCGGCGCCAGAGGGCCAGGACCAGGGCATAACCCAGCGCGGCGGTGAGGCCCACATGCAGGCCCGAGATGGCCATGAGGTGGTTCGTTCCGGTGGCGATCAGCAGATCCCACTGCTCCGGCCCGATCCCCGAGCGCTCCCCCACCGCCAGGGCCTGCAGGATGCCGGCGAACGGGGCCTGGGGGTCCAGGGCCTTGTCGATCCCCGCGGCCAGCGCCCCCCGCAGCCGGTTCACGCCATGGACAGGGGCCCCGCTGTATCCGATACGGTGGGCACTGTCGGCATCGCGCACATAGGCGGTGGCGCGATCACCTTTGCGAAACAACCAGCCCTCATAATCAAATCCACCGGGATTGCGCAGCCCGCCGGGCGGGCGCAGCCGCAGGGTCATCCGCCAGCGCTCCCCGGGGGCCAGGTTCGGGGCATCGCCATACCAGCCCACCCGCACCCGTCCGCGCCAGTCCGTCCCCTGCACGGAGGTGGCTTTCAGGGTGAAGCGGGTCACCCGGCCCTGGCTCTCGGGCAGGCCGTGGATGATGCCGGTGACCCTGCGATCGCTGCCGGCCAGCTCCGCGGGCAGGGGCGGCCCCACCATCCAGTGGGTATGGATCAGGGCCCAGAAAAAACCGCTCAACCCCCAGACCAGCAGCCGCAGGGGCAGCGGCCCCCGGTAGAATAGGAGGACAAGGGGCAGCCACAAGACCCCCCAGGCGGGGGACGGCAGGTGCCCCAGCCCGTGCAGCCACCAGACTCCGGCCAGAAAGGCCCATGCCCGCAGTGCCATCTCCATTCCCTGGAACAAGGTCCATCCCCCGCGGGTGGCCCACCCGGCGGGACGGCATCCATACTCTATATCACGCCATGGCCAAGAAGCTCATCAAGGGCCTGTTTCCAGGCTACCAGCGCATCCGCCACCACGAGACCCTGCGGCTGTTCGGGGCCATCCTGCACGATCCCTTCCTGTGGCACCTGAACCGACGCTCCGCCGCCGGGGGCTTTGGCGTGGGCCTGTTCACGGCCTTCCTGCCCCTGCCCGGACAGATGTTGCTGGCGGCGGCCCTGGCCATTGTCCTTCGGGTGAACCTGCCCATCGCCGTGATGCTGGTATGGATCACCAACCCCCTCACCTTCGCCCCCATCTATTACGCCGCCTATACCCTGGGGCGATGGGTGCTGGGTGTCCCCGGACGGGGATTCTCCATGGAACTGAGCCTGGCCTGGTTCACCGGCGAACTGCTGGAAATCTGGAAACCCCTGGTGACCGGGAGCCTGATCCTGTCCACCGTGGCGGGGCTGGGGGGGTACGCTGCGGTGCGCCTGCTGTGGCGGCTGCACATCCTGCACCGGCTGCGGGAGAGGCGCCGACGGCCCGGGGCGCGGCGCTGAACGAGGGCCTCAGTCCTGCTTCGGCGACAGGCGGCCGTGGGACAGCAGCAGGACCCGGTCCGTACGCGCCGCCAGCTCCTGGTCGTGGGTGACGATCACCAGGGCCGTGCCCGAATCCCGGTTGAGCTCCAGCATCAGCTCGAAGATCTCCTCGGCCCGGCCCCGGTCCAGGTTGCCCGTGGGCTCGTCCGCCAGCACGGCCCGGGGCCGGGTGATCAGGGCCCGGGCGATGGCGGCGCGCTGGCGCTCCCCGCCGGAGAGCTCCCCCGGCTTGTGGCCGGTGCGCGCCCCCAGACCCACCCGCTCCAGCAGGGCCCGGGCGGCCTCGGCGGCCCGGGCCGGGGATTCGCGCCGCACCAGCAGGGGCATGGCCACGTTCTCCAGGGCGGTGAACTCCGGCAACAGGTGATGGAACTGGTACACAAAGCCCAGATGGGTGTTGCGCAGCCGTCCCCGGCGGGTGTCCGACAGAGCGGCCAGATCCTGGCCGCAGACCGATACCGTGCCGCCGGTGGGCAGGTCCAGTCCCCCCAGCAGGTGCAGCAGGGTGCTCTTGCCGCTCCCGGAGGTGCCGACGATGGCCAGCTTCTCCCCCGGGGACACGTCCAGGTCCACGCCCCGCAGCACCTCCACCTGCATGGCCCCCTCGTCGAAGGTGCGGCGCAGGTCGCGGCAGCGCAGGACGGGCGCGGTATCGGCTTGCGGCATCGGGTCTCGGGCCTCACTCATAGCGCAGGGCCTGGGCCGGTTGGGTGCGGGAGGCGCGCCAGGCGGGATAGAGGGTGGCCACCACCGTCAGGCCGAAGGCCAGCAGGCCCACCCGCAGCACGTCCCCGGGCTCCAGGTCCGAGGGCAGATCGGAGATGTAGTAGACGTCCGCCGGCAGGAACTGGCGCCCCAGCAGGGACTCGATGGCCGGGACGATGGTCTCCACGTTCAGGGCCAGGGTGACGCCGCCGATCACCCCCAGCACCGTGCCCAGCAGGCCGATGACCGTTCCCTGCACCATGAACACCCCCATCACCCCGGGGGGCGACAACCCCAGGGTGCGCAGGATGGCGATGTCCGACTGCTTGTCCACCACCATCATCACCAGGGTGGAGACGATGTTGAAGGCGGCCACTGCCACGATCAGCGAGAGGATGATGAACATCACCGTCTTCTCCGTCTGCACGGCGCGGAAGAAGTTGGCATGCTGCCGGGTCCAGTCGTTCACCCAGAAACGGCCCTCCAGGTCCGCCGCCACCTGCCGGGCGATGATGGGGGCGCGCATCAGATCGTCCAGCCTCAGGCGCAGGCCGGAGACGGCGTCGTCCATGCGGTAGATGGTGCGGGCATCGTCCAGGTGGAGGAAAGCGGTGCCCCGGTCGTATTCGTACATGCCCACCTCGAAGAGCCCCACCACCGTCAGCCGGCGCATGCGCGGCAGCACCCCCACCGGCGTGACCGCCGCCTTGGGGGTGATGAGGGTCACCCGGTCCCCCGGCTCCACCCCCAGGGCCCGGGCCAGTTCGCGCCCCAGCACCACGCCATAGCCCCCGGCCTCCAGATCCTCCATGTCCCCGTGGACCATGTGTTGCCCCACCCGGGAGACCCGCGCCTCCAGGGCCGGTTCGACGCCGCGCACCAGGGCGCCGCTCACCCGATCCCCGCTGGCGAACATCCCCTCCCCTTCCACGTAGGGGGCCACCCCCTCCACATGGGGGGCATCGGCCACCTGGCCCATCACCTGCTCCCAGTCGTGCAACTGGCCATCGAATTCCGACAGGGTGGCGTGGGCGGCCATCCCCAGGATGCGCTCGCGCAGTTCCTGCTCGAAACCGTTCATCACCGAGAGCACGGTGATGAGCGCCGTGACCCCCAGGGCGATCCCCAGCATGGAGATCAGGGAGATGAAGGAGATGAAGTGGTTGCGGCGCCGGGCGCGGGTATAGCGCAGGCCGATGAAGAGTTCGGGGGGGCGGAACATGGCGCGATTAAATCACAGCGCGGGCGGATTGCCCATGGCATCCAGATCCACGGGCAGGGTCCGCTCCAGCTGGATGGCCCGGGGCGAGACCCGCGCCCCCAGGGCCAGCACCTCCACCCCCGCCGCCGCGGCGCGCCGCAGCCAGCGCCCGTACTCCGGGTCGATCTCGTCGGCGGGGCGCACACGCCCCACGTCCGCCCGCTGCACGCAGAAGACCAGGGCGGCGCGATGGCCGGCCTCCACCATGGCCATCAGTTCCCGCAGGTGGCGCGTGCCCCGGGTGGACACCGCATCAGGGAACAGGGCCGTATCCCCCTGCACGGCGGCGGTGACATTCTTCACCTCCACATAGCAGTCCTGTTCCCCCAGGGTCAGCAGCAGGTCGATGCGGCTGCGCTCACGGCCATAGGCCACCTCCCGGCGCACCCGATGGGCCCCGGCCAAAGTGGGCAGGCGCCCGCCCGCCAGGGCCTCCGCCACCAGGGCGTTGCTGCGGCCGGTATGGATGCCCACCAGGGTGCCGTCCGCCTCCACCAGTTCCCAGGTATAGGCCAGCTTGCGGCGGGGATCGTCGTGGTGACTGAGCCAGACCCGGGCCCCGGGGGTGCAGCAGCCCATCATGGACCCGGTATTGGGGCAGTGGGCCGTCACCCGGCGACCATCATCCAGGTGCACATCCGCCAGGAAGCGCTTATAGCGACGCTCCAGGGTGCCGGGCAGCAGGGGCTCGGGGAAATCCATCCAGGTCCTCGTGGGTGGGGGAGCGGGCAGGATCATACCCGTTCCCCGGCACGGGGGACATGGGCGGGGGCTCCCTCCCGGCGGGCGGTTTCGGCCCCCGCGGGGGGGTGCTATAGTCCAACGGCACGTCCTTGTTTTCGTCCATCGCGCCGGAGCGCCGCCATGCCCGCACGACCCCTCCTCTGCCTGGGGCTTGCCGCCGCCCTCTGCCTGCCCGCAGCCGGGGCGGATATCCTGCGCCTCCCCGAAGGGCAGTGCCAGGTGATCCAGGCCCCATGGACCCCGCCCCGGGGCATGGACCGGGACACGGTGCTGCGCCGCTACGGCGAACCCCAGTCGCGCCAGCCCGCGGTGGGGGATCCCCCCATCAGCCGTTGGACCTATCCCGGCTTTATCGTGGTGTTCGAGGGCCGCCATGTGCTGCACACGGTGGTGCAGGCCCCCGCGCAGCGCAGCCCATCCCCCGACGCGGAACCGTGATGACCGTCCTGCCCGCCGAATGGGCGCCGCAGAGCGCCGTACTGCTCACCTGGCCGCACCCACAGACCGACTGGGCCCCCATCCTGGACGAGGCCGAGGAGGTCTTCGTGCAGATCGCACGGGAGGTGACCCTCCGCCAGGGGCTCATCGTGGTCTGCCGCGACGAGGCCCACGAGGTCCGCATCTGCCGCATGCTCTCCGGCGCGGGCGCGGTGATGGAACGGGTGGTGACCGCCCTGGCCCCGTCGGACGACACCTGGGCCCGGGATCACGGCCCCATCACCGTGCTGGAGGATGGACGTCCCGTGCTGCTGGATTTCCGTTTCAACGGCTGGGGAGGCAAATACCCGGCCGATGCGGACGACGCCCTCACCGGCAGGCTCCACCGCCAGGGGGCCTTCGGCGAACTGCCCCTGCGCCCCGTGGAACGAGTGCTGGAGGGCGGGGCCATCGACAGCGACGGCGCCGGCACCCTGCTCACCACCCGCTCCTGCCTGCTGGCCCCCACCCGCAACCCGGACCTGGATGCCGCCGGTGTGGAGGCGATGTTGCGGGATACCCTGGGGGTGGAGCGGGTGCTCTGGCTGGACCACGGCCATCTGGAGGGGGACGACACCGACGGCCACGTGGACACCCTGGCCCGTTTCTGCGACGCGCAGACCATCGCCCACGTGACCTGCGACGACCCGCAAGACCCGCACCATGGGCCGCTGGCGGCCATGACCCGGGAACTGGAGGCCCTGCGCACCGCCGACGGCCGGCCCTACCGGCTCATCCCCCTGCCCCTGCCCGCCCCGGTCCACGACCTGGAAGGCCGCCGCCTGCCGGCCACCCACGCCAATTTCCTCATCCTCAACGGCGCGGTGCTGGTGCCCACCTACAACGATCCCACCGACGCCACCGCCCTGGCCGCCCTGCAGCAGGCCTTCCCCGGGCGGGAGGTGGTGGGCATCGACTGCCGTCCCCTGATCCGTCAGTTCGGCAGCCTGCACTGCGTGACCATGCAGATCCCGGCGGCAACCGCCTGAAACCACCCCCTGGCGGACTTCCGGGTCTTCAGCCCGGCCACCAGGAGGGCGCCCCGGCGGACGGCCGCGGTGGCGCCGGATCGGCACAGGGGGCCCGCCCGGACGGCACGGACCCGTTCAGGAAGGGCATCCAGCGCACCGGGTCACACCCCTCCCCGGCCCGCAGGCCCGTGCCCGGGTCCACCGGCACCCAGACCACCCCCTCGGGACGCGGGGGCGCGAGCCCCTGACGGGAGACCCGGCGCATCACCTCCGCCCACACCGGCAGGGCACCGGAAGACCCGCTCAGGCCCGTGGGGCCGTTGTCGTCCCGGCCCACCCAGACCACTCCCACCATGTCCCCGGTGAACCCCGCGAACCAGGCATCCCGCAGGTCGCCGGTGGTGCCGGTCTTGCCCGCCGCCGGCAGCGCCTCCGGCAGCCGCCAGCCCAGGGAGCGGGCGGTGCCGCTGCGGGTGACCTGGTGCAGGGCGGCGGTCACCAGGTAGACCGGACCTTCCCCGGCCACCCGGTTCAGGGACAGGCCATAGCGGCGCAGCCGCTCCCCCTCCCGGTCCAATACCGCACGAATGGCCCGGGGGGGCAGCCGGTAACCCCCGGAGGCCAGCACCTGATACAGGCCGGTCACCTCCAGGGGCGTCATCTCCACCGCCCCCAGCAGCAGCGAGGGATAGGGCTCCAGGTCCCGCTCCAGCCCCAGGCCCCGGAGCCGGTCCACGACCTGATCCACCCCCACCTCCAGCCCCAGACGCACGGTGGCCACGTTGTAGGAGTGCACCAGGGCCTCCTGCACGGTCACCACGCCGTGGTATTCCCGGTCGCTGTTCTGCGGCGACCAGATCTTGCCGTCGGCCATCTCCAGGCGCAGGGGGGTATCCCGCAGGCGGGTGGCCAGGGAGAAACGCTCCGGCCGGGACAGGGCGGTCAGATAGACAAAGGGTTTGATCACCGATCCCACCGGGCGGCGGGCATGCAGGGCCCGGTTGAAGCCCGGACGGCGCACGTCACGCCCCCCCACCAGGGCCAGGACCTCGCCGCTGTCCGCCGCCGTCACCACCACGGCCCCCTCCAGTTGCCCCGACGGCAGCCCCCGTTCCGCCTCCAGGCGCCGCAGACGCGTGCCCAGGGCCTTTTCCGCCGCCAGCTGCACCCGCGGATCCAGGGTGGTGAGGATGATCAGCCCCTCCTCCCGCAGGTCCGCCTCTCGATAGTCCTGGCGCAGACGGGCCCGCACCAGCTCCAGGAAGGCCGGGAAGGGGGTGCTGCCGGCAGGCACCCGTTCGCTCACCCCCAGGGGCGCCGCCATGGCCTGCTGCGCCACCTCCGGGGGGATCTGCCCCTGGTCGCGGAGCATGGCCAGGATGCGGTTGCGCCGTTGCAGGGCCCGCTGCGGATGCCGCCGGGGATTGTAGTAACTGGGCCCGCGGATCATGCCCACCAGCAGGGCGATCTGCGGCAGTTCCAGCTCGGAGACCCGTTCACGGAAATAGAACTGGCTGGCCATGCCCACGCCATGGATGGCCCGTGCCCCCTGCTGCCCCAGGAAGACCTCGTTGAGATAGGCCTCCAGGATCTCCGCCTTGGAATAGCGCCACTCCAGCAGCAGGGCCATGATGGCCTCGTTGAACTTGCGCACCAGGGTGCGCTCCGGGGTGAGGAAGTAGTTCTTCACCAACTGCTGCGTCAGGGTGCTCCCCCCCTGCACGGCCCGCCCGGCGCGGAGATTGGCCAGGGCCGCCCGGGCGATCCCCTGGGGGTCCACACCGAAATGATGGGGAAAACGCCGGTCCTCCACGGTGAGCAGGGTCTGCACCAGGGCCGGCGGCATATCCTCCAGGCGCACCAGCAGCCGGTCCTCGCCGTGGCGTGGATAGATATTGGCGATCAGGGCCGGCTCCAGGCGCAGGAGCGCCAGGGAAGCCCCCGTCTGCGGGTCCTCCAGGGCATGCACCCGCCCCCCCTGGAAGACCACCCGCGCCCGCCGCGGCCCCTCATAGCCCTCGGGGAAGGGGAAGCCCCGGGTGTGCAGGATCAGGGTGTTGCCTTGCCGGCGGTAATGGCCACTGGCATCCCCCCCCTGGCGGTAGTGCAGCAGCCCCAGCTCCCGTTCCAGTTCCTCCGGGGTGAGGGACTGGCCGGCGTAGAGCTCCAGGGGGCGGGCGAAGACCCGGGCCGGCAGGGACCAGCGCCTGCCCTCGAACTGGGCCTGGATGCGCTGGTCCAGGGACACGGTGTGCCAACCCAGGCCGACCACCGCCGCCAGGGCGGTGAGCACCAGGGCCGGAACCAGCCAACGGCGCCGCCGCATCGGGCGGCCGGTCTCTGCAGATGAGCGGTTCCGGGGGGCGTTCTGCCGCCCCTTGCGGGCGGGGGAACTGCGGGATTCCGATGGGCGACTGCGTTTGGCCATGCCGGGGGAATGGAGTAGGATCCGTGGGGGTGAACCCTACTATATCCGCCCGACGACGGCGACGACCGGAGGCCTGTCACACCGGCATGAGCGATCAGCACGCAACGCAGCAGCGCCTGCTGGCGGCGCTGCAGTCCCCCGCGGTCTACCCCCACCCCGTGGAACGGGTGGAGCGCATCGAGACCCACATCTCCACGGTGCTCCTGGCGGGGGACTACGCCTACAAGATCAAAAAGCCCCTGGACCTGGGCTTTCTGGACTTCAGCACCCTGGAGCAAAGGCACTTCTTCTGTGAGGAGGAGATCCGGCTCAACCGGCGCCTGGCCCCGCAGATCTACGAACGGGTGGTGGCCTTCTCCGGCAACCCCGATCAGCCCGTGTTCGACGGGACGGATCCCGCCTTTGAATATGCCGTGCGCATGCACCGCTTCGATCCCGGGTACACCCTGGACCGGCTGCATGAACGTGAAGGGCTGTCGGTGCAGCTCATGGACACCCTGACCCTGCGCATCGCCGATTTCCACGAGGCGGCCGCAGTCGCCCCCCCGGACAGCGATTACGGCACCCCGGAGGCGGTGCTGGCCCCCATGGAGGAGAACTTCCGCCAGATCCGCGCACTCAGCGAGGACCCCCGGGCCCTGGAGATGCTGGAGACGGTGGAGGCCTGGACCCGGACCCGCTTCGACGCCCTCACCCCCCGGCTGGAGGCACGCCGCCGGGAGGGGCGCATCCGGGAATGCCACGGCGACATGCACCTGGCCAACATGGCCCTGGTGGAGGGCGAGCCCCTGCTCTTCGACGGCATCGAGTTCAACGCCGGCATGCGCTGGATCGATGTGGTCAATGACCTGGCCTTCTTCACCATGGACCTGCACGACCGCGGCGCCCACGGCCTCGCCGCCCGCGTCCTCAACACCTGGCTGGAACGCACCGGCGACTACGCCGGCCTGGCCCTGCTGGATTTCTATCAGGTCTACCGGGCCATGGTGCGGGCCAAGGTGGCGACCATCCGCCTGGGCCAGGAGGGGCTGGAGGCGGCGGAGGCCGAACGCCTGCAGGCCGAATTCATGACCTATCTGCAACTGGCCCGGGACTTCACCCGGTCCCGGAACCGGGCCCTGTTCATCAACCACGGCTTCTCCGGCAGTGGCAAGACCAGCATCAGCCAGCCCATCCTGGAGGACCTGGGGGCGGTACGCATCCGCTCCGATGTGGAGCGCAAGCGCATGGCGGGCCTGGAGGCCACGCAGCGGGGGGACGCGGCCGTGGGCGAGGGACTGTACAGCCGGGAACGCAGCGAACACACCTACGACCACCTGGCCCGGCTGGCGGGGGGGATCCTGGATGCCGGCCACAGCGTGATCGTGGACGCCACCTTCCTGGAACGCCCGCGCCGGGACCGCTTCGCCCGTATCGCCCGGGGGCGGGGACTGCCCTTCGTCATCCTGGACTACCAGGCCCCGGCGGACCTGCTGCGGCAATGGGTGCGGGAGCGCACTGAGGCGAACGCGGATGCATCGGACGCCAACCTGTCGGTGCTGGAGCATCAGCTGCGGCACCACGACCCCCTGGGGAACGACGAGCCCGTGGTGACCATCGATGCCCGGGGGGAACCGCCGCTGGACACCTTGCGCCGCATCGTGCCCCCGCCGGGGGACACGGGGGACTGAACCATGGCGGGGAGGGTCCCATCCCCGCGGCCATGGCGGCGGCCGGTGGCCACCGCCACGGCCTGCGCCCTGACCCTGCTGCTGGCGGCCTGCGCCTCACATCCCCCGCACACCGGGAAGGACCCTGCCGCCGGCCCGCTGGGGGCGCAGCGGGCCGCGGTGGTGTTCAGCGCCCTGAGTCAGGTGGGCACCCCCTACCGCTATGGCGGCCGCACCCCGGAGCAGGGCTTCGACTGCAGCGGCCTAGTCTGGCATAGCCATCGCCAGGCAGGGCTGAAGCCCCCACGCACCACCACTGCCCAGAGCCGTGCGGCCCGCCGGATCCCCACCACGGCCCTGCGCCCCGGGGACCTGCTGTTCTTTCGCACCGGCGGTGGCGGCGTGAATCACGTGGGGATCTACATCGGCGAGGGCCGCTTCGTGCACGCCCCCTCCAGCGGTCGCAGGGTAAGCACCCAGCGCCTGGACCACCCCTACTGGCGCCCACGCCTGGTGCACACCGGCCATCTGTACGGAGACACCGAACCACGAGGAGGAAGGAGACCATGAAATCCCTGACCCAGTTCTTCGCCCCCCTGATCCTGGCGGGCCTGACCCTCTGCCCGCCGGCCCTGGCCCTGGAGCCGGATCACGTCACCCCCCACATGCGCCTCTACAGCGTGGAGGGGGACTTCCAGCTCTACCGGGATGCCCTGGAGATCGCCATCACCGGGCGCGGCATCGTGATCAACAACGTGGCCCACATCGCCGACATGCTCCGGCGCACCCGCGATGCGGTGGAGGGGGAGCCGGTGTACCGCCATGCCCAGGCCCTGGAATTCTGCAGTGCCGTGCACTCCCGGCGGATGATGGAGGCGGACCCGCGCAACATCGTCTTCTGCCCCTACGTCATCGTCCTCTACGAGACGGTGGAGGAACCCGGGGTCATCCACATGGGCTACCGCCGCCCCGCCGGAGCTGGGGACGAGGCCAGCCGGGAGCGACTGGAACGGGTGGAGTCCCTCCTGGACGGGATCGTGCGCGAGGCCCTGGCGTTCTGAGGGATGGGCCGGCTCAGGCCCCGATGCGGCGCCGCAGCAGGCGCAGGATCCCCCGCACCAAGGGGATCTGATCGTAGAGGTATTCCGCCGGGTCCCAGTAATCCACGTGGCTGACGGCCCGGCCGGCCTCGTTGAAGAGGACACGGCTCACCCCGTCCACATCCAGGCGCAGGCGGCCATCGGCGTCATCCTCCCGGTCGGTGAAGCGCCAGTGGAAGAAGGCCGTATTGTCCTGGACCGCCCAGGAGTGGAGATAGAAACGCGGTTTCGGGCACTGGCGGAACATATGCCGGAAGACCCGCCGGATCTCCTCCAGGCCGGTGACATCGTTGAAGGGGTCCTTGAACCGGGCCCCGGGATCGAAGATCTCCCCCAGCCGCTCCAGGTCCGGTTCGGAGAGTTCGGAAAAGAAGGCGGCATAGCGCCGGGCCCAGGTCTCGGTGGACTCGCTCATGCCTTGATCATCCTCCGTGTGATGCGCAGGAACACCCCATAGGGCAACAGGCGCAGCCCCTGCATGATGAGGGCGAAGGGCCGCGGGAAACGGATCTCGAATCCCCGCCTCTCCAGGCCGCGCAGGATGGCCTCCACCGCCTCGTCCGTCTCCATGAGAAAGGGCATGGGGAAGCGGTTCTTGTCCGTCAGGGGAGTACGCACGAATCCGGGATTGATCACCCGCAGGCGCACCCCCTGCTGCGCCAGCTCCGGCTGCAGGGATTCCGCCAGGCTGATCACCGCCGCCTTGGAGGCGGCATAGGGCGCGGCCCGGGGCAGCCCCCGGTAACCGGCCAGGCTGGCGGTGAGCAGGATCTCCCCCCGCCCGCGCCGGATCATGGCGGGCATCACCGCCGCCAGGCCATGGACCATCCCCAGGTAGTTGACCCGCATCAGACGTTCGAACAGGGCGGGGTCGAAGTCCTCCAGGGCCATGGGCTCGTAATCCCCCTGATTGAACAGGGCCCGGTCGATGGGCCCGAGATGGCCCTCCACCGCCGTGGCCAGTTCCGCCATGGCCGCCGCATCGGTCACGTCCCCCGGAAAGGGAATCACCCGCCCCGGCCCCGGGGCCTTCGCGGCCAGGTCCTCCAGGGCCTCGGCACGCCGGGCGGTGGCGGCCACCTGCCAGCCCGCCGCCGCCAGGCGCAGGGCCAGGGCCCGGCCGATCCCCGAACTGGCCCCCACGAGCCAGAAGACGCCGCCATCCCCGCCGGACCCCGTCTGCGCCTGTTGCATGCGTCCTCCTCCAATCGGCCTGTGCCCGCCGACTATTCAAAAATTATACAACGATTGTACAATAGCACCATGATCGACACCTCCCCTTCCGCGCAGCGGACACCCCAGGGCGAAGGACTGTTCCCGATCCGTACCGCAGCCGCCATGACCGGCGTCCACCCGGTGACCCTCCGGGCCTGGGAACGCCGTTACGGCCTGGTGAATCCCCGCCGCACCGCCAAGGGGCACCGCCTCTACAGCCCGGAGGATGTGCGCCGCATCCGCCGCATCCTGGAACTGCTGGACCAGGGGGTCTCCATCGGCCAGGTGGCCCCGCTGCTGGAATCCCCCGCCCCCGAACCGGGGGAGACAGCCGCCGGCGGGGTCTGGCCGGGCTACCGGCGGGACCTGCAGGCGGCGGCCGCCGCCTTCGATCACCACGCCCTGGAACGCATCTACGCCGATGCCCTGTCCCTGTTCCCGGTGCAGCAGGTCATCCCCCGGCTGCTGGCGCCGGTGCACCACAGCCTGGTGGAGGGCAGCGGCGGCCCGCAGGACCAGGCGGCCCTGCAGTTCTTCCGTGCCTGGGCCCGGCCCACCCTGGGCTGCCGCTTCCGCCATGAGGCCAGCCATGCCACCGGCCCGGTGGTGGCCCTGAGCCCCTACCCCCGGCAAGGGGACGGCCTGGAGACGGACATGCTGGCCCTGCTCCTGGCCACCCACGGCCTGCGTGTCCTGCGCCTGTGCGGTCCCGGGCAACTGGAGGCCGTCGGGACCCTGCAGGCCCGCAGCGGCGCCGGCGCGGTGGTGCTGGTGGGCCCCGCACCCCTGGCGGAGGCGGTGATGCACAACACCCTGCCCCGCTGGAGCGGGCATCTGCCGGTGCCGGTATTCGCCGCCGGCCCCGCCGTCAAGGCCCACGGTCCCGCCCTGGAGCGGGCCGGCCTCATCCCCCTGGATCCGGACCCGCAACGAGCGGCCGGGGACATCCATGCCCGCCTGCAGGATCCGGCGGTCGACTGATACGTCCAGACCCATGTCCATCACCCTGATCTGGTTCCGCCGCGACCTGCGCCTGGAAGACAACCCCGCCCTCGCCCACGCCCTGGAGACGGGGGGGCGGATCCTCCCCGTCTATATCCACGCCCCCGGGGAGGAAGGGGAATGGGCCCCGGGGGCGGCCAGCCGCTGGTGGCTGCACCACAGCCTGCAGGCCCTCGCCGATGAACTGGCCCGCCGCGGTGCCCCACTGGTGATCCGTCGCGGCCCCAGCCGGACGGCCCTGGAGGCGCTGGTACGGGAGACGGGGGCCACGCGGGTGGTATGGAACCGCCTCTACGATCCCGCCGCGATCCGGCGGGACCGGGAGATCAAGGCCGCCCTGCGGGAACGGGGGCTGCAGGTGGAGAGCTTCAACGCCGCCCTGCTCATGGAGCCCTGGACGGTGAGCAACCGCTCCGGTCAGCCCTACCGCGTCTTCACCCCCTTCTGGAAGGCCTGCCGCGCCCTGGGGGCGGAACGCCAGACCCCGGGCCCCGTGGCCCCGGCACAGCTGCCAGGGATGGCCGAAGCCCCCGCCACGGAGCCTGTGGAGGCCCTGGACCTGCTGCCACACATCCGCTGGGACACGGGACTGGCCGCCACCTGGCAACCCGGTGAAGCGGGGGCGCAACAGGCCCTGGCGCATTTTGCCGGGGCGGCCCTGGAGGGCTATGACCGGGGACGGGATCTGCCGGGGCGGACCGGCACCTCCCGCCTCTCCCCGCACCTGCACTTCGGCGAGATCGGCCCGCGGCAGGTGATGGCGGTCTGCACCCGGGCACGGGAGCGCACGGCAGGGGGCGTGGACCGCTTCCTGAGCGAACTGGGTTGGCGGGAGTTCGCCCATCACCTGCTGTTCCATTTCCCGGAGACGGTCACCCGCCCCCTGGACCGGCGTTTCGAGGAGCTGCCCCTGGCGGATCCCCGGGAGGTCCCCTTCGAGGCCTGGTGTCACGGGCGCACGGGCCTGCCCATCGTGGACGCCGGCATGCGGGAGTTGTGGCACACCGGCTGGATGCACAACCGCGTGCGCATGATCACCGCCTCACTGCTCACCAAGAACCTGCGCGCCCCCTGGCTGGAGGGGGCCCGCTGGTTCTGGGATACCCTGGTGGACGCGGACCTGGCGGCCAATACCCTGGGCTGGCAATGGACCGCCGGCTGCGGCGCCGACGCGGCGCCGTACTTCCGCATCTTCAACCCGGTGCTGCAGGGGGAACGCTTCGATGCCGCGGGCGACTATGTGCGCCGCTGGGTGCCCGAGCTGGCCGCCCTGCCCGATCGCCACCTGCACAGGCCCTGGCAGGCGCCGGAGACGGTGCTGCGCGCCGCCCGGCTACACCTGGGCCGGGACTACCCCCGGCCCGTGGTGGACCTGGCAGAGAGCCGGCGCGCGGCCCTGGCGGCGTTCGAGCACATCAAGGCACGGCCCAAGGCGGACTGAGCCCCGTCAGCCCCGCACCAGATCCATGAACTCGGCACGGGTGCGGGCGTCCTCGCGGAAGTTGCCCAGCATGACCGAGGTGATCATGGCGGACCCCTGCTTCTCCACCCCGCGCATCATCATGCACATGTGCCGCGCCTCGGCCACCACTCCCACGCCCCGGGCCCCGGTGACCTGCATCACCGCCTCGGCGATCTGTCGGGTCAGGCTCTCCTGGATCTGCAGGCGGCGGGCGAACATGTCCACGATGCGGGCGATCTTGGACAGACCGAGGACGCGGCCATCGGGGATATAGGCCACGTGGCACTTGCCGATGATGGGCAGCAGGTGATGCTCGCACAGGGAATAGAGTTCGATATCCTTCACCAGCACCATCTCGTCACTGTCCGTGGTGAACAGGGCGCCGTTCACCAGGGTCTCCAGGGACTGGTGATACCCCCCGGTGAGGAACTGCATGGCCCGGGCCGCCCGCAGTGGCGTGCCCTGCAGACCCTCCCGCTGCGGATCCTCCCCCAGGCCCTCCAGCACCCGGTGATAGAGACCGGCCAGGGCCTCGGCAGGCATGAGGGCGCCATCCCCGGCTGTTGTATCTTCGTCCCCGGCGATCCGGGCCGCTGGCTTGATCATGGGTTTCCCTCCGATCCGGTAAGGCCGCTGTGATGACGACCCAGGGGGCCGCCCCCGACCCGGTACGCATCCCCGGGCCTTCGGGATCCTTGTATAACAATTCTCAAAGATTGTACAGTTCATGTATAAGTATCCTTTCCAGGACAGGGGATATCGCCATGGAGCAACGCATCGCCGTCATCGGCGCAGGGATTTCCGGACTGGCCGCCGCCTGGCTGCTGTCCCGCCGCCATCACGTGACCCTCTTCGAGAAGAACGACTACATCGGCGGCCACACCCACACGGTGACGGTGCAGGGGGATCAGGGCCCCCTGGGGGTGGACACCGGCTTCATGGTCTTCAACCACCGCAACTACCCCCACCTGAAGGCCCTGTTCCAGCATCTGGGGGTGACCTCCCAGCCCACGGACATGTCGTTTGCCGCCTCGGTGGACGACGGCCGCCTGGAATACGCCGGCTCGGACCTGAACACCCTCTTCGCCCAGCGGCGCAACCTGGCCAACCCCCGTTTCCTGCGCATGCTGGCGGACATCCTGCGCTTCAACCGGGCGGGCAAGCGCCTGCTGGCTGAAGGCGCCTCCCCGGACATCACTCTCGGGGGGTACCTGATCCAGGCGGGATACGGGCCCGGATTCCGGGACGACTACCTGCTGCCCATGGCCGCCGCCATTTGGTCCTGTCCCACGCGGCGCATGCTGGACTTCCCCCTGACCGCCTTCCTGCATTTCTTCGCCAACCACGGCCTGATGGATCTCACCGGACGCCCCCAGTGGCACACGGTCCAGGGGGGCAGCCGGACCTATGTGGAGCGCATGCTGCAGGCCCTGCCGCAGGGGGTGCATGCCAACCGCCGGGTGGTGGCGGTGCAACGGCGCGATCCCGGGGTGCGGATCCTCACCGACGATGGCGGCGAGGCCCATTTCGACCAGGTGGTCTTCGGCTGCCACGCCGACGAGGCCCTGGAGGTCCTGGAATCCCCCCGGGAGGCCGAGAGCCGGGTGCTGGAGGCCTTCACCTACCAGCCCAACGAGACCTTCCTGCATACCGACACCCGGCTCATGCCGCAACGCCGGCGCGTCTGGTCCTCCTGGAACTACCTGGCCCGCCGGCGTCTTTCCGGGGCCTCGGAGCATCAGGTATCGGTCACCTACTGGATGAACCGCCTGCAGTCCCTGCAGCAATCCCGTCAGTACCTGGTGAGTCTCAACCCCCTGGAGGCGCCCCGGGAGGACACGCTGATCCGGCGCATGACCTACCACCATCCGGTGTTCGACCGGGGGGCCATGGAGGCCCAGACAGCGCTCCCCGGGATCCAGGGCCAGGACCGCATCTGGTACTGCGGCGCCTGGACCGGCTACGGCTTCCACGAGGACGGTCTGCGCTCGGCCCTGGACGTGGCGGCCAGACTGGGGGTCACCCCGCCCTGGACCGCGCCGGAGACCGCCGCCCCCGGCGGCACGGGGGACCCCCGCCCATGACCCATCCTCCCATCCCCCCCGAGGACGGACGCCTCTACCGCACCCGGGTGATGCACCGGCGGCTCTTCCCGGTACGCTACCGCTTCACCTACCGGGTCTTCAGCCTGCTCCTGGACCTGGACCGGCTGCCGGCCCTGGAGAAGCGCCTGCGCTGGTTCTCCGTGGACCGGTTCAATCTCCTCTCCCTGCACGCCCGGGACCATGGCCCCGGGGATGGCCGTCCCCTGCGCCCCTGGGCGGATGCCCTGCTGGCCCGCCACGGCGTGGACCTGGAGGGCGGACCCATCCGCCTGCTGTGCTTCCCCCGGGTCCTGGGCTACGTGTTCAACCCCCTGAGCCTGTGGTACTGCCATCACCGGGACGGGGACCTGCGGGCCGTGATCTGCGAGGTGAGCAACACCTTCGGCGGACGCCATCATTATGTCTTGCACGACACCGGCCGGCCCATGGCATGGCCGGTGCGGGCCGCCCGGGACAAGACCTTCTACGTCTCCCCCTTCATCGGCATGGCGGCCCGCTACCATTTCCGCCTGGCGGAACCCGGGGAGCGCCTCGGGGTCTTCATCCATGAATACGAGGACGACCGGCTCATGCTGGCCGCCACCCAGACCGGGGAGGCCCGCCCCCTGTGCGACGCCGAACTGCTCAGGGCCGTGGCCGCCATACCCCTGATGACCGTGAAGGTGATCCTTGGCATCCACTGGCAGGCCCTGAAGATCTGGCTCAAGGGGGGGCGTTACCACCCGCCCCCGGAAGATGCCGCGAAGGAGGCGGACTGATGTCCCTGGAAGACACCCATACCGTCCCGGGAAGCCAACGGCCTGACCCGGCCCTGCGCTTCCTGTTGTGGCAACTCAAGCGTCTGCACCAGGGATGCCTGCAGGTGACGGGGCCCGATGGCCAGCCCCACCGCATCCAGGGAACGCACCCGGGGCTGGAGGCGGCCATCCGTATCCACCGCCCCGGCGCCCTGCTGCGCCGGCTCCTGTCCCGGGGCCTCGTGGGCCTGGGCGAGGGCTACATGGCCGGGGAATGGGACACGCCGGACCTGCAGACCCTGCTGGCCATGGGCTCGGTGAACCAGGAACACATGCGCACCCTGGTGTACGCCTCCCCCTGGTCCCGCCTGGCCGATTACCTGCGCCATCGCCGGCGGGACAATCACCGCACCGGCAGCCGGCGCAACATCGCCTTCCACTACGACCTGGGCAACGCCTTCTACCGCCTGTGGCTGGATGCGGGCATGACCTACTCCTGTGGCCTGTTCGCGGCGGAGGACGAACCCCTGGAGGCGGCCCAGGAGCGCAAATACGCCCGGCTCCTGGAGCGCCTCGACCCCGCCCCGGGCGCCCACATCCTGGAGATCGGCTGCGGCTGGGGGGGGTTCGCGGAATACGCCGCCCGCCGGGGGCATCGGGTCACGGGCATCACCCTCTCCCGGGAGCAGCTGGACTTCGCCCGGGAACGCCTGCAGGCGGCGGGCCTGGCGGAGCAGGTGGAACTGCGTCTGCAGGACTACCGGGACGTGACCGACCGCTTCGACCACGTGGTCTCCATCGAGATGTTCGAGGCCGTGGGGGAGGCCTTCTGGGAAGACTGGTTCGCTGCCGTGCGCCGGGCCCTGCGCCCGGGGGGACGCGCCGCCGTACAGGTCATCACCATCGCCGAGGCCGCCTTCACCTACTACCGCCGCGCCGCCGATTTCATCCAGCTCTATATCTTCCCCGGGGGGATGCTGCCCACCGTGCAGGCCTTCGAGGACAAGGCCAAAGCCGCCGGCCTGCGCACCCGGGAGCGGGACTTCTTCGGCGCCGACTACGCCCGCACCCTGGACCGCTGGTACCGGCGGGTGCAGGAACAGGCCCCGGCCATCCGCGCCCTGGGCTACGACGAGCCCTTCCTGCGCATGTGGGGGTTCTATCTCGCCTACTGCGAGGCGGGCTTTCGCTCGCGCAACACCGACCTGATGCAGACCATCCTGGAGGCCCCGGCCTGAGGCCATCCACCCCCTGCCCCTCTCCTGAGCCGAACCGCGAGGTGACACCCCATGCGCCCCGAAGAGCTTGCCGATACCCGCCCCCTGCTGGACCTGGAGGCCTATTTCGACGGCCCGGTGCGGGCCTGGGGACTGTTCCAGGACCGTTTCGGCCGGGTCCACCGGCCCTTCACCGTGGAGATCCAGGGGCGCCTTGAGGAGGGGGAGCTGATCCTGGAGGAGGATTTCGCCTTCGCGGATGGGGAAACGGACCGGCGGGTCTGGCGGCTGCGGCGCCTGGACGATCACACCTATGAGGGCCGGGCCGAAGATGTGGAAGGGGTGGCCCGGGGCCGCCTCTTCGGCCAGGCCTTCCGCTTCCGTTATACCCTGCGCCTGCCGGTGGGCGGGCGCACCCTGCGGGTGCAGATGGACGACTGGATGTTCCTGCACGAGGACGGGGTGCTGATCAACCGCGCCGTGATGCGCAAGTTCGGCCTGCCCCTGGGGGACGTGACCCTGGTCTTCCGGCGCATGGATTCCTGAGCCACAAGACCCAACGGGGGGTGGTCCTTTGAAGGCATTTATTGGATACTAACGGGAATATCGGTGGGGTTTTACGACCCGGGTGTTCCCGCGGTGCCCGCCGGTAGTTTGCAGTGACGGGCGCCGCCCGCCGGGCGGGTCGCGGACACAGGTGGCGCAGAACCACCATCCGCCCCGCCCGCCCCCTCATCGCGAGACCTTAGGAGAAGACAATGAAGAAGCAAGACATGAGCCGTAGAAGCTTCATGAAGTTCGGTGCGGCGGGCATGGTCGCCGTTCCCCTGGCCGGCCTGGGCTGGACCACCACCGCGGCGGCCGCCGAAAAGCTGGAAGAGAGCTCCGCCGAGGCCAAGGCCCTGAGCTATGTGCACGACGCCACCACCTCCGGGCACGACTCCTATCAGGAAGGGCAGAAGTGCATCAACTGCCTGCTCTACACCGACCCCAGCCAGGAAGAATGGGGCGGCTGCGCGGTGTTCCCCGGCAAGCTGGTGAATGCCAACGGCTGGTGCACGGCCTACGTGGCCCGCGGCTGATCCCGCCGCATCCGGATGCAGACCGGGCCCGTAAGCGCATGGGCCCGGCGATCCGTCCCCAGGACCCGCCCCGAGCGGGTCCTTCCGTTTCCGGGAGATCGTCCATGCCCGATCCATCCCCCCACACCCCCCTGGATACCGCCATCCTCGGCAAGACCCGGGGCGATTTTCCCCTGGAAGGCAGCGCAGACCTGCTCACCGCCACCCTTGCCATGGCCGCACAGGCCCGGCGCAGCCTGCAGGTGGTCAGCCGGCACCTGGATCCCCAGCTCTACGACCACGCGGAACTGGTGGCGGAATGTTCCCGCCTGGCACGCCGCAGCCGTCACTCCGGGATCCGCATCCTCATCCAGGACCCCGAACCCCTGCGGGGGCGCACCCATGCCCTCATCGAACTGGCGCGGCGCCTGAGCAGCCACATCCAGGTGATGCGCATGTCCGAGGCGGACCGCAAGACCCGTGTGGATGCCTTCCTCATCGCCGACGGCCTGGGCTGGATCCACCAGCCCCGGGGGGACCGTGCCGAAGGCATGGCGAATTTCCATGCCCCGCGCCGGTCCAAATTGCTGACGGCCGAATTCCAGACCCTCTGGGATGCGGCCGAACCCGATCCCCATCTGAGACGCCTCTACCTGTGAAACGACGCCCGTTCCTCGCCCTGGCCGCCCTCCTCGTGCTGATCCCGGGGCCGATGCTTGCGGCGGGGGCAGAGGAGCGGCCGATCCGGGTCCTCCCCCTGCAGCACCGCCCCGCGGAGGACCTGCTCCCCCTGCTGCGGCCCCTCCTGGGCCCAGGGGAGACCCTCACCGGCGAGGGGATGCGCCTGGTGGCCCGCGCCACCCCCGCCACCCTGGCCCAGCTGGAGCAGGCCGTGGCCGCTCTGGATAGAGCGTCAGCGGACCTGCGCCTGAGCCTGCAATGGGGGGAGGCGGATGCGGATACCGGGGGCGGCCATCGCATCACCACCCGACGGGACACGGGCATCCGCAGCCTGCGGCTGCTGGAGGGGGAGACGGCCCTGGTGCGCAGCGAGCGCAACCTGCCCCGGGGGACCGCACGGCTGGTCCCGGTCCCCGGCGGTATCGCCGTAGAACCCCATATCACACGGCAGCGGCTGCAGGAGGGCTTTCTGGTGAAGGCGCGGCTGCTGCCGGGGGAGCGGGTGCGCCTGGACATCCGCAGCCTGCGCGAGCGTCCCGATCCCGCCGGCGGTGGACGCAGCCTCAGCCAGGCGGTGGAGACGGCGGTGACCGCGGATCTGGGGGAATGGATCCCCCTGAGCACCCTGCACCGGGAGACCGCCGCGGAAGGCTCCCGGGTGCTGCGCACCCGGGAGCCGGAACATCGCCGCGAGCTGGACCTGCGGGTACGCGTCGAGCGCATGGAGTGACCATCCGGGCCCGTTCGCGCCGGGGACAGCCCTCTGCTACCATGCAGCACTCCCGCTCCCGGACCGCCGTGCCATGACCTACTGCCTCGCCCTCACCGTCGATGCCGGACTCGTCTTCGCCTCGGACTCCCGCACCAATGCCGGGGCCGACCAGGTGAGCACCTACGGCAAGATGCACACCTTCGAACGCCCCGGGGAACGGGTGTTCGTGCTGCTGGCGGCGGGCAACCTGGCCACCACCCAGGCGGTCCTGGGGCGATTGCGCCGCGACATCGAGGACGGCGCCGCGCACAGCCTGTACACCGTACGGGACATGGCCGGTGCCGCCGAGTACCTGGGCCGGATCAACCGCGAGGAGCAGGAGAAACACGGCGAGGCCCTCACCCGCGCGGGCTTCACGGCGGAGGCCTCGTTCATCCTGGGGGGGCAGCTGCGCCAACAGGCCCCGGAACTCTTCCTGGTCTATCCCCAGGGGAACTTCATCACCACCTCCGCCCAGACCCGCTACCTGCAGATCGGCGAGAGCAAGTACGGCAAGCCCATCCTGGACCGCATCATCACCCGCGACACCCCCCTGGGGGATGCGGCCCGCTGCGCCCTGGTGTCCATCGACTCCACCATGCGCTCCAACGTCACCGTGGGCCCGCCCCTGGAGGTGATCGTCTACGAGCGCGACCGCCTGCATTTCGAGCACTACCTGTGCCTGGAGGCGGACGATCCCTATCTGGCGGACCTGAAGGCGGCCTGGGACGACAACATCCGCCGCGCCTTCCGCGATCTGCCCCGCTTCGACTGGGAATCGGCGGGGGCCCCGCACCGCACCGGCGGCTGAAGGGGATTCACCCCCCGGCAGTTTGTACCTGCCAGCCCCTGATATCCTCCGGACGGAACCAGGTGGCGGTGATCAGGCTGTGCAGATCCCCCATCTCCCGCTGCAGGTCATCAATGAAACGATGCAGGATACGGGCCTCCAGGAGGGGCTCGATGTCCGCCTCCAGGGTATGGCGCTTCACCTGCAGGGCCAGGCGCAGGGGCAGATCGCCCCGCGGCAGCCGGGCCAGGCTGCCCTCCACCTCCCCCAGGGCATGGGCAATGGCGCGGGGGAACTGGGTGTCCTGAATGAGATAGCGCAGGACATCGGCGGGATTGATGCGCCGGCGCACGTGCTGGCGGTACATCTGGAAGGCGCTCAGGGAGCGGAGCACGTTCATCCACAATAGCCCCTCCATGGCGCCGGCCTCGGCCCCCTCCGCCCCATCCTCCCGGGCCAGCAGGCCCACCGCCCCCACATCCAGGAGGCGGGAGGTCATGTCCGCCCGCTCCAGGTTGCGCCCGGCGCGGATGAACTCGTAGCCCTGGTCGTGGCTCATGGTGCCCGCCAGCATGCCGGTGATCTGCTGGCAGCGGTCCCGGATCTGGGAAAGATAGCGGTACCGCCCGCGCTTGCCCTCCCCGACGTCCAGCTTGTAGCGGGCATGGAGGTGCAGCTCGTTCACCGTCTCCCAGACCTCGGTGGGGACCCGGTCCCGGGTGGTGCGCACGTTCTCCCGTGCCTGGGTCAGGCAATTGAGGATGGACCCGGGGTTCTCCGGGTCCCCCAGCAGGAAGCGGATGACGTCGGCCTCCGTGTATTCCGGATAGCGGGCATCGAATACCGCCTCGTTGCCGGTGATGGCCACCAGGCCCCGCCAGGAGAGGCGCACCTGCCGGGGCATGTCCAGGGCCAGGTGGTTGAAGGCCGTGACCATGCGCGCGGTGTTCTCGGCCCGTTCCAGGTAGCGGGCCATCCAGTAGAGCCGTTCGGCGACGCGGGAGAGCATGTCGTATCAGTCCCCGGGGTCCGTATCCACGATCCAGGTGTCCTTGCTGCCCCCGCCCTGGGAGGAGTTCACCACCAGAGAGCCCCGGCGCAGGGCCACGCGGGTGAGCCCGCCGGCGGTCACATCGCTGCGCACCCCCTGCAGGACGAAGGGGCGCAGGTCCAGGTGTCGCGGCTCCACGGTCCCGTCGCAGAGGGTGGGGGCCGTGGACAGCTGCAGGGTGGGCTGGGCGATGTAGTTGCGCGGATCGCGGCGGATCAGGTCGGCGAAGGCCTCCCGCTGCTGCGGCGTGGCATGGGGGCCCACCAGCATGCCGTAGCCGCCCGATTCGTTGGCGGGTTTCACCACCAGGCGGTCCAGGTGGGCCAGCACGTGCTCCCGCTGGCGCGGGTCCATGCACAGGTAGGTGGGCACATTGGGCAGGATCGGCGCCTCGTCCAGGTAATAGCGGATCATATCGGGGACGAAGGCGTAGATCACCTTGTCGTCCGCCACGCCGGCCCCGGGGGCATTCACCAGGGCCACGTTGCCGGCCCGCCAGGCGCGCATCAGCCCCGGCACCCCCAGCATGGAATCGGGATGGAAGACCTCCGGGTCCAGGAACAGGTCATCGATGCGCCGGTAGATCACATCCACCCGCGCCGGCCCCTCGATGGTGCGCATGTAGACACAATCGTCCTCCGCCACCATGAGGTCGGCCCCCTCCACCAGCTCCGCCCCCATGCGCTGGGCCAGATAGGCGTGCTCGAAGTAGGCGGAGTTGTAGATCCCCGGGGTGAGCACCACCACCTGGGGGTAGTCCATGGGACGGGGGGAGAGACTGGCCAGCATGTCGAAGAGCTGGGCCGGGTATTCGTCCACGGGACGGATGCTGTGGTGTTCGAACAGCTCCGGGAAGACCCGCTTGGTCACCTGCCGGTTCTCCAGCATGTAGGAGACCCCGGAGGGCACCCGCAGGTTGTCCTCCAGGACATAGAAGCACCCGTCGGCGTCACGCACCAGGTCCGAGCCGCAGATATGGGCCCAGACCCCGTGCACCGGCCGCATGCCCCGGCACTGCTCGCGGAAGTTGCGGGACTGGGCCAGCACCGCCTCCGGCACCACGCCGTCCCGGACGATACGCCGCTCGTTGTAGAGATCGTCGATGAAGCGGTTCAGGGCGGTGAGGCGCTGGCGCAGACCCCGCTCCACCCGGGTCCATTCCTGCAGGGGGATGATGCGGGGGATGATGTCGAAGGGCCAGGCCCGGTCGATGTTGCCCCCCTCGGTATAGACGGTGAAGCTGATCCCCATCTCCAGGATGGCGTGCTCCGCCGCCAGGCGCCGTTCCTGGATCTCCGCATCCCCCAGGGAGGCCAGGTAGCTGGCCAGGGTACGGGCGGCGGGACGCGGCCGCCCCGGGGCGGCCATCAGCTCGTCATAGAACCCGCCGGGGTCATAGCGCTGCCAGTCGATACCCATGGGTCCCCCGTGGCCGTTACCCGGACGATGCCGCCCGCTTCAGGATAGCCTGTCGGCAGGGTCCGCCCAAGGGATCAGCCCGGCTGATCCGCCGGTTGCACCTCCGGGGTGCCGCCGGTCTCCCCCAGGGGCAGAGCCCCGTTGCGGTAGTGGACCAGTTTCCAGTAGCCGAAGAGGTTGGCGGGCTCCACGCTCACCCGGTGCAGGTCCGGCAGCACCGGCAGGCTGTCCAGTTCCATGTCGGTGCGAAAGCCCACCAGACGCGACAACGGCCGCAGGGCCCGCTCCACGCGGCGCACCAGGGGATGGGTGGAGGCGAAGTGGTTGATCACCAGCACGTCCCCCCCGGGGGCGCAGACCCGGTGCATCTCCGCCATGAGCCGGTCCGGATGGGGCACCACCGAGGCCACGTACATGGCCACCACGGCATCGAAATGATCGTCGGGGAACCCCAGGCATTCCCCGTCCATCTCCACCAGACCCTCCACGTGGCCCAGCCCCAGATCCTCCACCCGGCGCCGGGCCACCTGAAGCATCTCCGGACTGACATCGATGCCCGTCACCCGCGCGTCGTCCCGGTAGTCCGGCAGGGACAGTCCCGTACCCACACCCACCTCCAGGATGCGCTGCCCCGGGCGCGTGTTCACGCGCTGCACCGCCATGCGGCGACCGGCGGCGAAGACGGGGCCGAATACGGTATCGTAATGGCGGGCATAACGCCGGTAGGCGTCTTTGATCGAGGAGAGGTCCATGCAGTGCCTGATTTTGGTGTGGGAATGGCCCTCCCCTTTTAGCCGCTCGATGATCGGGTTTCAAGGGCTGGCCCCCGGCAGACCCCTTCGTCGCGCACCCGCCCCTTTGGCTCCGTACAACCATCC
Source organism: Ectothiorhodospira mobilis (assembly GCF_016584115.1). Lineage (GTDB taxonomy): Bacteria > Pseudomonadota > Gammaproteobacteria > Ectothiorhodospirales > Ectothiorhodospiraceae > Ectothiorhodospira > Ectothiorhodospira mobilis. The sequence continues at coordinate 45,774 of NZ_NRSK01000007.1, forward strand.
GTACAACAACAAGGGATCTTCATGATCGTCGAAGGGGATTTCCGACCCGCCCCCTGGCTGCCGGGCGCCCATCTGCAGACCCTGGTACCGGCCCTGCTGCGCCCCCGGGTGCAGTTGCCCCTGCGCCGGGAACGCCTGGAGCTGCCCGACGGGGATTTCCTGGACCTGGACTGGGCCCCGCCCGCGCCCGGCCCCGTCATCCTCCTGCTCCACGGACTGGAGGGCTCCAGCCGTTCGCCCTACGCCGCCGGACTCATGCGCTGCCTGCACGGGGCGGGTTTCCAGGCCCTGACCCTGCACTTTCGCGGCTGCTCCGGGGAACCCAACCGCCTGCCCCGCAGCTACTTCGCCGGGGACACCGGCGACCTCCAGCATGGGGTGGAGGTGCTGCGCGGACGTTTCCCGGATCGCCCCCTGGGGGCGGTGGGGGTCTCCCTCGGGGGCAACGCCCTGCTCCAGTGGCTGGGGGAGAGCGGCCCGGCCAACCCCCTGAGCGCCGCGGCGGCCCTGTCCGTCCCCTTCGACCTGGACGGCGCCGCGCGACGCATGGAGCGCGGCGCCTCCCGTCTCTATCAATACTACCTGCTCACCCGGCTCAAACGGGCCCTGGCGCGCAAGGCAGGGCGCATGGATCTGCCGGTGGACCCGGCGGCGGCACGGCGGGCGCACACCTTCCGCGCCTTCGACGATGCCGTGACAGCGCCGCTGCACGGCTTTTCCGGAGTGGACGACTACTATACCCGCTGCAGCTGCCGGCCCCGCCTGCGGGGGATCCGCGTCCCTACCCTGATCCTCCATGCCCGCAACGATCCCTTCATGACCCCCCGGGTCATCCCCGCAGCCGGGGAGCTCTCCCCGGCCGTGCGCCTGGAGCTGAGCGAGGATGGCGGTCATGCCGGTTTCGTCGAGGGCTGGGGACGCTACTGGCCCGAACGCCGCATCCCGGCCTGGTTTGACGCCATGATCCGGATGTGATGCCCTTTTCCGGCCCCTGCGGGGGCCCCATACCCATTCACGGCCGCCACGGCGGCCCCTGGCGCGAGGAGATCACAACGACATGCTTCAGGGACTCATGGTGTTCAACGACTGGCTCAACGGCATCGTCTGGGGCCCTCCGTTCATGATCCTGCTGGTGGGCACGGGGGCCTATCTCACCCTGCGCCTGGGCTTTTTCCAGTTCACCCACCTGCGCTTCGCCTGGCGGCGCACCTTCGGCACCCTCTTCCGTCGCCGCAAGGTGGCGGAGAAGGGGGCCATCTCCCCCTTCCAGGCGGTGAGTTCCGCCATGGCGGCCACCATCGGCGTGGGCAACATCGCCGGGGTGGCCACGGCCATCGCCCTGGGGGGGCCTGGCGCCGTGTTCTGGATGTGGGTGGTGGCCCTGGTGGGCATGGCCACGAAGCTGGCGGAGGCCACCCTGGGCCTGAAATACCGCCAGGTGGACGCGGACGGCCATGTCTCCGGCGGTGTGTTCTACTACATCGAACACGGTCTGGGACGACGCTGGAAGTGGCTGGCCCTGGTCTATGCCGTGCTGGCGGGGGTCGCGGCCTTCGGCATCGGCAACATGGTGCAGGCCAACACCATGGCCCATGCCCTGGAGACGGGCATGGGGGTGCCCGACTGGGTCACGGGCCTGGTGATCATGTTCCTGGTGGGGCTGGTCACCCTGGGCGGGATCCGGCGCATCGCCGTCACCGCCGAACGCATCGTCCCCACCATGGCCCTGATCTACATCATCGGCGCCATCGGCATCCTGGTGAGCTTTTACGACCGCATCCCCGATGCCTTCGCGCAGATCTTCTCAGGGGCCTTCACCCCCGCCTCCGCCGTGGGCGGCTTCGCCGGGGCCACCGTGGGCAGTGCCATCCGTTACGGCATCGCCCGCGGCATCTTCTCCAACGAGGCGGGCCTGGGCTCGGCCTCCATCGTCCACGCCCAGGCCCAGAACAAGCCCTTCGCCCAGGGCCTCTGGGGGATGTGGGAGGTGTTCGTGGACACCCTGGTGGTGTGCACCATGACCGCCCTGGTGATCCTGGTGACTGGCGCCATCGGTACCGGCCAGACGGGGGCGGAACTCACCTCCACCGCCTTTGCCAATGGCCTTCCGGGCATCGGCGGCTGGATCGTGCTGGTGGCCCTGGTGCTGTTTTCCTACACCACCATGCTCACCTGGAACTTCTACGGGGAGAAGAGCTGGGAATACGCCTTTGGCCGGCGGGTGGTCCTGCCCTACCGGGTGATCTTCATCGGCTTTCTCTATCTGGGGGCCGTGGGCGGGCTCACCACCGTCTGGGACATCTCGGATACCCTGAACGGGCTCATGGCGGCACCGAACCTGGTGGCCCTGGTGCTGCTGGCGGGGGTGCTGGTGAAGGAGAAGGCGCAGTATCTGCGGGAGGAACGCAGCCGGCCGTCCCGGGACAACGGTGAGGATACCGGCTGAGATCGCCGGGGTGATGCGGGGCCGCCGAAAGGGTGTTGCGGCGGCCCCGGGGCCCCCGGTACGGGGCTCAGGAACCCGGGCCGGAATCCGTCTGTGCCTGGTCCCCGCCCCAGGCATAGACCCCCAGGCCCAGGATCATCACCGCCACCGCCGGCAGGAAGGGCCAGACCAGCGCCATGCCCGTAGCCTCCTGCGGCAGCCCCGGAACCGTGGCAAACAGCCAGACCGTCCCTGCCAGAAAGATCCCCATTCCGATCGCGGTACGCACATTCATGCCCTCTTTTTCAGCACCCGCCTGGGCGGGCAACGTGGTCTTCCGACGCCGGAACCGGCCTCGGCGCCGTCCGGCACCGGCCTCGCAGGGGCGCATACCGGACCGGTTCATGCTAATGCAGCCCCCGCTGGGTGCCAACCCATCCTTTTGACCTGTACGGAGCGGATTCCCCGCCATGAACGCATCACACGCAAGACGCCTGACCACGGCCCTGGTGGCCACCCTCCTCCCGCTCTCCTTCCCCGCCCCCCTGATCGCCGAGGGGGCGGATAAAAACCCCATCCCTCTGGAGGAAGTGGCCCGTCACGATCATCGCAAGGACTGCTGGATGGCCATCGACGGCCAGGTCTACGACATCACCGACTACCTGCCCCGCCATCCCGGATCCATGGACACGGTGCTGGAGTGGTGCGGCCGAGAGGCCACCGAGGCCTGGGAGACCAAGGGGGACGCGGATCAGCCCCGGGTCCACAGCCGCGGGGCCCACTACCTGCTGCGCCGCTATCATCTGGGCCCCCTGGCTCCGCAGGAAGCGGCCCGGGAGGACTCCCCCGGGGCCGCCACTCCCAAAGGGCAAAAGGGCGGCCGGGATGAACCGGGGAACCCCGCCGCGCAGGAGGAATGATCCGCCCGGGGCGAGCTCCGGGACCGGAAACGCGAAAGGGGCCCCGGAGGGCCCCCTTCATACGCAACGGAGTGGCGCAACGGACTAAGTCGGTGCCCGACCTTCAGTCGCCGCTGCCCACCGCCTTCATGCTCAGCCGGATACGGCCCTGCTTGTCCACCTCCAGGACCTTCACCTGCACGCTCTCCCCCTCGCTGAGCTTGTCGGAGACGCTCTCCACCCGCTCCTCCGAGATCTGGGAGATGTGCACCAGGCCGTCGCGGCCGGGGAGGATGGTGACGAAGGCACCGAAGTCCATGATCTTGGCCACACGGCCCTGGTAGACCTTGCCCACCTCCACGTCGGCGGTGATCTCCTCGATGCGGCGCCGGGCCTCCTCACCCGCCTGCTTGTCCACGGAGGCGATCTTGACCACCCCGGAGTCGTCGATATCGATGGTGGCCCCGGTCTCCTCGGTGAGGGCCCGGATGGTGGCGCCACCCTTGCCGATGACGTCCCGGATCTTCTCGGGATTGATGCGCAGGGTGATGAAGCGGGGGGCATAGGCGGACATCTCTCCGCGCGGGGCGCTGAGGACCTTGCCCATCTCATTCAGGATGTGCAGGCGTCCCTCCCGGGCCTGGGCCAGGGCCTTCTCCATGATATCCCGGGTGATGCCGTCGATCTTGATGTCCATCTGCAGGGCGGTGACCCCCTCCTCGGTACCGGCCACCTTGAAGTCCATGTCCCCCAGATGGTCCTCATCCCCCAGGATATCGGTGAGGACCGCATGCCGGTCGCCTTCCTTGATCAGGCCCATGGCGATGCCGGCCACGGGGGCCTTGAGGGGCACACCGGCATCCATCAGGGCCAGGCTGGTGCCGCAGACCGAGGCCATGGAACTGGAGCCGTTGGATTCGGTGATCTCCGAGACCACCCGCAGCACATAAGGGAAGTCCTCCTCCGCCGGCATCACCCCCTGCACGCCGCGCTTGGCCAGACGCCCGTGGCCGATCTCCCGGCGCTTGGGGGAGCCCACCATGCCGGTCTCGCCGGTGCAGTAGGGGGGGAAGTTGTAGTGCAGCATGAAGCGCTCGCGGCGCTCCCCCTCGATGGCATCGATGACCTGGGAATCCCGGTCGGTGCCCAGGGTGGCGGTGACGATGGCCTGGGTCTCGCCACGGGTGAACAGGGCGGAACCATGGGTGCGGGGCAGCACACCGGCACGCACACCGATGGGACGCACGGTGCGGGTATCCCGGCCGTCGATGCGAGGCTCACCGTCCAGGATGCGCTGGCGCACGATGCGCTTCTCGATGCCGTGGAAGAGCTCTTTCACGGTCTCGGCCGACGGGGCCTCCTCCTCGCCGGTGGCGAAGGCGGCCATCACCGCCTCGCGCAGTTCGGCCACACGGGCGGTGCGTTCCTGCTTGTCGGGGATCTGATAGGCGGCCGTCAGATCCTGGGTGCAGTGGGCCTCGATCCGTTCCTGCAGCGTGGTGTCCTGCTCCGGGGGCTGCCAGTCCCAGGCCGGCTTGCCCGCCTCGGCGGCCAGTTCCCGGATGGCCCCGATGGCGGTCTGCATCTGCTCGTGGCCGTACATGACGGCACCGAGCATGACCTCCTCCGGCAGGATGCTGGCCTCGGACTCCACCATGATGACGGCGTTCTCCGTGCCCGCCACCACCAGGTCCAGCTGGGAATCCTTGACCTGGCTCAGGTCCGGGTTGAGCACATACTCGCCGTCGCGGTAGCCCACCCGGGCCGCCCCGATGGGGCCGTTGAAGGGCATCCCGGACAGGGCCACCGCGGCGGAGGCCCCCAGCAGCGCCGGGATGTCCGGATCCACCTCCGGGTTCAGGGACATAACCGTGGCCACGATCTGCACCTCGTTGGTGAACCCCTTGGGGAACAGCGGGCGCAGGGGGCGGTCGATGAGCCGGCAGGTGAGGGTCTCCTTTTCCGAGGGACGGCCCTCCCGCTTGAAGAACCCACCGGGGATGCGGCCCGCCGCATAGGTGCGTTCCTGGTAGTTCACCGTCAGCGGGAAGAAGTCCCGTCCCGGGACGGCCTCCCTGCGCCCCACCGCCGTCACCAGGACCACGGTGCCGGCCACGTTGACCATGACGGCGCCGCTGGCCTGGCGGGCGATCTCGCCGGTTTCAAGGGTGACGGTGTGCTGACCGTACTGGAACGACTTGCTGATGGGCGCCACGACGATTCCCGCTTCGGTTGGGTGTACTGGACTGGAGGCGAGGGCCGCGGATTCAGCGGCGCAGGCCGAGGCTGCTGACCAGTTCCTGGTAGCGCTGCTGGTCCTTGCCCTTGAGGTAGTCCAGCAGCTTGCGGCGCTGGTTCACCATCTTCAGCAGGCCGCGGCGGGAATGATGGTCCTTCTTGTGCTTGGCGAAATGATCCATCAGGTGCTGGATACGGGCGGACAACAGGGCCACCTGTACCTCGGGGGAACCGGTGTCGGAGGCGTCGCGCTTGTACTTCTCGACGATCTCGGCTTTGAATTCACTGCTCAGGGACATTGCTTTCTGGGCTCCTGGGATGGGAACCGGCCAATGGGCCGTTCGTTCTGTCGATTCCGAAGGCGTAGGATTCTAGCATGCACCCCCCCGGCGGAACAGGGGTTTACCCCCGGGCGGGGGGCACCATGAGGCGTTTCGGGGCGACCCGGCCGTCGTCCTGCAGGCGACCGATCCCCAGGAAACGATGCTCCGGGCCATAGACCCGCAGCCACCCGTGTGCACTACACCCGGGGACGAAGACCGCCTGCCCCTGGCGCAGGTAGAAGGCGCTGTCGGCGTCCAGTTCCACGGCGGGCCAGTGGGCCAGGGCCTCATCCACGGGGCGCAGAACGGCATCCAGGGCCCCGGGCCCTTCCTCGGCCAGGGCCTCCAGGCGTTCCAGAGGGATCATCTCCGGATGCGCATAGGCCCCCAGGCCCAGGCGCCGCAGCACCGTGACATGGGCGCCGCAGCCCAGGGCCGCCCCGATGTCCTCCACCAGGGTGCGGATGTAGGTCCCCTTGGAGCAGACCACGTCCAGGGTGAGCAGATCCCCCTCCAGGGCCAGGCATTCCAGGGCATGGATGTGCACCTGGCGCGGTTGGCGCTCCACCTCCTGGCCCTTGCGCGCCAGATCGTAGAGGCGCTGTCCCTGGTGCTTGAGGGCCGAGTACATGGGCGGCACCTGCTGGATCCCGCCGCGGAAGTCCGCCAGCACCGCCTCCACCTGTTCGGCGGTCAGGGACGGGACCGGGTGGGTTTCCACCACCTCGCCTTCGGCATCACCGGTGAGGGTGCGCTGCCCCAGACGGCAGGTGACCCGGTAGTGCTTGTCCGCATCCAGCAGGAAGCCGGACACCTTGGTGGCCTCGCCAAAGCACAGGGGCAGCAGCCCGGTGGCCAGGGGGTCCAGGCTGCCGGTATGCCCCGCCTTGCGGGCGCGAAAGAGATACTTCACCCGCTGCAGGGCCTGATTGGAGGTGTATCCGGACGGCTTATCCAGAAGGACGATGCCGTGGACATCACGGCGCGGGATCCTGGGCTTGCTCATGCGGGATCGGAGTCGTCTACGGGGGGTTCATCCCCATGGCGGGCACGGTCCTCGGCCACGGCCTCGTCGATGAGGGCCGAGATGCGGGCACCGCGGACCTGGGTGTCGTCGTAGTGAAAATGCAGTTCCGGAACGGTGCGGATGCGCATGCGCCGCCCCAGTTCCCGGCGCAGGAAACCCGCGGCCCGGCGCAGTCCCTCGGTGGTGCCGGCGATGGCCTGGTCATCCCCGAGCACGGTGAAAAACACCTTGGCATGGGCCAGGTCACGGCTCACCTCCACGCCGGAGAGGGTGAGCATCCCCACCCGGGGATCCTTCAATTCCTGGCGGATCAGCTCGGAGAGTTCCCGCTGGATCTGGTCCCCGACGCGCTGGGGACGTGAATAGTCTCTGGGCATGGGGGCCTCCGGGTCCGTTGGGGGAAGGAAGGGCGGGCGCGGTTACAGCGTCCGCGCCACCTCCACGCGATGATAGACCTCGATCTGATCCCCGGGCTTGACGTCGTTGTAGTTCTTCACCGCGATACCGCATTCGGTGCCGGTCTTGACCTCGTTGACGTCATCCTTGAAGCGGCGCAGGGATTCCAGTTCGCCCTCGTAGACCACCACGTTGTCCCGCAACACGCGGATGGGATTGCCGCGCTTGACGCTGCCCTCCACCACCAGACAGCCGGCCACGGCACCGAACTGGGAGGACTTGAACACATCCCGCACCTCGGCCAGGCCGATGATCTCCTCGCGCAGTTCCGGCGACAGCAGCCCCGACAGGGCCTGCTTGACGTCGTCGATGGCCTCGTAGATGACGCTGTAATAGCGCAGGTCGATGTCCTCGTCCGCGGCCGCCTTGCGGGCCCCGGCATCGGCGCGCACGTTGAAGCCGATGATGATGGCCTTGGAGGCCGCGGCCAGGTTCACGTCGGACTCGGTGATGCCGCCCACACCGGCGGCCACGATCTTCACCTTCACCTCGTCGGTGGACAGCTTCTCCAGGGAATCCCGCAGTGCCTCGGCGGAACCCTGCACGTCCGCCTTGAGCAGGATGTTGACCACCGGGGCGGCCCCCTCCTGCATCTGGCTGAACAGATTCTCCAGTTTGGCGGCCTGCTGCGTGGCCAGCTTGGACTCGCGGAACTTGCCCTGACGGAACAGGGCCACCTCCCGGGCCTTGCGCTCGTCGGCGGTCACAAGGACATCATCCCCGGCGTTGGGCACGCCCGAGAGCCCCAGGATCTCCACGGGGATGGAGGGCCCGGCGGACTTCACCGGCTTGCCGTTCTCGTCGAACATGGCACGCACGCGGCCGTATTCCTGCCCCGAGAGGACGACATCCCCCTTTTGCAGGGTGCCGGACTGCACCAGCACCGTGGCCACCGGGCCGCGCCCCTTGTCCAGCTGGGACTCCACCACCACGCCGCGGGCCGGTCCCTCCCGGGGGGCCTGGAGCTCCATCAGTTCCGCCTGCAGCTGGATGGCCTCCAGCAGGGCGTCCACCCCCTCGCCGGTGATGGCCGACACATGGACGAACTGGGTATCCCCGCCCCACTCCTCGGAGATGACGTTGTGCTGGGCCAGTTCGCTCTTCACCCGGTCCGGGTCCGCCTCGGGCTTGTCGATCTTGTTCACGGCCACCACCATGGGCACCTCACCGGCCTGGGCATGCTGGATGGCCTCCAGGGTCTGCGGCATGACGCCATCGTCGGCGGCCACCACCAGGACCACCACGTCCGTCACCTTGGCCCCACGGGCACGCATCGCGGTGAAGGCGGCATGTCCCGGGGTGTCCAGGAAGGTGATGCCGGTGCGGTCCTTGAACGGTACGTGATAGGCGCCGATGTGCTGGGTGATCCCCCCCGCCTCGCCGGCCACCACCTTGGTCAGGCGGATGTGGTCCAGCAGGGAGGTCTTGCCGTGGTCCACATGCCCCATCACCGTGACCACCGGCGGACGCGGCAGGGCCTCGCCCTGTTCCTCGGCCTCCAGCACCAGTTCGTCCTCCACCTCGCCTTCCTGCATGGGCTTGGGGATGTGCCCCATCTCCTCCACCACCAGGGTGGCGGTGTCCTGATCGATGGTCTGGTTGATGGTGGCCATCACGCCCATGCCCATGAGGGCCTTGATGAGTTCGGGGGCCTTGATGGCCATCTTCTGGGCCAGTTCGCCCACGGTGATGGTCTCGGGCAGGCTGACCTCCCGCACCACCGGCGCCGTGGGTTTCTCGAAGCCGTGCTTGGACGGGGTCTGCGGGGATGCCGCGCGGCCACCCTTGCCCTTGCCGCGGCGACCCCGCTTTTCGCTGGCCACGTGCAATTCCTCACGACGGGACTTGCTGTCCTCGTCCCGACCCTTGCCGCGACGGCGACGCCGGGGCTGATCCGACGAAGGCGCCGGGGCCGCCTCTCCGGCAGGGGGGGCGGCGGGAGCAGACGGGGCGGCGGCGGCCGCGGCCCGGGCCTCGGCCTCGCGGCGGGCGGCCTCTTCGGCAGCACGACGGGCGGCCTCCTCCGCCTCGCGGCGGGCCTCTTCCTCGGCGGCCTTGAGGGCCTCCGCCTCCAGGGCCTTGCGCTTCTCCTCTTCCTCGCGGCGCCGGGCCTCCTCTTCCTCCGCGCTGGGCACCGCTTCAGCGGCCGCGCCGGGGGCCTCGGCAACCTGGGTCTCCTGTTGCGGAGCCTCCTGTTGCGGAGCCTCCTGCTGCGGGGCCTCCTCCTGCACCGGCATCTCCTGCTGCGAACGCCCGGGCGGGGTCGTGGTCTCCCCTGCCGGTTCCGACTGCGGCCGTGTCGTGGCCGCTGCCACCGGCTGTTCCTTGTCCGCGGCCGCGGGTTTCTCCGGGGCGGCGGCTGGCGTGGGGGCGGCCTGTGGCGCTTCACCCCCCTTGACGTAGGTGCGGCGCTTGCGCACCTCGACGCTCACCGTCTTGGAACGCCCCTGAGCCCCGGAAACCTTCAGCTCCGTGGTACTGCGGCGTCGCAGGGTGATGCGGCGGCCACCGTTCTCCTCGGAGCGGCCATGGGCCTTGCGCAGGTGCTCCAGCAACTGCATCTTCTGCTCTTCGGTGACCAACTGATCGGGATCGGCGACGGGCACGCCGGCCTCGGACAGCTGTTCGAGCAGCCGCTCCACCGGTGTTCCCACCACTTCGGACAACTGTTTCACCGTAACGTCGGTCATGTGCCGTTACCTCCGATCTCAATGCTTCCGCAGACCCGGCCGCGGCCCAAAAGGCCGCAAGGGGCGCGCACGGCGGGCGCGCGGGTCCGTCTGACTTACGCGTCTTTGGCCTGGTCCGCAAACCAGGGGGCACGGGCCGCCATGATGAGGCTCGCCGCCTTTTCCGGGTCCAGGCGGGTCTGTTCCACGAGATCGTCCACCGACTGCTCGGCCAGATCCTCCATGGTACAGATCCCCTGCCCTGCCAGCTGCCGGGCCAGCTCCGGGTCCATGCCTTCCATGGCCAGCAGGTCCTCGGCGGGTTCGCCCCCCTGGAACTGCTCCTCCGAGGCGATGGCCCGGGTGAGCAGGGCGTCGCGGGCACGCCCGCGGAGTTCGTTCACGATCTCCTCGTCGAACTCCTCGATCTGCAGCATCTCTGCGGTGGGGACATAGGCCACCTCCTCGATGCTGGAGAAACCCTCCTGCACCAGGATGGCGGCCACCTCCTCGTCCACATCCAGGTTGTCCATGAACAACTGCTGCAGCTCGGCCGTCTCCTGCTCCGTCTTCTCCTGGGCCTGCTGCTCGCTCATCACGTTCAGCTCCCAGCCGGTGAGCTGGGAGGCGAGCCGCACGTTCTGCCCGCCGCGGCCGATGGCCTGGGAGAGCTTCTCCTCGGAAACGGCGATGTCCATGCTGGAGCGGTCCTCGTCCACCACGATGGACAGCACCTCCGCCGGAGACATGGCGTTGATGACGAACTGCGCCGGATTCTCGTCCCAGAGGATGATATCGATGCGCTCCCCCGCCAATTCATTGGAAACGGACTGCACGCGGGAACCGCGCATCCCCACACAGGCCCCCACGGGATCGAGCCTGGGGTCGTGGGAGCGTACCGCGATCTTGGCGCGCATTCCCGGGTCCCGGGCCGCACCCATGATCTCGATCAGGCCCTGACCCACTTCGGGCACCTCCAGCTTGAACAGTTCCACCAGAAATTCCGGGGCGGTGCGGCTGATGAAGAGCTGCGGGCCCCGCTGTTCGGCGCGCACCTCCCGCAGATACCCGCGCAGGCGATCGTTGGGGCGCACCGTCTCCCGGGGGATCATCTCCTCCCGGGGGATGAAACCCTCGGCATTGCCCCCCAGGTCCAGGAAGACGCCGCTGCGCTCCGAGCGCTTCACCGTACCCATGAGCAGTTCGCCCACCCGGTCCTGGAACTCCTCCACCACCTTGGCCCGTTCCGCCTCGCGCACCTTCTGCACGATCACCTGCTTGGCGGTCTGGGCGGCGATGCGACCGAATTCCACCGACTCGATGGGGGTCTCGATGTAGTCGCCCACCTGCACCTCGGGATGGTCCTGGATGGCATAGGAATAGAGGATCTGCCGCTCGGGGGACTCGAATTCCGGGTCCTCATCATCCACCACGCGCCAGCGTCGGAAGGTCTCGTAATCCCCGGAGTCCCGGTGGATGCTCACACGCACGTCGATGTCACCACCGTGCTTCTTGCGCGTGGCCGAGGCCAGGGCGGATTCGATGGCCTCGAAGATCACGCCCTTGTCGACGCCCTTCTCGTTGGATACGGCATCCACCACCAGCAGGATTTCTTTGCTCATTACAAACGACTCCAAATCGCTATGCCCGGCCCGCCCCACTCTGGGGTCGCCCGGGTCGCCGTCATCTCAGATCGGGCCGCCGCGAGGGCCCTCATTGCCCCGGCCGCGGCACGAGGCGGGCCCGGGTCACGGCCTCCAGGGGCAGGCACACCCTGCGGCCGTCCACTTCCAGTTCCACGCTGTCCTCTCCCACGGACCGGATCACACCCCTGAAGTTGCGCTGCCCCTCCACCGGCCAGGCCGTACGCACACGCACCTCCTCGCCCTGATAACGCTCGTAATGCGCCGGTTCGAAGAGGAGGCGGTCCAATCCCGGGGAGGACACCTCCAGGCGATAGGGCACAGGGATGGGATCCTCCACATCCAGCACACCGCTCACCTGGTCGCTCACTGCGGCGCAGTCGTCCAGGGTCACCCCCTGGGGGGCGTCGATGAAGAGCCTGAGCAGGGCGCTGCGGCCCTGGACCCGGTACTCCAGGCCCCAGAGCGCATACCCCATGCCGGTGACCACCGGGCGCAGCAATCGATCCAGTTCCAGGGAATCCTGTCGCACACCGACCCCACAAACAAAAAATGGGCCCCAGGGCCCATTCATGAATACCGCCGGAGACGTTGCTTGTACCGTCCGCATCCCGGATCGGGATCCCGGGCGGACATGCATCGTCCGGCTAATAAAAAGGCCCCGGAAGGGGCCTTTCAAGGTACCTGGTAGCGGGGGCAGGATTCGAACCTGCGACCTTCGGGTTATGAGCCCGACGAGCTGCCAGACTGCTCCACCCCGCAACTGAGGATTTGAATGATAACCCCTTGCCCCGGGAATTTCAACCCCCCGTGGTCCTTTCCATCGGGGGGCGCCGTTTCAGATGACGGCGCAGGTCGTAATGATAAACGAACCCGGGAAAGGCGAACACCGCGAACAGCATCAGGGTGATGGCATAAAAGCCCCCACCCTGGGGGTGCAGGGTCCCGGTGAGATACCGCTCCAGCCCCATCCCCAGGCCCAGCATGAGACCGTACAGGAGGACCCATTCCAGTATCCGCCAGGCGGCACCCTTCTCCTCTCCCCGGGGGGGGAGGAGAAAGAGGATGCGCCGGGTGATCCACGGCAGGTTGGCCGCCAGGATCAGGACGGCGATGTAGCCCACGGCGGTCCACTGGATCGTGTTCATCGCTGCATTATCGCACGGCCGCCGTGAGGGACATCAAGACCCCGGGGAACAGCCCCAGGGCGATCATGGCCAGGCCGTTCAAGGACAGCACCACGCCGAAGTCCCCGCTGCGGGTCAGCGGGGCGTCGTCCACGGGCTTGTCGAAGTACATGAACTTGACCACCCGCAGGTAGTAGAAGGCCCCGATCACCGACATGATCACGGCGAAAAGCGCCAGCCAGATCAGGTCCGCCTGGATCACCGACTGCAGCACCGCCAGCTTGGCGTAGAACCCCACGGTGGGCGGAATGCCCGCCATGGAGAACATGAGCAGCAGCATGATGAAGGCGAACCAGGGGCTGCGGTCGTTCAACCCCTTGAAGTCCTCCACCTGATCCGCCTCGAACCCCTTGCGGGACAGGAGCACGATCATGCCAAAGCCCCCGGCGGACATGAGGGCGTAGACCAGGACATAGAACATGCCCGCGGCGTAGCCCTGCTCGTTACCCACCATCAGGCCCATGACCACGAAGCCGATATGGGCGATGGTGGAATAGGCGAACATGCGCTTGATGTTGGTCTGGGCGATGGCCACCACGTTGCCGATGGCCAGGGACAGCACCGCCAGCACCAGGAGCATGCCGCTCCAGCTCTCCTGCAGGGGGGCCAGGCCGTCCACCAACAGGCGGATGGCGATGGCGAAACCGGCGATCTTGGGGGCGGCGCTGATGAACAGGGCCACGGGGGTGGGGGCCCCGTGGTAGACATCCGGGACCCACATGTGGAAGGGCACCGCCCCCAGCTTGAAGCCGACCCCCACCACGACGAAGGCCAGGGCGAACACCAGGGCCAGGTTCAGGTCCGGGGAGGTGAGCCCGGCGACGATGCCCGCGGCCACCCCGGTGAGGTTCAGGCTGCCGGTGATGCCGTACAACAGGGACATACCGTAGAGCAGCATGCCCGAGGCGATGGATCCCAGCACGAAGTACTTCATGGCCGACTCCGAGGCCGCGGAGACGTCCCGGTTGAAGGCCACCAGGGCATAGAGGCTCAGGGCCAGCAGCTCCAGCCCCAGGTACAGGGTGAGCAGACTATGGGCGGAGATCATCACCATCATCCCCAGCACCCCGAACAGGCCCAGGACGTAGAACTCCCCCTTGTACAGATCCCGGGCCTGGAGATAGGGCCGGGCGTAGAGGAACACCACCGCCGAGACCAGGAGCACGGCGGACTTGAGCAGGTCCGAGAGGGGATCGGCCACGTAGCTGCCGCCGAAGGTGATGCGCGGGTCCGGTGTGGCCAGGACCAGGATCAGGGCGACGCCCCCCAGCAGGGTGAACTGCGTCAGGCCGTAGGTGATATGGCGCCGCTCCTGGGGCAGAAACAGATCGATCACCAGGATGGCGCAGGCCATGAGCATGACCGTCAGCTCGGGGAGGACGGGAGCGAAATCCGGCAGATGGAGGTTCATATCGGTATCCAGTCGCGCTTAGAGCTTGGAGACGGCGATGTGCCGCACCAGGTGGTCCACGGTTTCGTTCATCACGTCCAGCAGCGGCGCCGGCCACACCCCCAGCAGGAGCACGGCCACGGCCAGCACCCCCAGCACCCAGAACTCGCGGCGGTTCAGGTCCTGCAGCTGGGCCACCTGGTCGTTGGCCACCTCGCCATAGATCACCCGTTTCACCAGCCAGAGGGTGTAGGCCGCCGCCAGGATCAGGGTGGTGGCCGCCAGGAAGGCGATCCAGAAGTCCGCCCGGAAGCTGGCCAGGATCACCATGAACTCGCCCACGAATCCGGAGGTGCCCGGCAGGCCGGCGTTGGCCATGGCGAAGAGCACGAACAGGGCCCCGAACCAGGGCATGGTGTTGGCCACGCCGCCGTAATCGGCGATGCGGCGGCTGTGCATGCGGTCATAGAGCACCCCGATGCAGAGGAACAGGGCCGCCGAGACCAGGCCATGGGAGATCATCTGCACCATGCCGCCGCTGATGCCCAGGGCCGCCCCCTGCCAGTCGCCGGTGTTGGCGAAGACCATGAAGGGGATGAACAGCCCCAGGGTGACAAAGCCCATGTGGGCGATGGAGGAATAGGCGATGAGCTTCTTCATGTCCTGCTGCATCAGGGCCACCAGCCCCACGTACACCACGGCGATGAGGGACAGGGTGATCATCAGCCAGTCCAGGGCCATGCTGGCGTCCGGCAGGATGGGCAGGCTGAAGCGCAAAAAGCCGTAGGTGCCGATCTTGAGCATGATGGCCGCCAGGATCACGGAGCCGCCGGTGGGGGCCTCCACGTGGGCGTCCGGCAGCCAGGTGTGCACGGGGAACATGGGGATCTTCACCGCGAAGGCCAGCAGCATGGCCAAAAACAGCAGGATCTGGGCGGTCATGCCCAGGGGCACCTGATGCAGGTCCAGGATGGCGAAGCTGCCCGCCTGGACGTAGAGATAGATCAGGGAGATGAGCAGGAACACCGACCCGAAGAAGGTGTAGAGGAAGAACTTGAGGGTGGCGTAGATGCGGTTGGGCCCGCCCCAGATGCCGATCACCAGGAACATGGGGATGAGCATGGCCTCGAAGAAGACATAGAACAGCACCGCATCCAGGGCGGCGAAGACGCCGTGCATGAGCCCCTCGAGGATGAGGAAGGCGGCCATGTACTGGGAGACCCGGTACTGGATCACGTCCCAGGCGGCGATCACCACCAGCACCGTGGTGAAGGCGGTGAGCAGGATCAGCGGCATGGAGATCCCGTCCACCCCCAGGTGGTAATGGATATCGAAGACCTGGATCCAGGGCACCCACTCCTGGAACTGCATCTCATGGGTGCCGCGATCGAAGTACACGAACAGGGGGATGCTGATGAGGAAGGTGAGCACGGCGAAGGCCAGGGCCAGGCGCCGCGACGCCTCGGGCACCCGGTCCCCCAGGATCAGCACCATGAGCCCGCCGAGGATCGGCGTCCAGATGACAAGAGACAGCAGTGGCCAGTCAGCGAACATGAAATCGTCCCAATGGAAACCCGCGTTGAATCCGTTGTGGTGCCCGGTCCGGCCTCAGAGGGCAAAGGCCAGGATCAGCCCCAGCAACCCGATGATCATGGCGAAGGCGTAGTGGTAGAGGTAGCCGGTCTGGCCCAGCCGCAGCCGGCCCGCCGCCCAGCCCACCGCGCGCGAGCTGCCGTTCACCAGGAGCGTGTCGATGATCAGGGCATCCCCGAAACGCCAGAGGAACTGCCCCAGGCGGCGGGTGCCACCGGCGAACACCGCATCGTTGAAGGCGTCAAAGCCATAGCCCCGTTCCAGCGTCGCATGCAGCCAGGGGAGGCGCTCCCGGGCCACCCGGGCGATCCCCGGACGGCGCAGGTAGATGTACCAGGCGCTCACCAGCCCGGCCATGGCCAGCCAGAAGGGGGGCATCATCAGCCCGTGGGCGAGATAGCCCCAGACCCCGTGGTAGTGATGTCCCAGCTCCGCCAGCACATCCCGGGACGGGTCCACCTGCAGGACGCCATTGAAGAAATCCCCGAAGAGCAGCGGCCCGATGAGATAGCCGGCGAAGACCGAGGGGATGGCCAGCAGCACCAGGGGCAGGGTCACCACCCAGGGGGATTCCCTGGGTTCCCCCCCAGATCCATGATGGCCATGGTGGCCATGATCTTCGTCATGGCCATGCTCCGGCGGCGGGGCATGGCGGAAACGCTCCTCGCCGTGGAACACCATGAAGAACATGCGGAAGGTGTACAGGGCGGTGACAAAGACCCCCGCCAGCACCAGCACATAGGCGAAACCGGCGCCGGGAGTGGCGGACAGGTGCACCGCCTCGATGATGCCGTCCTTGGAGAAAAATCCGGAAAAACCCGGGAAGCCGATCAGGGCCAGGGCCCCGATCAGGGCGGTGACATAGGTCACCGGCATGTACTTGCCCAGCCCCCCCATGCGCCGCATGTCCTGCTCGTGGTGCATGGCGATGATCACCGAACCGGCCGCCAGGAACAGCAGCGCCTTGAAAAAGGCATGGGTCATGAGGTGGAAGATGCCCGCGGCATAGGCCGAGGCCCCCAGGGCCACGGTCATGTAGCCCAGCTGGGACAGGGTGGAATAGGCCACCACCCGCTTGATGTCGTTCTGCACCAGGCCGATGAGCCCCATGAAGAAGGCCGTGATGGCGCCGATCACCAGGATAAAGCCCAGGGCCGCCACGGAATGCTCGTACAGGGGCGACATGCGGGCCACCATGAAGATCCCGGCGGTCACCATGGTGGCGGCATGGATCAGGGCGGAGATGGGGGTGGGACCCTCCATGGAATCGGGCAGCCACACATGCAGCGGCACCTGGGCCGACTTGGCCATGGCGCCGATGAAAAGCAGGATGCAGGCCACGGAGAGCAGGGACCACTCGGTGCCCGGCAGCAGGCTCAGGGTGATGCCCGAGAGCTCGTCGGCCCGGGCAAACAGGGTGGCGTAGTCCAGGCTGGAGGTGTGCAGCACCAGGGCGGCGATGCCCAGGACGAAGGCCATGTCCCCCACGCGGTTGACGATGAAGGCCTTGAGGTTGGCGTAGATGGCCGAGGGCCGCCGGAACCAGAAGCCGATGAGCAGGTAGGACACCAGCCCCACCGCCTCCCAGCCGAAGAACAGCTGCAGGAAGTTGTTCGCCATCACCAGCATCAGCATGGAAAAGGTGAACAGGGAGATGAGGGCGAAGAAGCGCTGATAGCCCGGGTCATCCCGCATATAGCCGATGGTGTAGATGTGCACCATGAAGGAGACGAAGGTCACCACCAGCATCATCAGGGCCGTCAGCCGGTCCACCAGAAAGCCCACCTCGAAGCGGAAGCCATCCGAGACCAGCCAGGTGTAGACACTGTCGTTGTAGGGGGCCGCCCCGGCCACGGCGTGCTGCCAGAAGACATATGCCGACAGGAAAAAGGACACGGCCACCCCGGCGATGGTGACGCTGTGGGCCCCTGCCCGGCCCACCTGGCGTCCCAGGAGCCCGGCGACCGCGGCCCCCAGCAGCGGGGCCAGCACGATGGCGAGATAGATCGATTCCATGGTCTTACCCCTTCATCTCGTCCAGATCCTGGACGTTGATGGTCTCGCGGTTGCGGAACACCAGCACCAGGATGGCCAGGCCGATGGCCGCCTCGGCGGCCGCCACGGTGAGGATGAAGAACACGAACACCTGCCCCACCAGATCCCCCAGGTAATGGGAGAAGGCCACGAAGTTCATGTTCACCGCCAGCAGCATGAGCTCGACGCACATCAGCAGGATGATCAGGTTTTTCCGGTTCAGGAAGATCCCGGTCACGCTGAGCGCGAACAGGATCGCCCCGAGAACGAGGTAATGCGACAGAGGAATCATGGTTGGTCCCGTTGTTTGGCCCTGCGCAGGTCTCCCGACGCCGCCCGCCCAGGTGGTTTCAGCCCAGGACCGGCGGCGCGCAGGCCACCCCCGGAAGGCCCTTCGGCCTCCGGCAGTGGCCGGCTCCCCGGCCCGCGGTTGCGTTCCCCTTTATTGTTTTTCGCTGTGCATCTTCACCATGCGCACCCGTTCGTTGCGCCGCACCCGGGCCTGACGCCCCGGATCCAGGTGAAGGGTCCCCGGCCGCCGCCGCAGGGTCAGGGCGATGGCAGCGATGATCGCCACCAGCAGGATCACGGCCGCGATCTCGAAGGGATAGACGTACTCGGTATAGAGCAGATGCCCCAGGGCCGCGGTGTTGCTGTGATCCGCCGCGGCCCGCTCCGGCCCGGGGATGCGAAACACCCCGGCGCCCACCACCATGGCCATCAGCCCCATCATGCCCACGGCCACCACCAGCCCCACCGGCAGGAAACGGGCGAACCCCTCCCGCATGCGGGCGATGTTGATGTCCAGCATCATGACCACGAACAGGAACAGCACCATCACCGCCCCCACGTAGACCAGCACCAGGAGGATGCCCAGAAACTCCGCCTCCAGCATCACCCAGTGGAAAGCGGTGGCGAAGAAGGCCAGCACCAGGGCCAGGGCCGCGTGCACGGGGTTGCGCACCGTGATCACGGCCACCGCCGCAGCCACCAGCACGGTGGACATGGCATAGAACAGGATCTCTTCCACAGTCATGATCGGGGCCTCCTCCTCAACGATAGGGCGCGTCGGCGGCGCGGGCGGCCGCGATCTCGGCCTCGTACTTGTCCCCGATGGCCAGGAGCTTCTCCTTGGTCATGATCTGCTCGCCCCGGGTCTCGAAATGGTAGTGCTGGATATGGGTCTCCACGATGGAGTCCACCGGACAGGCCTCCTCGCAGAAGCCGCAGTAGATGCACTTGAACAGATCGATGTCATAGCGCGTTGTGCGCCGCGTGCCGTCCTCCCGCGGGGCCGATTCGATGGTGATGGCCAGGGCCGGACATACCGCCTCGCAGAGTTTGCAGGCGATGCAGCGCTCCTCCCCGTTGGGATAGCGGCGCAGGGCGTGCAGGCCGCGGAAGCGGGGGGAGATGGGGGTGTTCTCCTCCGGGAACTGGACCGTGATCTTGCGCCTGAACAGGTGCCGGCCGGTGAGCTTGAGCCCCACCAGCAGCTCCCACAGCATGAAGGTCTTGAAGAACTGCACAATCGCCGTGGCCATGATCATTCCCTCCTTCAAGCGAACCACGGGCCCAGGCCGAAGGCGACGGCCACACCCTCGAGGAAGAGCCAGACGATGGTCACGGGGATCAGCACCTTCCAGCCCAGGCGCATGATCTGGTCATAGCGGTAGCGGGGGAAGGTGGCGCGGAACCACAGGAACAGGAACAGGAAGAAGGCCGTCTTCGCCAGGAACCAGTGGATGCCGCCGTCCAGGACCCAGCCGATCACCGGCAGGGCAAAGGCCGCCTGCGGCAGGAGGCCCTCCAGGGGGGAGAGCCAGCCGCCCAAAAACAGCAGAGCCGTGAGGGCGGAGATGAGGATCATGTTGGCGTACTCCGCCAGGAAGAACACGGCGAAGGCCATACCGGAGTATTCCACATGGAAGCCGGCCACGATCTCCGACTCCCCCTCCGCCACGTCAAAGGGCGCCCGGTTGGTCTCCGCCACCCCCGAGATGAAGTACACCAGGAACAGGGGCAGCAGCGGCAGCAGGAACCAGTGGTACACGCTCCCCCGCTGTGCCTCGACGATCTCCCCCAGGTTCAGGCTGCCGGCGGCCATGATGACCCCCACCAGGGCAAAGCCCATGGCGATCTCGTAGGAGATGATCTGGGCCGCCGAACGCAGGGACCCCAGCAGGGCGTAGCGGGAGTTGGAGGCCCAGCCGGCGACGATGATGCCGTACACCCCCAGGGAGGTGAGGGCCAGGATGTACAACAGACCGGCGTTGATGTCGGCGATGGCCATGCCGTCGTCGAAGGGCACCACCGCCCAGGCCGCCAGGGACGGGGCGATGGCCAGCACCGGCGCCGTCAGGAACAGATAGCGGTTGGCATTGGTGGGGACGATCACCTCTTTGGTGAGCAGCTTGAGGGCATCGGCGATGGGCTGCAGGAAGCCCCGGGGCCCCACCCGGTTGGGCCCGATGCGGATCTGGATGTAGCCGATGATCTTGCGCTCGGCGAAGGTGGTGTAGGCCACGGCCAGGAGCAGCGGCGTCAGCAGCAGGGTGATCTTGGCCGAGATCTGCATGATCACCGGCAGTCCTTCCCAGTATTGAACGATGGCTTGCATGCTCGGACCCCGATCTCAGACCTTGTTCAGTTCCACCGCGCCGTGGCTGCGGCCCAGGTTCCGGGTGGCGGCCACGCCCACGGGGAGCCAGACACAACCCTCCGGGATGGCCTCATCCAGTGCCAGGGGCAGGCGCGCCGAGAGCCCGTCCTGACGCACCTCCACCTGCCCCCCCTCCTCCAGTCCCAGGGACCGGGCCTGGCGGGGATGGATCCGGGCCAGGGCATGGGCCCCGGCATCCTCCGTCGCCTGCAGGGGGGCCGCCCGCCGCACCAGGGAATCCACCGCATAGGGCCCCACGGCGCCGATGCGCTGTAATCCGCCGGTGGCCTGCGGGACCGCCAGGGGCGAACCGTCATGGCGGTGGATGGTGTCAAAGCCCTCCACCCCGGCGGCCTGGAACCGTGCCTTGAGGGCGTCGCGCACCTCTTCGGAGGAGAGGTACTCGAAATCCCCAAGGCCGCTCATATTCCCCAGCACCCGCAGCACCTTCCAGGCCGGCCGGGTCTCCCCCGGGGGCTGCGCGGCCCCGGCCACGCTCTGCCAGCGCCCCTCGGCGTTGACATAGGTGCCCGAGGTCTCGGCGAAGGGGGCCACCGGCAGCAGGACATGGGCCACGCGCTTGAGGGCCTCCCCGGCGAAGGGGGTCAGGGCGGCCACGAAGGCGGCCGAACCCAGGGCCTTCATGACCCGTGCCGGATCCTCGCAGTCCATGTCCGGCTCCACGTTCAGCAGCAGGCAACCCTTGAGGCCCGGCTGCAGCCATTGGTCCGATGTCTGCCCCGCCGCCTCCAGGGATTCACCCGCGGGGCCGCGGTGCGCCACGGCGCCGGCGAGCCAGGCCCCGGCGGTATTGCCGCCCTCCGGGAGATACCCCAGGGTGGCGCCGGTGGTCTCGCAGACCAGCCCCGCCAGGGCGCGCAGCAGGGCGAATTGGGGATGGGCATGGGCCTGCACCCCCAGGAGGACGCGGGCCCCCTCCCCTTCTGCCAGGGCCCGGGCCATGGCCTGGACGGGTTCGTCCGTCCGGGCCGCCTGCAGCAGCGCCTCGAACCCCTCGGGTGCATTGCGTCCGGCCCGCTCCAGGGCGGCCCGGGCCACCCCCGCCAGGGCCAGGACCATGCCCCGGGGATCGGCGCTCAGCGTCTCGGCGACGGGGAAGTTGAAGGGCACCTGACGGGGGTTGATGGCCATGATCCGGGCGCCGGCCAGGGCCGCCTTGCGCAGGCGGTGGCCCGCCAGAGGCTGGTCCTTGCGGATCTCCGAGCCCACCAGCAGGCAGGCGCGGGTCTGCTCCAGGGCCTCCAGGGTATCCCCCAGATAGGGGAACAGCGGGGCCCGGTCCTGATCGCTGAAATCGCTCTGGCGCAGGCGGTGGTCCAGGTTGCGGATGCCCAGGCCCCGCAGCCACTGCTGCGCCAGGTAGAGCTCCTCCACGCTGGCCTGGGGCGAGAGCAGGGCCCCACAGGATCCGGCCGGCTGCCCCCGCAGGCCTTCCACCACCCGCGCCAGGGCGGTCTCCCAGTCGGTGGTCACCCACTGGTCCCCCTCGCGGATCATGGGGGAGGTGAGCCGGTCGGGGGCCGCCAGACCGGTGTAGCTGAAACGGTCGCGGTCGGAGATCCAGGTCTCGTTCACCGCCTCGTTGTGACGGGGCACCACGCGCATGACCCGCCCGTTGTAGGTGTGCAGGTGAAGGTTGGAGCCCACACCGTCGTGGGGCGACACGCTGGCATGCTGCACCAGCTCCCAGGCACGGTAGGTGAAGCGGGAGGGTTTGGCGGTCAGGGCGCCCACGGGGCACAGATCGATGACATTGCCGGAGAGCTCGGAGGTGACCGATTTCTCCACGAAGGTGCCGATCTCCATGAACTCGCCGCGGCCGGTGGCCCCCAGTTCCCGCAGGCCGGCGATCTCCTCGCCGAAGCGCACACAGCGGGTGCAGTGGATGCAGCGGGTCATCTCCGTGGCGATGAGGGGACCGATGTCCTTGTCCTTCACCGCCCGCTTGGCCTCGCTGTAGCGGGAGACATCCTCGCCATAGCCCATGGACACGTCCTGGAGCTCGCACTCCCCGCCCTGGTCGCACACGGGGCAGTCCAGGGGGTGATTGATGAGCAGGAACTCCATGGTGGCCTTCTGCGCCGCCAGGGCCTTGGGCGAGCGGGTCCACACGCGCATGCCCTCGGCCACGGGGGTGGCGCAGGCGGGCATGGGTTTGGGGGCCTTCTCCACCTCCACCAGGCACATGCGGCAGTTGGCGGCCACCGACAGCTTGTCGTGGTAACAGAACCGGGGGATGCGGATCCCCGCCTCGTCCGTCACCCGGATCAGCATGGTCCCCTTCTTCGCCTTCAGGGGGATGCCGTCCACCTCGATGTTGACCAGATCCTCACTCATGCTCTGCTTCCCGTTGCACCCATCGGCAGGCGTCAGGCCGCGTCGGCCACCATGCTGCGGCCGTGCTCGATGTAGTATTGGAATTCGTGCCGGAAGTGCTTGACGAAACTGCGCACCGGCATCGCCGCGGCGTCCCCCAGGGCGCAGATGGTGCGCCCCTCGATCTTGCCCGCCACCTCGTCCAGGCGCTCCAGATCCTCCATGCGGCCGCGGCCCTCGACGATGCGGGTGACCATGCGGTAGAGCCAGCCCGTGCCCTCGCGGCAGGGGGTGCACTGGCCGCAGGACTCGGAGAAGTAGAAACGGGAGATGCGCTGCAGGACCTTGACCATGTCGGTGGTCTCGTCCATGACGATCACCGCCCCGGAGCCCAGCATGGAGCCGGCCCGGGCGATGCCGTCGTAATCCATGGTGGCCTCCAGCATGGTCTCGGCCGGCACCACGGGCACGGAGGAGCCACCCGGGATCACCGCCTTGAGGCGGCGGCCCTGCCACACCCCGCCGGCCATCTCCAGCAACTCCCGGAAGGGGATGCCCATGGGCACCTCGTAGTTGCCGGGGCGTTCCACGTGGCCGGAGACGGAGAAGAGCTTCTCGCCGCCACTGCGCTCCACCCCCAGGCCGGCAAACCACTCCCCGCCCTCGCGCAGGATGGCGGGCACCGAGGCCAGGGTCTCGGTGTTGTTGATGGTGGTGGGCCGGCCGTAGAGACCGACATTGGCCGGGAACGGCGGCTTGTAGCGCGGCTGGCCCTTCTTGCCCTCCAGGGATTCCAGCAGGGCCGTCTCCTCGCCACAGATATAGGCCCCGGCCCCCAGGGTGGGATAGAGATCGAAGTCCACCCCGGAGCCCAGGATGTCCCTGCCCAGCCAGCCGTGCTCGTAGGCCTCCCGCACCGCCTGGGCGAAACGCCGGTAGGGCTCGTCCAGGAACTCGCCGCGCATGTAGTTGTAGCCCACCGTGGCGTCCATGGCATAGCCGGCGATGGCCATCCCCTCCACCAGGGCATGGGGATTGAAGCGCAGGATGTCCCGGTCCTTGCAGGTCCCCGGCTCGGATTCGTCCGAGTTGCAGACCAGGTAGTTCTGTCCGCCCGTGCCCCTGGGCATGAAGCCCCACTTGATGCCCGCCGGGAAGCCGGCCCCGCCACGGCCGCGCAGGTTGGCCTTCTTCACCTCCTCGATGACCGCCTCGCGGCTCATCTTCTCCTTGAGAACCTTTTCCAGGGCCTTGTACCCGCCCACCTTGAGATAGTTCTCGTAGGTCCAGGGCTCGTCGAACCCGCGGGTGGTCATGCAGACGCGATTCACCATGGGGCTACTCCAGGGAGTCCAGGATCTCGTCCACCTTCTCGGGGGTGAGATGCTCGTAGTAGACGTGGTCCACCTGCATCATGGGTGCGCCACAGCAGGCCGCCAGGCACTCCTCCTCCCGCTTGAGGAAGAAGCGCCCGTCCGGGGTGGTCTCCCCCAGCCGGATGCCCAGACGTTTTTCCAGGTGGGCGAGGATGCGGTCGGCGCCCCGCAGCATGCAGGAGACATTGGTGCACACGGAGATGGTGTGCCGTCCCACCGGTTCCAGTTCGAACATGGAATAGAAACTGGCCACCTCGTAGACGGCGATCTCGGGCATGCCGATGTAGTCCGCCACCGCGTCCATGAGCTCGGTGGTCAGGTGGCCGTGCTCGTGCTGCACGGCCCGCAGCGCCCCCAGCACGGCGGACTGGCGTTGATCCTGCGGGTAGCGCGAGAGCCAGTCGTCGATCTCGGCGCGCACATGCGCGCTCAGGCGATCGGCATTGCGTTGGGTCGGATTCCCAGCCATCAGCGATCGATCTCCCCAAAGACGATATCCAGGCTGCCGATGAGGGTGACCACGTCGGCCAGCATGTGTCCGCGGCTCATCTCGTCCAGCGCCGCCAGGTGGGCGAACCCCGGGGCCCGCACCTTCACACGATACGGCTTGTTGGCCCCATCGGAGACCAGATAGACCCCGAACTCCCCCTTGGGATGCTCCACGGCGGCATAGGCCTCGCCCGCGGGCACACACATCCCCTCGGTGAACAGCTTGAAGTGATGGATGAGGGACTCCATGTCCGCCTTCATCTCCTCCCGTGGCGGCGGCGCGATCTTGCGATCGTCCACCATCACCGGACCCGGATTCGCCCGCAGCCAGTCCACGCACTGGCGGATGATGCGGTTGGACTGGCGCATCTCCTCCATGCGCACCAGGTAGCGGTCGTAGGAATCGCCGTTGGCACCCACGGGGATATCGAACTCCAGGCGGTCGTAGACCTCGTAGGGCTGCTTCCTGCGCAGGTCCCATTCCACGCCGGAGCCGCGCAGCATGGGACCGGTGAAGCCCAGTTGCAGGGCGCGCTCGGGACTCACCACGCCAACCCCCACGGTGCGCTGACGCCAGATTCGGTTCTCCGTCAGCAGGGTCTCATACTCGTCCACCCGCTGCGGGAACCGCTCGGTGAAGGCGTCGATAAAGTCCAGCAGCGAACCCTGGCGGTCGGCGTTGATGCGTTCCACCTCCGCCTCGCTCTTCCAGCGGGACGGCTTGTACTGGGGCATGGTCCCGGGCAGGTCCCGGTTCACGCCACCGGGGCGGTAATAGGTGGCGTGCATGCGCGAGCCGCTCACCGCCTCGTAGCAGTCCACCAGGTCCTCGCGCTCGCGCAGGCAGTAGAGGAACATGCTCATGGCGCCCACATCCAGGGCATGGGCCCCGAGCCAGAGCAGGTGGTTGAGCAGGCGGGTGATCTCGTCGTACATCACGCGGATGTACTGGGCCCGCAGGGGGGGCTGGATGCCCAGCAGACGTTCCAGGGCGAGCACGTAACCATGCTCGTTGCACATCATGGATACATAGTCCAGACGGTCCATGTAGCCGATGCTCTGGTTATAGGGCTTGTTCTCCGCCAGCTTCTCGGTGGCCCGGTGCAGCAGACCGATATGCGGATCGGCGCGCTCCACCACCTCGCCGTCCATCTCCAGCACCAGGCGCAGCACACCGTGGGCCGCCGGGTGCTGGGGACCGAAGTTGAGGGTGTAGTTGCGGATCTCAGGCATCGGTGGACCTCCCGTCGGCCGCCTCGTCCAGATAGCGGTGATCCTCCCGGATCACCCGGGGCACGAGCACCCGGGGCTGGATGCTCACCGGCTGATAGATCACCCGCTGCTGATCCGGGTCGTAGCGCATCTCCACGTGTCCCACCAGGGGGAAATCCTTGCGAAAGGGATGGCCCACGAAACCGTAGTCGGTGAGGATGCGGCGCAGATCCGGGTGCCCCTCGAAGACGATGCCGAACAGATCAAAGGCCTCGCGCTCGAACCAGTCGGCACTGCGCCAGATCTCCACCACCGAGGGAACGGCGGGGAAATCGTCCTCGGGACAGAACACCTTCAGACGCAGCCGGTGGTTGTGGCGCACGGAGAGCAGGTGATACACCACGGCGAAACGCGATCCATCCCAGGTGCCCCCGGCCGGGGCCTCGTCGAAGGTAAAGCGCCCGGAGGTGGCCTTCTCCACACCCCGGCTGTAGCCCTCGCCACTGGCGGATTCCGTGGCCCACTCGGCGACGCCGTAGGCCATGTAATCCACGCCGCAGACATCCATCAGCTGCTCGAAGGACAGCTCGGGGTCATCCCGCAGGGTGCGGGCCACCTCGGTCAGGTCTTTTGGCGCCATCTGCAGGGTGAGCTCGCCATGGGCGCGCTCAAGCCCCTGCAGCCGGCCCGCGAATCGTTGTTCCAGGCACGCGGCCAGTCTGTCGAGTTTCTCGCTCATCTTGAGATCCCGGCTGGGATCGCCCGCTCAGCGGGCGATGGTGTTGGTGCGTCGGATCTTGTTCTGCAGCTGCAAAATCCCGTAGAGGAGGGCCTCGGCCGTGGGCGGGCAACCGGGTACGTAGATGTCCACGGGGACGATGCGGTCGCACCCCCTCACCACCGAATAGGAATAGTGATAGTAGCCGCCACCGTTGGCACAGGAACCCATGGAGATGACCCAGCGGGGCTCGGCCATCTGGTCATAGACCTTGCGCAGGGCGGGCGCCATCTTGTTCACCAGGGTGCCGGCCACGATCATCACATCGGATTGACGCGGACTCGGCCGGAAGATGATCCCGAAACGGTCCAGGTCGTAGCGGGCGGCACCGGCATGCATCATCTCCACGGCGCAACAGGCCAGGCCGAAGGTCATGGGCCAGAGCGATCCCGTACGGGCCCAATTGATCAGTTTGTCTGCCGAGGTGGTGACGAACCCTTCTTCAAGGACGCCTTCTATTCCCATTCCAGGGCCCCCTTTTTCCACTCATAGATGAAACCGATCACCAGGATGCCCAGAAACAGGCCCATGGCGAGCAGCCCGTACAGGCCGATGGTGTCCAGCGCCACGGCCCAGGGAAAGAGAAACGCAATTTCCAGATCGAAGATGATAAAGAGGATGGCGATCAGGTAGAACCTGACGTCGAATTTCATGCGGGAGTCTTCGAAGGCCTCGAAGCCGCACTCATAAGGGGAATTCTTGGCGGCGTCCGGGCGGCGGGGCCCGATCACCATGCCGAGGGCGAGAGGCAGGATCCCCATGAGCAGGCCGATGCCCATGAACACCAGGATAGGCAGGTAGTTTTCGAGCATGGTCCTCTCCCCCCATCGCGCGCTGGCACACGGGATGGGCCTTGGTGATTCTTTTCGCGCATCCGTCCACCGCCCGGATGCCTCTTGTTTTAGTTATGCCGAGGCGCAATAAAGTGCCCCGTTGAAAAGCCCGAAGGAGTCTATGGCACCCCCGAAAAGGGTGTCAAGCATTAGAATAAAGTCATTCCCAAAAAGACAAAGGGGATATTGCGATGCCGCAGTTATAGGCCAGGGAAGACCGCATCGCAGAAGAGAAAAGATGGTGCAGATGGTCGGACTCGAACCGACACGGCTTTCGCCACCGCCCCCTCAAGACGGCGTGTCTACCAATTCCACCACATCTGCACGGAACAGACGATTCCGGGGAACCCTCCCCGGCAGGCCCGTCAGCCGGGCACGTCCTCCGGGACATCGGACGGCCCTTGTTCGGGGGCCGTCCGCGCCGGTGCCTCCTGCTCCACTGCCTCCGGGGCCTGGATGAGATCCGCGGCGCTGGGGGCCTCGGGCCGGTGGGCCGCCAGGTACGTCAGGATCAGACTGTTGACGATGAAGGCGGTGGCCGTCAAGGCCGTGGCCCGCGTGAGCAGGTTGGCTGAACCCCGGGCACCGAATACGGTGGCCGAGGCACCGCTGCCGAAGGCGGCACCGGCATCGGCCCCCTTGCCATGCTGCATCAGCACCAGGGCAATGAGACCGATTGAAAAGAATACCTGAAAAACCAGAAGAATGCTATAGAGCATGGATCATCCCGCCTGGTCCGCGGCCTTGCAGATGGCAAGGAAGTCCGCAGCCTTGAGTGAGGCCCCGCCGATCAGACCACCATCGATGTCCGGCCCGGCGAAGAGTTCGGCCGCGTTATCGGCCTTGACGCTGCCCCCGTAGAGGATGCGCGCCCGGGCCGCCACCGAGGCGTCCAGGGCTTCGAGACGCCCGCGGATGAAGGCATGCACCTCCTGGGCCTGTTCCGGAGTGGCCGTGCGACCGGTACCGATGGCCCAGACCGGCTCATAGGCGATGACCGCTTCGCCGAAGGCGGCCACCCTCTCCAGTTCCAGCACCGCATCCAGCTGACGGCCGATCACCGCCTCGGTGATCCCCCCTTCCCGCTCCTCCAGCTGCTCACCCACGCACAGGATGGGTACCAGGCCATGGCGGCGGGCGGCGGAAAACTTGCGCGCGGTGAAGGCATCGTCCTCACCATAGAGGGTGCGGCGCTCGGAGTGGCCGACGATCCCATAGCGGCAACCCAGATCCCGCAGCATGGCGCCGGAGACCTCACCGGTATAGGCGCCGGCATCCTGATCGGACAGGTCCTGGGCGCCCAGACCGATGGCAGCACCGGTCAGGCCGGCCACCTGTTCCAGGTAGACGAACGGCGGGCAGACCACCACCTCGGCGGACAGACCGTCCACCGCTTCCGCCAGGTCCCGCATCAGGGCCTGGTTGGCCTCGCGCGAGCCGTTCATCTTCCAGTTTCCAGCAACCAAGGGTGTGCGCATGGTTCCGCTCCGTGCAATGACCTCCACGAGGAAAGGGCCGCATGCTACCTTTGCCGTTCCGATAAATCAATTTCCCCGCCGGGGTCAGGCCACCGCCTCCGCCGCCCGGCGCACGGCATCGGCCAGATCCCGGGCCAGGCGTCCCACCAGGGCCATGTCCCCCCCCTCCACCATGACCCGCACCAAAGGCTCGGTCCCCGAGGGCCGCAGCAGCACCCGGCCGCGACCCGCCAGTGCGGATTCGGCCTCCTGTACCGCCTCCCGCACGACGCGTCCCTCCAGCAGGCCGCCGCGGGCGGCATCCGCGGTCACCGGGACGTTCACCAGCTTCTGCGGGTACTTCTCCATGGCGCGGTGCAGCTCCGACAGG
Organism: Ectothiorhodospira mobilis; assembly: GCF_016584115.1. Taxonomy (GTDB): domain Bacteria; phylum Pseudomonadota; class Gammaproteobacteria; order Ectothiorhodospirales; family Ectothiorhodospiraceae; genus Ectothiorhodospira; species Ectothiorhodospira mobilis. The sequence goes on from NZ_NRSK01000007.1 coordinate 75,193, forward strand.
GGACGCCCGCTATGGCTCATCACCTGCAGCACCTGCAGGGCGGAAACGATGCCGTCGCCGGTGGTGGTCCGGTCCAGGCAGATGATATGGCCGGAGGACTCCCCCCCCAACTGCCAGCCCTCCCGTTTCAGGCCCTCCATGACGTACCGGTCCCCCACCTTGACGCGGCGAAAGGGGATGCCGGCGGCCCCGAGGGCCTGTTCCAGGCCGAGATTGCTCATGAGGGTGCCCACCACGCCCCCCTGCAGGATGCCATCGTGGTGGCGGGCCAGGGCGATGATGCAAAGGGCCTGGTCCCCGTCCACGGTATCACCGCGCTCGTCCACCAGGATGAGGCGATCCCCGTCCCCGTCCAGGGCGATGCCCAGATCCGCGCGGTGCTCCAGGACCGCACGGCGCATGTGTTCGGGATGCAGGGATCCGCAGTCGTCATTGATATTGAACCCATCCGGCTCCACCCCCACCGGGATCACCTCGGCCCCCAGCTCCTCGAAGACATGGGGGGCCACCCCATAGGTGGCGCCGTGGGCGCAGTCCACCACCAGTTTCAGGCCGTGCAACGTGGTACCCGGCGGGATGGTGCCCTTGCAGAACTCGATGTAGCGACCCGGGGCATCCCCCACCCGCTCGGCCTTGCCCAGGTCCGCGGAATCCACCATGGCCATGGGCCGCTCCAGCATGGCCTCGATGGCCTCCTCCACGGCATCCGGCAGCTTGCTGCCGGTACTGGAGAAGAACTTAAAGCCGTTGTCGTAATAGGGATTGTGGGAGGCACTGATGACGATGCCCGCCGAGGCGCGGAAGGTGCGGGTGAGGTAGGCCACCGCGGGAGTGGGCATGGGGCCCAGCAGGCGGATATCCACCCCGGCGGAGGATAGCCCCGCCTCCAGGGCCGACTCGAACAGGTAGCCGGAGACGCGGGTATCCTTGCCGATGAGCACCGGTCCCCCGTCCCGGGAGCCCAGGACCCTGCCCGCCGCCCAGCCAAGGCGCAGGGCGAAATCCACCGTCATGGGGGGTTCCCCGACCCGGCCCCGGATACCATCGGTACCAAAATATCTGCGTTCCTGGGTCATCTCGTCTTCTCCTGATGCGGGGCCGTTGGGATCATGCCTCTTCCTGCGCCACCTGGCCAGTCTCCAGGGCCTTAAGCACCCGCAGGGCATCCCGGGTGGCGGCCACATCGTGCACCCGCAGGATGGCCGCCCCCCGCTGCGCCGCCCACAGGGCCGCAGCCACACTGCCATGGACACGGGCCTCAGGGGGGCGCCCGTCCCCCAGCATCTCCCCGATCATGCGCTTGCGGGACACCCCCACCAACAGCGGCAAGCCATCCACCGCCAGGTCTTCCAAGTGCCTCAACAGGGTGAGGTTGTGGCTCAGGGTTTTGCCAAAGCCAAACCCCGGATCCAGCAGCAGGCGGTCGTGGCCGATGCCCACGCGGCGGCAGGCGGCCACCCGCTCTGCCAGAAAGGCACGCACCTCGGCCACCACATCGTCGTAACGGGGATCGGCCTGCATGCTCCGGGGAGCCCCCTGCATGTGCATGAGACACACCGGAATCCCGCAGGCCGCCGCGGCCTCCAGGGCCCCGGGGGCACACAGGGCGCGCACGTCGTTGATCAGCGCGGCACCGGCACCACAGGCGGCGCGCATCACCTCGGGCTTGCTGGTATCCACGGACAGGGGCACGGGCAGTTCCCCGGCCAGGGCCTCGATCACCGGCAGGACCCGGCGCAACTCCTCCTCCACGGGCACCTCATCGGCCCCCGGGCGCGTGGACTCGCCGCCGATATCAATGAAATCGGCCCCCTCCGCCACCATGGCCCGGGCCCGCTCCACGGCGGCATCCAGATCCGCGTGGTGTCCACCATCGGAGAAGGAGTCGGGCGTGACGTTGAGGATGCCCATGACGCGCGGGCGGGACAGATCCACAAAGTGACGGGCGAACTGCATGAAGGCACCTCGGACAAAAGGCAAAGGCCGCCCGGTACGGACGGCCGTCTCGCAACGCATGAAGCCGCCCGGGGCGGCTTCATGGGAGGATGGGACCTGGGGGGTGGGCCCTCAGGTCTGACTGGCAGGTCCGCCGATGACCCCCTTGGTCTCTCCCTCATCCTCATCCCCGGTCCGGGATCCCCCCTCGGGTTCGTTACCGCTCCAGTCGTCGGGATCCCGGGGCTCGCGCCCGTCCATGATGTCGTTGATCTGGTCCAGATCGATGGTCTCGTACTTCATCAGGGCCCGGGCCATGGTGTGGAGCTTGTCCAGATGCTCGTTGAGGATGTTCCGCGCCCGCTCGTAACTGGAGTCGATGATGCGGCGGATCTCCTCGTCGATGGCGTGGGCCGTCTCGTCGGACATCTGCTTGTGCTGGGTCACCTGCCGGCCCAGGAAGACCTCCCCTTCGTCCTCGCCATAGGAAAGCGGTCCCAGGCGGTCGGAGAGCCCCCACTTGGTGACCATGTTACGGGCGATGGAGGTGGCCCGTTCGATGTCGTTGGAGGCGCCGGTGGTCACCTTGTCCGATCCGAAGATGATCTCCTCGGCGATGCGGCCGCCGAACAGGGAGCAGATCTGACTCTCCAGGCGGGTCTTGCTGTGGCTATAGCGATCCTCGTCCGGCAGGAACATGGTCACCCCCAGGGCCCGCCCGCGGGGGATGATGCTCACCTTGTACACCGGATCATGCTCCGGAACCATGCGGCCGACGATGGCGTGTCCGGCCTCGTGGTAGGCGGTGAGCTTCTTCTCGTCCTCGCTCATCACCATGGACTTGCGCTCGGCGCCCATCATGATCTTGTCCTTGGCGCGCTCGAAGTCGTTCATCTCCACCAGGCGCTTGTTGGCCCGGGCCGCGAACAGGGCCGCCTCGTTCACCAGGTTGGCCAGATCGGCCCCGGAGAAGCCCGGGGTGCCCCGGGCGATGAGATCGCTGCGCACATTCTCCGCCAGGGGCACCTTGCGCATGTGCACCTTGAGGATCTGCTCGCGACCGCGCACGTCCGGCAGCGGCACCACCACCTGGCGGTCGAAGCGACCGGGGCGCAGCAGCGCCGGGTCCAGCACGTCGGGCCGGTTGGTGGCGGCGATGACGATGATGCCCTCGCTGCCCTCGAAGCCGTCCATCTCCACCAGCAGCTGGTTCAGGGTCTGCTCCCGCTCGTCGTGGCCGCCGCCCAGGCCGGCACCGCGATGGCGCCCCACGGCGTCGATCTCGTCGATGAAGATGATGCAGGGGGCATGCTTCTTGGCCTGATCGAACATGTCCCGCACCCGGGAGGCCCCCACCCCCACGAACATCTCCACGAAATCGGAGCCGGAGATGCTGAAGAAGGGCACCTTGGCCTCGCCGGCGATGGCCTTGGCCAGCAGGGTCTTGCCCGTCCCCGGAGAGCCCACCATGAGCACCCCGCGGGGGATGGTGCCGCCCAGCTTCTGGAACTTGCTGGGATCCCGCAGGAAGTCCACCAGTTCGGACACCTCCTCCTTGGCCTCATCGCAGCCGGCCACGTCGCCGAAGGTGACCTTCACCTGGTCCTCGCTCATCATGCGGGCCTTGCTCTTGCCAAAGGACATGGCCCCGCGGCCGCCGGCACCGCCCTGCATCTGCCGCATGAAGTAGATCCACACGGCGATGAGCAACAGGAAGGGGAACCAGCTGATGAGGATTTCGGTGAGCAGGGAACGCTGGGCGGGCTCGTCCACCCGGATCTCCACGTTGTTGGCGAGCAGGTCCCCGATGAGCCCCGGGTCATTGGGGGCGTGGGTGGTGAACTGCTGGCCGTCGATGCCACGCCCCTCGATGGTCTTGCCCTCGATATAGACGCTATCCACCTGCCCGCGCTTCACCTCCTCGAGGAAGTGGGAGTAGGACCAGGAGCGGGCCTCGGGCTGGGTCGGCGTGAAGTTATTGAACACCGACATCAGCACGACGGCAATGACCGCCCAGATAATCAGGTTTTTCACCAGTTCGTTCAAGGGTCTACCTCGACTTGTCCGTCTTGTGCGCCATGCAATCGACCTTACACCAGTTTGAGGCCCTTCGCCAACGCATAGACCTCTCTGGAGCGGGCGCGCGAGGCCCCCGGTTTGCGCATCTGCACCTTGTCGAAACGGGTACGCAGCGTCTTCAGGTAGGCATCGAACCCCTCGCCCTGGAAGAGTTTGACCAGAAAGTCCCCCCCGGGTTTCAGCGTGCGTTCGGCGGTGTCCAGGGCCAGCTCTGCCAGATGCATGGAGCGGGGTTGGTCCACGGCGTCCACGCCACTGAAGTTGGGGGCCATGTCCGAGAGCACCACATCCGCGGGACGGTCCCCCAGGGCCTGGAGAACGGCCGCGAGCACCGCCTCCTCACGAAAGTCCCCCTGGATGAAGGTCACCCCCGCAAGCGGGTCCATGGCCAGCAGGTCCGAGGCCACCACGGCCCCTCCGTCCCCGACGCGGGAGACGGCATACTGACTCCAGCCACCTGGGGCCGCCCCCAGGTCCAGCACGTGCATGCCGGGACGCAGGAGGCGGTCGCGGGTATCGATCTCTTCGAGCTTGTACACGGCCCGGCAGCGCCAGCCCGATTCCTGGGCCTGCTGCACGTAACGGTCGCTGAAATGCTCTCTGAGCCAGCGCTTGCTGCTCTTGCTGCGAGACATGATGGGTTCATTCCCCTGTGATGGCGGAGGCTGTGGCCGCGGCGACGGCATGCTAGACTCGCGCCCCCTTCTGCACACCCATGGGACAACGCTTCACATGCTCAATGACCGACAGATCAAACACCTGCGCACCCTGGCCCACGCGCGCAAACCGGTGGTCATGCTGGGGCGCCACGGACTCACCGAGGCGGTCCTGGAGGAGATCCGGGGTGCCCTGGACCATCACGAGCTGATCAAGGTGAAGGTGGCGGCAGGAGATCGGGAGCAGCGGGATGCAGCGGTGGCCCGCATCTGCGAGGAGACGGGGGCCCTGCTGGTGCAGCGGGTGGGCCATGTGGCCACCCTCTTCCGGCGCAACCCGGAGAAACCCAGGGTGGATCTCCCCTGAGGGAATCCTGCCGGGGGGGCGGCCGGGGCGGGTCCCCCCGCCCCGGCGATGGGCGATCAGATGTACTTCACCGCCACGATCTCGTAGTGCTTCTCCCCCCCGGGGGCGTTGAAGGTGATCTCATCCCCCTCCTCCTTGCCGATGAGGGCCCGGGCGATGGGGGAATTGACGGAGATCAGTCCCGACTTGATGTCCGCCTCGTCGTCCCCCACGATCTGGTAGCCCACCTCCTTGTCGGTATCCAGGTCCAGCAATTCCACCGTGGCGCCGAAGACCACCTTGCCACCGGCATTGAGGGTCTTCACGTCGATGATCTGGGCGTTGGCCAGCTTGTTCTCCAGTTCCTGGATGCGCCCCTCGATGAAGCCCTGTTGCTCCCGGGCGGCATGGTATTCCGCGTTTTCCTTCAGGTCGCCGTGCTCACGGGCCTCGGCGATGGCGGCGATGACCCGCGGCCGATCCTCGCTCTTGAGACGCTGCAGTTCGGCCTTGATGAGTTCGGCCCCACGGACCGTCAGTGGCGTCTTGCTCATGCCAGATGCTCCAGGTTTTCCTTATGCATGGCCTGCAGACAATACACATTCTCGTCGGTGAGGTAGTCCAGGGCCGCCACCGTGGCATGGGCACCGGCCAGGGTGGTGGTATAGGTCACCTTGTGCTGCAGGGCCTCGCGGCGGATGGTGTAGGAATCGGCGATGGCCTGGCGCCCCTCCGTGGTGTTGATGATGAGGTCGATCTCGTCGTTCTTGATGCGGTCCACGATATGGGGACGCCCCTCGGTCACCTTGTTGATGCGCTCGCAATCGATCCCCGCCGCCTCTAGCGCCTGGGCCGTACCCTTGGTGGCGATGAGCCGGAAGCCCTTCTCGCTCAGGGCCTGGGCCATGGGCACCACCCCCTCCTTGTCCACATCGCGCACGCTGATGAAGGCGGTTCCGGACCCGGGCAGGGTGACACCCGCCCCCAGCTGGCTCTTGGCGAAGGCCTCGGGGAAGCTGCGGCCCACCCCCATGACCTCGCCGGTGGACTTCATCTCCGGCCCCAGGATGGGGTCCACGCCGGGGAACTTGATGAACGGGAACACCGCCTCCTTGACGCAGTAGTACTGCGGCCGGATGGCCCGCGTCACCCCCTGCTCCGCCAGGCTGCGCCCGGCCATGCAGCGGGCGGCGATCTTGGCCAGGGGCATGCCGATGGACTTGGAGACGAAGGGCACGGTGCGCGAGGCGCGGGGGTTCACCTCCAGCACGAAGATGCGGTCCCCCCCCTGCACGGCGAACTGGGTGTTCATCAGGCCCACCACGTTCAGGCCCAGGGCCATCTTGCGCACCTGCTCGGCGATCTGCTCCTGCAGCTCCATGCTCAGGCTGTAGGGGGGCAGGGAGCAGGCGGAGTCGCCGGAGTGCACCCCGGCCTGCTCGATATGCTGCATGATGCCGCCGATCACCACGTCCTTGCCGTCGCAGACGGCATCCACATCCACCTCCACGGCGTCGTCCAGGAAGCGGTCCAGTAGCACCGGGGCGTCGTTGGACACCTGCACGGCATCGCGCATGTAGCGGCGCAGATCGGTCTCGTTGTAGACGATCTCCATGGCCCGACCCCCCAGGACGTAGGAGGGACGCACCACCACGGGGAAGCCGATGGCCTCGGCATGGCGCACGGCCTCCTCCACGCTGCGGGCCGTGCGGTTGGGCGGCTGGATCAGGTCCAGGTCGTGGATCAGGTTCTGGAAGCGCTCCCGGTCCTCCGCCAGGTCGATGCTGTCGGGGGTGGTGCCGATCACCGGGGCGCCGGCGGCCTCCAGGTCCCGGGCCAGTTTCAGGGGGGTCTGCCCGCCGAACTGGATGATGATCCCCCTGGGCTGTTCCAGGTGCACGATCTCCAGCACATCCTCCAGGGTCAGCGGCTCGAAGAACAGCCGGTCGGAGGTGTCGTAGTCGGTGGAGACGGTCTCCGGATTGCAGTTGACCATGAGGGTCTCGTAGCCGTCCTCGCGCATGGCCAGGGCGGCGTGCACGCAGCAGTAGTCGAACTCGATCCCCTGCCCGATGCGGTTGGGACCGCCCCCGAGGACCATGATCTTGTCCCGGCTGGAGGGCTCCGCCTCGCACTCCTCCTCGTAGGTGGAGTACATGTAGGCGGTGGTGGCGGCGAATTCGGCGGCGCAGGTGTCCACACGCTTGTACACGGGGTGCAACTTCAGGCCGTGGCGGTACTCGCGCACGGTGCGCTCGGTCTCGTCCAGGAGGGTGGCCAGGCGGCGGTCGGAGAAGCCCCGCTGCTTGAGCCGGAACAGGGTCCCGGCATCCAGGTCCTTGAGGGCGCGCCCCTTGAGGGATTGCTCCATCTCCACCAGCTCCTGGATCTGGGCCAGGAACCAGGGATCGATCCAGGTCAGTTCGAAGACCTGCTCCAGGGAGTAGCCCAGGCGGAAGGCATCGGCCACATACCAGATGCGCTCGGGGCCCGGGTCCGCGAGGCGGCTGCGCACCAGGGCCTCCGCCTCCTCGCTGCCCGGATCCACCTTCTCGTTGAGGCCGTCATTGCCCGTCTCCAGACTGCGCAGGGCCTTCTGGAAGGATTCCTGGAAGGTGCGGCCGATGGCCATGGCCTCGCCCACGGACTTCATCTGGGTGGTCAGCCGCGCCTCGGCACTGGGGAACTTCTCGAAGGTGAAGCGCGGGATCTTGGTGACCACGTAGTCGATGGACGGCTCGAAGGAGGCCGGGGTGACGCCGCCGGTGATCTCGTTGCGCAACTCGTCCAGGGTGAAGCCCACCGCCAGCTTGGCCGCCACCTTGGCGATGGGGAAGCCGGTGGCCTTGGAGGCCAGGGCGGAGGAGCGGGAGACCCGGGGGTTCATCTCGATGACCACCAGGCGGCCGTTGTCCGGATTCACCGCGAACTGCACGTTGGAGCCGCCGGTATCCACGCCGATCTTGCGCAGCACCGCCAGGGAGGCGTCGCGCATGATCTGGTATTCCTTGTCGGTGAGGGTCTGGGCCGGGGCCACAGTGATGGAATCCCCCGTGTGCACCCCCATGGGGTCCAGGTTCTCGATGGAGCAGATGATGATGCAGTTGTCCGCGCGGTCCCGCACCACCTCCATCTCGAATTCCTTCCAGCCCAGGATGGACTCCTCCACCTGCACCTCGTTCACCGGGGAGAGGTCCAGGCCGCGCTTGACGATGTCCTCGTATTCCTCCCGGTTGTAGGCGATGCCGCCACCGCTGCCCCCCATGGTGAAGGAGGGGCGGATGATCACCGGGAAGCCGATCTGCGGCTGCACCCGCTGGGCCTCCTCCCAGCTGTTCACCATGTAGGCCACGGGGCATTCCAGGCCGATCTCCGCCATGGCCTCGCGGAAGCGTTCCCGGTCCTCGGCCATGTCGATGGCGTCCTCGCTGGCGCCGATGAGTTCCACCCCGTGCTTCTCCAGCACCCCGTGCCGGGCCAGGTCCAGGGCGCAGTTCAGGGCCGTCTGCCCCCCCATGGTGGGGAGCACGGCATCGGGCTTCTCGCGCTCGATGATGCGGGCCACCACCTTCCAGTCCACCGGCTCGATGTAGACGGCGTCGGCCATCTCCGGGTCGGTCATGATGGTGGCGGGGTTGGAGTTCACCAGGATGACCCGGTAGCCCTCCTCGCGCAGGGCCTTGCAGGCCTGGGCGCCGGAATAGTCGAACTCGCAGGCCTGGCCGATGACGATGGGGCCGGCGCCGAGGATCAGGATGCTCTGAAGGTCGGTTCTCTTGGGCATGGAAGTCTTCTTACCGTGGACGACGCGGCGCGTTGCGATGCGCCGGTGGGCGGACGGGACCGGATCCGGGGTCCCGTACGGGCGGCGACCGGCGTGGCTAGGCGCCCCGGGCCCGCATCATGTCGATGAACCGGTCGAACTGCGAGAGCACGTCGCCGGGACCGGGACTGGCCTCCGGGTGGCCCTGGAAGCTCAGTGCCGGGCGGTCCGTCAGGGCAATGCCCTGCAGGGTGCCGTCGAAAAGCGACCGGAAGGTGGGCCGCACATACTCCGGCAGGGTGCCCTCGTCCAGGGCGAAGCCGTGGTTCTGGCTGGAGATCATCACCCGCCCGCTGTCCAGGTCCTGCACCGGGTGATTGGCGCCGTGGTGACCGAACTTCATCTTCACGGAGCGGGCACCGGTGGCCAGGCCCAGCAGCTGGTGGCCAAGACAGATGCCGAACACCGGCACCCGCGCCTCCAGCAGTTCGCGGATGGCCTGGATGGCGTAGTCACAGGGCTCCGGGTCACCGGGGCCGTTGGAGAGCAGGACCCCGTCGGGCTCCAGGGCCATCACCTCCGCGGCCGGGGTGCGGGCCGGTACCACCGTGACCCGGCACCCCCGGTCCACCAGCAGGCGCAGCATGTTGCGCTTGGTACCAAAGTCATAGGCCACCACGTGATAGGGACGGGATTCGGGGGCCGGACGATGCCCCTGCCCCAGGGCCCAGGTGCCCTCGTCCCATGCATAGGGCTGTGCCGTGGTGGCCTGGGAGGCCAGATCCATGCCCTTGAGCCCGGCGAAGCCGCGGGCCGCTGCCAGGGCCCGCTCCGCGTCCACCTCACCGGCCAGGATGCAGCCGTTCTGCGCCCCCTTCTCCCGCAGCAGGCGGGTGAGGCGACGGGTGTCCACGCCGGCGATGGCCACCACGCCGTGGCGCTGCAGGTACTCGGGCAGGCTCTCGGTGGCCCGCCAGCTGGAGATCCGCGGCGGGACGTCCCGCACCACCAGACCCGCCGCCTGCGGTGCCGGGGACTCCTCGTCCTCCGGATTGACGCCGGTGTTGCCGATATGGGGATAGGTGAGGGTCACCAGCTGACCCGAGTAGGAGGGATCGGTCAGGATCTCCTGGTATCCGGTCATGGCGGTGTTGAACACCACCTCGCCGACGGAGAGCCCTTGGACCCCCACTGCAATGCCATGAAACAGACTGCCATCTTCCAGAGCCAACAGGGCGGGTGTGGTATTCAAGGGACCTCCGGCGGGCATGCAAACGGGGCGGGCCGGAGGCGCCCGGCCAGCCCATGATGCGTGTCTAGGGAACGTCAATGGGACGGATGGTAGCCGATTCCACGGGCCACTGTCCACGCCGCCCCGTTGCAGGCGGGAGGACCTTCAGCGCAGGCCGAGCACGTCCTGCATGTCGTAGAGCCCGGCGGACCGGCCCTGCAGCCAGCGGGCGGCCCGCACCGCGCCCCGGGCGAAGGTCATGCGGCTGGAGGCCTTGTGACTGAGTTCCACCCGCTCCCCCGGACCGGCGAACATCACCGTGTGCTCGCCCACGATGTCCCCGGCGCGGATGGTCTCGAAACCGATGCTGCGCCGGTCCCGCTCGCCGGTGACCCCCTCGCGGCCATAGACGGCGCATTCCTTCAGATCCCGGCCCAGGGCCGAGGCCACCACCTCGCCCATGCGCAGGGCCGTGCCGGAGGGGGCATCCACCTTGTGGCGGTGATGGGCCTCCACGATCTCCACGTCCACCTCGTCCCCCAGGATGCGGGCGGCGGTATCCAGAAGCTTCAGGCAGAGATTGACCCCCACGCTCATGTTGGGGGCGAACACCACCGGGATCTCCCGGGCGGCCTGCTCGATGGCGGCCTTCTGCGCCTCATCGAAGCCGGTGGTCCCCAGCACCATGGCCCGGCCGTGGCGGCGGCAGACCTCCAGGTGCGCCAGGCTGCCCTCGGGGCGGGTGAAGTCGATGACGGTGTCAAAGCGCTCCACCGCCCCCTCCAGGTCCGGCTCCAGGGTCACCCCCAGGGGGCCGACCCCGGCCATGGTCCCGGCATCGGTCCCCAGCAGACCGCTTTCCGGGCGCTCGGTGGCCACCCCCAGTTCCAGTTCCGGGGTCTCCTGCACGGCCTCGATGAGGACCCGCCCCATGCGGCCCCCGGCGCCGACGATGGCGATGCGGCTTGCGCTCATGTCTTTCTCCAGAACTTGAGGTCTTCAAAGAAGTGCTTGACACCGTCCAGCCAGCCCTCCTGCTGCGGGCTGTGCTTCTTGCCCCCGGCCTGCATGCTGGCCTCCAGTTGCTGCAGCAAGTCCTTCTGCTCCTTGGTCAGGTTGACGGGGGTCTCCACCTGGATGCTGCAGAGCATGTCCCCCTCGCCGCCCCCGTGGACGGAGCGTACCCCCTTGCCCCGCAACCGGAACACGCGCCCGGTCTGGGTCTCGGCAGGGATCTTCAGGGCCACGCGGCCCTTGAGGGTGGGGATCTCCAGCTCCCCGCCCAGGGCGGCGGTGGCGAAGCTGATGGGGACCTCGCAGTAGAGATCGTTGCCCTTGCGGGTGAAGATCTTGTGGGGCTTGACGTGGATCTGCACGTACAGGTCCCCGGCGGGGCCGCCGTGCACCCCCGCCTCGCCCTCGCCGGAGAGGCGGATGCGGTCGCCGCTGTCCACCCCCGGGGGCACGGTCACCGTCAGGGTACGCCGCTCCTCCACCCGGCCCTGGCCGCGGCAGGTGGGGCAGGGCTTGGGAATGATCTTGCCGGTGCCCCGGCAGTGGGGACAGGTCTGCTGCACGGAGAAGAACCCCTGCTGCATGCGCACGCGCCCCACCCCGCCGCAGGTCTCGCAGGTCTCGGGGCTGGTGCCCGGGGCGGCCCCGCTGCCGCCGCAGCTCTCGCAGACCACCAGCGTGGGCACGCGGATCTTCACGTCCGTGCCAAAGACCGCCTCCTCCAGGGACAGCTCCAGGTTGTACTGCAGGTCAGACCCACGGAAGGCACCGCTGCCGCCGCGACCCGCGGCACCACCGAAGATGTCGCCGAAGATGTCCTCGAAGATGTCGCTGAAGCTGGCCCCGCCGGCACCGCCGGCCCCGGCCCCGCCACGTGCCCCTGCGTCCACTCCGGCATGGCCGAACTGATCGTAGGCGGCGCGCTTGCGGGGATCGGAAAGGACATCGTAGGCCTCGCGGGCCTCCTTGAAACGGTCCTCCGCCTCCTTGTCCCCGGGATTGCGGTCCGGGTGGTATTTCATGGCCAATCTGCGGAAGGCCTTCTTGAGCGCGTCCTCGCTGGCGTTCTTCGCCACCCCCAGGACTTCGTAGTAATCGCGTTTTGCCATGGTCTGCGTGGCTCACTCAGAAACGGTAAAGCCCGCGGGCCGGCGGCGCCCCATCAGGGGCACCGCCGGCCAACGGACCTCGGTTCACGGCTGCAGGCGGTCCCGTGGGGTCCGCCTGCCCGATGCGGCCCATAGCACGGGGACCGGCATCGTCCGGCCCCCGTCCCGGGCTCACTTCTTCTTGTCGTCCACTTCCTCGAACTCCGCGTCCACCACATCGTCCTGCGCGGACTGCTGCTGGCCGCCGGAGGCCTGGTCACCGGTCTCGCCGCCGGAAGCGGCACCCTCGGCGCCCTGCTGGGCATACATGCGCTCGGCCAGTTTACCCGAGGCCTCGGTCAGCTTCTGGGTCTTGGCCTCGATATCCGCCTTGTCGCTGCCCTTCATGGCCTCACGCAGCTCGCCGATGGCCGACTCGATGGCGCTCTTCTCCGAGGCCTCCACCTGATCGCCCATCTCGCCCAGGGTCTTTTCCACGGAATGGATCAGGTTGTCCGCCTGGTTGCGCGCCGCCACCAGTTCCTGGAAGCGCTTGTCCTCCTCGGCATGGGCCTCCGCGTCCTTCACCATCTGTTCGATCTCCTCCTCGTTCAAGCCCGAGGAGGCCTTGATAACGATCTTGTTCTCCTTTCCGGTGGCCTTGTCCTTGGCGGAGACATTGAGGATGCCGTTGGCGTCGATATCGAAGGTGACCTCGATCTGCGGCACGCCCCGGGGTGCCGGGGGGATGTCCGACAGGTCGAAACGGCCCAGGGACTTGTTGGCGCTGGCCTGTTCCCGTTCCCCCTGCAGTACGTGCACCGTCACCGCCGTCTGGTTGTCCTCCGCCGTGGAGAACACCTGGTTGGCCTTGGTGGGGATGGTGGTGTTCTTCTCGATGAGCTTGGTCATGACACCGCCCAGGGTCTCGATGCCCAAAGACAGCGGGGTCACATCCAGGAGCAGCACGTCCTTGACATCGCCGCCCAGCACACCGGCCTGGATGGCGGCACCGATGGCCACGGCCTCGTCGGGGTTCACATCGCGGCGCGGGTCCTTGCCGAAGAAGTCCTTCACCCCCTCCTGCACCTTGGGCATGCGGGTCTGACCGCCCACCAGGATCACGTCATCCACCTGGGACACGGACAGGCCGGCATCCTTCAGGGCCACCTTGCAGGGCTCGATGGTGCGCTTGATCAGCTCCTCCACCAGGGCCTCCAGCTTGGCCCGGGAGACCTTGAGATTCAGGTGCTTGGGCCCGGTGTTGTCGGCCGTGATATAGGGCAGGTTCACCTCCGTCTGCTGGCTGGAGGAGAGCTCGATCTTCGCCTTCTCGGCGGCCTCCTTGAGGCGCTGCATGGCCAGGGGATCGCCCTTGAGGTCGATGCCCTGCTCCTTCTTGAACTCGGAGGCCAGGTAGTCGATCAGGCGGGTGTCGAAGTCCTCGCCCCCCAGGAAGGTGTCCCCGTTGGTGGCCAGCACCTCGAACTGGTGCTCACCGTCCACCTCGGCGATCTCGATGATGGAGATGTCGAAGGTGCCGCCACCCAGGTCATAGACCGCCACCTTGCGGTCCCCGCGCTTCTTGTCCAGACCATAGGCCAGGGCCGCCGCGGTGGGTTCGTTGATGATGCGCTTCACCTCCAGACCGGCGATCTTGCCCGCGTCCTTGGTGGCCTGGCGCTGGGAGTCGTTGAAGTAGGCGGGCACGGTGATCACCGCCTCGGTGACCTCTTCGCCCAGGTAGTCCTCGGCGGTCTTCTTCATCTTCTGCAGCACGCGGGCGGAGATCTCCGGCGGGGCCATCTTCTTGTCGCGCACCTCCACCCAGGCGTCGCCGTTGTCCGCCTTGATGATCTTGTAGGGCACCATGTCGATGTCCTTCTGCACCTCCGGCTCCTCGAAGCGGCGGCCGATGAGGCGCTTGACGGCGAACAGGGTGTTCTCGGGGTTGGTGACCGCCTGGCGCTTGGCGGACTGCCCCACCAGCACCTCGCCGTCCTCACTAAAGGCCACGATGGAGGGGGTGGTGCGGGCGCCCTCGGCGTTCTCCAGGACCTTGGGGGACCCCCCCTCCATGACGGCAACGCAGGAGTTGGTGGTGCCCAGGTCGATACCGATCGTCTTACCCATGGTGATTCTCCAGAACTTGCGTGAATTTCAAATCAATGACGGAATGCTTCCGGACCTGTCGCAGAGGTGGGGGGCGAAGCGGTGGTTTTCAACCCCCCTGCCCCTCCCCGCCCGCCTGGCCGTCCCCCGACGGGGCGCGGCTGACGATCACCATGGCGGGGCGCAGCAGGCGGTCGTTGAGCAGATAACCCTTCTGCAGCACGGTCATGACCGTGTTGGGCTCCAGCTCGGCATTCTCCTGCATGGACATGGCCTGGTGGCGCTCCGGATCGAAGCGTTCCCCCTCGGGCATCACCTCCTGGATCCCCTGCTTCTCCATCACCTGCGTGAGCATCTTCAGGGTCAGTTCCGTGCCCTCGCGGATCTTCTCCACATCGGTTTCCCCCTGGGCGGCGTCCACGCCCATCTCCAGGCTGTCGCGCACAGGCAGGAGCTCATTGGCGAATTTCTCCAGCGCATACTTGTGGGCGTGCTCCACGTCCTTCTTCATGCGCTTGCGCAGGTTCTCCAGCTCCGCCTGGGCGCGCACCAGCTTGTCCCAGTGCTCCCGGGCCTCGTTCTGGGCCTCCTCCAGCTGCTTGAGCAGGGTGGCGGGATTGAATTCCGCCTGCTGCGGCTCCTGGCCGTCCTCGGGGGCCTCCGGGGCCGGATTGCGTTCGGTCTGTTCCTCGTTCGCCATGGAAAACTCCGATCGGCTGTGCGTGAATCATGCGGCAAAGGGCCGGCGTCCGGCGCGGTCCGCCGGCCTGCCCCGATACCCCCTATGTGGGATTCAATTCCTGGAATTCAAGGCCGCGCCCAGGAGCTTGGCGGTGACATCCACCACGGGGATGACGCGCTCATAGGCCATGCGCGTGGGGCCGATCACCCCCAGCACCCCCAGTACCTGGCCATCCACCTGGTAAGGAGCGGTAACGACGCTGCAGTCGTCCAGCACCTCGTGGCCCGATTCCTGGCCGATGAAGATCTGCACCCCCTGGGCATGGATGCAGTTGTCCAGCAGGCCGAGCAGGTCCCGCTTCTGGTTGAAGGCCTCGAAGAGGTTGCGCAGCTTGTCCACGCTGGAGAGTTCGGCGTAGCCCATGAGATGGGTCTGGCCGGTGAACACCACCTGTTCTTCCCGGTCCTCGTCGCTGAAGGCCCGCTCCCCCAGTTGGATGGCGGCGAGCATGAGGGTGTTCATGTGCTCGCGCACCGCCTTCATCTCCCGCAGGATCTGCTCCCGCGCCTGGCGCAGGTCCAGTCCCGCCAGATGCTCGTTGAGGTAGTTGGCCATCTGCTGCAGCTCGCTGTGGGTATAGTCCCGGTCCAGCTGCAGGATGCGGTTCTGCACCTCGTTCTTGTTCATCACCAGGATGGCCAGTACCTGGCGCCCGGAGAGCTTGAGGAACTCGATCTGACACAGGGCGGCATGATCCCGCTTGGGCACCCGCACCATGCCCGCCATCTGGGTCACCGCCGAGAGCAGGTCCGAGGCGGACTCCACCAGGGTGCGGGTATCCATGTCCGGACTCAGGCGCTCCTTGAGCAGGCGCACCTCGTGACTGTCCAGGGGTTTGACCTCCAGCAGCGAATCCACGAAGAGGCGGTACCCCCGGGGGGTGGGCACCCGCCCTGCCGAGGTGTGGGGGGAGCTCACCAGCCCCATCTCCTCCAGGTCCGACATGACGTTGCGGATGGAGGCGGGGCTCAGGTCCAGCCCGCAGGTGCGCGCCAGGGTGCGCGACCCCACCGGCTGCCCGTCCTGGACATAGTTCTCCACCAGCGCCCGCAGCAACCGGCGGGCGCGGTCGTTGAGGGGCGTTTCATTGGTGCGTTGGGATCGACTCATGGTGCCACCTTGGCACTCTCGGGCGTGGAGTGCCAGTCGTGCATGGTACACAGCACCCATAAACTGTCAAGAAAGTCCCGGCTCCGCTGCCATACACTCGACGACAGGTTTACACCATAATCCCCCCATGGCAGAGCATTTCGACACCATCGGCATCATCGCCAAGACGACGGACACCCGCCTGGCGGACATCCTGCGCACCCTCATCGCCCACCTGCGCCACCACCGGCGGCGGCTCCTCCTGGACCGCACCACGGTGGAGCAGATCCGGGGCATCCCGGACGGCGAGGCGGCAGAGCGGCAGGACATCGCCCGGGAGGCGGACCTGGCCATCGTGGTGGGGGGGGACGGCACCTTCCTCGCCGCCGCCCGCACCCTGGTGGACCACGGCGTCCCCCTCCTGGGGATCAACGCCGGCAGGCTGGGCTTCCTCGTGGATGTCTCCCCCCAGGAGATGCTGGGCCGGCTGGACGAGATCCTCTCGGGGCACTACATGGAGGACCACCGCCGCATGCTCCACGCCCGGGTGATGCGGGGGGAACACGAAGTGGCCCGTGGGGATGCCCTCAACGACGTGGTCCTGCATATCCGCGACGTGGTGCGCATGATCGAATTCGACACCTGGATCGACGGGCGTTTTGTCCACACCCAGCGGGCCGACGGCATGGTGGTGGCCACCCCCACCGGCTCCACGGCCTACGCCCTCTCCGGCGGCGGCCCCATCCTGACCCCGGACCTGGACGCGGTGGTGCTGGTGCCCATCTGCCCCCACGGCCTCAGCCACCGCCCCCTGGTGGTCCCCGCCGGCAGCCGCGTGGAGATCGCCGTGAACGAGAACAGCCGCACCCGGGCACAGGCGGCCCTGGACGGGCAGGACACCATCGACATGGAGCCCCTGGACCGCATCGTCATCCGCAGCAAGCCGCACAAGCTGCGCCTGATCCATCCCCCGGGGTACGACTACCTGCAGATCCTGCGGGTGAAACTGGGCTGGGGGGAACAGCCCTGAGGCCGGCCGCGGACCCGGCACTGGACACGAAGGAACGGATTACTGAAAATAAAAACAGTTCATCGACCCGCAGTGCGCCGCACCTTCAACGGCGCCACCCGCGGGAGGATCGGAGCCTGAACGCATGCACCCGCCGCAGCGCCGCATCGCCCACCTGGACATGGACGCCTTCTATGCCTCCGTGGAACGGCTGCATCGTCCGGAGCTGGCGGGTCTGCCGCTGGTGATCGGCGGGCGCGCCCCGGCGGGCGAGTTGCGCCGTCTGGGGGCATACACCGGGCGCGGCGTGGTCACCACCGCCACCTACGAGGCCCGCGCCCTGGGGGTGACCTCGGGCATGGGGCTCATGCAGGCGGCGCGGCGGGCCCCCGACGCCTTGCTGCTGGCGCCGGATTTCGAGGCCTACCGGGCCGTCTCCCGGCGCTTCAAGGCCGCCGTCGCCGGCATCGCCCCCTGCATCGAGGACCGGGGCATCGACGAGATCTTCATCGACCTCAGCGCCGTCCCCGGAGCGTCTGCGGATCTGGCGCAGCGCATCAAGGCGGCGGTATGGCAGGCCACCGGGCTCACCTGCTCCATCGGCATCGCCCCCAACCGGCTGCTGGCCAAGCTGTGCTCGGACCTGGACAAGCCCGACGGGCTGACGCTGCTGACGGCCCGGGAGATCCCCGATCGCATCCACCCCCTGCCGGTGGGCAAGGTCAACGGCATCGGCCCCAAGGCCACCCAGCGCCTGGCGCAGCTGGGGGTGCATACCCTGGGGGAGCTGGCCGCCTGTGCGCCACAGTGGCTGCATCGGCACTTCGGCACCCGCTACGGGGATTTCCTGCGGCGCGCCGCCCACGGCATCGACGACACCCCGGTGCTGACCCGCACGGACCCCCGCTCCGTGAGCCGGGAGACCACCTTCGAGCGGGACCTGCACCCGTGTCACGACCGCCAACAACTGAACCGCACCTTCGCCCACCTGTGCCGGCGCGTGGCGGTGGACCTGGAACGCAAGGGGGTCTGGGGCCGGACCATCGGGGTGAAGCTGCGTTACCCGGACTTTCGCACCCTCACCCGCGACCTCACCCTCCCGGAGCCCACCCGCGACCCGCAGCGGATCCGCCGTGCCGCCGGTGAATGTCTGCGCCGCGCCGCCCCGGGGGAGCGGCTGCGGCTGCTGGGGGTTCGGGTCTCGGGACTGACCCGTACGCCCCGGACCGGCCCCCGCCAGCTGGAACTGGACTGGACCCCCTCCGGGGAGGCAGCATGACCGTCCGCAGCCGGCACAGGGGGCCGGGCCTCGTCCCGCACGGCAGCCATCCCTACCCGGACCCATGAGAGCGAGCCCACAGCGCCATGCTCACCCACATCCACATCCGCGATTTCGCCATCATCGATGAGCTCTCCCTGGAGCTTGCCCCCGGCATGACCGTCCTCACCGGCGAGACCGGGGCTGGCAAGTCCATCCTCGTGGACGCCCTGGGGCTGGTGCTGGGGGACCGGGCGGACCCGTCGGTGGTGCGCCCCGGGGCCGGGCGCGCCGAGGTGAGCGTGCAGATGGACATCACCGGCGAGGCGGCGGCCGCACACTGGCTGCGGGAACAGGGGATGGACGACCAGGAATGCCTGCTGCGCCGGGTGGTGGGCCGGGACGGCCGCAGCCGGGCCTGGATCAACGGCTCCCCCACCACCCTGCAATCCCTGCGCACCCTGGGGGAGATGCTGGTGGACATCCACGGCCAGCATGCCCACCAGTCCCTCATGCGCCGGGAGGTGCAGCGACGCATCCTGGATGACTACGCCGATCACCCGGACCGGGTACAGGCCATGGCCGGGACCCACGCCCACTGGCAACACCTCCACAGGCGACTGGAAGACCTGAGCGGCGAACAGGAGGCCCGGGAGGCCCGCCAGGAACTGCTCCGCTTCCAGGTGGAGGAACTGGACAGCCTGGATCCCGCCCCGGGGGAATGGCAGCAACTGGAGGAGGAGCACCACCGCCTGGCCCACACCGGCCGCCTCCTGGAGGTGGCGGAGACCGCCTACCAGGCCCTGTATGCGGCGGATGGCAGCGTCGAATCCAGCCTGGGGCACACCTGCAGCGAACTGGAACAACTGCAGGGGCTGGATCACCGCCTGGACGAACCCCGCCAACTGCTCACCAGCGCCCAGATCCAGATCCGCGAGGCCTGCGACAGTTTACGCCGCTATGCCGATGGCCTGGAGGCGGACCCGGCGCGGCTGCACTACGTGGAAGGGCGCATGGCCGCATTCCAGGACCTGGCCCGCAAACACCGGGTGGAACCGGAGGCACTGCCACAGGTGCGGGAGACCCTGACCGCTGAGCTGGAGACCCTGGAGGGGGACACCGGGGACCTGGCCTCCCTGGAACAGGAAACGGCCAAGGCCCTGGAGGCCTGCCGCGAGGCGGCCGATGCCCTCAGCCAGTCCCGGCGCACCGCCGCCGGAACCTTCTCCGAGGCGGTCACCCGGGCGATGCAGGCCCTGGGCATGGAGGGGGGGCGATTCGAATGCACCGTGGAACCGACGCAGGAGGCCCGCCTCACCCCCCAGGGGACGGACGAGATCACCTTCCGCATCAGCGCCAACCCCGGGCAGCCCCTGCAGCCCCTGGCCCGGGTGGCCTCCGGGGGGGAACTCTCGCGCATCAGCCTGGCCATCCAGATGATCGCCGCCCGCGCCCTGCCCACCGCCACCCTGATCTTCGACGAGGTGGACACGGGCATCGGCGGTGGTGTCGCCGAGGTGGTGGGGCGCCAGCTACGCGCCCTGGGGGGCCACCGCCAGGTCCTGTGCGTCACCCACCTGCCCCAGGTGGCCGCCCAGGGGCATCATCACCTGCAGGTCAGCAAGGAGAAGGGTCGGGACCATACCGAGACCCACATCCGCCCCCTGGAACGGGAGCAGAGGGTGGAGGAACTGGCACGCATGCTGGGCGGATTGCAGATCACCCGCCAGACCCTGGCCCATGCCCGGGAGATGATGGAACGGGCCGTGGAGGGCGACGGGGGTCAGTCGTCGTCCTCCCCCGCCTCCGTATCGTAGGGGCAGGCCTCGTCCTTGCATTCGCCGTAGATGATCAGGGCATGGTCCTTGATGTGAAAGCCCCGCTCCTCGGCGATGGCCCGCTGGCGTTCCTCGATCACCGGGTCCACGAACTCCTCCACCCGGCCGCACTTGACGCAGACGATGTGATCGTGATGCCCTCCCCGCTCCAGTTCGAAGACCGCCTGATTGCCTTCGAAGTGGTGCCGGTTCACCAGGCCCGCCCCCTCGAACTGGGTCAACACCCGGTAGACGGTGGCCAGCCCGATCTCCTCTCCGGCCTCCAGCAACTGCCGGTAGATCATCTCCGCGCTGAGGTGATGATCCTCTGCCCGCTCCAGGATCTCCAGGATCTTCACCCGCGGCAGGGTCACCTTGAGTCCGGCCTTTTTCAGTTCTTGGGTTTCCATGGAAATGCAGACTCCAGGCGGGATCCCACCGCTCCCTAGTGTAGAATCGCCCGCGACAGAATGTGTGGCTGATCACCCATCTTGCAACTCACCGCCGCTTTTCGGACGCAATCATGGCAAGACTCATTCTTTATTCTACTCTCGTTTTCGGCCTGCTGCATGGATGCGGATCAAACCTGCTGACCGTACACCGCCTGGACATCCAGCAGGGCAATGCCCTGGAGCAGGAGCGGGTGGATCAGTTGCGCCGCGGGATGACACCGGGACAGGTGCGCTTCCTCCTGGGGGAACCCCTGCTGCAGGACCCCTTCCACGGCGGCGAGCGCTGGGACTATGTGTACTACCTGAAACGGGGGGACGGCCAGACAGAACGCCGCCGGGTGACGGTGCACTTCCAGGACGGCCGCGTGGAGGCCATCCGCAGGCGGGAACAGGGATAAGGGGAAGGCCGGGGCCGGTTCAGGCGCTGCCCGCGGCCCGGCGGCGCCGGGCCGCCCGGGGATCGGCGATCAGGGGGCGATAGATCTCCACCCGGTCCCGGTCCCGCAACGGGGCATCGAGCCGGGTGAGCTTCCCATAGATCCCCACCTTGTTGGTGGACAGATCGATCTCCGGGAAGCGCTCCAGGATCCCCGAGGCGCGGATGGCCTCCTCCACCGTGGCCCCGGCGGGCAGCGTCACCTCCAGCACCGCCTGATCGTCGGGCTTGGCGTAGGCCACCTCTATCTGCAGATCGTTTTCCTGGTCACCGGACACCGTAGACCTCCCGTGCACGCCGGACGAAGGCGTCCACCAGGCTGTTGGCCACCTGATGGAACACCGGACCCACCACCGCACGTACCAGACGGCTGGAGAACTCGAAATCCAGATCCAGGGCGACCCGGGTGCGGCCGTCCTCCAGGGTATCGAAGCGCCAGAATCCCTCCAGTTGCCGGAAGGGGCCCTCCACCAGCCGCATCTCGATCATCTTGTGCCGTTGCAGCCGGTTACGGGTGGTGAAGGACTTGCGCACCGCCCCCTTGGCCAGTTCCACGCTGGCCTTGACCTCGTCGTCGCCGCGCTCCAGCACCGCGGCGGAACGGCACCCCGGCAGGAAGCGGGGGTAGGACTCGACATCGTTCACCAGATCGAACATCTCCTGCGGGGTGTAGGGCACCACCGCCTGACGACTGATGGAGGACATGGCTGGCCCCGGGCTAGATGAGATTCACGGCGTTGAGGAACACCAGCAGGATGCCCACCGGCGCCACGAATCGCAAGACGGCATACCAACCGCGGAACAGCAGGCCCGTGCCCGCCCCCAGCTCGTCCTGGACCGAACGGCGCGTCATGCGCCAGCCCACGAACAGGGCGATGAACAGCCCGCCCAGGGGCAGCAGGACGTTGGAGGTGAGGTAATCCATCATGGAGAAGATGGTGCCGCCGATGAAGACCGGCTCCTCACCCCCCAGGTCCAGCTGGAAACCGATGGGCGAGGACCAGAGATTAAAGGACAGCACCGTGCCGATGCCCAGGATCCAGGCCACGAGGCCAACGATGACCGAGGCCCTGACCCGTTCCATGTCCCGGTTCTCCACCAGCCAGGCCACCGCCGGCTCCATGAGGGAGATGGAGGAGGTCCAGGCGGCCATCACCAGGAGCAGGAAGAACAGGGTGCCGAAGATCACCCCCCCGGGCATCCCGGAGAAGGCCATGGGCAGGGTGACGAAGATCAGGCCGGGCCCCTCGTCCGGCTGCAGACCGCTGGCGAAGACGATGGGAAAGATGGCCACCCCGGCGAGGATGGCCACCAGGGTATCCGCCGAGACCACGGTGGCCGAGGTGCGCATGATGGAGGCCCGGGAGCTGAGATAGGAGCCATAGATCATGATGGCCCCCATGCCCAGGCTCAGGGTGAAGAAGGCCTGGCCCATGGCCATAAGCACCACCTCGCCGCTGATCTTGCTGAAGTCCGGAGCAAAGAGGAAGCGCATGCCCTCGCCGAAGTGGCCGATGGAGACGGCATAGACCACCAGCACCAGCAGCAGCCCCAGCAGGGCCGGCATAAGGAATTTCACCGCCTGCTCCAGACCCGAACGCACACCCCGGGACACAACCAGCACGTTCATCACCATGAACACGGTATGCCAGGCCAGCAGACGTTCCGGATCCGAAACCAGCCCCTCGAAGACCCCACGCACACCCTCCACATCCAGGCCCGAGAAGACCCCGGCGGCGGTGCGAAAGACATAGGACAGGGACCAGCCGGCGATGACGCTGTAGAAGGAGAGGATCATGAAGGCCGCCGCCACGCCGAGCCAGCCGATCATCCCCCAGGCGCGGCTCAGCCCCTCCTCGTGGGACAGGCTGGCCATGGTATTGATGGGGCTCTGGCGGCCGCGCCGGCCCAGGAGGATCTCCCCGATCATCACCGGCAGGCCGATGAGCAGGATGCACAGCAGGTAGACCAGTACAAAGGCCCCGCCGCCGTTCTCGCCGGTGATATAAGGGAAGCGCCAGATGTTCCCCAGGCCCACCGCAGACCCGGTGGCCGCCAGCACGAAGGCCAGTTTCGACGACCACTGGCCATGGATCGAGGTTTCTTTTCTCATGGGCATCCTCCGAATGACCGCGACATTCTGAGGAAATTCCGCCCCGGTCTCAACGCCTGAACGCCCCGCCCCCCGTTGCCCCCTTTGCGGATGGCTTTGCTTTCAGGGTCCAAAGTACAATGGCCCCATGAGCAAGAAAGCGAAGAATACGGGCGGCGGCAGCACCATCGCCCTCAACAAGAAGGCACGCCACGATTACTTCATCGAGGATCGCTACGAGGCCGGTCTGTCCCTGGAGGGCTGGGAGGTCAAGAGCCTGCGGGCGGGCCGTGCCCAGTTGAGCGAGAGCTACGTCCTCATCAAGAAGGGGGAGGCCTGGCTGCTGGGGGCCCATATCACCCCGCTGCCCACGGCCTCCACCCACATTTCCCCGGACCCCACGCGCACCCGCAAGCTCCTGCTCCATGGCGAGGAACTGAGCAAGCTCATCGGGCTGGTGGAGCGCCGCGGCTACACCCTGGTGCCCCTGGCCCTCTACTGGAAGCGGGGCCGGGCCAAGCTGGAGGTGGGTCTGGCCAAGGGCAAGAAGGCCCACGACAAGCGGGCCGTGGAGAAGGAACGGGACTGGCAGCGGGAGAAGGCCCGCACCCTCAAGACCCACTGAAGGCGGGTGCCTCTCACCAGGGCTCGGCGCAGCCCAGGCGCTCCAGCACCCGGGTGTGGGCGGCCCTCTCCCCCTCATCGGCGCGGATCACCGCCAGCCGCGGCCGGTCCGCCGGCAGGCGACGGATCCCCTCCGCACCGGACTGGGCGCTGCTCGTCTCCCCGTCGCCCCCCAGGGCGAGGGTCTTCTGTCCCCCGGTCATGGCCAGATAGACATCCGCCAGGATGCGGGCGTCCAGCAGCGCCCCGTGCAGATCGCGCCCGGAGTTGTCGATGTCGTAGCGCTTGCACAGGGCGTCCAGGCTGTTGCGCTGCCCCGGATGCATCTGCCGCGCCAGGGCCAGGGAATCGGTGACCCGGCAATGATCCTCCAGCCGCCCCCAGTCCCCTTCCAGCCGGGCCAGTTCGTGGTTGATGAAACCCACGTCGAAGGGGGCGTTGTGGATGATCAGCTCCGCCCCGCGGACGAATTCCAGGAAGGTGGCCGCCACGTCCGGGAAACGGGGCTTGTCCGCCAGGAACTCGTTGGTGATGCCATGCACCTCCACGGCCCCGGCATCCACCTCCCGGTCCGGCTGCAGGTATTGGTGATAATGCCGGCGCGTGGGCCGGCGGCGCACCAGTTCCACACAGCCGATCTCGATGATGCGGTGGCCCTGGGTGGGCTCCAGGCCCGTGGTTTCCGTATCCAGGACCACCTGGCGGACGGGGATATCGTCTTCTGGGGTATCGATCGTCATGGTCTGGGGGGATGGTTCCGGTATTCGGCGCAAAGGGCTCTTCAGATCAGGGGCTCCGGGGAGGCCACGCCCCCTCACCCGCTGGACCCGGCCTGCAGGGCATCGATGGCCTGGTTGGCCAGCTGGTCCGCCTGTTCGTTCTGCGGGTGGCCCGAATGGCCGCGCACCCAGTGCCAGGACACCTGATGGCGCGAGGCCGCCGCGTCCAGACGCTGCCACAGGTCCTGATTCTTCACCGGCTGCCCGGCGGCCGTGCGCCACCCCCGGCGCTTCCAGTTGGCCATCCATTGGTTCACGCCGTTTTTCACATACTGGGAATCGGTGGTCAGATCCACGCGGCAGGGGCGCTTGAGGGTCTCCAGGGCCTGGATGGCCGCCATCAGTTCCATGCGGTTGTTGGTGGTCTCCGCCTCGCCCCCGCTGAGGTGCTTCTCCTGCCCGCGATAGCGCAGCACCGCCCCCCAGCCGCCGGGTCCGGGGTTGCCGCGGCAGGCCCCGTCGGTATAGATCTCAACATCTTGCGTCTCAGTCACGTTCTCTTCTCCTGCACACGGGGCGCACGAAACCACCCGGCACCCAGGGGCGCGCGGCCCGCCAGCGGGGGCGCACCGGCGTGAGGGTGGAGACCCGCTTGCGGGCCAGGATCATGTAGACCGACCCCACGTAGGGCAGACGCCGGCCACCCAGCCCCTGGATCATCTGCAGCCGCCCCCGCAGGCCCGATCCCCCCTCCGGCGCCCGCACCCCGGCATGGGCCAGGGCCATGATGTCGAATCCCAAAAGGGACAGCCATTCCCGCACCCGGCGGGTGCTGTAACAGGCCCCGGACCAGGGGCTCTCACCGCGGCGTGGCGGCACCCGTTGCCATAACCCCACCGGGCTCAGGGGATTGAGCCCGAGGATGATGACATGCCCCTCCGGACGCAGGCTGCGTTCCACCTCCCGCAGGACCTGGTGGGGGTCCAGGGCCCCATCCAGGGTATGGGCCAGCAGGATCAGGTCCAGGCTGTCTGCGGCCACCGGCAGGGCCTCGGGCAGGGCGCTCAGATGCGCCCCCGGGCCGGGGCGGGCCTCCATGAGGAAACGGCGACCGATACGGCTCCCCTCCAGCAGATCCACCCCGTTGCCCAGGTGACCGATCTGCAGGGCGTAGTAGCCGAAGATCTGGGGCACGAACCGGTTCAGGTGAGCGCGCATGGCCGCAAGCATCACCCGCCCCGCCGGGACCGCATACCATGCCCGCAGATGCTGCTGGCGCTGCACGATCGGATGCGTGGGGGATGACATGGAGCGGGGCGCGACCTCTTGCAGGGGGATCGACGGTCAAGGTTGAGCAGCCACACGGGCCCCGCTATCCTACCGTGCCCATGCCAAAGAGGAAAACGCTCGTCACCGGGGCGGCCTGCACGGGGGTGTATCTACTCCTGGCCGGGTGCGCCATCCCCCCCTTTGCACCGGAGGATGGCGGTACCCCGGTGGCGCGCCCCGCCGAGCCCCCTGCGGAACCGGTGTCGGAACCCCTGCGCGTGGATCCTTCCCCCGCGCCGGCAAAGATCCACGCGGCCCCGCCCCGGGACCTTTGGGAGCGGATGCGGCGGCACATGACCCTGCCGCGGGAGGAGGACCGGGCGCGGGTGACCCGGTACATCCACTGGTACGGCAGACACCCCACCCACCTCAGGCGGGTCCTGGTCCGGGCGGAACCCTTCCTGTACCACATCCTCGACGAGATCGAGCGCCGGGGACTGCCTGCCGAACTGCTGTTGCTGCCGGTGGTGGAAAGCGGCTACCGGACCCAGGTCCTGTCCCATGGGCATGCCGCCGGGATCTGGCAGTTCATCCCCTCCACGGGGGCCCATTTCGGCCTAAAGCAGAACTGGTGGTATGACGGGCGCCGGGACGTCCATGCCGCCACGTTGGCAGCCCTCACCTACCTGGAACAACTGCACCGGCGCTTCGACGGGGACTGGTTCCTCGCCCTGGCCGCCTACAACGCCGGCCAGGGCACCGTGGCCCGGGCCATCCGCCACAACCGTGCACGCGGCCGGCCCAGCGACTACTGGCAACTGGACCTGCCCCGGGAGACGCGGCACTACGTGCCGCGCCTGCTGGCCCTTGCCACGCTGCTGGCCGACCCGAAGGCCCACGGACTGTCGCTGCCGCCCGTTCCCGACCGTCCCCAGGTCACCCTGGTGCGCACCGGCGGCCAGATCGAACTGGCGGTGGCGGCGCGCCTGGCGGGGATCGACCTGGAGACCCTGCGGACCCTGAATCCCGGGCTGGACCGCTGGGCGACGCCGCCCAAAGGGCCGCATCACCTGCTGGTGCCAGCAGACCGGGCCCCGGCCCTGCGGGCCGGGCTGGCGGAACTGGACCCGGGGCAACGCGTCACCTGGCGCCGCCACCGGGTGCGCCGCGGGGAATACCTGGGAGGCATCGCCGCCCGTTACGATCTGCCTGTGGAGGCCCTGCGGCGGGTCAACGGCATCCAGGGGGACCTGATCCGGGCCGGCGAACACCTGCTCATCCCCGGCGGAGGGGACGCGAGGGCCCCTGACCCCATGCAGGCGGCCCGGAGCGGCGAAGACCGCATCGTGCATCATGACGTCCGCCCCGGCGACACCCTCTGGGCCCTGGCCCGTCACTACGGGGTCAGCGTACGGGACCTGGCCCGCTGGAACGATCTGGAGCAGGAAGAGACCCTTCACCCCGGACAGACCCTGATCATCCGCCGCGGTTCCGGGGCCGCCTGAGCCCCGCTTCACCCCGCAGGCGTACCCTTCGGTCCGTTCCCCGTGGTGTCCCCCTTCCGCCGGGGCTATGCTGATGGCCGACCACTGCAACCCGTCCGCCCCCCATGCCCCTGCGCCCCCCCAGGCTCCAGACCGCCGCCGGCACCGATACCGGACGCATCCGCCGGCACAACGAGGACCACATCGGAGAGGACGGCCACCTGGGATTGCTGGTACTGGCGGATGGCATGGGCGGACATGCCGGTGGGGAGGTGGCCAGCCGCATGGCCGTGGAGACGATGCTGCAGACCCTGAAGGAGACGCTCCCGCACACGGGCGGCGGCCGCCATGACACCCTGGAGGCCCTGCGCGGGGCGGTGATCCGGGCCAACCGGGGCATCCACGAGGCGGCGGGGCGGGACGCCGCCTGCGCCGGCATGGGCACGACCCTGGCCGTCGTCCTGTTTCGCAAGGGGCGGGTCTTCCTCGCCCACGTGGGCGACTCACGCATCTACCGCTTCCGGAACGATCGCCTGCAACGCCTCACCAGCGACCACACCCTGGTTCAGGAACTGGTGGACCGGGGGCTGTGCCCCCCCGAACAGGCCCGCACCGCCGCCGGGGGCAACCTGCTCACCCGGGCCCTGGGGATCGAGCCCCGCGTGCAGGTGGACACCCGCGAGGAACGGCTGCAGCCGGGGGATCTGTACCTGCTTTGCTCCGATGGCCTCAGCGACATGGTGGACGATGACGCCATCGAGGCCCTGATCCGCCAACATCGCAACACTCCGGACACCCTCGCCGCCCGGCTCATCGCCCGGGCCAACGACTGCGGCGGACGGGACAACATCTCCGTGATGATCGCTGCCGAGCCTGCACACCGGACCTGGTATCACCGGCTCCTGTCAGGGGCTCGCCGCCGCCCCTGAAGCGCAGCCCTCAGCCGCGGACGATGGCCCCGTCACCGATGCGCGGCACCGCCTCCAGCAGCTGCACGGTGTAAGGATGCCGGGGCGTGCGACACACCGCCTGCACCGGCCCCTGCTCCACCACCTTGCCGTCCTGCATCACCGCCATGACATCCCCCAGGTATTCCACCACGCCGATGTCGTGGGTGATGAACAGCAGCGTCAGTCCCCGCACCCGGGTCAGTTCCAGCAGGATGCCCAGGACCTCGGCCTGAACCGACACGTCCAGGGCACTGGTCACCTCGTCACAGACGATGAACTCCGGATCCAGCACCAGGGCGCGGGCGATGCCGATGCGCTGGCGCTGGCCGCCGGAGAACTCGTGGGGGTAGCGCCACAGGGCCTCTTGCGGCAGCTGCACCTGGGCCAGGACCTCGGCGGCCCGGGCCAGGCGCGCCTCCCGGTCCGCGCCGATGCCGTGCACCGCCATGGGCTCGGTCAGGGCGGCGGCGACGGTCAGGCGCGGGTTCAGGGACGAGGCCGGATCCTGGAAGACGATCTGCATACGCCGCCGGAAGGGGCGCAGGCCGGAAGCGGGCAACCGGCCGATGGCATGGCCATCGAACAGGATCTCCCCGCCGGTGGGGTCCACCAGGCGCAGGATGGCCCGCCCCAGGGTGGTCTTGCCACAACCCGACTCCCCCACCAGGGCCATGATCCGGCCCCGGGGGATCTCCAGATCCACGCCGTCCACGGCGCGCACCCGATCCACCACCCGGCGCATAAGCCCCTTGCGCACCGGATAGTGCACCTGCAGCCCCTGCAGCCGCAGCAACGGCGCCTCCCCCGGTCCCGATGCCCGGGGCGGCGGCGGTGGCCGGTGCCGCACCAGGTTCTCCGGCAGGGCGTCGATGAGCTGACGGGTATAGGGATGCTCCGGGCGCGCCAGGACCCGGGCCACCGGACCCTCCTCCACCAGCCGGCCCTGGCGCATCACCCCCAGACGGTGGCCCATCTGGGCCACCACGCCGAAATCGTGGCTGATGAAGAGCATGGCCATGCCGTTGCGGGCCTGCAGGTCCTGCATCAGCCGCAGGATCTGGGCCTGTACCGTCACATCCAGGGCGGTGGTGGGCTCATCGGCGATGAGCAGATCCGGCTCGCAGACCATGGCCATGGCGATCATCACCCGCTGGCGCTGGCCGCCGGAGAGGCGGTGGGGGTATTCCCGCGCCCGCTGTGCCGGCTGCGGGATGCCCACCTGATCCAGGGCCGCCAGCGCCCGCTCCCGGACCTCGGCAGTGTCCAGCTCCGGGCGGTGGACCCGCAGCACCTCCTGGATCTGTTCCCCCACGGGGAACACCGGGTTCAGGGAGGTCATGGGCTCCTGGAAGATCATGCCCATGCACGATCCCCGCAGGCGGCGCCGGTCCGGCTCCGGCAGGGTGAGCAGGTCCACCATCCCCTCCCCTTGCCCCCCCTGGTGGCAATGAAGGCGCACCTTTCCCGCCGGATGGCGGGCGATCCCGGGGGGCAGCAGCTGCATGACCGACAGGGCGGTCACCGACTTGCCACTGCCGGACTCCCCCACCAGGCAATAGGTCTCCCCCCGGTCGATGGCAAAGCTCACCCCCTGCACCGCGCGTACCACGTGGTCGCCGCTCCTCAGGTGGGTATGCAGATCCTGCACTTGCAGCAACACGGCTCAGGCCTTCCTGTCCAGATAGGGGTCCAGGGCATCCCGCAACGACTCCCCCACCAGGTTGTAGGCGAACACCGTGAGGAAGATGGCCCCGCCCGGGAACAGGGCCATCCACCAGTTGAAGGTGGAGGACTGCACCGCCTGATTGAGCATCTGCCCCCAGGAGGGATCGTCCACCAGCCCCAGGCCCAGGAAGCTCAGCGTGGCCTCCGCCAGGATGGCCGAGGCCACGCCGAAGCTGGCGGCCACCAGGATGGGGGCGACGCCGTTGGGGAGCATGTGGCGAAAGAGGATGGAGCGCAGGGGCAGACCGCAGGCCACCGCCGCCTGTACGTAGTCCTGCTGACGCAGCTTGAGGAACTCCGCGCGCACATAGCGGGCATAGCCCGACCAGGAGGTGAGCCCGATGATGACCATCATCATGTAGAGGTTGCGGCCGAAGAAGGCCACGAAGGTAAGCAGCAGAAACAGGGTGGGGATGGCCTCGAAGATCTCCACGATGCGCATCCCGATCATATCCACCACTCCGGAGAAATACCCCATGAGTCCCCCCACCACCACACCGATGGCCAGGGCGATCCCCGTGGCGACAAAACCGATGCCCAGGGCGATGCGCGTGGCGTGGATCATGCGCGAGAGGACATCGGCCCCGTTCACGTCCGTGCCCAGCCAGTGGGGATGGGCCGGATCCGCCAGGGGCGGTTGCAGCCCCGTATCCCCCCGGTCCCGCAGGTAGTCCTTGGGGGAATAGGGTACCGGGGCGCGGAGCACCCAGTCGTAGGCCCCCCGGGCCTCGGCCTCGCGATACTGGGCATGGATCACCAGATCCGGGGGCGACAGGAACAGCGCGCCGCCTCCCCCCCCCAGGAGCAGGGCCGCCAGGACCACCGCCAGGCGCCTGCTCCAGGTGTGGCGCACGAAGGCCATGACCACCGCCGCAGCAAACCCCGCCAGCAGGGCCAGGTCCGCCGCCCCCAGGTGGGCCAGCACCGGACTGGAAAGACGTCCCTCCTGCACCACCAGCCACGGATGGCTGGAGGCCAGGAAGGGGGCGAAGACGGCCACCAGCACCAGCAGCCCGATCCAGGCCAGCCCCAGCCGGGCCCCCCAGCGGGCCAGGACCTCCCGCGCCACCTGGGCGGCATAGCTGCGGCGTTCCGCGGGCGGACGCGGGATACCGCCGGAGGGAAGGGGTTCAGTCATAGCTCACCCTCGGATCCGCGATGGCATAGCCGATGTCCGCCAGCAGATACCCGGCCAGGGTCAACAGACCGCTGATCAGGGTCACCGACAGCACCAGCTCCCGGTCCCGGGTCTGCACCGCCTCCACCGCCAGCTTGCCCATGCCGTCGATGGAGAAGATGCTCTCGACGATGACCGACCCGGCCAGCAGGCTGGGCAGGAGGGTGGCGGAGACGGTGATCAGGGGCAGCAGGGAGTTGCGCAGGACATGGCGCCAGAGGATATCGTGCTCCTCCACCCCCTTGGCCCGGGCGGTACGGGCATAATCCGAGAGCAGGTTCTCCAGCACCGAGGAGCGGGTGAGCTTGGCCAGGAAGGCGAAGCCGCCGTAGGCCAGGCAGATCACCGGCAGGATCAGATGCCAGATGCGGTCCAGCAGGAATCCCGGCACGAAACCGTCCCCGCCCAGGATCAGCGCCAGTCCCATGCCCATGCCCTTCATGCCCCACTGGCCCCGGATGACGGACCTGTTGCTGCTCCTGGTC
>NZ_NRSK01000008.1 GCF_016584115.1 Ectothiorhodospira mobilis
CCCCCCCAGACGGGCCTCCCCCCGTTCCCTGAGCACCCGCAGGATCTCGGCGGAGACCTCCACCGGCGTCACCTCGCCGCCGCGGGTGCGGATGCGGGGCACGCCCCCCTCGCCGGCGACGAAGTCGTAGGGGACATGCCCGGCCACGGTCTTGAGGTCACCCACGCCCCGGCCCATGAGGCGCTTGATGGAGGAGAGGGTGTTCAGGGGGTCCAGGGCCGCGCGGTGGCGGGCCTCGTGGCCCACCAGGGTTGCCCCGTCCCCGCCATAGTGCACCACCGAGGGCAGCAGTATGCGCCCCTCGGCGTCCCTGAGGACCTGGGCCTCGCCGTCTCGCACCGTGGCCACCAGGGAGTTGGTGGTGCCCAGATCGATGCCCACCGCCAGCCGGTGCTGATGGGGGTCGGGGGACATGCCCGGTTCACAGATCTGCAATAGCGCCATGGCGTCGTGGTATCCGTCGATGGGTGCGTGTGCCCGGGATCAGGGCAGATCCCGGTCCTCCAGGCGCTCGGCCAGGGCCGTCGCCTCCTGCCGCAGGCGCTCGAAGAAGCGGAGCTTCAGCACCTCGGCCTTGGCCGCCGCCAGGTCCCCGGCCCCGAAGGCCTGCTCGAAGGTCTGCAGCAGGGCCTTGTGGCGGGCATCGATGTCCGCCCTCACCCGCTCCACCGCCTCCAGGGGCCGGGGTTCCTGTTCCGCCGCCTCCAGGGCTTCGCGCAGTTCCATCTGGTCCATGAGGAATGCCGGGTCCTGGGCCGTTTCCCGTTCCTCGTCCACGGCCACCCCCTGCAGTTCCAGCAGGTAGCGGGCCCGGCGTCCGTCATCCCGGAGCACGGCATAGGCCTCGTTCACCTGGGCCGCCCCCTGCACCGCCAGACGCCGGGCCTGATCGCCGGCCCGGGCGAACCGGTCGGGGTGCAGGGCGGACTGCATGCGCCGGTAGGCCTGGGACAGCGCACCGGGATCGATGCGGAAACGCTGCGGCAGCCCCAGCAGCTCGAAGTGGTTCTGCGTCAGGTCCAGTTCCACCGTCGTGCCGTCTGCTTCCGTCATGGGGTGCCTCCGGGGACGCTCAGACCGCGAAGCTCTCGCCGCAACCGCAGCGGGAGGCCTCGTTGGGATTCTTGAAGCGGAATCCCTCGTTCAGGCCCTCGCGGGTATAGTCCAGTTCCGTGCCATCCAGATACACCAGGCTGCGGGGGCTGACCACCAGCCGGACCCCCTTGTCCTCGAACACGGTGTCCCCCTCCTCCAGCTCGTCGGCGAACTCCATGACATAGGCCATGCCCGAGCAACCGGTGGTCTTCACCCCCAGACGCAGGCCGATCCCCTTGCCCCGGCTCTCCAGGGCACTTCTGGCGCGCTGCGCCGCCGCGTCGGTCAGTGTGATGCCCATGTCTCGTTCCTCCTGTCAGGATGGGAGTGCGGCTCACGCCGCCCCGGAATCCTCGTCCACCGGGGCAACCTCGGCGGCCCCGCCGCCCTTCTTGCGGTAGTCGTCGATGGCGGCCTTGATGGCGTCCTCCGCCAGCACCGAACAGTGGATCTTCACCGGCGGCAGCGCCAGCTCCTCGGCGATCTCCGTGTTCTTGATGGAACCCGCCTCCTCCAGGGTCTTTCCCTTCACCCATTCCGTCAGCAGGCTGGAGCTGGCAATCGCCGAACCACAACCATAGGTCTTGAACTTGGCGTCCTCGATCACGCCGGCATCGTTCACCCGGATCTGCAGCTTCATCACGTCGCCGCAGGCCGGCGCACCCACCATGCCCGTGCCCACGCTGTGGTCTGCCTTGTCCATAGAGCCCACGTTGCGCGGGTTCTCGTAGTGGTCGATCACCTTGTCACTGTAGGCCATGTCTCTACCCTCCGGTTCGCTCTCTTTGGGACCGCGCTCAGTGCGCCGCCCATTCCACGCTCTTCAGATCCACCCCTTCCTGGTGCATCTCCCACAACGGCGACAGATCCCGCAGCCGCCCCACCGCCGCGCGCACCAGCTCCACCGTGTGGTCGATCTCCGCCTCGGTGGTATAGCGCCCCAGGGAGAAGCGGATGGAGCTGTGGGCCAGTTCGTCGTCCCGCCCCAGGGCGCGCAGGACGTAGGACGGCTCCAGGCTGGCGCTGGTGCAGGCCGATCCCGAGGACACGGCGATGTCCCGCAGGGCCATGATCAGGCTCTCCCCCTCCACGAAGTTGAAGGAGCAGTTGAGAATACCCGCCACGCGCCGCTCGGGGTGACCGTTCAGGTAGACCTCCTCCATCTGCGCCAGACCCGACCACAGCCGCTCCCGCAGGGCCTGCAGGCGGGCGGCCTCGGCTTCCATCTCCTCGGCGGCGATGCGAAAGGCCTCGCCCATGCCCACGATCTGGTGCGTGGGCAGGGTCCCGGAGCGCAGGCCCCGTTCGTGCCCGCCCCCATGCATCTGCGCCTCCAGGCGCACCCGGGGCTTGCGCCGCACATACAGGGCGCCGATCCCCTTGGGACCGTAGATCTTGTGTCCGGAAAAGCTCATCAGATCCACCGGCAACGCGCCCAGGTCGATGGGCAGCTTGCCCGCCGATTGCGCCGCGTCCACGTGGAAGACGATGCCCCGCTCCCGCGTCAGACCGCCGATGGCTTCCAGGTCCTGGATCACGCCGATCTCGTTATTCACATGCATGATCGAGACCAGGATGGTGTCGTCCCGCAGGGCGGCGCCCAGGCGGTCCAGGTCCAGCAGGCCGTCCGGCTCCGGTTCGAGATAGGTGACCTCGAAGCCCTCCCGCTCCAGCTGGCGGCAGCTGTCCAGCACCGCCTTGTGCTCGGTCTTCAGGGTCACGATATGACGCCCCTTCTTCTGGTAGAAGTGGGCCGCGCCCTTGAGGGCCAGGTTGTCGGATTCCGTCGCACCGCTGGTCCAGATGATCTCCCGCGGGTCCGCCCCCACCAGCGCGGCCACCTGCTCCCGGGCGCGCTCCACCGCCCGCTCCGCCTCCCAGCCCAGGGCGTGGGAGCGGGAGGCCGCATTGCCATAACAGCCCCCGCGGGTGAGATAACGGCACATCTCCTCCGCCACCCGATCGTCCACCGGCGTCGTCGCCGCATAGTCCAGGTAGATGGGTAATTGGATCTCGCTCATTGTGTCCTCCTCGGGCCCACGGCCCACCTGGTCCCGGCGTTGCAAGCCCGGGGGCTGTTTCAGCCTACTCCACCGATTCCCGTGCCGCACTCAGTGCAGTTCCCGCGCTGCTGCGGCTGGGGGCGCTGGACCGGGCCACCTCCCGGTCCTGACGCGCCGCCACCTCGCGCACCCCCTTGCGCTGCATCACATCCGCCAACGTGATGTTGGCGAGGAAATCATAGATCTGCCGGCTCAGGTCCGACCACAGGTCGTGGGTGAGGCAGCGCTGGCTGTTCTGGCAGTCCACCGTGCCGCCGCAGCGGGTGGTGTCCACCTTCTCGTCCACGGCGGAGATGACGTCGGCAATGGCCACATCCCCCGGCGGGCGGCTCAGGGTATAGCCCCCACCCGGACCCCGGGTGCTGAGCACCAGCCCCCGCTTGCGCAGGCGCGCGAAGAGTTGTTCCAGGTAGGATAATGAGATACCTTGCCGGTTGGAGATATCCGCAAGGGATATCGGGCCCTGATCATTGTGCAGGGCCAGGTCCAGCATGGCCGTCACCGCGTAACGCCCCTTCGTTGTCAGTCTCATCTGCCCTCTCTCCCGAATCAGCCGCCGGGATATAGTACCTATACCCTATAAAAACGGTCAAGTATTGTCAGTGCCGGTCCCGGGAACCGTCCCGGCCGTCTCCGCCGCGGGTTCCTCCGCCCTCAGCCCCAGATCCCGCAGGTCCCGGGCCTCGATCTCCCGGATGCGGGAGTCGTCCACCGCCGCCCCCAGGGAGCGCAGGGCGTGGCTGTTCTCGTCCAGGCGCTGATCCACGGTGTGCAGGTGGTCCAGGATGCGGTTGATGGCCACGGCCACCGGGTCGGGCATGTCGCGGGTGGTGCCATAGGCATCGAAGCCCATGCGCCGGGCCATGCGCTCGCGCCGGTCCTCATCCTCGCCGCGCTGGGTGACGACCCGTCCGGGGATGCCCACCACCGTGGCCCCGGCGGGGACCTCCTTGAGGACCACGGCATTGGAGCCGATGCGGGCCCCCTCGCCCACGCGGATGGGGCCGAGGATCTTGGCCCCGGCCCCCACCACCACGTTGTTCTCCAACTGTGGGTGACGCTGCCCCCGGCCCCAGGTGGTGCCCCCCAGGGTGACGCCGTGATACAGCGTGCAGTCGTCCCCGATGCACGCCGTCTCGCCGATGACCACCCCCATGCCGTGGTCGATGAAGAAACGCCGCCCGATGCAGGCCCCCGGATGGATTTCGATGCCGGTGAGCCAGCGGCCGAAATAGGCCAGAAACCGGGCCGGCCAGCGCAGGCGGTGGTGCCACAGGCAATGGCTGATGCGATGGATCAGCAGGGCGTGCACCCCGGGATAGGTGGTGAGCACCTCGAAGGTGTTGCGGGCCGCCGGATCCCGCTCGAAGACACAACGCACATCCTCGCGCAGTCGTTGCAACATAGGGGCCTCTTACCCGACCGGTTCGCTCTGTCTTGTCATTCTAATCCCTTTCCGGGTCCCTGCGTCCAACGGGCCCCCGGGCGGCGTGGGTCAGGATGCCGCGCAGGATGTTCACCTCGTTGACGCTGGGGTGGGCCCGGGCGAAGAGCCGGCGCAGGCGGCGCATGAGGTGACGGGGGTTGTCCGGATCCAGGAAGTCCAGCAGGCGCAGGGTCTCCTCCAGGTGGGCATAGAACCGCTCCAGCTCCTCGTGGGGCGCCCCCGCCTCCCCGCCTCCCGGGGATGCCGCCGGCGCGGTGACATCCTGCCCGGCCTCCAGGGCCGCCAGGCGCAGCTCGTAGGTGAGCACCTGCACCGCCGCCGCCAGATTGAGGGAGCTGTAGTCCGGGTGGGTGGGGATCGTCACCAGGGCCTGGCAGCGGTCCAGTTCCTCATTGGTCAGGCCCGTGCGCTCGCGCCCGAAGAGCAGGGCCACGGGCCCCGCGGGGGCCGCCTGCAGGAGATCCGCGGCGGCGGCCCGGGGGGAAAGTTCAGGCCAGCGCAGGGTGCGCTGGCGGGCGCTGGTGCCCAGCACCCGGCAGCACCCCGCCAGGGCCGTATCCAGATCGTCGTAGACCCGGGCCCGGGCCAGCAGGTCGTGGGCCCCGGAGGCCCGGGCGGTGGCCTCGGCGCTGGGATACCCCTGGGGGTTCACCAGGCGCAGATCCGAAAGCCCCATGTTCTTCATGGCCCGGGCCACCCCGCCGATATTCCCCGGATGGGTGGTGTTCACCAGGACGATGCGTACGGACCCGAGGGCCCCGGTGGGTTCATTTGTCATCGTGGGTTGTGTATCTTTCGCCATCTTCCCGTGTCCCAGGGACACGGCCGTCGTTCTTTACCGGATCCGGACTGCCCATGAATCCCTTGCTCAATATCGCCGTCAAGGCCGCCCGGGCCGCGGGCCAGGTCATCGCCCGCAATGCCCACCGGCTGGACACCCTCACCATCCAGGACAAGCAGCCCAACGACTTCGTCACGGAGGTGGACCAGGCCGCGGAACGGGAGATCATCCGCGTCATCCGGCGGGCCTACCCGGACCACGGCATCCTCGCCGAAGAGAGCGGGGCCCGGGACACGGACCATGACTTCGTCTGGGTGATCGATCCCCTGGACGGCACCACCAACTTCATCCACGGCATCCCCCAGTTCGCCGTCTCCATCGCCGTCAAACACCGCGGGCGGCTGGAACAGGCGGTGGTCTACGACCCCATCAAGGAGGAGCTGTTCACCGCCAGCCGCGGCGGCGGGGCCTTCCTCAACAGCCGCCGCATCCGGGTCACCGGCCTCAAGGACCTCTCCGGGGCCCTGCTGGGCACCGGTATCCCCTTCCGGGAGGAGCAGGACCTGGACCATTACCTGCGCACCCTGCGCGTGCTGCTGCCGGGTACGGCGGGGGTGCGCCGCCCCGGCGCCGCCTCCCTGGACCTGGCCTACGTAGCCTGCGGCCGCCTGGATGGCTTCTGGGAGATGGGCCTGAATGAGTGGGACCTGGCCGCCGGGGTGCTGCTGGTGCAGGAGGCCGGCGGCCTGGTGAGCGACCTGCGCGGCGGCAACGACTACCTGGAACACGGCAACGTGGTGGCGGCCGGCCCCAAGGTCTTCAAGGCCATGCTGCAGCGGCTGCATCCGGTGGTGAACCGCCGCGCCGAATAGTGCCGGCGCCCGCCCCGGGCGCCGGCCCGTCCGGCATCCGCCTCAGGGCCGGTCGTCCAGCTCCTCCCCCTCCTTCTTCACCGGCAGCATCACGCCCCGGTCCACCCCCATCACCAGGGCCAGGGCGGCGGCCACGTAAATGGAGGAGTAGGTGCCCACCAGCACGCCGATGATCAGGGCCAGGGCGAAGTTCTGGATGGCGGCGCCACCCAACAGGTAGAGACAGACCAGCACCAGCAAGGTGGTGAGGCTGGTCATGAGGGTGCGCGCCAGGCTCTGGTTCACCGAGACGTTCATCACCCGCGCGGTGGCCTCCTTGCGCAGGCGGCGGAAGTTCTCCCGGATGCGGTCGTAGACCACGATGGTGTCATTGAGGGAGTAACCGATCACGGCAAGCACGGCCGCCAGCACCGACAGGTCGAACTCCAGCCACAGCAGCGAGAAGATCCCCAGGGTGAGGGTGACGTCGTGCACCAGGGCGGCCACCGCACCCAGGGAGAAGCGCCATTCAAAGCGCAGGGCCACGTAGATGAGGATGCCCAGCAGGGCATAAAGCATGGCCAGCCCCCCCTGCTCGCGCAGCTCATCCCCCACCTGGGGTCCCACGAATTCCACCCGGCGCATCTCCACGTCCCCACCGGCGGTACGCAACTGGGTGAGCACCTGCTCGGAGAGCTGGGCGCTGTCCTCCCCCTGCCGCGGGGCCAGGCGGATGAGCACATCGCTGGAGGTGCCGAAGTACTGCACGCTGGCCCGGTCGAATCCCCCCTCCTGCAGGGTGTCCCGCACCTGGTTCAGCTCCACCGCCCCGGGATAGCCCACCTCGATGAGGGTGCCTCCGGTGAAGTCGATGCCGAAATTCAGGCCGCGGAAGACCAGCAGCAGGATGGAGAGCACCAGCAGGACGGCGGAGATGGACAGGGCGATGCGCCGCTGCCCCAGAAAATCGATGTTGGCGTTGGCAAAGTTCAGCTGCATGGCGGGAACGCCCTCAGATGGCCAGCGTCTTGAGGCGACGCCGGCGTCCGTAGATGAGGTTGACCACCCCGCGGGTGACCACCAGGGCCGTGAACAGGGACACCAGGATGCCCAGGGAGAGGGTCACGGCGAAGCCCTTGATGGGCCCGGTGCCGAACATGAACAGCACCACCGCGGCGATGAGGGTGGTGATATTGGCATCGGCGATGGTGGACAGGGCGCGGGCATAGCCGGCCTGGATGGCCGCCTGGGGGGAGTTGCCGTTGCGCAGTTCCTCGCGGATGCGCTCGAAGATGAGCACATTGGCGTCCACCGCCATGCCCACGGTGAGCACGATCCCGGCGATGCCCGGCAGGGTGAGGGTGGCCTGGAGCATGGACAGCAGGGCCACCAGCAGCACCAGATTCAGGGCCAGGGCCAGGTCGGCCACAAGACCGAAGACCCGGTAGTAGAGGGCCATGAACACCAGCACCAGGACAAAGCCCAGCACCACGGACTTGAACCCGGCCTCGATGTTGTCCCGGCCCAGGCTCGGACCCACGGTACGCTCCTCGACGATGCTCATGGGCGCCGCCAGGGCCCCGGCCCGCAGCAGCAGGGCCAGGTTATGGGCCTCGCGGGAGCTGTCCAGGCCGGTGATCTGGAAACGGCGGCCCAGCTGCTCCTGGATGCGGGCAACGTTG
Source organism: Ectothiorhodospira mobilis (assembly GCF_016584115.1). GTDB lineage: Bacteria > Pseudomonadota > Gammaproteobacteria > Ectothiorhodospirales > Ectothiorhodospiraceae > Ectothiorhodospira > Ectothiorhodospira mobilis. Next base: position 7,920 of record NZ_NRSK01000008.1, read on the forward strand.
ATCACCTCCTCGCTGCGGGTGGTGCGGCGCACCAGTTCGCCGTCCTCGCGCACGGTCTCGGTGGCGGTCTCGATAAAGACCACGCCCATGAGCCGGCCCACGTTGTCCCCCGTGGTGCGGCTGAAGATGCGTGCCCCCTGGGCGTCCAGATTGATGAACACCGCCGGCCCGCCGGTGTCCTGGGCGATGCCGGAGGTGGCGTCCTGGATGTAGTCGCCGGTGAGCATGACACGGCGCTCCAGCAGCACGGGATTGCCGTTGCGCTCCCGGTACAGCCGCGATCCCGCCGGGGCGCGGCCGCGCTCGGCGGCCGCATAGGGGTCGTGTTCCTCGTCCACCAGGCGGAACTCCAGGGTGGCCGTGGCCCCCAGGATCTCCTTGGCCCGGGCGGTGTCCTGCACCCCCGGGAGCTGCACCACGATGCGCCGCTCCCCCTGCTGCTGGATCACCGGCTCGGCCACCCCCAGTTCGTTCACCCGGTTGCGCAGCGTGGTGATGTTCTGCTGCAGGGCCAGGCGGCGCTGGGTCTGCAACTGCTCGTCGGTCACCCGGGCACGGATGCGGTGGCTGCCGGCCCCGTCCACGGCCTCGAACTCCAGGTCACCGCGGTATTCATCCCGCAGCCGTTCCAGGGCCCGGTCCCGGACCCCGGCATCGTCGAAACGCAGGTGGATGCCCTCCCCGTCCCGCTCCACACTGAGGTAGCGCATGTCCGCCTCCCGCAGGCGGGTGCGGAACTCGCTGGCGTAGCGTTCATGGACGTTGTCCACCACGGCGTCCATGTCCACCTCCATGAGGAAGTGGATGCCGCCGCGCAGGTCCAGCCCCAGGTTCATGGGACGGGCATTGAGGGCCTGCAGCCAGCCCGGCGTGGCCGGGGCCAGGTTCAGGGCCACGGCATAGTCATCCCCCAGGGCGGTGCGCAGGATATCCGCGGCCCGCAGCTGGGCATCCGAGGAGGGGAAGCGCACCATGAGTCCGGTCTCGCCCCGCTCCATGCCCTTGACGGGGATGCCGCGCCCCTCCAGCACGGCCCGCACCTGCTGAGCCCCGTCGGGCCCCACCTCGCCGGCAGTGGCATGGGCCACCTGCACCACCGGATCCTCCGGGAAGAGGTTGGGCAGGGCGTAGACGAGGCCCACCACAACGGCGGCCACGATGAGCAGGTATTTCCAGGCGGGGTACTGGTTCATGACACAACCGGGTTGATCGTGAGATCGGCGGGGCGGATCACAGGTCCTTGAGGGTGCCCTTGGGCAGCACGGCGGCCACGGACTGGCGCTGGACGGCCAGCTCCACCCCGTCGGAGGCCTCGATCTTGAGGAAGTTCTCGTGCACCTGGGTGATCTTGCCCACCAGGCCGCCGTTGGTGACGATCTCGTCCCCCTTGGAGAGATTGTCCACCATGTTCTTGTGTTCCTTGGCGCGCTTGCTCTGGGGCCGGATGATGAGGAAGTACATGATGGCGAAGAAGACGCCGATCATGATGAGGAACTCGATCATGCCACCGCCGGCCGGCGGCTGACCCTGCTGGGCGTAGGCGTCGGAGATGAGGAAGTTCATGGCAGGTCTCCTTGAGACGTCACTGGGATTCGGCGCGGGCCCGCGCGGCAAGGGTGCGGACACGAAAGCCACGCATTATGGCACAGACTACGGGGTTTTCGCGCGGCGGCGGTGGAAGGCCTCCGCCCAGGCATCCAGCCGTCCCTCGGCGATGGCGGCACGCATCTCCCCCATGAGCCACTGGTAGTAGCGCAGGTTGTGGATGGTGGCCAGGCGGCTGGCCAGGATCTCGTTGCACTTGTCCAGGTGCTTGAGATAGGCCCGGGAATAATGGCGGCAGGCATAGCAATCGCATTCCGGGTCGATGGGCCGGGTGTCGTCCCGGAAGCGGGCGTTGCGGATGCGCATCACCCCGTCCCGGGTGTAGAGGAAACCGTTGCGGGCGTTGCGGGTGGGGATGACGCAGTCGAACATGTCCACGCCACGGCGCACCGCCTCCACCAGATCCTCGGGCCGGCCCACTCCCATGAGGTAACGGGGGCGATCGGCGGGCATGTGGGGCATCAGTTCATCCAGCACCCGGTGGCGCTCCGCCTCCGGCTCCCCCACGGAGAGGCCGCCGATGGCGTAGCCGTCGAAACCGATGGCCTGCAGGCCATCCAGGGAACGGCGGCGCAGATGCGGGTACATGCCCCCCTGGACGATGCCAAACAGGGCCGCCGGGTTGTCCCCGTGCCCCTCCCGGGAACGGGCCGCCCAGCGCAGGGAGAGCTCCATGGAGCGACGGGCCACCTCCTCGGTGGCGGGATAGGGGGTGCATTCGTCAAAGATCATGACGATGTCCGACCCCAGGGCCCGCTGCACCTCCATGGACCGCTCCGGGGTGAGCAGGATGGGGGCGCCATCCACCGGGGAGCGGAAACGCACGCCCTCCTCACTGATCTTGCGCAGATCCGCCAGGGAAAACACCTGAAATCCGCCGGAATCAGTGAGGATCGGGCGTTCCCAGTGCATGAATCCGTGCAGGTCCCCGTGCCGCTGGATCACCTCCGTGCCCGGACGCAGCATGAGATGGAAGGTGTTGCCCAGGATGATCTCGGCCCCCAGGTCCTCCAGCTCTTCCGGGGTCATGCCCTTGACGCTGCCGTAGGTCCCCACGGGCATGAAGGCGGGGGTCTCCACGCTGCCCCGGTCGAAGATCAGGCGGCCCCGACGGGCGGGGCCGTCCCTGCCCAGCAGTTCAAAGCGCATGGTCGCGGGCCTTGGCACAGGGGGTGAGGAACATGGCATCGCCGTAGCTGAAGAAGCGGTAGCCCTGGTCCACGGCGTGTGCATAGGCCGCCAGCACCGCCTCCCGGCCCGCGAAGGCGCAGACCAGCATGAGCAGGGTGGACTCGGGCAGATGGAAATTGGTGAGCAGGGCGTCCACCACATGGAAACGGTATCCCGGAGTGATGAACAGGCGGGTATCCCCCTGGAACGGGGCCAGGGTGCCATCTGCGGCGGCGGTCTCCAGGCAGCGCACGCTGGTGGTGCCCACCGCCACCACCCGGCCACCCCGGGCGCGGCAGGCGGCCACCCGGTCACAGGCATCGGCATCCACCTGCACCCATTCGGCATGCATGACATGGTCTTTTGGATCCTGCACCCGCACCGGCTGGAAGGTGCCCGCCCCCACATGCAGGGTCACCGAGGCCGTCTCCACCCCCCGCTCCCGCAGCGCCTGCAGCAGGGCCTCGTCGAAATGCAGACCGGCGGTGGGGGCGGCCACCGCCCCGGGGGCACGGGCGAAGACCGTCTGGTAACGCCGGCGGTCCTCCGGGTTGTCCTGCCGCCGGATATACGGCGGCAGGGGCATATGACCATGGCGTTCCAGCTGCTCCAGGACCTCCCCACCCTCAAAGCGCAGGCGGAACAGATCCCCCTCACGCCCCTCCACCACGGCCTCCACGGCCTCCTCCAGCCACAGCCGGGTGCCTTCCCGGGGGGGCTTGCTGGCCCGCACATGGGCCAGGGCCCGTTGCGGCCCCTGCAGGCGCTCCAGCAACACCTCCACCCGCCCCCCCGAGGGGGTCTTGTGCCCCGTGAGGCGGGCCGGGATCACCCGGGTGTCGTTGAACACCAGCAGGTCGCCGGGGCGCAGCAGCTGGGGCAGATCCCGCACATGGCGGTCCGCCAGGCTGGCGTCGGCGCCATCCAGACAAAGCATGCGGGCGGCGCTGCGCTCGGGCAGCGGCGCCTGGGCGATGCGCTCCGGCGGGAGGGTATAGGTGAAGTCGCTCACTTGCATGGCGCGCGATGGTAGCAGGATCGGGTGCGGTGGGCGATAAGCGATCCTGGAACGCGCCGGGATATGGATTTGTATGTAATGCGGCTAAAGGGCTATACTGGCGTATTGCATCACGCCGGGATGGCGGAACTGGTAGACGCGCCGGACTCAAAATCCGGTTCTGGCAACAGAGTGCGAGTTCGATTCTCGCTCCCGGCACCACCATACCATCCAGAGACATCCTCGACAGGCGGCACACCGTGGAACAGGCGGGCCCTTTGAACGGCCCGGCAAGGCGCGGTTCACCGCTTCGGGATCCCGTGCGGATCCGCTTCCCCCGGGAAGCAGCCCCGCCCCTTGCAGTGCGTTCCATAGGAAGACCCCATTGAATCCGAATGATATCCTCCCCGCCTTCGCGGCGCTGGGCCTCCCCGCCCCTGTCCTCACGGCCCTGGCCGAAACCGGTTTCGAGACCCCCACCCCCATCCAGTCCCAGGCCATCCCGGCGTTGCTGACCGGGGAAGACCTGCTGGGCCAGGCCCAGACGGGCACCGGCAAGACCGCGGCCTTCGCCCTGCCCCTGCTGGCCCGCCTGGATCCGGAAGTGAACGCCCCCCAGATCCTGGCCCTGGCCCCCACCCGGGAGCTGGCCATCCAGGTGGCGGAGGCCTTCGAGACCTTCGCCCGGCACCTGCCCGATTTCCACGTCCTGCCCATCTATGGCGGCCAGGCCTACAACGTGCAGCTGCGCCAGCTCAAGCGCGGGGCCCAGGTGGTGGTGGGCACCCCGGGCCGCATCATGGACCACATGCGCCGCGGCACCCTGCGCCTGGACGCCCTCAAGGCCCTGGTGCTGGACGAGGCGGACGAGATGCTGCGCATGGGCTTTATCGATGACGTGCAGTGGATCCTGGAGCAGGTCCCCGGAACCTGCCAGCGGGCCCTGTTCTCCGCCACCATGCCCGACGCCATCCGGCGCGTGGCCCGCAAGCACCTGAATGCCCCGCGGGAGGTGCGCATCGCCGCCACCACCGCCACCGCCGCCACCATCCGTCAGCGCTACTGGCGGGTGGGCGGGCTGCACAAGCTGGACGCCCTCACCCGCCTGCTGGAGCACGAGGCATTCGACGCCATGCTGGTATTCGTGCGCACCAAGAACGAGACGGTGGAACTGGCGGAGAAGCTGGCGGCCCGGGGCCATGCCTGCGAGGCCCTCAATGGCGACATCCCCCAGCACCTGCGGGAGCGCACCGTGGAGCGGCTGCGCCAGGGCCAGATCGACATCCTGGTGGCCACCGACGTGGTGGCCCGGGGCCTGGACGTGGAACGCATCAGCCACGTGCTCAACTATGACATCCCCCACGATACCGAATCCTACGTGCACCGCATCGGCCGCACCGGCCGCGCCGGGCGCCGGGGGGAGGCCATCCTGTTCGTGGCGCCGCGGGAGCAGCGCATGCTCCAGGCCATCGAACGGGCCACGCGCCAGCCCATCGAGGCCATGGACATGCCCTCGGCCGGGGATGTGAACCAGCGCCGCATCCAGCGCTTCTGCCAGCGTATCGACGAGACCCTGGCCGGCACGGACCTGGCCTTCTTCCAGGAGCTTATGGGGGAATACGTACGGGAGAACGACGCCGACCCCCTGCAGGTGGCCGCCGCCCTGGCCCATCTGGCCCAGGGGGAAACCCCCCTGCTGCTGGAGGAACGCCCCGTGGTGCAGGAGAAACCCCAGCGCCGGGAACGCAACCGGGACGGCAAGGGCCCCCGGGCCGGCCGTGAAGGGCCCCGCCGCCGCCTGCAGGTGGACGAGGGCATGCAGCGTTTTCGCGTGGACGTGGGCCGCCAGCACGGGCTCAAGCCCGGCAACCTGGTGGGGGCCATCGCCAACGAGGCGGGCCTGGACAACGGCCACATCGGCCGCATCGACATCAATCAGGACCACGCCACCGTGGACCTGCCGGCGCAGATCCCCCCGGCCCTGGTGGACCACCTGAAGTCGGTCTGGGTCTGCGGCCAGCGCCTGGGGCTGCGGCCGGATGCGGGCGGCCCCGCCCGGGAACAGGCCCCGCGGCGCCCCCGGGGCGGCCACCGGCACGAGGGACCGCGGCGCCAGTCCCGCCGCTGAGCCCATTTCGGGCCGGCCACCGGCCCGGATCCTGACTTAAAGAATATACGCCCCCGCAAGGGGGCGTTTTCGTTGGCTGCCCCCAGACCAGCCTTGGGGCGCGGCAGATCCCCGAGATCTTTAACTGGGGACGGGTCCGGGATGGGCATTGAGCAGGATATAGAACACAATCATACCGACGAGGGTGGCCAGACCCGGATCCCGCCGTAGCCACATGGAACCACCCGCGGCCATCACCCCTCCCGTGGCTGCCAATAACTCCAATGAGCTTTCGGATCGTTCGAACACGGGCAGTATCACCGCCGTCGCCATGGCCGCCAGCAAACACGGACCCAGACGGTCCAGCCAGGACGATCGCGTCCTCTCTTCGCCCCTTGAGCGAACCCAGAACAAAGGCAGAACGCGCGTGGCATAGGTCGCGACGCCGATGACCAGGATACTGATCCAGAGCGCAGTCATTGGGTTCTCCGATCGGGGATCAAGGCAGGCAGGGCTCCCACCAGGACCGCAAGTTCAGTACGGCCGAGGAAGACCATGCATGCCGAGAGCCCCGCGGCAAGCAGCATCCGCCCAAGGATCGACCGCCTTGCGGTGGACCAGACCAGCCCTACAAAGAGCGCAGGGAGGGCGAAATCGAGCGCCTCACGGAGGCCGGGGACGTGGTCTTGAAGGATATCTCCGAGCGCATTGCCAAGTGCGGTCCCGATGATCCAGACCCCAAGCGCCGTGAAGGCCAGCCCAACGAGCCACCTGGAAGGCAAGGCGCGGGCACGGGCCTCATATGCCGTCAGGGTGGTTGCGAACACCTCGTCCGTCAGACCATACGCGAACATCGCAAGGCCTATAGGCGAGGCCTTGAGCCGTCCTGCAAGTGCTGTGCCGTACAGGACATGCCTGAGGCTCGCGGCGATCGCCAATAGGGTCAGGACAACAAGCGAGGCCTTCGAGGCGATCCCGCTCAGCAGGAGCGCCTGGTTTGCACCCGAGAACATGATGGCGGACCACAGCGCACTTTCCAGAACCGAAAAGTCCAGTCGCGTGGAGGCCGCCCCCAGCGCAAAGGCCACCGGCAGGTAGGCGGCCGCGATGGGCATGGCGGCCCGCACCCCTGCGCGCAGACCGGGCTCGGCACTCATACCGCCTCCAGGACCAGAAGGTGCGTCCCGGCATCCTCCAGGCCGTCCCCATCGGTGGCATAGATCCTGTGGTGATGCCTGATCTCGAACCCGTTGGCCCGGGCAAGGGCCTTGAACCGGGCCACATGGGTCTTCTGCTCGATCTCGTAGTCGAACCCGGCGATCAGCGCCTGGAGCTCCAGCAGGTGAAAGCGGGAGAATACCGCCAGGGGATGGGAGGGCTGCCTCGGCCGATCGATCTCCATGACCTCCTCATAGAGATCCCGGATCCTGCGCAAGGCTGCTTCGCCCCGCTGGGCATAGACCATACCCTGCGCCTCGGGCAGGGCCTGGGCCAAGCGCTTCGCGATCTGGATATCCCCCTTGTGCGCTCCCTTGGGCACCTCTACCAACGTATCCAGGATATACCAGAGGTGATGGCGGATCAGGGCGGCCTGACGTTGCTCCCGATCAGAAAATGCACAGATCATCTCGTCGGCCACGAGGAGTCGACCGTCATCCCGCAGGTGATTCCGTATTGCAGCAAGGAAGGTAGACGTATCCATATGGTGGGACGCCCCCACCGATATGGCGACCTCGAACCCTCGATCGACCGGATCCATCTCCGTGATCGAGGTTTGCCGGATCTCAACCGCGGGATCCACGGCGAACCGCCGTGTCAGATGCCGGAACGCAACCTCACTGGGATCGACCGCCAGCGCCTGCAGATCCGGGCGCAATTCGCGAAGCATGGCCAAAGGAAGCCCAGGTCCTGTTCCGACATCCAGAATCCTGAGCCCTTCCGTCCCGGGTAGATAGCCTGCAAGTGCAAGCATCTGACGGGCATGGGCGGGGTGAATGAGTTCAAAGGCCTCGTAGGCATCGACATCGATCCTGGCTTCAAACAGGCGCCGGGTGTCAGCCTCATCCGGTTTCCCGCACTGCTCCATCGTGCCCACACCCAGGGGCACGGTCGGCCTGCCGTGCCTCGTCAAGGCCTCCGCAGCCAGGGACGATTCCATCAGGGACGATGTCCCGCACACGACATGCTGGATGCGGTCCAGGTCGCACGTACCGGAACCCGCAGTGGCAAGCGCTGCAAGCTTCCGGCATCGATCCGCCAGGGTTCCTTTCAGAGACCCGGCCGCTGCAGGAAGGGGACTCATCTGCGGCGTCCGGTAGAGCGACAGGATTCCCGGGTTGCCTTCCGTGAGGACGAAGTGGCGCACGGTGGGGTGATGCGGAAGATTCGCGACCTTACTGCGCAGCTCAGATACCGCCTTATCATGGGGGATCTGCGCCGGGAGATGGAACCGCTTGGTATCGATGCCGACCCCGTTCTGCACCTCGATCGCGGCGCGATCCATCAGCGAAAAGACTTCCCTCCAGTCAGCCTGGGTCCGGGGCCAATTCAACTCCTGATCGGGCCGAGCCCCATGCTCCAGCCGGGGATAGACCACCGTCACAATGGCGCGTGTGCGCGTGCGTCCGGCGGAGTAGAGATGCGGCACATCCGCCGTGAAGGAAACGGATTGCCCGGACGTAAGCAGGCTGGGGCCTTCCGTGGGCCCTGTCAGCAACTCCCCGGCAAGAACGACCACGTGTTCCTGGACCCCCGAAACATGGGGCCGGGCGTTTCGGGTGGCCCCGGCCGGGAATTCCAGGAGATAGGCCTCGATGATCTTCGGGCTTGTCTGTCGGTCGATGAGCCGCACGCTGGCACCGTCTTCATCCAGAACGGACTCGTCCCGGCTGTCGCCGATCAGGGTCCCAAAATCCACGCCAAGTGCGTCCGCAAGGTTCCAGAGCGTCTGCACCCGCGGATTATCCGATCCATTTTCCAGCGCGGAGATGGATGCGCGGCTGACTGAACTGAGTTCAGCAAGCCCCTCCAGCGTCAATCCCCGGCGCTTTCGGATGGCCGACACGTTCTGCCCGATGCGCCCTGCCCGATTGCTGCTTCCCTCCAGCATGACCGAAGCTCCCTCGACAGGAATTCTTGTATAGAGGAATTTCCAGAATACTGAATAAGGGCGGCGTAGGGAAGGCCCGACTGTGAATCGAACCGGTATGACACCCGATCAGGAACCCCGGTCCCGTGAGGCCCACGCCGGGAGGCGGTCAAGGGGCCCTGAATCGTCCTGGCCCCATCAACCGGATTTGGGCTGTCACATAAAAAAAATCTTGTTTGCAGATCCCCGCCCAGACCGTATAAGGCGTGCTGAATCCACAGTGCGCGAGGAGAACCAAGACCATGCCCCCGACCCCCGAGATCCTCGTGAGCGATGAGGAAGATCCCCGTGAGGACTGGAAGGAGGTCACGCCGGCGGGACGGACATCGGCGCGGCGCTCCCTGGAACGGCTGATGGAACGCAGGGCCCTGCAGCGGCGTCTGCAGGATACCTTCGACGAGCCGGGCAGCGCCTGGAACGACCCGGACTGGGAACGGCCGTGGCGCTGACCCCTCAGCGGGCCATCTGCACCACCAGGGACACCCGCCGGTTGCGGGCCCGACCCTGTGGGGTGGCGTTGTCCGCCAGGGGCCGGGTATCCGCCAGCCCCACCGCCTCCAGGCGCTCCGGGGGCAGCCCCTGCCGGATCAGATAGCGCACCACCACCGTGGCCCGGTGGGCGGAGAGCTCCCAGTTGGAGGGGAAGTGTTCCGTGGTGATGGGGCGGTTGTCGGTGTGCCCCTCCACGGTGATCCGTTCCACATCCGAACGCAGCATGGGGACCAGGGCATCCAGCAGCCGCACCCCCTCCGGGCGCAGTTCGGCGCGGCCGCTGGGGAAGAGGATCCCCTCGTTGAGCCGCAGTTCCACCTCCCCGGGGGTGCTGAGGATCTCCACCTGATCGGAAAGCCCGGTATCCGCAAGGGAGGCGCCCACCCGGCGGGCGAGACGGGCGGCCCGGTCGGGGGCCACCGGATCCACCAGCGGGGGGACGGATTCAGGGCGATGCACGTAGCCCAGCTCCACGGAAAAGGGGTCCACCAGTTCCCGCTGCCGGGTCTCCTCGTTCACCGTGGAGTAGGCCAGCAGCAGGACGAAGAAGACGACGATGAGGGTGAGCAGGTCCAGGTAGGTGAGCAGCCAGGCGTTCTCGTCCTCCTTGGGGGGGTCCTGGGCGAACTCGAAGGGCCGTGTGCGCCGGCGCAGGGGCTCCTCGGGGCGTTCCGGCGGGGCGCCGCCGGCGCCGTGGCGGGAGGATACCGGACCGGCGCCGGTGGTCTCCTCCATGCGCCAGCCGGACCAGCGTTCAGCCATCGTGGCGGCCTTCGGGTTCCGTGGCGGTCACCCCGTCGTCCTCTCCGGGCAGGGGGGCGGTCGTGCGCAGGTCATCCTTGTGCTGGGCCATGAAGGCCCGCAGGGTCTCGCGGATATGGGCCGGGGACCGGCCCTTGCGCATGAGGGTGACCCCCTGGCGCACCATGTTCATGAGGATCATGCGCTCCGCGGTGCGCCGCTCCAGCTTGATGGCGATGGGCCGGAAGACCAGGTTGGCCAGGATCAGCCCGTAGAAGGTGGTGATCAGGGCCACGCCCAGGTTGGCGGCGATGGTGACGAAATCGTCGGTCCGGGTGGCCAGGAGCATGTTGATCAGCCCCACCAGGGTCCCCAGCATGCCAAAGGCGGGGGCATAGAGGGCCATGGAGCGGAACATCTGGGCCTCGGCGTTCTCCCGGCGCCGCAACTGCACCATGCGCCACTGCAGGAAGTCGTCGATGTCCTCCAGGGGGGTGCCATCGATCACCAGTTGCACCCCGGCCCGCAGGAAGGGATTGCGGATGGCCTCGATGCGATCGTCCGCCGCCGCCAGCTCGCCGCTGAACCAGAGCCGGGAGACCTCCACGATCTCGTTGAGGTCGTCCCGGTAGAAATAATGCTCATTGCGCAGCACCAGCCAGAAGACCCGGAAGACCCGCAGCACCTCGTTGAGGGGGTAGCTCATCAGGGTGGCCGCCAGGGTCCCCCCGAGCACGATCCCCAGGCCCGGCAGGTTGAGGAAGGCCCCCAGGTCCTGGGAGGTGAAGGCGATGATGCTCACCAGGAGCACCATCCCGCCGATCATGCCCAATAGCGTGGAGGGATTCATGGCCGCCGAGTGTACCCGCCCGGATGCCGCCGGGCCACCTCAGGCCCCATGGATAAGCCGCAGGAAGGCCGGCTCGTCCAGCACCGGCACCCCCAGGGCCTCGGCCTTGTCCCGCTTGGAGCCGGCGGCCTCCCCGGCGATGACCGCCGTGGTCTTCTTCGAGACGCTGCCGGAGACCCGCGCCCCCAGGGCCCGCAGGCGCGCGGCCGCCTGCTCCCGGGTCATGGCCTGCAGCGTGCCGGTGAGCACGTAGGTGCGTCCCTCCAGGGGCAGCGCCGGGGCCGCGTCGCCCCGCCCCTCCCCGGCAGGGGCTTCCTCCCAGTGCACCCCGGCGGCCCGCAGGCGCTGGATCACCTCCCGGTTGTGGGGCTGGGCGAAGAAGGCGGCCACATGGGCCGCCACCTTGGGGCCCACATCCGGTACCTCCATCAGGTCGGCCTCGTCGGCCGCCATGAGGGCGTCCAGACGGCCGAAACGGGCCGCCAGGGCCCGGGCCGTGGCCTCCCCCACCTCGCGGATGCCCAGGGCGAAGATGAAGCGGGCCAGGGTGGTGTGCCGGCTCTTCTCCAAGGCGGCCATCAGGTTGGCGGCGGACTTCTCCCCCATGCGCTCCAGCCCCGCCAGGGTGGCGGCGTCCAGGCGGTAGAGATCGTCCACATGGGACACCAGGCCCCGGTCCACCAGTTGTTCCACCAGCTTGTCCCCCAACCCGTCGATATCCATGGCCCGGCGGGAGGCGAAATGCTTGATGGCCTCGCGCCGCTGGGCCGGGCAGTACAGGCCGCCGGAGCAGCGGGCCACCGCCTCGCCCTGCGGGCGCACAATGGCGGAACCGCACACCGGGCACGCTTCGGGCAGGGTGATCTCCCGGGCATCGGGGGGGCGGCGATCCCGCACCACCCCCACCACCTCGGGGATCACATCCCCGGCACGGCGCACGATGACCGTGTCGCCGGTGCGCACGTCCTTGCGCCGGATCTCGTCCATGTTGTGCAGGGTGGCGCTGCTCACGGTGACCCCGCCCACGAACACCGGTTCCAGCCGGGCCACGGGGGTGACGGCCCCGGTGCGGCCCACCTGGAACTCCACCTCCCGCAGCACGGTGGTCTGCTCCTGGGCCGGATACTTGTGGGCGATGGCCCAGCGGGGGGCCCGGGAGACCTGGCCCAGTTCCCGCTGCAGGCGCAGGTCGTCCACCTTATAAACGACGCCGTCGATCTCGTAGGGCAGATCGCCGCGGGCCTCCTGCATGCGCCGGTAGTAGGCCAGACAGCCCTCCACGCCGGTGACCACATCCCGCTGCGGACAGACCCGCAGCCCCCACTCGCCCAGACGTTCCAGGGTTCCGCTCTGGGTGGCGGCCAGGGGGTCCCCCTCCAGGAAACCCACGCCATAGGCGAAGAAGGACAATGGGCGTCGGGCGGTGATGCGGGGGTCCAGCTGCCGCAGGCTGCCGGCGGCGGCATTGCGCGGGTTGACGAAGACCTTCTCCCCCCGCGCCCGGGCGCGGGCATTGAGCGCCTCGAAGCGGGCCTTCTCCATGTAGACCTCGCCGCGCACCTCCATGCGCCGGGGATGGCCCCCGCCCCGAAGGTGCAGGGGGATGGCCCGCAGGGTGCGGATGTTGGCGGTGATGTCCTCCCCGGTGGTGCCGTCCCCGCGGGTGGCCCCCCGCACCAGGCGCCCCCCTTCGTAGAGCAGGCTCACCGCCAGGCCGTCCAGTTTCGGCTCCACCGCATAGGGGATGGCTTCGTCCCGGTCCAGACGCTGGCGGATGCGCTGGTCGAAGGCCCGCACCTCCGCCTCATCAAAGGCATTGTCCAGGGAGAGCATGCGCTGCAGGTGGCGCGCCGGTTCGAACCCCTCCAGGGGCTGCCCGCCCACGCGCTGGGTGGGGGAATCGGGGGTCACCAGATCCGGATGCGCCGCCTCCAGCTCCCGCAGCTCCCGCAGCAGGGCGTCGTACTCGGCGTCCGGGATCTCCGGGTCGTCCAGGACATAGTAGCGATAGTCGTGGTGGTCCAGCTGCCGTCGCAGCCAGGCGGCCCGTTGGCGGGCCGACTCAGGGGCGGATGAGGAACTCATGGATGGCGGGATCGGATGGTCTTCAGATCAGGCCCGCCCGCAGGGCCCACTGGCGCACCTCCTCGCGGGTGTGCTGCCGGCCCTGGAGGGTCAGGGTGCTGCGGGAGGCGTCCAGCACCTGGCCACCCAGGTGCTCGGCCAGACGGTCGGCGCAGGTGAGCATGGCCTCGAAGCTCTCCACGGGGTTGCAGGGCCCGGGCAGTCGCAGGAACAGGGAGACGCCGGGGGTGGTGAATGCGTGCATCTGCTCCGGGTCGAAGGTGCCGGGGTTGACCATGTTGGCCAGGCTGAACAGGGTGTGCTCCCGCTGGCCGTCGGAGAGCTTCAGGTGGTAGATATCCATGTCCCCGAAGCGCATGCCCAGCTCCTCCAGGGCCGCCTCCAGGTCCACCCCCAGGAACACCTCCCCCTCCGGTGCCTGCACATGCAGCACCAGGATCTTCTCCTCCTCCCGGGGGATCGATGTGGAGGCCTCCTCCCCGGAGTCCTTCCTCCCCGGGGGCTCCGTCCCCGACGCCTTGTCTGCGGAAGGACGCCGCCACGGGAGGCGGGAGGGGGACAGGGACGCCAGCCACCGGCGGATCCCGGCCGCCAGGCCACGCCCGGGTCGTGGCGGGGCCTTTCGCCTGCCGGATTCCTCCTCCGGACGGGGGGTCAGCCGGCGCACGGTGGTGACCTCTTTGGCCTCCTCGTTCACCAGCGCCTGCAGGCCCTCCAGATCCCCCGCAAAATCCCCGCCGGGCTCGGTCACCGGGGCCTCCTCCTCGGGATCGATGCGGGGGGCGTCGGCGTAGGGATCGTCGGCGCGGATGTGTACCTGCTCCAGATCATCATGCTCCATGGGATCGTCCTGGGGCCGGCGGGGACGGCGGGTGGCGCGCATGCGCCCGGCCAGGTAGATGCCGGCCAGGATCATGATCCCCAGTATGAGCAGAATCCAACGCAGCGTATCCATAGCGATGCCCTTTGCGAGTCTTTGACCTTAGCAAGGTAGCGGCGGCCGGGGCCAGTCCTATTCCGAGGCCATCTGTGCGGCCTCCTCCACGTCCACCGACACCAGGCGCGACACACCGGGCTCGCGCATGGTGACCCCCACCAGCTGATCGGCCAGCTCCATGGTGGCCTTGTTGTGGGTGATGAAGATGAACTGGACGCGGGCAGACATCTCCCGCACCAGATCGCAGAAACGCCCCACGTTGGCCTCGTCCAGCGGGGCGTCCACCTCGTCCAGCATGCAGAAGGGGGCCGGGTTGAGTTCGAAGATGGCGAACACCAGGGCCACCGCCGTCAGGGCCTTCTCCCCGCCGGACATGAGGTGGATGGTGGACAGACGCTTGCCCGGCGGGCGCGCCATCACCGCCACGCCGGTGGTAAGCAGATCCTCACCGGTCATCTCCAGATGGGCCTGGCCCCCGCCGAACAGCCGCGGGAAGGTCTCCTTGAGCCGCTGGTTGACCCGCTCGAAGGTCTCGCGGAAACGCGAGCGGGTCTCCCGGTCGATGCGCTGGATGGCCCCCTCCAGGGTCCCCAGGGCCTCCTCCAGATCGGCATGCTGCTGGTCCAGGTACTGCTTGCGCTCCTCCTGCTGACGATACTCGTCGATGGCCGCCAGGTTGATGGCCCCCAGGCGCTGGATGCGCTGGGCCAGGCGCTCCGCCCGCTCCTGCCAGGCCGCCACCTCTGCGGCGGGGTCCAGGGATTCCAGCAGGGCCTCCGGCTGATGGCCGGTCTCCAGCAGCTGCTCCAGGCTCGTCTGGCGGCGCACCTTGACCTCCTGCCAGGCCATGCGCAGTTCATCCAGCCGGCCGCGCAGGGATTCGCAGTCCCGCTCCGCGGCGAGCCGGTCCTGGTCGGCGCTGCGCATCCCCGCCTCCAGTTCCTGCACCCGGGCCCGCGCCCGGGAGAGTTCCTCCTCCAGGTCCGCCCGTTGCGCCACCAGGTTCTCCAGGCTCTCCTCCAGCCCGGAGATGGGGGCCGCGGCCTCCTCCAGGGCGGCGCCCAGGGACTCCCGCTGGCGCTCCAGCTGGGCGGCCTGGGTGCGCATGCGCTCCAGGCCCTGGCGGGTGGCGTCGCGGGAGGCGGTGACGGACTGCAGGCGCAGGGCCATGCGCTGCACGGCGTCGCTGCGGGAGCGGGCCTCGGCACGGGCGGCGTCCAGATCCCGCCGCAGGGTGTCGCGGGTCTCCTCCAGTTCCCGGCGCTCCCGCTCCAGGGTCTCCATATGCGCCAGGGCCTCGTTGCGCCGGCGCGTGGCCTGCTGCAGGGCCTCGGCGTCCCGTTGCCGCTGCGCGCGCACCTCCGCCTGTTCCTCCTCGATGCGCCGGCGGCGCTGCACCGCCTGTTCCAGGCGGTCGCGGCGGCTGTCCAGACGGGAACGCACCTGGGAGGTGGCCCGCTGGGCCCGGTTCAGGGCCTCCTGCAGGGCATCCCGGTCGTTCTCCTGGGCCTGCAGGGCCTCGCGCTCCGTCTCCAGCGCCTGCTCCCGGGTCTCCACCGTCACCTGCAGGGTCTCCAGTTCCTCCCGCAGGCTGCGGATCTCCCGTTCCCGCTGCAGCAGGCCGGCGCGGGGATCCTCTTCACGGCAGACCTGCAGCCAGCCCCGTCCCAGCCAGACCCCGTCCGGGGTGATCACCGACTCCCCCGGACCCAGGCGGGGACGCAGGGCCAGGGCCGCCTCCAGGTCGGGGGCGGTGTATACCCCGTCCAGCAGTCCCCCCAGGGGGCGCTCCCCCTGGACCCGCTGCGCCAGGGGGAGGGCGCCGATCCCGGCCCCCTCCCCGTCCGCATGGGTATCCTCCACGGCGGCGAGGCGGGCCGACTCCAGTTGCAGGGCGGCCCGGGCCACGGGGCTCAGGTCCTCCACGCACAGGGCCTCCAGATGGGGACCCAGGACCGTCTCCACGGCCTTCTCCCAGCCCGCATCCGCCTGCAGGCCCTCCCCCAGGCGCGGGGCATCCTCCAGCCCGTGCTGCGCCAGCCAGCCGGACAGGGCCTGACCGTCCTTGCCCAGGGCCGCCTGCTGCAGGGCCTCCAGGGAGGCCAGACGCCCGCCCCGGGTCTGCAGGTCGCGGCGCTGCGCCTCCAGCTCCGAGGCCTGGGCGCGCACCTGCTCGCGCCGCCTGCGCATCGTCTCCAGGCTCTCCTGCAGCCGCCGGTTCAGCGCCTCCTCCTCCCCCCGGGCCCCTTCCAGTTCCTCCTCCAGGGCCTGGATTTCCGCCTCCAGGGCCTCGGTGGAGCATCCGGCCCGTTCCTCCTCCAGGCGCTGTGCGCGGGTGTCCAGGCGGGTGATCTGGCCCTCCTGTTGTTCCATGCGGGAGCGTTCCACCTGGGCCTGCTGTCCGGGTTCGGCGGCGCGGCGGTTGAAGTCGTCCCAGCGGGTCTGCCATTCCCCCATGGCCTCCTCCGCCGCCTCCAGGCGCTCGTTCACGGTCTCCAGGGCCTCGCTTTCGGCCTCATGCTCCGGCTCCAGGGTCTCCAGTTCCTGCTCCAGGGCCACCAGGCGCTCCTCGTCGGCCTGGATGTGGCCCTCGGTCTCCTCCAGGGCGGTGCGCGTCTGCTCCAGTTCCCGGGTTTGGCGCTGGTGCATCTCCTTCTGGTGGCGGATGGATTGCTCGGTGCCGGAGATGTCGGCTCCCAGGCGGTAGTAGCGTCCCTGGACGTCGTTGAGCGTCTCGTTGGCACGGTGCAGGGCCTCCCGGTCCCGTTCCAGGTCCGCCTCCAGACGCCGTTGACGGGAGACGGCCTCCTCCAGATGCACCTCCTGGGCCTTGAGCTCCTGTTGCCGCCGACCCATCTCGGCATCCAGGTCCCGCAGGTGCAGCGCGGCCAGTTCGGCCCGCACCTGCCGTTCCTCCTCCTTGAGGGCCTTGTAGCGCTCGGCGGTCTCCGCCTGGCGCCGCAGGTGGCCCAGTTGCCGCTCCACCTCGTCGCGCAGGTCCTGCAGGCGTTCCAGGTTCTCGCGGGTATGGCGGATGCGGTTCTCCGTCTCCCGGCGGCGCTCCTTGTACTTGGAGATGCCGGCGGCCTCCTCCAGGTAGACGCGCAGCTCCTCGGGCTTGGCCTCGATGAGCCGGGAAATCATGCCCTGCTCGATGATGGCGTAACTGCGCGGGCCCAGGCCCGTGCCCAGGAAGATATCGGTGATGTCGCGGCGGCGGCAGCGGGTGCCGTTGAGGAAATACTGGGACTGGCCGTCCCGGGTGACGCGGCGGCGCACGGCGATCTCGGCGTAGCGGGCGTACTCCCCGCCCAGGCCGCCGTCACTGTTGTCGAAGACCAGTTCGATGGAGGCCTGGCCCACGGGCTGGCGGGAGGAGGAGCCGTTGAAGATGACGTCCTCCATGGAGTCGCCCCGCAGGTACTTGGCGGAGGACTCCCCCATGACCCAGCGCACGGCGTCGATGGTGTTGGACTTGCCGCAGCCGTTGGGTCCGACGATCCCCACGAGATTGCTCGGGAATGGGATCGTGGTAGGATCGACGAAGGATTTGAAGCCGGCGAGTTTGATCTTGCTCAGGCGCATCGGATCCCTTCTGGAAAGACACGGGCCCGGGGCGGTGTGCTCCCGGGCCCACGGTCCACATACGAAACCTCTGTCCGGGAAATCATGTCCACTCAGCCCAGCAAGAACCTAGACACCTTCGAAAACCCCAACAGGGCGCGGGATTATACCATCCGCATCCGCATCCCGGAGTTCACCTGCCTCTGCCCCAAGACCGGCCAGCCGGACTTCGCCGAACTGCTGCTGGAATACGTGCCCGAGGCGCGCTGCGTGGAGCTGAAATCCCTCAAGACCTACATCTGGTCCTTCCGCGAGGAAGGGGGCTTCCACGAGGCAATGACCAACCGCATCCTGGGGGACCTGGTGGCGGCCACCGCCCCCCGCTTCATGCGCCTGACGGCGGAATTCAATGTCCGCGGCGGGATCTACACCACCGTGGTGGCGGAGCACCGGGATCCCGCCTGGGAGGCCCCCCGGCCGGTGTCCCTGCCCTGAGGGCATAAGTTCGGGTCCGCCACTCACGCCCCGGGGATGGGCAGCGGATCCTCCTGCGCCCCGGCCTGCTGCCGGTGCCACAGGCGGGCATAGACCCCGCCCGCCGCCAGCAGGTCCTCGTGCCTTCCCTGCTCCACCACCTGCCCCTGCTCCAGCACCAGGATGTTGTCCGCGTCCCGGATGGTGGAGAGGCGGTGGGCGATGGCCAGGGTGGTGCGCTGCGCGGCCACCTCCGAGAGTGCCTCCAGTATGGAGCGTTCCGACTGGGAGTCCAGGGAGGAGGTGGCCTCGTCCAGCACCAGCAGGGGCGGGTCCTTGAGCAGCACCCGGGCGATGGCGATGCGCTGCTTCTCGCCGCCGGAGAGCTTCAGGCCCCGTTCCCCCACCAGGGTGTCATACCCCTCCGGCAACGACTGGATGAACCCCTCCAGATGGGCCAGGCGGGCGGCGCGGTGGACCGCCTCGGGGGGGGCGTCCGGGTGGCCGTAGGCGATGTTGTAGTAGATAGTGTCGTTGAACAGTACCGTGTCCTGGGGCACCACGCCGATGGCGGCCCGCAGGCTGTCCTGGGTGAGGTCCCGGATGTCCTCACCGTCCACCCGGATGCAGCCGGCATCCACATCGTAGAAGCGGAACAGCAGCCGGGCGATGGTGGACTTGCCCGCGCCGCTGGGGCCGACGATGGCCAGCTTGCCCCCGGGGGGCACGGTGAAACTCACCCCCTGCAGAATGGGCCGCTGGGGCCCGTAGGCGAAGGAGACCCCCTCGAAGCGCACCTCACCCCCCCGGGGCCGCAACGCCTTTGCCCCCGGCCGGTCCACCACCCGGGGGGGCACCTCCGTGAGCCGGAACAGGCGTTCGATGTTGATCAGGGCCTCGCGGATCTCCCGGTAGACGAAGCCGAGGAAGTTCAGGGGGATGAAGAGCTGGATCATGTAGGCGTTGACCATCACCAGGTCCCCCACACTCATGCTGCCCCCGGCCACCCGGTCCGAGGCCATGAACATCATGACGGTGATGGCCCCGGCGATGATGAAGGCCTGCCCGGAGTTCAGGGCCGCCAGGGAGAGGCGGTTGTTCATGCGCGCCGCCTCCCATTCCTCCAGGTCCCGGTCATAGCGGCGGGCCTCGAAGGCCTCGTTGCCGAAGTATTTCACCGTCTCGTAGTTGAGCAGGCTGTCCACGGCACGGGTGTTAGAGCGGTTGTCCATGCGGTTGGCCTGGCGCACGAAGCGGTTGCGCCATTCCGTCACCAGCACGGAGAACAGGGCATAGACCGCCACGGCCGCCACCACCGCCACCCCGAAGGCGGGGCTGAGGGTGACGAACAGGATCCCCGCCACCAGCACGATCTCCAGCACCGTGGGCAGGATATTGAACAGGGTGAACCGCAGCAGGAAGCGGATGCCCGTGGTGCCGCGCTCGATATCCCGGGCCAGCCCGCCGGTGCGCCGCTCCAGGTGGAAGCCCAGATCCATGCGGTGCAGGTGCTCGAAAACCCGCAGCGAGACGCGGCGCATGGCCCGCTCCGCCACCCGGGCGAAGACGGCGTCCCGCAACTCGGAGAACAGCACCGTGGAGAACCGCAGCAGACCGTAGCCCAGCAGCAGGGCCACGGGCACCACCATGGCCGCCTGCTCGGGTCCCGCCTCAAAATGATCCACGATGTACTTCAGGGCCACGGGCACCAGCACATTGGCCCCCTTGGCCAGGGCCAGCAGCACCAGGGCCGCGATCACCCGGCCGCGGAACTCCATGAGATAGGGCCACAGGCTCAGGAGGATGCGCCAGTTCACCGGCTGATCCGAATAGGCATAGTCGGAGCGGTGTTTCACGATATACGTCCACGATCAAACGAAAGAACCGGTCTCCGGGCACCTTCACCCGGCACGAAAACAAGGATGATTCTACCGCACGAAAGCATAAGTAAAGATTGAAAAAAAATAATAAAAGCGGCCTTCCCCCCCAAACAAAAACTCCAGGCGGATGGAATACGGATAGAACCGGAATACCGGTTGTCTGAAGGGAGGCAACCCAATACTCTTTTGTATTCCTTTCTCGCCAACGGGAACACGCATGACCTTCAGCCTGCATCAACACGGCATCCACGTGACCCGGGTGCTGCGCAACCCCGCCCCCGCCATCCTCTACGAGGAGGCCCTGGCCCACCACGAGCACGGCACGGCCCTGTCCTCCACCGGCGCCCTCATCGCCCGCTCCGGGGACAAGACCGGCCGCAGCCCCAGGGACAAGCGGGTGGTGGCCCATGAGCGCATCAACGACGACATCTGGTGGGGCCCGGTGAACACCGGACTGTCCCCCGAGAGCTTCCAGTCCCTGCGCCAGCAGGCCGTGGACCATCTCAACACCTGCCCCCGGCTCTATGTGGTGGACGGCTTCGCCGGCTGGGACCCGCGCTACCGGGTGCGCATCCGGGTGATCTGCGAGCGGGCCTACCATGCCCTGTTCATGCACAACATGCTCATCCGCCCCAGCGCAAAGGAGCTGGAACAGTTCGGCGAACCCGACTACGTCCTCTACAATGCCGGCCGCGCCTCGGCCAACACCGACCTCCCCGGGGTTAACAACCCCACCAGCGTGAGCCTGTGCTTCCTGCGGGGGGAGATGGTGATCCTGGGCACGGAATACGCCGGTGAGATGAAAAAGGGCGTGTTCACCCTCATGAACTACCTCATGCCCCGCCAGGATGTGCTCTCCATGCACTGTTCCGCCAACGAGGGGGACGACGGGGATGTCTCCATCTTCTTCGGCCTCTCCGGCACGGGCAAGACCACCCTGTCCGCAGACCCCCGCCGCCGCCTGATCGGGGACGACGAGCACTGCTGGAGCGACCGGGGCATCTTCAACATCGAGGGCGGCTGCTACGCCAAGGTGGTGAACCTGGACCCGGAGGCGGAACCGGAGATCCACGACGCCATCCGCTTCGGCGCGATCCTGGAGAACGTGGTCTTCGATCCCCGCACGCGGGAGGTGGACTACAGCGACACCTCCATCACCGAGAACACCCGCTGCTCCTACCCCGTGGAGCATATCCCCAACGCCAAGATCCCCTGCACCGGGGGGCAGCCACAGAACGTGATCTTCCTCACCTGCGACGCCTTCAGCGTGCTGCCGCCGGTGAGCCGCCTCACCCCCGCCCAGGCCATGTACCACTTCATCAGCGGCTACACCGCCAAGGTGGCGGGTACCGAGGTGGGGGTGAGCGAGCCCCAGGCCACCTTCTCCGCCTGCTTCGGGGCGCCGTTTCTGGTGTGGCACCCCACCCGCTATGCCCAGCTGCTGGCGGAGCGCATCCGCCGGCACCAGGTGCGGGTCTGGCTGGTGAACACGGGCTGGACCGGTGGCCCCTACGGCGTGGGCCGGCGCATGCCCATCGCCCACACCCGGGCCATCATCGATGCCATCCACAGCGGCGACCTGGCCTCGGCCCAAACGGTGGAGGACCCGGTGTTCGGCGTGCAGGTGCCCACCCGCTGCCCCGGGGTGCCGGAGGAGACCCTCATCCCGGCCAACACCTGGTCCGATGCCGCCGCCTACCGGGAGACGGCCGCCCGCCTGGCCCGGCTGTTCCACGAAAACTTCGAGGCCTACGCCGACCAGGCCAGCCCCGAGGTGCTGGACGCGGCCCCGCGCATCCCCGAAGGCTGAGGGCATTCTCGCCCCCGTCCCCCGCCGGGGGGCGGGGGCGGACCTCAGTCGGCCTGGGGGCGCATGTGGGGGAAGAGCAGCACGTCCCGGATGGAGGCCGAGTCGGTGAACAGCATCACCAGGCGGTCGATGCCGATGCCCTCCCCCGCCGTGGGCGGCATGCCGTGCTCCAGGGCCCGCAGGTAGTCGGCGTCGAAGTGCATGGCCTCGTCGTCGCCGGCCTCCTTCTCCTGCACCTGCCGGCGGAAGCGTTCCGCCTGATCCTCGTAGTCGTTCAGCTCCGAGAAGCCGTTGGCAATCTCCCGCCCCCCCACGAAGAACTCGAAACGGTCGGTGACGAAGGGATCGGCGTCGTTGCGCCGGGCCAGGGGCGAGACCTCCGTGGGATAGGCGGTGATGAAGGTGGGGTCCGTCAGGCGCGACTCCACCGTCTTCTCGAAGATCTCGATCCACACCTTGCCCAGACCGTAACTGTCCTTCAGGGGGATGCCCCGGGCCTCGGCGGCGGCCCGGGCCCGTTGCGGGTCCTCCAGGTCGGCGGCCTCCAGATCGGGGTTGTACCGGAGGATGGCCTCCTTGACGGTGAGGCGCTCGAAGGGCCTGCCGAAGTCGTAGGTCTCCCCCTGATAATGCACCGTGGTGGAGCCCAGCACGTCCCGGGTGAGGGTGCGCAGCAGGTCCTCGGTGAGGTCCATGAGTTCGTGATGGGTGACGTAGGCCTCGTAGAACTCCAGCATGGTGAACTCGGGGTTGTGCCGCGTGGACAGCCCCTCGTTGCGGAAATTGCGGTTGATCTCGTAGACCTTTTCGAAGCCCCCCACCACCAGACGCTTGAGATACAGCTCCGGGGCAATGCGCAGAAAGAGCTGCATATCCAGGGCGTTGTGGTGGGTGGCGAAGGGCCGGGCCGTGGCCCCGCCGGGGATGGCCTGCATCATGGGGGTCTCCACCTCGAGAAACCCCCGGGCGTTGAGGTAGTCCCGGATGCCCTGGATGATGCGGGTGCGGACGCGGAAGATCTCCCGCACCGGCTCGTTCATGATCAGATCCACATAGCGCTGGCGGTAGCGGGTCTCGGTGTCCGCGAGCCCGTGGAATTTCTCCGGCAGCGGGCGCACGGACTTGGTGAGCAGACGCAGGGTGTCCACCTGCACCGAGAGCTCCCCGGTTTTGGTGCGGAACAGGGTCCCCTCGGCGCCGAGGATGTCGCCCACGTCCCAGCCCTTGAACTCCTGATAGCGCCCTTCCGGCAGGGCGTCCCGCTGCACGAAGAGCTGGATGCGTCCGGACATGTCCAGCAGCTGGGCGAAGCTGGCCTTGCCCATGACCCGCTTGGCCATCATGCGCCCGGCCACGGCCACCCGCACGGGCTCGGCCTCGAAGAAGGCCGCGTCCCGCTCGCCGTACTCGGCGTGGAGTTCGCCGGCCATGACATTGCGGCGGAAATCGTTGGGGAAGGCGGTCCCCGCCTCCCGCAGCCGCTGCAGCTTTTCGCGGCGCTGGGCGATGAGCTTGTTCTCGTCCTGGGTCGGGTCGGTCATGGGCTGGCTTGCCAAATCGTGTCAGGGGAACGGGGTTTTGTCGTCCGGGGCCGGGGGCACCGGCCCCGGCGGGGCATTACAGGCCGCTTTTCAGGCTGGCCTCGATGAAGGCGTCCAGGTCACCGTCCAGCACCGCCTGGGTGTTGCCCACCTCCACGCCGGTGCGCAGGTCCTTGATGCGGGACTGGTCCAGCACGTAGGAGCGGATCTGGCTGCCCCAGCCGATGTCCGCCTTGCTGTCCTCCATGGCCTGCTTCTCGGCGTTGCGCTTCTGCAGCTCCAGCTCGTAGAGCTTGGCGCGGAGCTGGTTCATGGCGAAGTCCTTGTTCTTGTGCTGCGAGCGCCCGTTCTGGCAGGCGGTGACCACCCCCGTGGGCAGGTGGGTGATGCGCACGGCGGATTCGGTGCGGTTCACGTGCTGGCCGCCGGCGCCGCTGGCGCGGTAGACATCGATGCGCAGGTCCGCCGGGTTGATCTCGATGTCGATGTCGTCGCTCACCTCGGGGGAGACGAAGACCGAGGTGAAGGAGGTGTGGCGGCGGTTGCCGGAGTCGAAGGGGGACTTGCGCACCAGACGGTGCACCCCGGTCTCGGTGCGCAGCCAGCCGAAGGCATAGGCGCCGTCGAAACGCACCGTGGCGCTCTTGATGCCGGCCACCTCCCCTTCGGACACCTCCATGAGCTCGGTGGTAAAACCGTGGCGCTCGCCCCAGCGCAGGTACATGCGCAGCAGCATCTCCGCCCAGTCCTGGGCCTCGGTGCCGCCGGACCCGGCCTGGATCTCCAGAAAGGCGGGGCGCTCGTCCATCTCGCCGGAGAACATGCGCTGGAATTCCAGATCGGCCACGGTGGCCTCGTAGCGCTCCAGGTCCGTGCGCACGGACTCGGCGGTGTCCTCGTCCGCTTCCGCCTGGGCCATCTCCAGCAGTTCCCGGGCATCCTCCAGGCCGCCGCCGATGCGCTCCAGGTTGTGCACGATCCCCTCCAGATGGGCCCGCTCCTTGCCCAGGGCCTGGGCCTTGTCCGGATCGTTCCAGACGTTGGGGTCCTCCAGTTCCCGGTTTACTTCTTCCAGGCGATCGCGCTTGGTATCGAAGTCAAAGATACCCCCTCAGGGCGTCCACACGCCCTTGCAGGTCTTTGATCTGGGAAAACAACGGGTTCAGTTCCTGCATGGATGGCCCTTCCCACGATGGTCTTTCGGAAAACCTGAAAGTGTACCACGAACGGGGCAAAAGGGCCGCGCCCGGGGAGCGGGCGCGGGGTGCGGAAGGAACCCTGGGCGGGAGGGCCGGGGAACCGCCCCGGCGCCGTCAGCGGATGAAGTCGAACAGGGACAGCCGGGCCACCTGGGTGTAGGACTGCTGCGCGGCCTGCAGGCTCACCTGCTGCAGGTTGAAGCGGCTGATGGCCTCGGCATAGTCCAGGTCGCGGATCTCGGAGAGGGTGGTCTCCATCTGCAGGATCTGCTCCTCGTGCAATCCGTTTTGGGATTCCAGGGCGTTGAGCCGGGCACCGACGGTGGAGCGCACATCCAGGACGTGCTCCAGGGCGCTGTCCAGTTCCGTCAGGCCCCGGTTGATGGCGTTGTTCACCGGGGCGGTGGTGCCCCCGCTGCCCGATTCCAGGGCGGAGATCATGCGGTCCAGGCCCTGGAACAGGGTCTGCTCCTGGGAGGCCCGGATCTCGAAGGAATCCCCCGCATCCGGCCGCCCCTTGACCTGGAGCTGGATGCCGTTGAACTCGATGCCCTGACCGCTCTCGAAGGATGCCGGTCCGGCCACCACGCCGCCGCCGTTGTCCAGGACCCGGTATTCCTCTTCGCTGATGAATTCGAGGGTGAACGGCCCACCGGCCCCACCGTTCCATGCGGCCTGGTCCACCACCTGACCGGTATCGGCCACTCCGGAGCCGCTGTTGCCGGGATCCGGGATCACGGTGAAATCCCCGTTGCCGTCCGGGATGCCCCCGAAGACGGCACTGCCCGCGTCCCCCACGGCGATACGGCGCACGGGGCTGATGTCCACCTCGCGTGCGCCATCATCCCCCTGATAGACGATCTCCCCGGTGGCATCGGCCACGAAGGGCCTGGTCTCGGAGCGGTACCCCGCGAACAGGTATTCCCCGTTGGCGTCCCGGGTGTTGGCCAGGTCCACGAGGCCGTCCAGGACCTGGCGCATCTCCTCCGCCAGGTACCCCCGGGTCTCGTCGGTCTGGGAGGCGTTGTTGGCCTGCACCGCCAGGGCACGGATGCGCTGCAGCCCGTCCCCCACCCCCGCCAGGGTGGTCTCGGTGAGGCGCAGGCGGCGTTCGGCCAGTTGGCCATTCCTCTGGTACTGCTCTGTCTGCTGGACGCGGCTCTCGAACTGCAGGGTCTGCACGCTGCCGCTGGGGTCATCGGAGGGGGCGAGGATGCGGCGGCCCGTGGCCAGCTGGTTCTGGGTGCGGGCGATCTCCGCCTGCTGGCGCTGCATCACATCGACGCCGTTCTGGAAGATCTGGCTGGTGGATATACGCATGGCCTATCGCCTCACTGCACCGATGAGGGTGTCAAACAGGGTGTTGGTGATGCTGATGACCTGGGCGGAGGCCTGGTAGGCCTGCTGGTAGCGCAGCAGGTTGGCCGCCTCCTCGTCCAGGTTCACCCCGGAAACGCTGTCCCGCTGGGCCTGGGCATCGGCCAGGAGCTGGGACTGGGCATTGGCGGCCACCTCGGCCTGGCGGGTCTGGGTGCCCACCTTGCCCACGAGGCTGTTGTAGGCCCCTTCCAGGGAGGTGCTGCCCTCGTCCAGATACCGGGTGCTCTGCACGTTGGACAGACCCAGGGCGTTGCGGTTGTCCCCCACGCCGAAGGCATCGTTGCGGGCGATGCGCACCTCGCCATCCGCCGGCTGGCTGCCGCGCACGATGATCTCCACACCGTTTTGCTCGGCGCGCCAGACCCCATCGGACATCTCGGAAAAGTCCGCCTGATTGAAGACGATGTCTCCGGGGGCCGCGCCACCCCAGTTGGCCCAGGACTGATAGGCCCCGGGGTCCACCACCGACAGGGACTCCACCTCCGTGCCGTCGGGCACCGTGGGGACCATGGCCGCCGCCGCAGCCACCTTCTCCGGATCGCTGATCTCCACATCGATGCGGCTGGCGGCATCCCGGGTGGGGCGGATGACAAAGCTGTCCCCCGCCGAGCCCGCGGGCGGGGCGGTGATCTCCAGTCCGGCCGCGTTGATGGTCCCACCGGCGCCGGCGGTGGCCAGTACCGAACCATCCGGTTCCTTGCGCAGCTGCCACTCGCTGGCCCCGTCGTCCCAGCTGAGCCGGTAGTCGTCCGCGGTGAGCCCGGCCAGGTTCCCCCGGTCGATGGCCACCGTGGGCTCGGGTGCCGTGGTGCCGGTGGCGGTGAGCACCTCCGGCGTGGGCACATCGAAGAATGCCCCGCCGGGTTCGCCGTTGCGGTCCAGACCCGCCTGGTGCTGGTTGTTGAAGGCCACGGCCATGCCCACGGCGGCCCGGCCCAGTTCGCCACGGGCCTCGTCCAGCACGGAGCTGCGCAGCTCCAGCAGCCCGCCCAGGCGGCCGCCGGTGATCAAACGGGTCACGTCCATGCCGTCCTCACCGCCGAAACGCACCTCCCGGGGCAGGCCCGGCTGGGGGGAGACATCCGCCAGGGCCTTGGCCTTCTGCCCCAGGACGATGCCCTGGCCGTTGCCGATGAAGACGTTGAGGGCGCCGTTGTCCTGTTCCACGGTCTGCACGTCCACGAAACGGGACAATTCCAGCACCGCCTGATCCCGCTGGTCCAGCAGGTCGTTGGGGGGCTGGCCGCGGCCCTCGGCGGCGATGATCTGCTGGTTGAGGCGGGCGATGCTCTCGGCGTGGCTGTTGACCTCCTCGATGGCGGTGCCGATCTGGCCGTTGACCACCGTCTGTTGTTCGCTGAGGCGCCGGTCCAGGAAACGGAAGCGGTCCACCAGGGATTCGGCCTCGGAGATGAGCACCGTGCGCTCGGCACTGGCGGTGGGGTCGTCGGCCACCTGCTGCACGGCGGAGAAGAAGTCCTGCATGCCGGGGGCCAGTCCGGCATCCGGATCCGCCAGCAGATCGTCCACCCGGCCCAGGTATTCGTGACGGGTGCTGTAGTAGGCCTCGGAGGTGGTGTTGTTGCGCAACTGGGTCTGCAGGAACTCGTCATACATGCGCCGCACCGTGGAGGTGTCCACCCCCTTGCCGATGTAGCCGGCGCCGCTGAACTGCCCGCCGCGGGAGACCAGTTCCGCCCGCTGGCGGCTGTAGCCCTCGGTGTTGACGTTGGCGATGTTGTGCCCCGTGGTATCCAGGGCCCGCTGGTTGGCATTGAGGGCCGAGGTGCCGATGCCGAAGAGTCCGGAACTCATGACGTCCTCCCGGCGGTGCACCGCCCCTCGCGATGGATGATTGACGTGGACATGGTATTACCTCCCTCAGGATATCGGCGGCGTCTGCCCGGACTTGAGCAACGCCAGGGTCTCGCCGAGCGTCCCCCGCTGCATGATGTTCAGGATCTTGTCGGCATAGCGGGGATCGGTGGCGTAACCCGCCTCCTGCAGCCCGCGGATGTAGCCCTCCGCGTCGCCGGCGGCCTCCAGGGCCTGCCGGTAACGTGGATTGCCCTGGATGAAGGCCACATAGTCGTCGAACCCTTCCGCCAGTCCGTCATAGGCACGGAAAGCGGCGCGCTGGCGCTCCGGCACGCCGTCCACATACTCCAGGGTGGACACGTTCACCCGCGGTCCGTCCCAGCGGGCATCGGCCTTGATGCCGAAGAGGTTGAAGCTGCTGCTGCCGTCGCCGTGGCGGATCACATGCCGGCCCCAGCCGGTCTCCAGGCCCGACTGGGCCACCAGCACCTCCGGGGGCACACCCAGTTCCCGGGCCGCCTCTTGGGCATGGGGCCAGACATCGCGGATGAATTCCTGCGGGGTCTCGGGCCGCCAGTGGGCGTCGGTCGCCGATGCCGCCCCGGCCGGATCCGCCGCCGGGATCTCCCCGGCCCCCTCCGCGGCATCCTCACCCCCCTTGCGGGCCTGGGCCACGTCCCGGGCCTGGATCGCGGCCTCGATGGTGGCCCGCAGGCTGGGCACGCGGTGATCGGGCATCTTCAGTTCCCGATCGGCGGCGACCCCGGCCTCCCGGCCACTGCCGCCGTTATTGCCGGCATCGGCCCCGGGCTGATTCCGGGAGAGTTCCCGCATCACCTGATCCCGCAGGCCGATGCCCTCCCCCTGGGCCATCTCCAGGGCGATCTGCTGGTCGAACAGGCCCTGGTACATGCGCGTCTGCTCGTTGTTGAAGATCCCCTCGGCGGGGGCCGCCTGGCGCATGCTCTTGAGCATCATCTGGATGAACAGGGCCTCGAACTGACGCGCCACCTCATCGGCTGCCCCGGCCTCGTGACGCTGGGCCTGGGCCCGCAGTTGCGTGAGGCCGGCGAGATCGGTGTAGTTGGTGCTGTCAGCGATGTACCCGTTCATGCCGGCATCCCCCCTCAGATCACCACCAGCTCGGCGTGCAGGGCCCCGGCCTCCCGCAGGGCCTCCAGGATGGACACCAGGTCCCCCGGGGCGGCCCCCACCTCGTTCACGGCGCGCACGATCTCGTTGAGGCTGACGCCGGGATCGAACAGGAACATGGGGGCATCCTCCTGGGTGACCTCGATGTCCGACTGCGGCGTGACCACCGTCTCCCCCTGCCCCAGGGGGGCGGGCTGGCTCACCTGCGGGCGCTCGGTGATGGTCACCGTGAGGCTGCCGTGGGAGACGGCGGCGGGGCTCACCTGCACGTTGCTGCCGATCACCACGGTGCCGGTGCGGGAGTTGACGATGACCCGGGCCGGGGGGGCGCCGGGCTCCACCCGCAGGTTCTCCAGCATGGAGATGAAGCCCACCCGCTGCCCCGGATCCGTGGGGGCGCTGACGCGCACGGAGGAGCCGTCCAGGGGACGGGCGGTGCCGGGGCCCAGGGTGTCGTTGATGGCCTGACTCAGGCGGTTGGCGGTGGTGAAGTCATGCTGGTGCAGGTTCAGGGTGACGTGATCCCCCTGGGCGAAACCGGAGGGCACGGACCGCTCCACCGTGGCCCCGTTGGGGATGCGCCCGACGCTGGGGACGTTCACCGTCACCTGGGAGCCGTCGGCCCCATCCACCCCCAGGCCACCCACCACCAGATCCCCCTGGGCGATGGCGTAGGTCTTGCCGTCGGCCCCCTTGAGGGGGGTCATGAGCAGGCTGCCGCCCCGCAGGCTGCCGGCGTTGCCGATGGAGGAGACGGTGATGTCGATGGTCTGCCCCGGTTTGGCGAACGGGGGCAGATCGGCATGGATCATCACCGCCGCCACGTTGCGCAGCTGGGGGTTCACGTCCGGGGGCACGGTGACCCCCAGGCGCCCGAGGATGTTCTTCAGGCTCTGCACGGTGAAGGGGGCCTGGGTGGTCTGGTCGCCGGTGCCGTCCAGGCCCACCACCAGGCCGTAGCCCACCAGCTGGTTGCTGCGCACCCCGTCCACGGAGGCCAGGTCCTTGACCCGCTGGGCGGCGGAGGCCGGCCCCAGGGGCATCAGCAGGACCATGGCCAGGAGGGAGACCGCAAGGATTCGAATCGCGTGCATGACGGCGCTCCTAGAAGGGCCACACGGGGCTGTTGAAGAAACGGGTGAGCCAGCCGGGGCTGTTGCTGTCCGCCAGGGTGCCCCGCCCGCCGTAGGCCACCTGGGCGGCGGCCACCTGGGTGGAGAGGACGGTGTTGTCGGCGCGGATGTCCACCGGGCGCACGATGCCCCGCAGACGGATGTACTCCTCCCCCTGGTTGATCTGCAGCCACTTCTCCCCCTGCACCACCAGGTTGCCGTTGGGCAGGACCTCCGAGACCATGACGCTGATGGAACCTTCCAGCTGATTGCTCTGGGAGGCGTCCGCCTCCCCCTCGAAGCCCCGGGAACCGCTGATGCGGGTGTCCAGTACGGGCCGGCCGTCGTAGGTCACCCCGCGCCCCAGGAGGGTGGGGCCCTCCAGACCCACCTGGCTGTCCTTGCTGGTGGAGGTGCTGGAGGACTTGCTGGCCTGGGTGCTCTCCGCCAGGATCACCTGCAGGATGTCCCCCACCCGGTGGGCCTTGTAATCGGCGAACAGGCCGTCCCCCGAGGCCGGCTGGAAGATGGCGCCGTT
This sequence comes from Ectothiorhodospira mobilis, assembly GCF_016584115.1. Lineage (GTDB taxonomy): Bacteria > Pseudomonadota > Gammaproteobacteria > Ectothiorhodospirales > Ectothiorhodospiraceae > Ectothiorhodospira > Ectothiorhodospira mobilis. The sequence continues at coordinate 38,520 of NZ_NRSK01000008.1, forward strand.
GTTCTCCTCGGGGGGCAGCGGCCCGGGGGGCATGACACTGGCGAACTCCGGGTCGTCGCCCCGCTCCACCGGCTGCAGGCTGGCGCAGCCGCCGGTGAGCAGAAACAGCGCCAGCAGGGCCGTCAGGCGGGTCCCGGAGGGCCTGCCGGTGGATGGATGGTATGCGATCGCCTGGATCTTCATGGTGCGGCCTCTTGCGTCCCCCTGCGCGCGGCGTTTGCCGTTACAGGTTGTTGTTCAGGTACTGCATCATCTGGTCCGAGGAGGAGATGGATTTGGAGTTGATCTCGTAGGCCCGCTGGGTCTCGATCATGTTCACCAGTTCCTCGGCGATGTTGACGTTGGAGCTCTCCAGGGCCCCCTGCATCAGGCGGCCCAGGCCGTCCTGCCCCGGATTGCCCTGCTGGGGGGCGCCGCTGGCGGCGGTCTCCGCGTACAGGTTCTGCCCCAGGGGCTCCAGCCCGGCGGGGTTGACGAAATCCGCCAGCTGGATATTGCCGATCTCCACCGGGGCGTCCTCCTCCCCCGCCACCGTGGCGCTGACGATGCCGTCCTCACTGATGGAGATGCTCTTGGTGCCCTCGGGCACGAAGATCCCCGGCTGCAGGGGGTAGCCGTTGGACATGACCACCTGCCCCTCGGAGTTGAGCTGGAAGCTGCCGTCGCGGGTGTAGGCCACGTTACCGTCGGGGGTGAGGATCTCGAAGAATCCGCGCCCCTGGATGGCCACGTCCAGGGAGTTGTCGGTCTGGATGTGGTTGCCCTGGGTGAAGATCTTCTCCGTGGCCACCGTGCGCACCCCCACGCCCACCATGAGGCCGGTGGGGAGCTCGTTGTTCTGGGCCGCCTGGGCCCCGGGCTGGCGGATGTTCTGGTAGATCAGGTCCTCGAAGGAGGCGCGCCCCTTCTTGAAGGCCGTGGTGTTCACGTTGGCCAGGTTGTTGGACAGGGTGGACATGCGCGTCTGCTGCGCGTCCAGCCCGGTCTTGGAGATCCACATTGCCTGATTCATGGTTCATTCCTCCTCGGCGCCCGTACCTCAGGACAGGCGCAGCAGTTGCGAGCCGGAGCGGGCCAGATCGTCCGCGGTCTTCATGAGCTTGACCTGGGTCTCGAAATTGCGGGACAGCTCGATCATGTTCACCATGGCCTCCACGGTGCTGACGTTGCTGCCCTCCAGCACCCCGGAGGCCAGGCGGACCCCGGCATCCGCCGGTTCCACCGCCCCGTCGTCACGACGGAACAGGCCGTCCTCGCCCCGGGAGATGGCCTCGTTGTCCGGATTGACCAGCTTCACCCGCCCCACCTGGGCCAGGACGTTGGGCTCCTGCCCCAGGGGGCGCACGCTGATGGTGCCGTCGCCGCCGATCTCGATCTTCTCGAAGGGGGGGATGGCAATGGGGCCGTCATCCCCCAGGACCGGCCGTCCGTCGCCGGTGGTGAGCAGCCCCAGGCTGTCCACCTTGAAGTTGCCGGCACGGGTGTAGGCCTCGTTGCCATCGGGGCCCTGGACCGCGATCCAGCCCTCCCCCTGCACCGCCACGTCCAGGCTGCGGCCGGTGGAGATCTGCGGGCCATGGGTGAAGTCCGCCTCCGTCGCCTTGAGCTGCACATAGTCCCGGCTGTCGTACACCGGACCCCGCATGGGGTGGTTGACGAAGCTCTCCAGGCTCTGGCGGAAGGCAGTGGTGTTGGCATTGGCCAGGTTGTGGGCGTTCACCTCCTGGGAATGCGCCGCCTCCCGGGCGCCGGTCATGGCGATGTAGAGCATGCGGTCCATGGCGTCTCACCCCTTACCGGATGTTGATGATGGTCTGGGTGATGGTGTCGGCGGTGCTGATCACCTGGGCGTTGGCCTGGTAGTTGCGCTGGGCCGTGATCAGGTTCACCAGCTGCTCGGCGATGTCCACGTTGGAGGCCTCGTAGGCCCCGCCCTGGATCAGGCCGAAATTGGAATCCCCCGCCCGCCCCAGCAGGGGCTGGCCGGACTCGGCGGTCTCCGCCCAGTTGGTCCCCCCCACGGGCTGCAGGCCCTGGGGATTGTCGAAGTTGGCCAGGGCCACCTGGCCCAGGGCGCGGTTGGCCCCGTTGGTGAAGCGGGCGAACACGGTGCCGTCGGACTCCACGCTCACGTCCACCAGCTGGCCCGTGGCATAGCCGTCCTGCTCCAGTTCGGTGACGCTGAACTTGTCGCCGTACTGGGTGGAATCGCCAAAGTCCACGGCGATCTCGCCGGCGGCGTCCCCGAGGGTGGCCCCATTGGGCAGGCCGGGATCGGTGATGGTCAGCGGGGTGCTGGCACCGGCATTCAGGGTACCGTCCGCATTGAACTCCAGGTCGGCAGCCCCCACCTCGCTCCCTTCCAGGTAGGCCTTCACATGCCACTGCCGGGAATCCGGCGGGTCCTGCCGCTGGAAGACCAGGGACAGGTCGTGCTCCGCCCCCAGGGAGTCGTACACCGTCAGGGAGGTGGAGTCGTTATAGGTCTCCGGATCCGCCGGATCGATGTCCCCGGGCCCAAGAATGGTCCCTGCATCATCCGTGGGGGGCGCGGCGTCCGAATTCAGGTTCACCAGGGCATCGATGGCGGTGGTGGCCTTGGGTGCCGATTCCCCGGTGGTCAGCTGGATATCCTCGGGGGTGACGCCCCCCTCCGCCGGGTAGCCCTGCAGGCGCTGACCGGAGGAATTGACGATGTACCCCTCCTTGTCCACCTTGAACTGCCCGGCGCGGGTGTATTCCACCACCCCGTCCCGTTCCACCATGTAGAAGCCCTGACCGTTGATGGCCAGGTCCAGGTTGTTGTCCGTGTACTCGATATCCCCCTGGGTGAACTGCTGGGCCACGTCCGCCAGACGCACCCCGCTGCCGGTGGCCGTCTTGGACACCCCGGTGTAGGAGAGGGCGAAGACGTCCGCGAACTCCGCCCGGGACCCCTTGAACCCCGCCGTGGAGGCGTTGGCCACGTTGTGGCCCGTGACCTCCAGGTCCTGGGAGGCGGCGTTGAGGCCGGTCAATCCGATATTGAAAGGCATGGTGGTTTCCTCGCTGGATGCTGTTTTGAACCGTTTCAGCCGATGCGGCGGACCTCGGAGAGACCGATCTCCCCGAACCCATCCACCTGGAGCATGACCCCGTCATTCCCCTGGCCGGTGCGCACACTGTTCACCCGGGCATTGAGCAGGGTCTGGGGCTGGACATTGCCGTCTTCCCCCTGGGCCTGGGCCCGGAATTCGTAGATCCCCGCCGGGGCGCGCTCCCCGGTGTTGGTGGTCCCGTCCCAGTGGAAGGTACTCAGTCCTCCGGGCTGGGCCCCCAGGGGGATGCGCTTCACCAGACTGCCGGCGGTGTCATAGACACCCACGGTGACATCCGAGGCGGAACGCTCCAGGTCCACCGCGCCTTCCACGCCCCCTTCCGAACCCAGGGTGGCCAGATCCACCGGCACCAGCACCTCCCGGTCCACCAGGCTGGCGGCCTGCAGGGTCTGGTTGGACTGCATGGAACCGGCGATCTCCTTGAAGGACTGCTGCATCTCGGTGATGCCGTTCACCGTGCTGAACTGGGCCATCTGCCCGAGGAAATCGGAACTCTCCATGGGCTTGAACGGATCCTGGTTCTTCATCTGGGTGATCATCATGTTCAGAAAGTCCTTCTGACCCAGTTCCCCGCGGCTGTTCTTGGTCTCCTGTGCATCGGCGGAACCGGTGAGGCCCAGCCGCTGCAGTACACTTGGATCGATGGTGCTCATGTCGGTCTACCTCAGCCCTGTCCCATCTGCAGGGTGCGCAGGAGCAGTTGCTTGGTGGTATTCATCACCTCCACGTTGTTCTCGTAGCTGCGGGAGGCGGAGATCATGTTGGCCATCTCATCCACCATGTTGACGTTGGGCATGTAGACATAGCCCTCGTCGTTGGCCTGGGGATGATGGGGCTCGTATTTCAGGCGGGGCTCGGCATCGCTCTCCACGATGTCCACCACCCGCACCGAGGCGCTGGAGGGCTGGCTACTGCCCGCTCCGGCGCCGGCGCTCACCTGCTCCATCACCGCCTGGAACACCGGCTGCTTGGAACGGTACGCCCCCTCGGCGGTGGGACTGCCCACCTGGGCATTGGCCATGTTACTGGCGATGGTGTTGAGGCGCACCGACTGGGCGGCCATGGCCGACCCGGAAACGTCAAAGGCCTTGAACAGGTTGCTCATGATTCACTCCTCCACGGCCTACTGACCGCCCTTGAGGGCGTTCTTCAGACCGACAAACTTGTCACCGAGAAAGTCCAGGCTGGCCTGATACTGCACGGCGTTCTCCGCGAAGGCCGCCTGCTCCAGCTGGGGGTCCACCGTGTTGCCATCCAAAGACGGCTGGGTGGGGACGCGGTAGAGGGCCTCACCGGGACCGCCCTGCCCCTCGGCATGGATGTGGGTGGCATGGGTGGTACGCAGATGCAGGGCCCCCGAGGTATCCGCCTCCTCCAGGGCCTGGCGGAAATCCAGGTCCCGCGCCTTGTAGTGGGGGGTGTCGGCGTTGGCGATATTGGAGGACAGCAGCTCCATGCGCCGGGAACGGACCTGCAGGGCCTGTTCATGGATGCCAAGGGCGTCTTGGAATGAAAGGGGCATGGTCTTCGACCTCAAGAATTCCTCTTGCCGATCGAATTGCAAGCCCTGTGCCATCCCTTGGAATGGCTTATCGCTCAGTGACTTGAAGACTGGAAGGTGCCGATGGGAAGGCCCCATGCGGCAAACTTTCACCGCCGGGAACCGGGCACCGGGGAGGGAAAAGACGGATTCTTGACGGATTGCCGCGGAAGGCTGCGGGCGCGGGTGCCGTGGTCAGCGGTCCTTGTCCTTGAGGCGGTAGACCACGCCGGGATTGCAACGCACCATCTCGAAGGCATCGGAATAGTTGGTCATGGATTCCGAGGCCCCGAGGAAGAGATAGCCGCCGGGATTGAGCACCTGGGCGATGCGCTGCAGGATCAGCTTCTTGGATTCCACGGAGAAGTAGATCAGCACGTTACGGCAGAAGACGATATCGAACCGCCCCAGGGCCGTGTACTGGTCCAGCAGGTTGAACTCCCGGAAGCTCACCCGGTTACGGATCTCCGGGCGCACCTCCCAGCGGTCCCCCTTTTGCACAAAAAAACGGCTGCGCCGCTCCAGGGAGAGACCGCGGGCCACGGAAAGGGCGTCATAGGCGGCTTCCTTGGCATCGGCGAGCACGGCCGCGGAGATATCGGTCCCCAGGATCTGCACATCCCGCAGGGTTCCGGGATGGGCCTGGAGGTACTCACTGGTGGCCATGCTCACGGAGTAGGGTTCCTGGCCGGAGGAACAGGCGGCGCACCAGATGCGTACCGGGGCATTGCCCTTGCGGCGGGCCAGCTCGGGATAGACGCGGCTCTTGAGGATCTCGAAGGGGAAGACATCCCGGAACCAGTAGGTCTCATTGGTGGTCATCGCCTCGATGACCCGCTCCCGCAGGGCGGCATTACCCCCACGACGGAGCATCCGCAGCAGTTCGCTCACGGAATCCACGGAGAATTCCTTCATCAGCCGGGAGAGCCGACTGGTGACCAGGTAGTGCTTGTTATCCCCCAGGACGAGGCCGCAGGACCTCTCCAGGAATTTCCGGAAATCCTCGTAGTCCTGGGGCTCGATGGGGTTGGGGGTCAAGGTGATCCTGCTTGTTCTGTTTGAAGGTTGCGGGCTCCGAGGGCAGCGCCCCGTCCGGCCTCAGGCGTCCGTTTCGCCCGAGCGCAGGCATTCCAGCACCGCCTCGGCCAGCTCATCCGGACTGAACTTGGGAAGGAACCGGTTGGCCCCGGCCCGTTTCACCAGACTCTCATTGAAGGTCCCGCTCAGGGAAGAATGCAACAGGATATACACCCCCGACAACTCCGGGATGCGCCGTATTTCCGAGGAAAGGGTGTAGCCATCCATCTCCGGCATCTCGATGTCCGAGATGACCATGCCGATCTGGTCATCGATGGGGCCCTGTTGGGCCATCTCCTGCAGGGCCTCCAGGGCCTGGCGTCCGTCGTTCACCACCACGGACTCCACCCCGATCTGCTCCAGGGCCCGCACCACCTGTTTGCGGGCCACCGCCGAGTCGTCCGCCACCAGGGCCCTGGGCACGCGCCCCCCCTCACCGGCCCGGGCCGCCAGGGACGCGTCCACATCCTTGGAGGGGCCGGTGACCATCTCCAGGACCTTCTCCACATCGATGATCTCCACCAGCCGATCATCCACCTGGGTGACGGCCGTCAGGAAACTGTCCTTGTGGGTCCCCCGCGGCGGCGGGCGGATCTGGTCCCAGTTCAGGTTGATGATGCGGTCCACCCCGGCCACCAGCAGCCCCTGCACCGAGCGATTGAACTCGGTGAGGATGACAAAGCCCTTGTCGGGCTCCGGGGCGTTCATGCCGATGGCACGGGCCAGATCCACCACCGAAACGGTCTGTCCGCGCAGGGTGGCCACACCCCGCACGATGGGATGGGCCCTGGGCATGCGACTCAGGGGAGGACAGGTGATGACCTCGCGCACCTTGAAGACATTGATGGCGAACATCTGTCGCGTTCCCAGGGAGAACAACAGCAGTTCCAGCCGGTTCTGCCCCACCATCTGGGTGCGGCGGTTGACGTCTTCCAGAAGATCACTCATCGGCCCCTCCCGCGGACACCCGGGATCCGCGGTTCCCGGGTGATGATCGCCCCGTGTGCAGGGGCTGACCGGTTGTATCGGCGGATCCCCCGGGTCCTTGACCCTGAATCCGGCATCAATATTGCAAAACCTTCGAAAACGGATCGGGCGCGCCGGTTTCCCGTCACCCCGGAGAACACCACCGCCCTGCGGATTCGCGAACCCTTGTTGCGAGGTCTATTATGAAACAACAGCGCGTCCCTTGCCGCCAGGGATTCTTTCTCGCCCTGATCCTCGTGCTGCTGTCGCCGACGGCCGGATCCGCCGCCGGGAACGCTCCGGGGATCCAGGATCATGCCGCCATTCAGGCGGCGGCACGGGCGTACCTGCAGGAAGTGGCGCAGGATCACCACGGCGCGGGGGTACAGGTCCGGGTCGTGCCCGGCCGTCTCGACCCGCGACTGCGCCTCAGGGCCTGCGGCGAACCCCTGCAGGCGAGCCTTCCCCCCGGGGCCCGCCTCATGGGCAACACCACGGTGGGCGTACGCTGTGGCGGGCCGGCCCCATGGCGCCTGTTCGTCCCCATGGAGGTCCGGGTCTCCGGGGAGGTGCTGGTGAGCCGTCGCCCACTGCCCCGGGACACGGTCCTTTCCCGGGACGACGTTCGCCTGGAACGCCGCGACCTGGACGGCCTGCACAGCGGCTATCTCGTGGACCCGCAGCGGGTCCAGGGCATGGTGCTGAGACGCTCCCTGCAGGCGGGTACGGTGCTCACACCGCAGCTGGTGGAGCCACGGCAACTGGTGCACCGGGGACAGAAGGTGACCCTCATGGCCCAAAACCCTGCGATCAGCGTGCGCGTCCGCGGAGAGGCCCTGGGGGATGGCGCCTATGGTGAACGGGTGCGGGTGCGCAATCTCTCCTCCGGCCGGGTGGTGGAGGGACGGGTACTGTCCAGCGGGGTCGTGGGTGTTACGATGTGACGTGCATCCCACGGCATTTCCTAAAGGAAGCGGCCCCCATGCCGATAAAGGCCATAGTGAACGCCTTGAATTGTTTTTGCGAGGAATGGAAATGTCCATCGAAATCAAAAACCTGAACCAGCCCCAGGCGCGGGGTGCGGGGGATGCCCGCAACACCCCCGAAGCGCCCCGGGGTGGCCGGGGGAATGCGGGGGGCAGCACCCCCGCGGGTCCCGGCGACAAGGTCACCCTGACGGAGACGGCCCGCCGTCTGAGCGATCTGGAACAGAGCGCCACCGCCCAGCCGGAGGTGAACAGCGAGCGCGTGGAGGCCCTGCGCCAGGCCATCGCCGAAGGGCGCTACGAAGTGGACGCCCGCGCAGTGGCGGAAAAGATCATGAACGCCGAGCGGATGATCTGATCCATGGGCGCCGAAACCCTCCCCCAGCGGCTGGAGCGGATCCTGGGCGACTCGCTGCGTCACGCGGGTGCCCTGGAATCCGCCCTGCAGCGTGAAAGCGCGGCCCTCTCGAGCCGCGACCTGGACGGGATGGACGCCGCCGTGACCGAGAAACAGGAACGGGTACGGCAGCTGGAGGCCCTGACCCAGGAGCAGACCCAATTGCTCGCCCGGGAGGGGTACAGCGCCGACGCCCAGGGCATGGAACGCTGCCTGCGGGACTGGGACGAGGAAGGGGTCCTGCAGCCCCTGTGGCAACGCCTGACGGAGATCATGCATCACTGCCGGCAACTGAACCAGGTGAACGGGGGCGTGGTGGAAACCGCCCGACGCCGCGTGGATCAGGCCATCCACATCCTGCGCAGCGGCGGCGATACCCGCACCGAACTCTACGACCCCCGGGGGCGCACCTTCTCCACCGCCTCCTCCCAGAGCATCACCAAGGCCTGATCCCCCTCCCCTTCCCGTTCCATGTGCTAACCTTATTACAGGAGCACATGGAACGGGCCGGCATGTCCGGGTGAGTGCGCGTACGCTTCGAACCCCCGAAGCGCATTGGCCTACGGCCATCGATGGCCCATCCCACCCGGGCCACGGCCCGAGCAATCGAGAGGTCCGGTGCCATGCTACAGACCCCGACGGCCGATCCGGGCACCCCGCCCAGCAAACATGGGCACCCCCATGGGGAACCCGATACCATCCTCATCCGACTGCGCGAACTGGAGGCCCGGCAAACGTCCCTGCACGTGCGCCTGGACAGCGAGCCGGAATTCTTCTCCACCCGGCTGCTCCGCCTGGACCCCGGACACGGTTGGCTCTTCCTCGAGGAACTGACCCCCTACCAGGGGCATCTGCGGGTCGCCCCCGGGCGGATCATGCAGATCTACACCACGATCGATGGCCGCCCCCTGCACTTCCAAAGTCCGGTCCTGCACACCGGCGAGCATGACGATGCCGCCTTCTATGTGGTGGCGATCCCCGAGACGATGGACGAAGCACAAAAACGTCTCCATTTCCGCACCCATATGGCCGGGCGGTCCCCGGTGGAGCTGACCGTGCAGGACCGGGACGGCAGCGAATACCCCGGCTATCTGGATGACCTGTCCCTGGGAGGGCTGCGCGCCCTGCTCCCCGGCGAGCCCCCCGTGGGTCGTGGAGACCTGCTTCAGGTGAAAGACCTGGCCCTACCCGGAGAACCCCCCATCACCTGCGGCCTCCAGGTGCGCTTCGCCCGGCAGGATGCGCACAGGGGGGGGATGCTGCTGGGCGGGCGCTTCTTCGATCTGGAGGAAGCGGAGGCGCAGCGCCTCCTGAGGGTCCTCCTGCGTCTGGAGCGGGAACACCATCAGGCGGGCTGATCCGGGAAGCCCCTCCGGGCCCCAGCGGCGGACGCCATGCGCGTATCCACCGCCCCCAGGAAACGCTCCAGATCCAGGGGCTTGGTCAGGTAATCATCGAATCCGGCACGACGGCCCCGTTCCACGTCCCGCTCCGTGGCATTGGCGGTGAGGGCCACCACGGGGATGGCGGCCGTTGTGGGATTCCCGCGCAGTTGCTCCAGTACCTGATAGCCGTTCAGACCCGGCATATTGATATCCAGGACGATGAGATCCGGGCGGTGCACCCCGGCCAGTTCCAGCCCCAGGCCGGCCGAGGGGGCGCTGATCACCCGCACTGCGGGGCGGCGGCTCAGGGCCTGTTCCACCAGACGCAGATTCGAGGGATTGTCATCCACGTGCAGGAGGGTGAAGGGCCACGGTTCCGGCCTGGGCCGCTCAGAGGCCCCCCCATCCCCCGGCTGTGACGCCACAGTGGATAATGTGCCCTGGCGCAGCTCGAACCAGAAGCAACTCCCTCCACCCTCCACCGCCTCATGGCCCATGCCCCCCCGCATCAACCCCACCAGGCGTTGGGAGATGGCCAGACCGATGCCCGTCCCCTCCGAACCGGGATGGGTCTGTTCATGCAGCCGGGAAAAGGGTTTGAACAGTTCCTCCCGCAGGCCCTCGGGGATACCGGCACCGGTATCCCGCACCTGCACCCGCACGGCGTCGGCCCCGGTGAACTCCTGCCGGACCTGTACCCACCCGCCGGGCCGGTTGTACTTGATGGCGTTGGAGATCAGATTGATCAGCACCTGTTTGAGACGGATCCGATCCGCCACCAGCACGGCGTCCAGGGTGTGCACCTGCAGATCCACCCGCGCCTCCCGGGCCAGGGGGGCCAGCAGCGTGAAGCACTCGTCCACCACCTCGGCCAGCGGCACCGGCTCCATGGACAACTCCAGGTGTCCGGACTCCACCCGGGAGAGATCCAGCACCTCGTTGATCAGATCCAGCAGATGCCGACCGCCGCGGAGGATCTCATGGACATGGGCCCGCTGTTCGCCCCCCAGCGCCGGATCCGCCTCCAGCAACTGGGAGAACCCCAGGACGGCGTTCATGGGGGTGCGCAGCTCGTGACTCATGCGGGAAAGGAACTCCGATTTGGCGCGGCTGGCCCGCTCCGCTTCCTCCTTGGCGTGCATCCACTGGCATACCGCCTTGTGACGCCCCTCCTCAGCGCTCAGGGCCGCCGCCAGGATGCCCACCACCCGCCGGTCCTCCTCCGTGGGGGTGTACTCGCTGCGGAACACCACACACAGGGAACCCACCGGGGTGTCGCCACAACGCACCACATGGCCGAGGTAGGCCCTCAGGTCATAACGGCGCACATAGGGATCAGTTCGGGCATAGCAGGTCCGGGCCAGATCGGGGGCGACATAGAGATCCCCGTGGACACCACGGATCATGTCGTAGCAGACATGCCCCTCGGGCTCGTCCTCGGTGGGCATGTCCTCCGGGGTCCGCCAGCCCCCGAGGGCGCAGAGCCGATCCCCCTCCAGCCGGTGGTAGATGGCGGCGTCGCTCTCCAGGAGTTCGCCGCAGACCCGGGTGATACTCGCGATGTTGTCACGATAATCAGGCCCCAGACGGGCCAGACAATCGTTCAGACGCATCAGGCGCGCCTCGGTGCGCTTGCGTCTCCCCAGATCCCGCAGGATCCCCACGGCGTGCCAGCCCTCCTCGGAGGGGAAGGCGGACAGGGACAGCTCCATGATCATGAATGAACCGTCCCGATGCCGGGCCTGCACCTCCACCGTACGGCCCACGCTGGCGCCGGTGCCGCCCCGAAAGAAGCGCTCCAGGGAGGTTTGCATGCCATCGGAGACCCCATGGGGCGTGATGCAGGCGTGGAGTTCCCGGCCCAGGACCTCCTCGGCCCGGTACCCCAGCAGGGATTCAGCGGCAGGATTCCAGAAGGCGATGCGTCCGTGGGCATCCATCATGACGATGGCATCCCGGGCCGCCGAGGTGATGGCGGTGACCAGGGCCTGGGGGGACTGATCCAGCGAAGAGGCCATCAGGGACGCTTCTGGTGGGAAGGGCTGGAGGCGACGACCCGCCTGCCGTGCGGGGTCCGTGGAGAAGGCCGGCCTGCCCTCTTGGCGGCCCGCATCTCCCATTCCGTGGTGCCTGACGTGTCCCGGTTCGGGGCCGGGAGGATCATGGGTTGAAGAGGTCCCACCGCCGTGGATCAGGCGTGACCGAAGATTGGAGGGAGGGGATCCTGCCTGGCAGCCCGGACGGTTGCCAAAGCCGATCAAAATGATCAATAATGAATTTGGAATGAATCAAAAACGGCAGGAAGGCCTTCTGGACAACCAACGGGCGCGTCTCTGGAAAAGTCTTGCCCATGATGATGTTGCCTCAGTTGGCCCCCTGCCGTGGTCACTGCGTCAATGGCGCAGTGGAGAAGACCTTAGTAGAAGGGTCTCCACAGGAACACCAGGAAGTGCGCAGCGGCAGCCAGGACCATGAACACCGTGAAGGTGGTCTTGAACTGCTCGTGGAATTCCTTGGCCTGTTCTTCGCTCAGACCGGAGATGCTGTTTTCATTCATGTTCTATTCCTCCGTTACTCGGAAGCGGATTCTTCAGCGGCAGCCGCGGAAGCGTCGTAGGTCAGGGGGTTGTAGTTGTCGTTGCTGTACACGAAGGCGTGCACGGCCAGGGCGACAACCAGAACGGCCATCAGGATGGGCATCAGCCAGGTGCCGGGGTTCACCACCAGCCACAGCTTCCAGTCGTCACGGGGATTGCTCGGCTTGCTCGGTCTGTACTCGCTCATGGAAATTACCCTCTTTTTTTGAATCCGGGTCCGCAGACCCGATGGTGCTCATCCCTGCATGGCCACGTGGCCACCAGGGGTGGAACTGAACTGTTTCTTCACGGTTGCCCGGGCGATCTGCCTGCCCGTGCGATTGAACCTTGTACTCCCTGCGTCGGCCCAATGACCGTGCCTGTCGTCGGGTTGTAAGTCTACGTTGACAAGGCCAAATGTCAAGCAATGACAACGGCGTGAATCACCCCGATAAACTCATTATTTTCAATAAGATGGCTCCATACCCACCGGATACCACAGGTCAACCCCCCGGACATCCGGTTTTTTTCTGACCCAGATCATGATTTCCTCCCCCCGCCCTTCAGGCACCGGGGAAATCGGAGATGCCAAAGCGGGAGGATCCGCCGTGGCGGGGCCCACCCTCGCGCAGCAACGGCACCATCATCACCAGGGCCGCCACCAGCAGACCGATCTCCAGGTAATAGACCGCAAGGTACCCCGTGGCGGCCCCGGACAGCCCCTCCCCGAAGAGCCCCCAGCCGGCGAACAGCCCGACCAGATCGCGCAGGATGCCCCCCAGGGCCATGGCGGCCCCGGCGGCGGTGGCCTGCACCGCCCCCCAGGCCCCCACGGCCATACCGCTCTGATCCCCCTGGGCAAAGGCCATCATGGCCAGCAGGGTGGCCACCGCGAACAGGCCACCGCCGAATCCGATGAGACCGGTTCCCAGGCGGAAGATGAGGGTGGACTCCAGGGGGACCGCCGCCACCACGATGAAGAAGGCCCCCACCCCGATGAGCGCCCCCAGGGCCGCCACCCGGTAGGGATCGGCACCCCGGGTAAGCTGGTAGGCCGCCAGGGAGAAGGCCGCCAGCATCCCCGCCGCCCACAGGGCCGTGAGGGTGGTGGTGGCGGAGACGGACATCCCCAGGATCTCGCCCCCGTAGGGTTCCAGGAGGATGTCCTGCATGTTCAGCCCCAGGGTACCCAGGCCGATCACCACCAGCAGGCGACGGATCTGGCCATGGGAACTGAAGGAACGCCAGGCCTCCAGGAAGGGCACGGCCGGTTCATGGCGCGCCTTGGCCCGTTCGTGGTTCACCGCCTCCTGCTTCCACAGGGCCAGGAGATTGAGACCGATGGTGACCACCGCCGCCCCCTGGAGGACCTCGATGAGCCGTCCGGGGGTGTAGTCCCGCAGCAGCAGGCCGAAGACCGCCGAGGCCAGGAGCATGCCCACCAGCAGGATGACATACAGCAGGGCCACCACCCGGGGCCGCTGCTCCGGCGCGGCCAGGTCCGTGGCCAGGGCGAGACCGGCGGTCTGGGTGGTGTGCATGCCCGCCCCCACCAGCAGGAAGGCCAGGGCCGCCGCCAGGGGGCCGAGGAAGAAGGGTCCGCTGCCCTCGGAGAGGACCAGCAGGGCAAAGGGCATGATGGCCAGGCCCGCGAACTGCAACAGGGTCCCCATCCAGAGATAGGGCACCCGTCGCCAGCCAAAGGCCGATTTGTGGTTGTCCGAGCGGTGTCCCAGCAAGGCCCGCAAGGGGGCAAAGGTGATGGGCAGGGCCACCATGACCGCCACCAGCCAGGCGGAGACCCCCAGTTCCACCACCATCACCCGGTTCAGGGTGCCGGTGAGCAGCACCATGGACATGCCCACCGAGACCTGGAACAGGGCCAGCCGCAGCAGCCGCTGCAGGGGCAGTTCCTCGGTGGCGGCATCCGCGAAGGGCAGGATGCTGGGACCGAAGCGGTTGATCAGCCCCATGAATGCGCCAGCGCCCTTTTTACCCATGACCGTTCTCCTCCCACCTTAAGCTCGTCGTGCCCGTGAAATCGCCCGGGGCGACCGCCCCGCTGCCGTATCCCCTCCCCCGGGGTGACATCAGGCAAATCCCAGGAAATCGAAGATATCGCGGTCCTTCATGGGGGTGGCCCGCTGCGACTCCACCCCGTCCAGGAGGCTCTGCGCCAGGCGCAGGTATTCCTGCTGCGCGGCCTCCAGTTCCGGTTCCGGATCCATCTCGAAGACGGTGGACTTCTTCAGCCGGCTGCGGCGGATCACGTCCAGCAACGGGAAGTGGGCCAGCCGCTGCAGCCCCACCGCGTCGTTGAAGCGGTCGATCTCATCGGTCTCCACGCTGCGGTTGGCGATGACCCCGCCGATGCGCACGGGATAATGCTTGGCCTTGACCTCGATGGCCGCGGCGATGCGGTTGAGGGCAAAGATGGAGTCGAAGTCATTGGCGGTGACGATCAGGGCCTGGTGGGCATGCTGCAGGGGGGCGGCGAAGCCACCGCAGACCACGTCCCCCAGCACGTCGAACACCACCACGTCCGCATCCTCCAGCAGGTGGTGCTGCTTGAGCAGCTTCACCGTCTGCCCCACCACGTAGCCGCCGCAGCCGGTGCCGGCGGGCGGCCCCCCGGCCTCGACGCACTGGACCCCGTTGTAGCCCTCGAAGACGAAGTCCTCGGGCCGCAGTTCCTCCTCGTGGAAATTCACCGACTCCAGCACGTCGATCACCGTGGGAATCATGCGCTTGGTGAGGGTGAAGGTGGAGTCGTGCTTGGGATCGCAGCCGATCTGGATCACCCGCTTGCCCAGCTTGGAGAAGGCGGCCGAGAGGTTGGAGGACGTGGTGCTCTTGCCGATGCCGCCCTTGCCGTAGACGGCGAAGATCCGGGCCCTGCCCTCCGGGATGCGGGTATCCATGGACACCTGAACGCTGCCCTCACCGTCCGGGGGGGTCGTGCAGTCTGTGTTGCAACTGGAAGTCACACCGTCGTCTCCTCGGTCACTAGCATGGGAATAATCGGATTATCGGCCACGGGCAGGGATCGGCCCCGGCCCCCTGTAATGGGGCGTGGATCACGCTGCATCCATCCTGATGGATGACCGCGGGGCACAGGTGCACCCCGACGGGGGCAGGGCCCGCCACGGCAGACCCATGCGGCTGGGCATCAGCCACCGAGTCGGCGGTGATACCAGAGGTTGCGCCCCTCGTTGTAGATCAGCCAGATGATCCCGGCCCAGACCATCAGGTCCGCCAGGTAGTAGATCAGGGGCCGGCCGCCGTCGGGATCATAGCCCAGCCAGGTCTTCATCCCCATGCCCAGGGTCAGGCCGCCGAAGAACAGCAGCACCGACAGGACACGGTGGCGCTGGACGCGATCGTTGAACTCTATCTCCTCCAGTTCCGCGTCGGTCCACTGCCGCTCATCCTGCCCCTCCACGTCGTGATCCTGCGGGGGGTATTCACTCTCCTGCGGGTGGGCCGTGGCATGCGGCTGCTGCGAGGCGATGGGTACCCCGCAATTCGGGCAGGTGGGCGCCTTATCGGAGACCTGCCGTCCGCACTCGGGACATTCGATCAAAGCCATGTTTCTTCATCCCCTTCGAAAGCAGAACGCCCCGACCCCGGGCATGCCCGGCAGGGCGGCGGATCGGATCGTCAATCCGCTGCATGATACAAGGCGATCCTCACCTGGTGAATACTTGTCCGCCCGTAGCGGCCTGTGCACCCAGGATTCGGGGTGCGCGCCGGGCCGGATGGGAGACGGCGGGCAGGGATTCAGATCAGGCCCAGGGAGGCCATGGCGCGCCCCACCCGCAAAAAGCCGGCGATGTTGGCCCCGGCCACGTAGTCCCCCGGGAGACCGAAGGACTCGGCGGTCTCGAAGCTGTGGCGGTGGATCCGGGCCATGATCTCGCGCAGCCGGGACTCGGTGTAGGCAAAGCTCCAGGAATCCCGGCTGGCGTTCTGCTGCATCTCCAGGGCGCTGGTGGCCACACCCCCCGCATTCACCGCCTTGGCGGGACCGAACAGGACCCCGGCCTCACGCAACAGGCGCACCGCCCCGGGGGTGCAGGGCATGTTGGCCCCCTCGGCCACCAGCAGACAGCCATTGTTCACCAGGGCGCGGGCATCGTTTGCGGTGAGTTCGTTCTGGGTGGCACAGGGCAGCGCCACGTGGCAGGGCACCTCCCAGATGTTGCCGCCCTCCAGGTAGTTCACCCCCGCCTTGCCCTCGGCATAGGCACGGATACGGCCCCGCTCCACCTCCTTGATGCGCTTGACCCGCTCCAGATCGATGCCGTTCCAGTCCACCACCACACCGTCGGAATCGGAGCAGGCCACCACCCGGGCCCCCAGGTCCATGGCCTTCTCCATGGCATAGATGGCCACATTACCGGAACCGGAGACGATGCAGGTCTTGCCCTCCAGGTGATCCTGGTGGGCCTCAAGCATCTCCTGGGTGAAGAAGACGACGCCATACCCCGTGGCCTCGCGCCGTGCACGGCTGCCCCCCCAATCCAGCCCCTTGCCGGTGAAAACGCCGGATTCGTAGCGGTTGGTGATGCGCTTGTACTGTCCAAAGAGATAGCCGATCTCCCGCTGTCCCACACCGATGTCCCCGGCGGGCACGTCCGTGTGTTCCCCCAGATGGCGGTAGAGCTCGGTCATCAGGCTCTGGCAGAAGCGCATGATCTCGGCATCGGAACGGCCCTTGGGATCGAAATCGCTGCCCCCCTTGCCCCCGCCGATGGGCAGTCCGGTAAGGGCGTTCTTGAAGACCTGCTCGAATCCCAGGAACTTGACGATCCCCAGATACACCGAGGGATGGAAGCGCAGCCCGCCCTTATAGGGCCCCAGGGCACTGTTGAACTCCACACGGAAGGCGCGGTTGATGCGGGTACGGCCCTGGTCATCCTGCCACGGGACCCGGAAGATGATCTGGCGCTCGGGCTCGCACAAAAGCTCGATGATGCGCCGCCGGGCCAGTTCCGGATGGCGCTCGAGGACCGGACCCAGGGTCTCCAGGACCTCCCGCACCGCCTGATGGAATTCCTGTTCGCCGGGATTCCGGTGCAGGACCTCCTGATACAGGGTTTCCATTTTTTGCCGTTGTCTGCCCGGATCGGATGCCATTGCCCTTGCTGCTCCCCCTTGCCATGGATGGCGGGGCAGCCTACAGGAAGCGGGACCTCCTGTCCCGGGGGCATTCGGGGATCAGACCTTGAAGCGGCCCACCCGGTCCTGCAGATCCGCCGCCAGCCGGGCCAGCTCCTCGCTGGCGGAGGCGATCTGATCGGCCCCGGAAGCCGTGTGCTCCACACCGTCGTTGATGTTAACCACGTTGCGGTTCACCTCCTCGGCGACGGCGGACTGCTCCTCGGCGGCGCTGGCGATCTGGCTGTTCATGTCGTTGAGGGTGCCGACGGAGCGGGTGATCACCTCCAGGGACTGCCCGGCACGACCCGCCTGGTCCACCCCGTCCCGTGCGCTGGAGCGCCCCTGATCCATGGCCTTCACCGCCTTGGAGGCCCCGGACTGCAGGCGCTCGATCATTTCCTGCACCTCGTTGGTGGATTCCTGGGTGCGGCTGGCCAGGGTGCGCACCTCGTCCGCCACCACGGCAAAGCCACGCCCCTGCTCCCCGGCCCGGGCCGCCTCGATGGCGGCGTTCAGGGCCAGCAGGTTGGTCTGCTCGGCGATACCCCGGATCACGTCCAGCACCTTGCCGATCTCCTCGCTGTCGGCGGAGAGGCGGTGGATCACCTCGGCGGCGTTCTCCACCTCCCGGGCCAGGTTCTCGATGGTGTGGACGGTCTGCGCCACCTCCTGGCTGCCGGACTGGGCCTGTTCGTCGGTGGTGCGGGTGGTCTGGGCCGCCTCGGTGGCGTTGCGTGCCACCTCCTGCACGGTGCTGGTCATCTGGTTCATGGCGGTGGCCACCTGCTCCACCTCCGATTTCTGGTGCTGCACCTGCTGGCGGGTCTCGCCGCTGGTGGCCGAGAGCTCCTCCGCCGCCGCCGCCAGTTGCGAGGCGGCCCCCACCACCTGCTTCACCAGTTCGTGCACCCGGTCGGCGAAGCCGTTGAAGGCCCGGGACAGATCACCGATCTCGTCCCGGCTTTCCACCGGCAGGCGCTGGGTCAGGTCCCCGTCGCCTTCGGCGATGGCCCGCAGATGGGCGGTGGTGGCCCGCACCGGACGCACGATGGCGCGGGTGATGAGAAGACCCAGCCCCCCGGCCACAAGGATGCCCAGCACGGCCGCCAACCCCATGACGGAGTTCGCGGTGGCAGCGGCGGCGCGGGCCGAATCGTCCGCAGCGCGCCGCTCACGGGTCAGGTCCTGTTTGAGGTCCGCGAACAGGTCCTGCAGGGTGGCCAGCTCCACCAGGGTGCGGTCCCGGTAGATGCGCAGGGCCTCGTCCCGATTCCCCGCCTCCTGGGCCTCGAGGATGTCATGGGCGCTGTGATGCAGGCGCTGATGCGGGGCCTCGATGGCGTCGAAGGTGCGGCGGAAGGAATCGGGGGCCTCGGTGTAGGCGGGGCTGTCCCGGAAATCGTAATACCACTGACCGAAGTCGCAGCGGGTGGGGTCCAGCTGGCCGGAAAAACTGGCCCCCAGGATGAAGGTGTTGGCCAGGTTATTGACCCAGGCCAGGTGATCCACCTCCTTCTCCACCTGAAACAGGGCCTGCTCATAGGCCGCGGCGGAGGTGTCATGGGCCGTTCCGAGACGGTTCAGGCCCAGCCAGCCGATGAGGGCGACGATCACCAGGAGTGTCAGGATCAAGCCGAACGACAGGGCCAGCTTGCGCCCGATCGTGAGGGAGGAAACCTTCATTCTCTGCCCACCTTTGGTTCTTGTCGCGCCGAAGGACGCGTCTTTATATGCACGCCCGGGGCCCTGACCCCGATGGCGCGTTCCTCCCTGAGGGGTTATCCATCGCCCCGGGCACCGCGTGCCCCGCCCGCCGATGCTCGCGGTATCGGCCGACAAGGCCGTGACTTGAAGGTGACAACCATCAAGCCGGCCATCCTAGGCCCTTCACCCCCCCCCCTTTCAAAGACCCGCACACAGTCGCGGCCACTGGACTTGGCCCGGTAGAGGGCCTTGTCGGCCCGCTGCAGGGCCTCGTCCGGGGAGCGATCCCCGGGCCGCAGTTGCGTGATGCCGATGCTCACGGTGACCGGGATGCAGGCCCCCTCCACGGACACGGGCTGATCCGCCACCCGGGCGCGCAGTCGTTCGGCCATCTTCTGCGCATCCCCGATGCCGGCATCGGGCAGGAGTACGGCGAACTCCTCCCCCCCCACCCGTCCGGCCAGGTCGATGCGCCGCAACCCCTCGCGCATCACCCCCGCGAACTGGCGCAGCACGGTATCCCCCGCGGAGTGACCATAGCGGTCGTTCACCGCCTTGAAGTGATCCAGGTCCAGCATGAGCACGGCGGCCTCGTTGTCGGGATGGCGCGACAACCGGGCCAGTTCCTCGGAGACCCGGGCCAGGAAGTGGCGCCGGTTGGCCAGCCCCGTGAGGTAATCGGTGGTGGCCAGGGCCCGCAGTTCCTCCTCCAGGCGCTTGCGTTCGCTGATATCGGCCACCGTGCCCACCATGCGCAGGGGGCGCCCGTCGTCGTCGCGGCGCACCACCAGCCCCCGGGCCAGGATCCATCTCCAGACCCCGTCCCCGGCGCGCACCCGGTGCTCGAAGACATAATGGGGGCTTTGCCCCCGCAGATGCGCGTCCAGGGCGGCCTCCAGCGGGGCCTGGTCCTCGGGATGCACCCGTGCGATCCAGTCCTTCGCGCAACGCATGCCGCTGCCACAGGACAGCCCCAGGATCTCGTCGCAGCGGGGGGAATAGAGCACCCGGTCGGAGGGCAGATCCCAGTCCCAGACCCCGTCGCCGGCACCTTCGATGGCGAACCGCCAGCGCTCGGCGTTCTCCCGCAGGGTCTGGCTGTCCCGGGTGCGCTCGATGGCGATGGCCGCGAGGTTGGCCTTGTCCTGGATCTGGCGCATCTCGCCCTCGTCCGGGGCCCCGGCCACCGCCCGGAAGATGGCGGAAACCCCCAGCACCTCCCCGGTGGAGGCCAGGATGGGTACTGCCCAGCAGGCCACCATCCCCGCTTCCCGGGCCGCGTCCAGGGCCTGCGTCCAGGCGGGATCGCGGGTGATGTCGTGGCTGATCACCGTCTGACGCGTGGCCACCGCCCGGGCACAGCCCCCGGCCCCGGACTGGATCCGGATGCGCTGCAGGCAGGATCGGAAACCGGGGGGCAACCCCGGCGCCACTGCCAGACGCAGGAAGTTCCCGTCCTTCTCGGTGAGCAGGATGGCACAGCACTGGGTGATGGGGTCTTCCACCTCCTCAACCCCCTCCGCCAGGGCCTCCAGGATCAACTGCAGATCCGCCCCATGGGCCAGCAGGGAGAGCACGCGGTTGCGCGCCACCTCCCGCCGCTCGTGGCGTCTGCGCTCGGTGATGTCCGTGAGCACCCCTTCCAGGGCCAGAAGCTCCCCGTCGGGACCGTAGGTGGCATAGCTGTAGTCCTCGATCCACAGCCATTCCCCCCGGGCGGTCCGCAGGCGATATTCCCGGCGGAAGCGGCGGCGCCGATGGCGGATATGATTCCGGATTTCCCGCTCCACCCGCGCCCGGTCCCGCGGGTGCATCAGCTCCATAAACGGGCGCTCCCGGGACACCAGTTCGGCCGCGGAATATCCCCAGCGGGCCACGTTGGCGGAGATGTATTCCAGGGGCCAGCCCGGACGCGGGAGCCAGCGGCAGACCACCACGGGACTGGACTCCACCACCTTGCGCGTGGTCTCCAGGGCCTCCGCCGCCGTGATGCGATCCACCGCCAGGGAGAGATTACCCGCCATCTCCTGCAGCAGGGCCGTCACCTGCTCGCTGAAGACCCCGGGCTCATCGGCGAAGAGATTGAGGGTGCCGGTAACGGCCCCACGACGGCCCAGGGTGAAACGGGCCAGGGCGCGCTGTCCCGCCTGTGCAGCGGCCCGTGTCTCGGAAAGACCGCCGTGATTCACCTCCAGGTCATTGAGGACGAGGGGGTTCGCCCGCTGCCCGTCCCCCGGCAGCCATTCCCGGGCGCTGGCCTGCGGGTCCACATCCCCCACGTCGGCCCCGGCGCGGGCGAAGAGACGCAGGCTGCGCACATCCATGGCCTCCCAGAGTCCGATCCAGCAGGCGCTGAATCCCCCCACCTCCACGGCCATGTGGCAGACCCGGTGCAGCAACTCCCGCAATCCCACCTCGCGCACGATGGCCTGGTTCACCTGTCCCAGCAGTTGCCCCATCCGCCGCAGCCGCTGGGTTCGGCGCATGAACTGCCGCAGATGGGTCATATCCCTCAGGATCACGGCACAGCAGCGCAATGTGCCGTCGGCGGCGCACACCGCCCGACGCTCCAGATGGGCGTGGATCATGCGCCCCCCCACCCCCTGGAGAAGCTGCTCCCCCACATGGATGACCTCCTCCCCGGCACACATACGGTGGAAGAGATGACGATCGGCGGCGCGCTCCTGGGGAGGGACCAGGTCGCACCAGGCCATGGCCTCCAGATCCTCCCGGGAATAGCCCAGGATTTCCCCGAAGCGGTCGTTGAAGCCCAGCCAGGCACTCCCCTCGGGGGAGACCAGGGCCATGCCCACCGCATGCAGGTCATAGAAGTGGCGCAATGTGGTCTCACCGTCCACCGGGGAGCCGAGGGGCGGCATGCGCTCAGCGAGGATGAACAGGAACGATCCCGGATCGGCATCCTTGCGGGGGGCGTGCAGGACCAGGAGATCGGCCCGGAAGGCACGCCTGCCGGTATCCATAAGGTGCAGGCTCCGGGCCAGGGCCCCGCCCTTCCCGCGGGCTTCCTCCAGGAGATGATCCAGCAGCCCCGGGTCCTCACCCGCGAGGAAGTCCGCCACCCGCGCCGGCGTTCCGTCCCCGCCGATCTGCGTCCCCAGGATATCGGCCGCGGTCTCGTTGGCGGCGAGGATGCCCCCCACCCGATCCACCCGCAGACGGGCCAACGGCAGGGTCGCCATTTCAATATCCGAAAGCCCCCAGTCCATTCTCCCCGGGGGGTTCCATTCCCGTGCTGTCCACGCCCCTTCCCGCATCGCTTCCCACCGGTCTCCAGAGTCGGCCCCCGATCCCCGGGAACCGAAGGCATTCCCTGGCCACAGAGGGGCGGCGATCCATTCAAAGCGGTGAACAGCGTCCCGCCTTGTCCCCTTAAGGACAAGCATAGACCTTTTCACGGCCCCCATCGGGGTGCCCCGCGCCCGGATGGGCCCATCCGGGGAAGATCAGGGAGTGGCGCCACCATGGGCGCACCCCATACGGGAAGGAACCGGGCTGGGAAGGAAGAAAGCTAAAAAGGAAGGTAATAAAAAAAGCAAAGGACCCGTTCGGGACCTTTGCTTTCAGCCATGTTTAGTGGCTCTCACTCTTGACAGCACTTTGTCTGTGTTCAAGAATGACTGATTATGGCGTCCCCACGGGGATTCGAACCCCGGTCGCCGCCGTGAAAGGGCGGTGTCCTAGGCCTCTAGACGATGGGGACTAGAGAAAACGTTATTTTAACAACAAAATCTTTTTTTGCAAATCCAAATATACCTGCAAAAAAAATTAAATCATCTTTTATGCAGGCCGATGCAAAACCGAGCATCTTGATCCGTAAAAGTCTTTTGCTTCAGGCAGTTGATTCATCCACCTGAAACAAAATGAATACCCTGATCCCTGGGCATTTCATCTGATTTGGTGGAGCCAGGCGGGATCGAACCGCCGACCTCCTGCATGCCATGCAGGCGCTCTCCCAGCTGAGCTATGGCCCCATGTTGCGAAGAAGTTGCGTACTATACAGACCGCTTCATGCGTTGTCAACCGTTTTTGTTTCAATCCATTGAACGGCGTTTTCAACGCGCTTCAGTGTCCGTTCCCGACCGATCAAACGCAGGGTCTGATCGATGGGTGGGGATACTGTTCCCCCGGTGACGGCCACCCGAAGCGGCTGTGCAACTTTTCCTAATTTTAACCCCATCCGTTCCGAAACATCAATCACTGTTTGATGGATCGGGCCATCCTCCCACTGCGCCAGGGCCCCCAGGGCACCGTGCAGGGCCTGCAGTACCGGGGCGCTCTCGGGAGTGAGGTTCTTGCGCGCCGCCTTCTCGTCGTAGGCCTCCACCTCCCGATAGAAATAGAGGCTGTTGTCCGCCATCTCCACCAGGGTCTTGGCCCGCTCCCGCTGGGCCTCCACCACGTCCCGCAGCGGCGGATCACAGGCGGGGTCCACGTCCCGCTGGCCCATGTGCCAGGAGAGCTGGCGCGCCACATGATCCGTGCTCAGGGTCTTCAGGTAATGCTGGTTCAGCCACAGCAGCTTTTCGGGGTTGATGGCCGAGGCGGAGTGGTTCACGTCCTCGATATCGAACAGTTCGATCAGCTCGTCCAGGGAGAAGATCTCCTGGTCCCCATGGGCCCAGCCCAGACGCACCAGATAGTTGAGCAGGGCCTCGGGGAGATAGCCCTCGTCCCGGTACTGCATGACGCTCACGGCGCCGTGGCGCTTGGAGAGTTTGGCCCCGTCCGGGCCCAGGATCATGGGGAGATGGGCGTACCGGGGCGGCTCCACCCCCAGGGCCTTGAGGATGTTGATCTGACGGGGGGTGTTGTTGAGATGGTCGTCCCCCCGGATGACATGGGTGATGCCCATGTCCCAGTCGTCCACCACCACCGTGAGGTTGTAGGTGGGGGTGCCGTCGGAGCGGGCGATGATCAGGTCGTCCAGTTCGCTGTTCTGGAAGATGACCCGGCCGCGCACCATGTCATCCACCACCGTGATCCCCTCCAGGGGGTTCTTGAAGCGGATCACCGGCTCCACCCCTTCCCGGGGCTCCTTGCGCATGCGGCAGCGGCCGTCGTAGCGGGGCTTCTCCTTGCGGGCCATCTGCTCCTCGCGCATGGCCTCCAGCTCTTCCTTGGTGCAGTAGCAGTAGTAGGCGTGCCCCTCATCCAGCAGGCGCTGCACCACCTCCTTGTACCGGTCGAAACGCTGGGTCTGGTAGAAGGGGCCCTCGTCGTACTCCAGCCCCAGCCAGCTCATCCCCTCCAGGATGGCGTTCACCGATTCGGCGTTGGAACGGGCCAGATCGGTGTCCTCCACCCGGAGCACGAACTCGCCGCCGTGCTTGCGGGCGTACAGCCAGGAGAACAGCGCCGTGCGGGCGCCGCCGATGTGGAGATAACCGGTGGGGCTCGGAGCGAATCGGGTGCGGACTTTCATAAAGGCCCTCTGTCTACCAGGGGTGGACGATCAAGCCGCATAGAGTAGCAGAGCCCCGGCGGGGCTTCATCCCGCCGGGACCCCTCAGGTCAGCGCCAGGGTCACCGCCGCCAGCACCCCCGTCTCCACCAGCTCCACCAGGGCCCCGGCGGTGTCCCCCGTGGTGCCCCCGATGCGGTGGCGCATCCAGGCCCGTCCCGCCAGGAAGACCCCCAGGGCCCCCGCCAGGGCCGCCAGGGCCACCCCCCCCTGCCCCAGGGCGATACCGCCCAGCAGCGTCCCCGCCGCCGTCGCCAGCACCACGCCCCAGGCCCCGCGCCGGGGCAGATACTCCGCCAGCAGGCTGCCCATGCCCCCGGGGCGCACATAGGGGGTGGTGACGAACAGCAGCGGCAGGGCCGCACGCCCCAGGAAGGGGGCCAGCAGCACGGCCGCCCCGGCCCCCTGCCCCGCCAGCTCCAGCAGGGCCGCGTATTTCACCAGCAGCACCAGGATCAGCACCGCCACGGCGGCGGGGCCGCAGCGGGGATCCTTCATGATCTCCAGGGTGCGCTCCCGGTCGCCGATGCCGCCGATCCAGGCATCGGCGGCGTCCGCCAGGCCATCCATGTGCATCAGTCCGGTGAGCACCACCCACAGGGCCACCACCAGGGCCGCCGCCAGGGGGCCCGTGCCCAGAAGGGCCAGGGCCGCCGCCAGGGCGGCCCCCATGAGCAGGCCGATGAGGGGGTAGTACAGCAGGGACTGCCCCACCTGCCGCGGTGTGGGGTCGTTCCAGGTCACAGGGAAGCGCGTGAGAAAGCGCAGGGCCACGAGAAAGGGTTTCACTCCAAGGACTCCGTGGATGCGGCGGGCTCCGGGGGCACCGGCAGGCGCTCCACCCGGTGCCCGCCGGGATGCAGATGGATGCGGTACAGGCAGGCATGGGGCACTTCCAGCACCAGCAGGTCCTCCAGGGGCCGCCGCTGCTCGTGCAGCAGGATGAGGCGGATCACGCCCCCGTGGGTGACCACCAGCCGGCGCGCCGGGGCGGGTTCACGCACCAGATCCGTCCAGGCCGCCAGCACCCGGTCGCGGAAGGCCGTCAGGGGCTCGGCCCCGGGGGGCACATGGTGCAGGGGGTCCTCCCAGAAGCGGGCCAGGGCGTCGGGTTCCGTCTCCATGAGTTCGGCCGGGGTGCGCCCCTCCCAGACCCCGAAATGCATCTCCCGCAGGCGGGGATCCTCCCGCAGGGCGAGCCCAGCGGCCCCGGCCCAAGTCCGGGCCGGGGCCAGGCAGCGCTGCAGGGGGGAGGCGATGAGGGCATCCCAGGGGCCATGGGCGTCGAAACTGCCCTGCATCTGCCCCCAGCCCTCGGGGGTCAGGGGCTCGTCCAGGCTCCCCCGGAAGGCGAACCCTCCGGTGGTCTGGCCGTGACGCATCAGGTCGATCCAGGGGACCGGGCTCAAAGGGCCTCCGCCACCTGGGCCTCGTCGAAGGTGGCCATGCGACCGTGGATATCACAGGCCAGACGCAGCAGGGGCACGGCGGTGGCCGCCCCGCTGGCCTCCCCCAGACGCATGCCCAGATCCAGCAGGGGCCGGGCGGAGAGGGCCTCCAGCACCCGGCGGTGCCCCGGTTCGGCGGAGGCATGGGCGAACAGGAACCAGTCCCGGGCGCTGGGGCAGATGCGGGCGGTGGCCAGGGCCGACACGGAACTGATGAACCCGTCCACCAGCACGGGCATCCCCATCTGGGCGCAGGCCAGATAGGCCCCGCTCATGGCGGCGATCTCGAAGCCCCCCACCCGGCGCAGGCACTCCACGGGCTCGTCCAGGTGTTCCCGGTGCCGTTCCAGGGCGCGGCGGATGACCTCGGCCTTGTGACGCACCCCGTCGTCGTCCAGGCCGGTGCCCGGCCCCACCAGTTCCTCCGGCTCCGCCCCCATGAGGGCACAGGCCACGGCGGCGGCGGCGGTGGTGTTGCCGATGCCCATCTCCCCCGCCAGGTACACCTCGGTCCCCGCCAGCCGGGCCCGCTCCGCCGCATGGCGGCCGGCGTTCATGGCCAGGGCCAGCTGGTGCAGGTCCATGGCCGGACCCTGGACGAAATTGGCGGTGCCCGGACCGATGCGCACATCGGTGACCCCCTCCAGGGGCCCGGTCTCCTCCACCGTACCCAGGTTGATCACCTCCAGGCGGGCATCGATGGACCGGGCCAGGACACTGATCCCGGCGCCGCCGCGCACGAAGTTGCGCACCATCTCCATGGTCACCGACTGGGGGAAGCGGGAGATCCCCTCGGCGGCCACGCCGTGATCGCCGGCGAAGATGCTGATGTGCACCGTATCGGCCCGGGGGGTGTCACTGCCCTGCATGCCAGCCAGGCGGGTGGCCAGGGTCTCCAGCTGCCCCAGGGAGCCCAGGGGCTTGGTGAGGCGGGTCTGGCGTTCCTCCGCACGGCGGCGGGCCTCTTCGTCGATGGGTGCCGCGGGCACCTGCAACCAGGGGGTTTCTTGATTCACAGCTTCTCTCCTTTGAGTACCAGGGGCAGACCGGCCACCGTCAGGGTGACCCGCTCGCAGCGGGCCGCCACCGCCTGGTGCAGCCGGCCGGCCTCGTCACAGAACCGGCGGGTGAGTTCCCCCAGGGGCACGATGCCCATGCCGGTCTCATTGCTTACCAGGATCAGCCGCCCCGGAAGATCCGGGAGGGCCTCCAGAAGACGTGCCTGCTCCCGGGCACAGGTGGCCTCGTCCTCATCCCACAACAGATGGGTGAGCCAGAGGGTGAGGCAGTCCACCAGCAGACAATGGTCCGGGGCGGCATGGTCCCGCAGCACCCCGGCCAGATCGGCCCCCGCCTCCACCAGGCCCCAGTGCCCAGGGCGGCGGTCCTGATGATGGCGGATGCGGGCGCGCATCTCCTCATCCTCCCCCGGCCGGGCCGTGGCCACATAGGTCACCGCCCGGCCGCTCTCGGCGGCCAGACGCTCCGCCAGGGCGCTCTTGCCCGAACGGGCCCCGCCCAGGATCAGTTCTTTCATGCCCGATGCCTCCCGGGATGCGTTTCATCCGGTGCAGGGGGTCTCGATGCCACCGGGGCCGCCAGTCCCAGCAGGGCCAGGATGCGGGTCATGTCCAGATGCATCTCCACCGCGTCCGCCAGCTGCTCGAAACCGGCCTCCCGGTCCCGCTCCAGATCGCGCCCCCCGGCGGCATCCCCCAGGCCCGCCCAGGCCAGCAGGGACCGGGCCGCCCCGGCGCGGTCGAAGACCCCGTGCACATAGGTGCCGAGGACGGCGCCGTCCCCGGAGACGGCGCCGTCGGGTCCCTGCCCCTCCAGGGTTACGGCCGGCCGCTGCAGCCCTGTCCCCCGGGTCACCCCGGCATGGATCTCGTAGCCCTCCACCCGGGCCCCATCGCTCAGATGCCCCCGCACCCGGCGCAGCTGCTTGCCCGGGGCCAGGGTGGTATCCACCTCCAGCAGCCCCAGGCCCGGGGTGCTGCCGGGGGCACCTTCCACCCCATCGGGGTCATGCACCCACTGCCCCAGCATCTGAAAGCCCCCGCAGATCCCCATCACCCGGCCGCCGTAGCGCAGGTGGCGCAGGATGGCCCGGTCAAACCCCTGTTGCCGCAACCAGTCCAGGTCCGCCCGCACCGCCTTGGAGCCGGGCAGGACGATCAGATCCGCCGGTGGCAGCGGCCGTCCCGGCCCGGCGAAGGTGACCCGCACCCGCGGGTGCAACCGCAGGGGATCAAGATCCGTGTGGTTGCTGATGCGCGGCAGCGCCGGCACCACCACCTCCAGGCAATCCGGGGCCTCCCCCTCACCCGCTGGCTTGGGGGACAGGGCCCCCGGCAGGGCATCCTCCGCCTCCAGGTACAGGCCCTGCAGATAGGGCAGCACCCCCAGCACGGGCCTGCCCGTCTCCCGCTCCAGCCAGTCCAGGCCCGGGTCCAGCAGGGCCTTGTCACCACGGAAGCGGTTGATGACAAAGCCTGCCACCCGGGCCCGTTCCGTGGGCGAGAGCAGCGCCAGGGTACCCACCAGGTGGGCGAAGACCCCGCCGCGGTCGATGTCCGCCACCAGGATCACCGGGCAGTCCACCGCCTCGGCAAAGCCCATGTTGGCGATATCCCCCTGGCGCAGATTGATCTCCGCCGGGGAGCCGGCCCCCTCCACCAGCACCACGCGATGGCGCCGGGCCAGGCGCCCGTGGGCCGCCACCACCCGCTCCAACAGCCTGGGCTTGAGGCGATGGTAGGCGGCCGCATCCGACATGGACAGGGGCCGTCCGTCCAGGATCACCTGGGCGCCCCGGTCGGAACAGGGCTTGAGCAGCACCGGGTTCATGTCCGTGTGGGGCGCCACGCGGCAGGCGGCCGCCTGCACCGCCTGGGCCCGGCCCATCTCCCCGCCCTCCGGGGTGACGGCGCTGTTCAGGGCCATGTTCTGGGACTTGAACGGGGCCACGGCGATCCCCCGGCGGGCCAGGGCCCGGCCCAGGGCGGTCACCAGCAGGCTCTTGCCGGCATCAGAGGTGGTGCCCTGCACCATCAGGGTGGCTGCCGTCATGGACCTCGTCCCTCGTCCGCCAGCGCCTCCAGGGCGGCCTCCAGCCGGGCCCAGCCCAGCTCGTCCCCCGGCAGACCGAAACGCAGGCTTGGGGGGTCGTCGAACAGGCGGGTGAGGATGCCGTACCGGCGCAGGGCCCCGTGGATCCGCCCGGCCCGGGGGGTGCGCATCCACTGGAACAGGGGCGTACCGCCGTCGGGGGGCAGCCCGTGGCGGGTCAGGGCGTCCCGCAGCCGTGCCCCGGCACGGGCCAGTTCCTCCCGGGTCCGTTCCTGCCAGACCCGGTCCGACAGGGCCCCGCGGGCCGCCCAGCGGGAGGGGCCGGTGACCGTCCAGGGCCCCAGATGGGCCGCCAGCTCCGCCCGCAGGCGCGGCTCGGCGAAGACGAACCCCACCCGGGCCCCCGCCAGACCGAAGAATTTGCCCAGGGAACGCAGCACCACCAGTCCGGGCTGGGGGCAGCGGGGCACCAGGCTGTGCTCCGGGGTGGCGTCCATGAAGGCCTCGTCCACCACCAGCCAGCCCCCCCTGAGGGCCAGCCGCGCCTGCCAGTCCTGCAGCCGCCGGGGATCGAAGCGATGGCCCGAGGGGTTATTGGGATTCACCAGCAGCAGATGGTCCAGGGTCTCCAGCCGGTCCTCCACCGTCTCCGGCGTCAGGGACACCACCTGGTGCCCCGCCCGTCGCCAGGCGTGGGCGTGCTCGGCATAGGAGGGGTGCAGCATGCCCACCCGCCCTCCAGCGGGCAGCAGGGCCGGCAGGGCCTGGATGGCCGCCTGGGACCCGGCCACCGGCAGCAGGGCCTCAGATCCGTAATACCCGGCGGCGGCGGCCTCCAGGCCGTCCTCCTCCTCGGGCAGACGCATCCAGGCCTCGGGGGGCACCGGCGGCACCGGCCAGCCTTGGGGGTGGATGCCCGTGGACAGGTCCAGCCAGTCCTCCAGGGGGATGCCCTCCTCCCGCGCCGCCCTGCGCAGGCGGCCGCCGTGGGGGAGCATCCCCGGCAGCGGGGTGCCGGGATCTGCGGCGTCTTCGTCGGGGGACAAGGCTCGTTTACCTGTGTGGATCATGAAAGGGGCCTCAGGACCAGAGGATCGTCAGGAGTCCGGTGATCAACAACCCCAGGATCCAGACCCCCAGGGCCCGGTCCAGGAGGGCCAGGGCCCGGGGGATGTCCGCCGGGGCGGCCTCCGGTCCCTGGCCCAGATCGGGCCGGGACTGGGGTTGGCCATGGTAGACCGCCGCACCGCCCAGGCGGACCCCCAGGGCCCCGGCCCCGGCGGCCATCACCGGACCGGCGTTGGGGCTCTTCCAGGCCCGTCCCTGACGGCGCCAGCAGTCCAGGGCCCGGCGCGCCCCCGCCCAGCGCCCGGCCGCCAGGGCATAGGCCAGGGCCGTGCAGCGGGCGGGGATATAGTTGAGCCCATCGTCCAGCCGCGCCGCCGCCCAGCCAAAGCGCCGGTAGCGATCCGTGCGATAGCCCCACATGGCGTCCAGGGTGTTCACCAGGCGGTAGGCCACCACGCCAGGGGCCCCGGCCACGGCGAACCAGAACAGGGGGGCGAAGACGGCGTCGTTGCCGTTCTCCAGCAGCGACTCCACGGTGGCCTTGCTGATCTCCGTGGCATCGATCTCCCGGGTATCCCGGCTCACCAGGAAGGCTACCCGGCTGCGGGCCTCCCCCAGATCCCCGCCCTGCAACGCACCGGCGATGCCCCGCCCGTGCTCCCCCAGGCTGCGCCAGCCCACCGCCAGATAGAGCAGCACCACCTCCGGCAACCATCCCCCCGGCAGGGCCGCGGCAAGGGCGGCCAGGAGTGTGAAGGGCAGCACCAGGAGGGCCAGCAGGAGGGCGCCCCGCAGCCGGTCATCGGCATATCCCCGGCGCTCCACCGCCTCGATGAGGGCGCCGAAGGCCACCAGGGGATGCCCGCGCCGGGGTTCCCCCAGCAGGCGGTCCAGGGCCAGGGCGGCCAGGATGCCGGCTAGGGTGGCCATCATGTGCGTCCCCCCCCCGTGAACAGCCGCGCCGTCCCCTCCGCATCCGAGGGGAAGTACAGGTGTACATAGCTGGCGGTCACCCCGCCCTTGCGATAGACCGCCTCCGCCGTGTCCCGGCCGTTGGGACAGCGGGCCCGGGCAATGGGCTCCAGGGGGGAGTGCATGGCGGAATGATGGAAGGTGTGGCCACGGAACACCCCCTCCGGCAGGGTCACCTCCTGGGGCCCCAGGGCCGCCAGCCGGCCCTGCATGCGGGCCTGTCCCGGCAGCAGGCCCGCCAGGGCCGCCCCCTGTCCCTCCGTATCCTCCAGCCGTTCCAGCAGGTAGAGCATACCGCCACATTCCGCCACCAGCGGCCGGCCGGCCGCCGCATGGGCGGCCAGGTCCCGCTTCAGCCGCTCATTGGCGGCCAGGGCCTCCAGGTGCAGCTCCGGGTAGCCGCCGGGGAGGTAGACGGCCTGGCTCCCCGCCGGCAGGCCCTCCCCCTGCACGGGGGAGAAGAAGTGCAGTTCGGCCCCCATCTCCCGCAGCAGATCCAGGTTGGCCGGATAGAGGAAGGCGAAGGCCGCGTCCCGGGCCACGGCGATGCGCCGCCCCGCCAAGTGCCGGGGTGGCGGCGGGGTCTCCTCCGGGGCGAAGGCCACCGCGGGCGGCAGCCCCGGGGCCTTCCACACCAGCTGCTCCGCCGCCGCGTCCAGGCGCCGGTCCAGGTCGGCGATCTCCGCCGCCTGCACCAGCCCCAGATGGCGGCTGGGCAGGGCCGTATCCGCCGACCGGGGCAGGTAGCCGAGGGCGGTCCGTCCCGCCGGCAGGGCCTCGGTGAGCAGATCATAATGCCGCTCGCCGCTGACCCGGTTGGCGAAGACCCCGGCGAAGGGGACCTCCGCGCGGTGGGTGGCCAGACCATGGGCCAGGGCGGCAAAGGTCTGGGCCATGGCCGCCCCGCTGATGGCGGGCATCACCGGGATGCCGAAACGCGTCGCCAGGTCGGCGCTGGAGGGATGGCCGTCAAACAGCCCCATCACCCCCTCCACCAGGATCAGATCCGCCTCCCCGGCCGCGGCGTACAGCCGCCGGCGGATGTCCGCCTCCCCCGTCATCCACAAGTCCGCCACGTACACCGGCGCGCCGCTGGCCCGCTGGTGGATCATCGGGTCGAGGAAGTCCGGCCCCGTCTTGAACACCCGCACCCGCCGGCCCCGGTTGCGGTGATGGCGGGCCAGGGCCGCCGTCACCGTGGTCTTGCCCTGGCCGGAGGCCGGGGCGGTGACAAGGAGGGCGGGACAGTGACGCAAGGGCGGACCTACTGCTGGTAGTGGAGGCTGAGGAAGACGGCGCGGCCGGGCTCGTTGTAGTCACCGCCGAACCCCCGGACCTTCACGTAATCGTGGTCCAGGGCATTGTCCAGGGTCGCCCGCAGCGTCCACTGGGACGAGACGGCATAGGCCGCCCGCAGGTTCACCAGGCCATGGCCCGGGATGCGCTCGCTTTCGGCCTCATCATTGTAGCGCCGCCCCTCCACCAGGACAGTCCCCCCCAGGGACCAGCGCCCCAGGCTGCGGTCCAGATCCAGGCGCAGGCTGTCGTCCGGGCGCCGGGCCAGGGCCTGGCCGGTGTTGCGGTTTTCATGATCCAGGTGGGTGTAGGCCAGCACCGCCGACCAGTCCCCGCGATGGATGCCGGTCTCCCATTCGATCCCCTGGATGCGCACCTCGGTGACATTCTGCGGGATCCACCAGCGGCCACCCCCCGGGGGCGGTGCCCAGTCGATCATGTCGTCCAGATCCGTCCTGAAGACGGTCATGTCGGAGCGGACCCCCTCGCCACTGAAGCGCAGTCCCAGCTCTGCCGTGCGCGAGCGCTCCGGCTTCAGGTCGGGATTCCCTGAACCCGGCCAGTAGAGGTCGTTGAAGGTGGGGGCCTTGAAGGCGGTGCCGTAACCGGCCCGAAGCCGCCAGGCCTCGGTCATCTCCAGGCCCCAGGCCACCTGCCCCGTGGTCTCGTTTCCGAAGGCCTGGTTGTCATCCTGGCGCAGGCTGGCGGACAGGTCATGGGGCCCCAGTTGCGTCTGCAGCTGGGCGAACAGCCCCCAGTTGTCGCGGCGGGTCCGGGCGTAGTCGTTGCTGCTCTGCACCCGGTCCTCCCGGTAATCCGCCCCCAGGGTCAACAGGTGTTTGCCCAGAAGGATATCGTTCTGCCAGGTCACCAGGTCCCGCCGGGTGTCAATGCGGGAATCAAAGGCCCCGTCGTAAAAGGTCTCGCCCTCGTCCCGGCTGTGGGCAAGGGTCAGCCGGCTGCGCCAGTGTTCGGTCACGGGGCCGCGGATGCCGGCCCGCACGGCGTGATGGCCGTAATCGGTCCAGTCGCGGAATTCCCCCGTGTCCACGTCGATCTCCGTCTCCCCGGAGGAATACAGGAAGGAACCGAACAACTCCGCGCCCCCTGCCAGGCGATGGCTGACCCGGCCGCTGAAGCTGCTGTTGTCGTAGCCGTCCTCCCCCCGGTCCCCGGTGTTTTCCTGGATGTCGATGCCGTCGGTGCGGAAATGGCTCCCGGAGAGGCTGTAGCGGGTATCCCCCTGCCCTGCGGAGATCCCGGCCCCGAATTCCCGGGTGCCGAAGGAGCCGGTGCCCAGATGGGCCCGGGCCCGGGGTGGCCCGTCCCCCTTGCGGGTGAACACCTGCACCACGCCGCCGATGGCGTCGGAGCCGTAGAGGCTGGTGCGCGGTCCGCGCACGATCTCCACCCGTTCGATCTCCGGGATCGGCAGGAATTGCCACGACGGGCTGCCCAGGGTGGCCGAACCCATGCGCACCCCGTCCACCAGCAGCAGGGTATGGCCGGAATCGGTGCCGCGGCTGTAGAGGCTGGCCGTCTTGCCGAAGGGGCCGTTGTGGGTCACCGCCAGCCCGGCGCGAGCCCGGAGCAGGTCGGTGAAACTCCTGGGCTGCAGCCGGTCGATCTCCTCGCGGTCGATGACGGTCACCGACGCCAGGGTCTCGTCCACGGTCTCGGCCGTGCGGGTGGGGGTGACCAGGATGGGATCCAGCTGCGCCAGATGGGTCTGGGCCGCAGCCATGGAAGGAAGGGCCAGCAGCACCGCTGCCGGCAGGGAAGCCTTGCGAATCATCGAAATCATCTCTCCTGCGCGCCGCCCGCGCGCGGATGGGGTGCATGGGCGGCATGGCAGGAGGGAGCACACGCGAAACGCGGACCCGGGGTCCGCAGTGCCGGGAGATGGGTCACCGGAGAGACGCGCCGCGCAAGGCCCACCGCAATGCCGCGTGAACACTCCAGGCCGGTCTCCGGGCTCGCGGACGGGTCATCTTTGACCGGGACAAGGCACCTTCCCACGCCTGTGCGCAGTGGCTTTCTGCCTTGCCGGGGTCCTGCGCTGACATGCGAAGGACCCGCGTCTCGCCTACCGTTGCGGGGGCAGCGCCGGACTGGTCCCTGAAGGGACGCACCGGCTTCCCGTTTCACCAGGCGGTTGTCATGCGCCTGGCACCTGAAGCGAGGCGGTATCATACGCAAACCGGGTCAAGACCGCCAATCCGGGGCCGTGAATCCCTCCCGGGAGGCCTGCACACCGCCTCCCTGCGGCGCACACCCGCCGGGCTCCGTTTCCCCTCCGCCGGGTCCGCTCCCTGTCGGCGGGACGCCGTGAATCCCTCCCTGGAGGCCTGCGCGCCGCCTCCCTGCGGCGCACACCTGCCGACAGGGGCTCCGTTCCCCCACCGCCGGGGCCATTCCCTGTCGGCGGGACGCCGTGAATCCCTCCCTGGAGGCTTGCGCGCCGCTTCCCTGCGGCGCACACCCGCCGACAGGGAATGGCCCCGGCGGTGACTCGTGTTGGGGGCGCTAGCCCATCCGGGGATCACTGGTATGATGCCCTCCTTCCATATGCCCGACCCGAACACCATGACAGGCCCAGAAACCCCGGAACAGAATCCCAAAGAAGAACGAAAATGGCCGCTTTTGGCTGCAATTTTCGCCCTGATCATTGCCATTTTAGTTCTACCCCATGCCCATGCGGAGCCCCTCATCGTGACGGACGACCGGGGCCGCCAGGTACAACTGCAGGCCCCGGCGAAGCGCATCATCAGCCTGGCTCCCCATATCACCGAGAACCTCTTCGCCGTGGGCGTCGGGGAGCGGATCGTGGGTACGGTGAACTTCAGCGACCATCCCGGGGCCGCCCTGGAGATCCCCCGGGTGGGCAGTTACAAGCAGCTGGATCTGGAATCCATCATCGCCCTGGAACCGGATCTGATCATCGCCTGGGAGGCGGGCAATGTGCGCAGCCAGCTGGAACGCCTGGAGGCCATGGGCCACACCCTCTATTACAGCGATCCCCGCGACATCCGCCAGCTGGCGCAGGGGCTGGAGACCCTGGGCCGGCTGGCGGGTCACCCGCAGCAGGGACACCAGACCGCCCGGGAACTGGAACAGGCCCTGGAGGGGCTGCGGGACCGCTACGCCGGGCGTTCCCCGGTGACGGTCTTCTATCAGGTCTGGGACCGCCCCCTCATGACCCTCAACGGCGAACACATCATCTCCCAGGTCATCCGCCTGTGCGGCGGCCGCAACGTCTTCGGCCATCTCGACGCCGCCGTACCCCGGCTGAACCGGGAGGTGGTGCTGGCCGCGGACCCGGAGGTGATCATGGGCGGCGGCATGGGGGAGGAGGACCCGCAATGGGTGGAGGACTGGCGCCGCTGGACGCAGATGACCGCCGTGGCCCGGGACAATCTGTTCTTCATCCCCCCGTCCCTGCTGCAGCGCCCCACCCCCCGCCTGGCGGCAGGGGCCCGGCGGGTCTGCCAGGCCCTGGAACAGGCGCGCCAGCGGCGTCCGGAGGATACTGAGTGACCCGCCTGGCGGGCATCCTCACCGTCCTGCTTCTGGCCGCCCTGGCGGCGCTGGTCACCGCCGTGGCCCTGGGCAGCGTGCAGCTCACGCCCGCCCAGACCCTGTCCGTGCTCACCGGGGACGGCGATCCCCTGCACCGCACCCTGATCCTGGAACTGCGCCTGCCCCGGGCCCTGGCGGCCTTCGCCACCGGGGGCCTGCTGGCCGTGGCCGGGGCCCTGATGCAGGTGCTGCTGCGCAATCCCCTGGCCGATCCCTATGTCCTCGGGCTCTCCGGCGGCGCGGCGGTGGGGGCCCTGGCCTCCATGCTCCTGGGCACGGGCACGGTCCTGGTCTCGGGCTCGGCCTTCGCCGGCGCCATGGTCTCCACCTTCATCGTCTTCGGCCTGGCCCACGGCACCGGCAGCTGGACCCCCACCCGGCTGCTGCTCACGGGGGTGGTGGTGGCCGCCGGCTGGGGGGCCCTGATCAGCTTCCTGCTGGCGGTGAGCCCCACGGAGGAACTGCCGGGGATGCTCTACTGGCTCATGGGGGACCTGTCCCATGCCCGGCGGATCGGACCCGCCTGGGCGATTCTCATCGGCGTGGTCCTGGCCGCCATGCCCCTGGGCCGCAGCCTCAACGTCCTGGCCCGCGGCCCCATGCAGGCCGCCGCCCTGGGGGTGGCCGTGCGGCCCCTGGAATGGACGGTGTACATCGTCGCCGCCCTGGTCACCGCCACCGCCGTCACCCTGGCCGGCAGCGTGGGCTTCGTGGGCCTGATCGTGCCCCACATGCTGCGCCTGGTACTGGGCAACGACCAGCGCATCATCCTGCCCGCCTCGGCCCTGGCCGGCGGCATCCTGCTCACCCTGGCGGACACCCTGGCCCGCACCCTCATCGCCCCGCAACAACTCCCCGTGGGGGTGATCACCGCCATGCTGGGGGTGCCGGTGTTCCTGTATCTTTTGCATCGCAGCAGGTGAACAGAAAACGCCCCCGTGCCAGAGTTTACCCTTGCGCCGGGCTTTCCCGGGAGCGCGGGTTCCAGGGCAGCGGCAGACAAGAAAAACCCAGCCATCGTGGCGCAGCTATCCTTCTCCCATCCTCTGAGAGCAAAGGCATCACCGGAATCCCCATGGCCGCCGATCACCACAGCACCCCTCCCCTCCTGCAACTGGATGACCTGGTGGTGGACATCCCCGGACGCCCGGACGGCGCCGCGCTGCGCCTGGCCGTACGACCCGGACAGTGCTGGGGCGTGCTCGGACCCAACGGGGCGGGCAAGAGCACCCTCCTGCACACCCTGGCCGGTCTGCGTCCCGCCCGCCGCGGCGGCCTGCGTCTGGACGGCCACCCCATGGAAGACCTGCCCCGGCACCGCATCGCCCGCCACCTGGGCATGGTCTTCCAGGACCAGCAGGACGGCTTTCCCGCCACGGTGCTGGAGACCGCCCTCATCGGCCGCCACCCCTACCTGCGCCCCTGGGAGATGGAATCCGCCGCCGACTACGCCGCCGCCCAGTCCGCCCTGGAACGCACCGGACTGTCCGGGCTGGAGGACCGCCCCATCGCCACCCTCTCCGGCGGCGAGCGCCAGCGCCTGGCCATCGCCACCGCCCTCACCCAGGACCCCCGGGTCTTTCTCCTGGACGAACCCACCAACCACCTGGACCTGCATCACCAGGTGGAGGTGCTGGACATCGTCCGCCGCTTGGTCACCCACGGGCGCGGCGCCCTGCTCACCATGCACGACGTGAACCTCACGGCCCGCTATTGTGATCATCTGCTCCTCATGTACCCTAATGGCGACGCCTGCTGGGGCCCCACCCGGGACATGCTCGTCCCCCGGGCCCTGGAGCGGCTCTACGGACAGCCCCTGGCCGTGGGGCAGGTGGACGGGATGCCGGTGTTCCTCCCCCGGGGTACGGAACGGGAGGACGCCGCCCCCGTCCAATCCCGGCAGAACGATCCCTCCACCCCCGCTCGTCACAAGGACGCCCCCGCTCCATGAAACGCCTGCAACCGGTCCGCCGTTTCCTCCCCCTGATCCTGCTGGGGCTGGGGGTCCTGGGATTCACGCTGCTGGTCATGACCCGCCCCGAGCAGCCACCGCGCTCCGTGGCCGAGCGGGTCTGGCGGGTCACGGCCCAGGAGATCCAGCCCCGCAGCCTGGCCCCCCGCCTCACCCTCTATGGCCATGTGCAGTCCCCCCGCAGCGCGCAACTGCAAGCGGCGGTCACGGCGGATGTGCTCCGGGTGCCGGCCCGGGAGGGCCGCATCGTGGAGGCCGGGGCGGATCTGGTGATCCTGGAGGACCGGGAACTGCAACTGATCCAGACCCAGCGGGCCGCCGAGGTGAAGGACCTGGAGGCCCAGCTGCGGGCCCTGGAACAGGCCCATGAACGGGACCAGGCGGCCCTGGAACGGGAACGCACCCTGCTGCAGCTGGCACAACGGGACCTGCAGCGGGCCCGGGACCTGCAGGGCCGTGATCTGGGCTCGCGCAGCGCCGTGGACGAGGCCCAGCGCGCCGTGGAGCAGCAGGCCCTGGCGGTGGCCAACCGGGAACTGGCGGTGAACGACTACCCGGCCCGGGCGGAGCAGCTCCGTGCCCGCCTGGACCGGGCCCGGGCCCTGGCGGAACAGGCCCGTCTGGATCTGGAGCGCACCCGCATCCAGGCCCCCTTCCGGGGCCGTATCGCGGCCGTGCCCGTGGCCCCCGGGGAGCGGGTGCGCAGCGGCGACCCCCTGGTGACCCTCTACGACCTGGACGCCCTGGAGGTGCGTGCCCCCATCCCGGCCGCCTATCTGCCCCGGGTGCGGGCCGCCCTGGAGGCCGGCATGGAACCCACCGCCACCGGCCGGGTGGATGGCCAGGAGATCCCCCTGGTGCTGGAGGAGCTGGCCGGGGAGAGCCCCGGCGGGAGCGCCGGTGTGGAGGGCATCCTGCGGGTGGAAGGCGCGGAGGATGACCTGCCCCTGGGCCGTTTCATCACGGTGCAACTGGCCCTGCCGGAACAAGCCGGCGTGGTCCCCCTGCCCTTCGAGGCCCTCTACGGCATGGACCGGGTCTACCGTATCGAGGACGGCCGCATGCGCCGCCTCTCCGTGACCCGGGTGGGGGAATGGACCGGCCCGGACGGGGACACCCGCATCCTGGTCACCGGCCCCGATCTCAAGGCCGGCGACCGCATCGTCACCACCCGCCTGCCCAACGCCATGGACGGGCTGCGGGTCACCGAGGCGGGGGCATGATCCATGAGGCGTGACCGCGGCATCATCGGGCTCTTCCTGCGCCACCCCGTGGCGGCCAACCTGCTGGTGGCCCTCATGCTCCTCACCGGGGCCTGGGCCCTGCTCAAGCTCAACACCCAGTTCTTCCCCAACTTCGCCCTGGATTTCGTCACGGTCCAGGTGCCCTGGACCGGGGCCAGCGCCGAGGACGTGGAGACGGGCATCACCATCCCCCTGGAGCAGGAGCTGCGCACCGTGGACGGCCTGCGCAACCTCACCTCCACCTCCAGCCTCGGCCTGTCCACCATCACCCTGGAATTCGAGTCCGGCACCGACATGACCCTGGCCACCAACCAGGTGAAGAACGTGGTGGACCGCCAGCGGGACCTGCCCGAGGCGGTCGAAAAACCGGTGGTGACCCGCATCATCCGCTACGAACCCATCGCCAAACTGCTGGTCACCGGCCCCGATGACCTGCGGGAACTGCGCCCCCTGGTGCGGGACCTGGAACGTCAACTGCTGGATGCCGGCATCGCCCAGATCGAATTCACCGGGCTGCCGGAAGAGGAGATGGCCATCCAGGTGCCCATGGCCCGGCTGCTGGACCTGGAGATGGGCCTGAACGACATCGCCGAGCGGGTGGACGACCTCTCCCGTGACCTGCCGGCGGGCATGGTGGGGCGCAACGACACCGCGCGTCAGGTGCGCAGCCTGGAACAGGCCCGGGATGCCCTGGACTTCGCCCGGCTGCCCCTGCGCGCCGATGCCGAGGAGGGGCTGATCCGTCTCGGCGACGTGGCCAGCGCCATCGAGCGCCGCCCCCGGGACAACCAGGTGCTGGTGCGCTACCAGGGACAGCCCGCCGTGGAGATGGCCCTGCAGCGGGCGGAACAGGACGACGCCCTGGAGGCGTCCCGCATCCTGCGGGACTGGCTGGCCCGGACCCGGCCCACCCTGCCCCCGGGGGTGGAACTCCACCTCTATGACGAATTCTACGAACCCCTGGCGGAACGCATCGGCCTGTTGCTGAAAAACGGCGCCGGCGGGCTGCTGCTGGTGCTGGGGATCCTGTTCCTCTTCCTCAACGGCCGCCTGGCCCTGCGCGTGGCCCTGAGCATCCCCGTATCCTTCACCGCCGCCTTCGTGGCCCTGTGGGCCCTGGGGGGCAGCATCAACATGATGTCCCTGTTCGGCTTCATCATGGCCCTGGGGATCATCGTGGACAACGCCATCGTCGTCAGTGAGCATGCCTACAGCGAATACCAGCGGGGCCGCTCCGCGGCCCAGGCCGCGGAACAGGGGGCCCGGCGCATGCTGGCCCCGGTATTCTCCGCCTCCCTGACCACCATCGCCGCCTTCCTGCCCCTGATGCTGGTGGGGGGCATCATCGGCAACATCCTCTTCGACATCCCCCTGGTGGTGATCTGCATCCTCATCGCCACCCTGGTGATCAGCTTCCTGGTGCTGCCCCATCACCTGCGCGGCAGCCTGGAGAAGGTGCGCCCGCCCCGGCCCGGCAGCTTCCGTCACCGCTTCGACCGCGCCTTCGAGGGCTTCCGTGAAGGCCCCTTCCGGCGCCTGGTGGACACCTCCGTGCGTCATGCCGGCCTCACCCTGGCCGCCGCCCTGGCGGTGCTCATCCTGGCCCTGGGACTGCTCTTCGGCGGCCGCCTGGGCTTCACCTTCTTCCCCTCCCCCGAGGGCACGGTGCTCAACGCCAGCGTGCACTTCGTGGCCGGCACCCCGCCGCAGCGGGTGGACCGGTTCCTGGACCACGTGGAGGACGGGCTCTACGCCGCCGAAGCGGAACTGGGGGGGGATCTGATCCGCAACGTGGTGGTGCG
Organism: Ectothiorhodospira mobilis; assembly: GCF_016584115.1. Taxonomy (GTDB): domain Bacteria; phylum Pseudomonadota; class Gammaproteobacteria; order Ectothiorhodospirales; family Ectothiorhodospiraceae; genus Ectothiorhodospira; species Ectothiorhodospira mobilis. Next base: position 79,347 of record NZ_NRSK01000008.1, read on the forward strand.
CTCCGGGGCGGGCCTGGACACGGGCGGGGCACAGCAGCCCCCGCGGGGGGACCAGTTCGGCTCCATCGTGGTGGAACTGGTGTCCCCGGACCGGCGCCAGGTGCGCAATACCGAACTCATCCGCGCCTGGGAATCCCGCATCCAGCAGCCCCCGGGGCTGGAGCTGTTCAGCATCACCGAGCGCCAGTCCGGACCACCGGGGCGCGATGTGGAGGTGCGTCTCACCGGCGAGGATACCGGGGCCCTCAAGGCCGCCGCCCTGGACCTGTCCGAGACCCTGAACGACTTCCCCGGGGTCTACGCCGTGGAGGACAACATGCCCTTCGGCCGGGAACAGCTCATCTACCGGCTCACCCCGGAGGGCCAGGCCCTGGGCCTCACCACCGAATCCCTGGGACGGCAGTTGCGCGCCGCCTTCGACGGCGCCCTGAGCCAGATCTACCAGGACGGCCTGGAGGAGATCGAGGTGCGGGTGCGGCTGCCGGACGACCAGCGCCACGACGCCGCCATCCTGGAGCGCTTCGCCGTGGTCCTGCCCGGCGGCGGCACGGCCCCCCTGGACACGGTGGCGGAACTGCGCCCGCGCCAGGGCTTTGAGACCCTGCGCCATGCCGAGGCCCGCCTGGCGGTGACCGTCTCGGCGGATGTGGACCGGGCGGTGAACAACGCCGGGCGCATCCGGGAGCAACTGGAACAGGAGGTGCTGCCCGAACTCCTGCAGAAACACCCGGTGCAGTGGTCCTTCCAGGGCCGCGCCGTGGACCAGGCGGAGACCCTGGGGGACATGCGCATGGGCCTGGTGATCGCCCTGGCCCTGATCTACATCACCCTGGCCTGGGTGTTCGGCTCCTACGGCTGGCCCCTGGTGATCATGGCCATCATCCCCTTCGGCCTGCTGGGGGCCCTGGTGGGGCACTGGCTGCTGGGGGTGGAGCTCACCATCCTGTCCCTGTTCGGCCTCTTCGGCCTCACCGGCATCGTGGTGAACAACGCCATCATCCTGGTGAGCTTCTACCAGTCCCTGCGGGCCGAAGGGCTGGCCCAGGACGACGCCATCGTGGAGGCCTCCTGCCAGCGCCTGCGGGCGGTGGTGCTCACCTCCTTCACCACCATCGCCGGCCTGGTACCGCTGCTGTTCGAAGGCTCCACCCAGGCCCAGTTCCTCATCCCCATGGCCATCTCCATCGTCTTCGGCCTGGCCTTCGCCACAGTGCTGGTACTGGTGGTGATCCCCGCCCTGCTGGCGTCCCACGAACGCCTGGCGGGCTGGCTGCAGGGAGAGGCACGGACCGCGGAGGCGTGATCCTCCTGGCGCGGGGCGACCAGCGCGGCGAGAACTGCCTCACGGCTCTTCGCAAGAAGCCTGAATCCAGGTGTCAGGTCTCGCCTGGTTGTATACCCACCGAAAATGGGGTCTGTCCCCTTTTTCTCATGTGAGTCAAGCAACGTCCTTTCGGCGACGGGTCTGGTCGCCGCGCCCGGCTAGCAGGCCGTTGATGGATATGTCTTCGTCGAGGGCTTCCCAGTGGATTCCCTGACCGCGACCTATCAGCTCCCATTGCTCGCGCTGCTCCTGGGTGCCGTGCAACAGGCGGGGGAACCAAGCCAGAGGAATCGACAGTTCACGGCCATCCTCCAGCGTGACGCGGAATGTGTCAGCCGTGAAGCTGACCTCGACGGCCAACGGTTCGGATTCAAGATTCAAAGTGCGCATGCCATGCCTCCAAAAATTGTGTCTGGTGCCGCTCGATCAGCCTATGCAGCTGGTTGATTTCATGGGCACGCAGGCCTTTGCTTGATTGTAGCTCAACGGGTTCCAGCCAGAACTTCGCTACATGGTCACCGGCAGTTACATGCACGTGTAGTGGTTCCTATGGATCACCTTCGTCGCTGTAGAAGAAGAACCGGTAGGGGCCTTCGCGTAGCAGTGTCGGCATCACGCTTTCCTCCTGCGGGCTTCGTCCAGTAGCAGCAGGGCATCGGGGGAAAACACCCGATCGATCGTGTTGGCCGAAGCCAGATAGCGGTCTTCCTAATCCGCCTGCAGCGTGCCCACCAAAGGCGCCACGCCGTACTGGTCCCTCAAGATCTGGAAGGTCCGCACCAAGGCCACGAAGCACCCCTGGTTCAGACCCACGGCATAGCCCATCAGGTGCCAAAATGGGGTCTGTCCCCTTTTTCCACTCAGGATCCATCGGAACATGGGAGTACCGGACGGGCTTGTACTTATATTTCGCATCCAACAGCTCCTGCAGCGCCATTACTTATACTCGCAGCGTCGATCCGCATAACGCACGAGATCCGCGGATAGCGAATGCATAGCATTTGACGGCCCGCTGGATTGAGTTTTTAATCTTATTTATGGCTGACACATGCGGAAATCAGATTTGCACCGAAGCTCCCCCAGCTGATAATGAAGAACGTGACTAGCGCACTCACCATTTCTTTGTTTTGTATGCACACATATGTGTTGCAGCACTCTTGGATGCCAAAAAAGACGGGCAGTAGCAACACTGCAGCTATCGCGCCGACCAAAAAGGCTAAGCCACCAATGAGAGACGCCCGCTCGGACTTATACCGCTGAAGAAAATAGAAAACAAAAATAGTGAGAACTGCCCAAAACACCAACATGATCGCAATACGACTAAGCATACCCCCCCTCACTATGAGTAAAACCCTAACATTCAGATCTCGCTTGATTGTATACACGTTTCGAAATAGATCGGGGCGGTCCTTTGCCGAGCTATCGTCAAATCAGGTGTATGGAGTCATGAATAGGCGGCGTCCTGCTGGTCGGTCGGCGCATCCACTTCCACCCGTCTTTGAATAGCACCCCGGTGATGACCTTGGCGATGTAATCGAACCCCCGGATACCGAAAAAGGAATCTGTCCCCTTTTTTCCTGCGGCACACACCACTATCCTGACAGTGGGGGATCCACTACATTAGTTCTTTTCAGCCCAAGGGCTTCAATTAGAGCAGGATGAACGCGGAACCGGCTCGAAGTTGCATCGAATTGCGTACCTGGCTCCTTGTACTTGAAGATATACTCGGAGCCTCCATACCCACCTCCTCCCGGCCTATAAAAACCCAAGACAGAGAACTCAAACAGAGCTCGGAGCACTTCCAATGCACTCCGCTCACCACCACCAAATCCTTGATTTTCAAATTTACTTAAGAAGACATTCTTATCAAATTGCCACGCCCCTATTGCCTTGATAACCTCCAAGTAGTCGCGATAGCGTGGAACATGCTTATGTATCTCATCATCTAGCTCATTGAGAAAATACTGACTATAACTATGCCGAGCTTTATTTATATCAACATTATCGATCTTATCGTTCTGCAGGCCCCCATCTCCAATTCTCTTATTGTACTCAAATAAAACTAAGTTGCAAAATTTAATCATATCTCTGGGGCGCAAGTAGGTTCTATCCGTAATGTGATTGTACTTCGACTGTCGCCCCGTCATTTCTTGAGTCTCATTAAAAAGAGTTTCCCATGATATGTTTTCTTCTTTCTCCCCGAGTCGCAATGTAAACCGACGCTCCATCAGATCTCTTAGCGTTCGGTTTGTGCGGGGGGTATCCCACTCTATAAGAGAAGCAAAGTTCTCCGTTATCTTATTTTTATCTTCAAATTGTAACTTATTGTAAATATCATCCCGCAAGAAAATGACTGCGAAGAACTTAACACCAGCTTCACGAGCTGCATTATTAATGTCCCGACAAGCTAGCAACAACCCTATAAGCCTGTTCTTATAATCTTGATTTTCTGGGTCGAACCCTAGGTCAAGCTCATCAAATGCAATGAAGTACTCATTCTCCTCGTTTACACTCAGGAGAAGAAGATTCTGCAAGTTTCTATTAACTTCTTGAACAATCGTTGGAAGCTCAGTTATTGGAACCTGCTCTGGGGATACACCAGCTTTAAGCGCTTTCAGGTTAATATCAAAATGAGGCCGTAACCGCATCTCTTTTGTAGGAGTAAATATTTGTGTTAGATCTGGATCTCTAGAGCCGTACGTATCGACAACAAAGCGTTCAATCGGGTCCATACAGTTCATGCTACGATCGTTGTGCGGAAGGGAATCATCTTGATTCAGAACAATCTTCGCTAAGCTCAAGTAGATTAGGTACTTCCAGCTATGTGTAAACTTATCATAGTCAGGAATTCCAACGCGCGCCTGCGCATCGTGATGATGCCATGGGTAATCTGAGAAGGTATGCCCATACACAAATTTTTTAGGCCCAGACTCTGACAGAAGTTTCTTGTATATAGCTGTTTTTCCGGACCCCTTTCGACCTGTCACCAAGAAACGTGAACGTTCCAGTACCGCATCGAAAGCTTCGTGCCCTTCAAACACTTCAAGAAGAAGGTCATCGCTATCGGCATCAACAGCGCCAAAATTAGAGATTTCAGATAACGCGTACACACATCCCCCAATATTTCTAAAAAACTAACCTTCCCTAAATTCAAAAATTAAGCCGAAAATCGAATAATTATACTGCTGAATACTGAATTTATTTTGCCTGAATATAGTTTACAACTCGCTTGGGCAGTTTCTGCGGCTTGTGCATGTGAGAAATTACTTTTTGCCTTAGTTGTTCCTTGTTGCGCATATACGAAAATGGGATCTATACCCTTATTCCTCTGAGAAACGGGGTCTGCCCCCTTTTTCGAATATAACGCCCGCAGCACGCGCGGCTTTGTAGTTGAGGCGAAGCCGCAACGAAAAGCCATCGCAGTGCCTGCGATTGTTAGATGAAAACAGACAGCTCATAGACTTTTAGCGTGCAACCTATTTTTTTTGCTAGCCTCCTGCCCTGAAGCCAGTACCTTGCTGGCACAACGATATAATCAATATCATCGTTGCTAAATTTTACCGTGCTGTAGCTTTTCTCGTTTCTAATATAGAAACAGCTCATTCCGGGATCCTGTGGTTTAGTCCCACCTGCGAATGGCAGTGACCTAAACGTTAGCCTCCACTCTCTCTGGTAGTAGGTCACATACTCAGAGTCGTCTTGGTTTTTGTATGAATATTCTTGAAGGAAATCCGTGACCTCTTGAAACGCCACAGTTTCGTCTTCAGTGAAATTGTAGGGATCGGTTTCCTCTTTCCATTCCCTATCCTTCTCCAAATCCTCCATTCTTTCCAGCAACCCAGAAAGCTTCTTAATACGTGCAAAGTGCTCACCTGTTGTGTACAGGGCAGGATTCGCACCGTAGCTAATCATCTTGGCTTTTTTGAAACCGATACCAAATTTCCCGAATTTTCGACAGTGCTCTTTTGCATGCCACAAGGGAATGTCAGTAAAGCACACCATCGCTGATTTTTTGTCGTACCCTTTAGATACGTAGTTTGGGCAATAGCTCAGCCTCAAAAGCTTTTCATCGCAGATAGAGGTCAGCGCTGCAAGGGCAGCAGAGTCCGTTTGCCCTCTTCCTGTCCAATGGACAAGTGTGTTATTCACATATGCACGCAACTTCAACCTCATCTAACTATAAATGGACGCCCTAACCGCTGCATAACACCCACCCCCAAACTGCTCTCGGCATAGCATGGGGCTCAATATCAACGACTTGCGGTCAGGACCGGGAGACTCTCGAGGGGTGTTATGCGGCGGTTGCGCATGATAACGCCTTATGCGGCGCATCCGCCGCATGACGACTCGCCTGAGCCGAACAACTTCCCACACATCGGTGGCCTGCGCACTTTCCGCCATTGGGGCATGTGAGGGCTTTGCGGGACTCACCACGTGATTTATATAAATATGCAGAACACATCCTGCCGCGAGGGAATGTATCATGACAACCGACGTTTCAGCGGGACCGACTTGGTAAACCAGTCTGGCGCGATGGAGGCCAATGCGGCCGCGCCTTTGAGTGGTAGGACATGGACCGGAATCCGGTGCCCGGGTGTGACCTTTTGATCGCAAGATGGGGGAACCGTGGCGCCGGTTATCCGCTGGGCGTCTACCGCCGGGAATGGGTGACGCGGTGTTGTCCTGCGCAGCCCGCTGGATGCGGGCAGGTGGGGATGCGGTGGGGAGATCCATGGAGGACTACGTTCCCTGTGTGTCTTCTCGATACCGACTGTACCGGCTGGGAAAGAAGGGTGCAAACGGTGGCCTTGTCCGTTGCGGGGGCCTCCCCTACCCCATTCCTCATCCCAATCGGCCGCGGAACGCCCCCTATCGCCGATGCGGCTTGAGGGGAGTTTCGCGCTAGTAACGCTGCTCCAGCACCAGCACGCTGCCCTCGTTGCGCATCTCCAGGCGTTCGAGGAAGCTCATGCCCAGCAGCGCCACCCGGGGTTCCCGGCCCGGGAGCACCAGGGCCGGGACATTGCGCAGACGGATGGCGCTCACCTGCACCCGGTCCAGGCGCACCCGGCGGCCCCATTCCAGGCCGGAGGCGGTGCGCACCGGCACTGACTGCCCCTGGTCGGGGTCGATCCCCAGGCGGCGGGCCTCGGCGGCGTTCAGCACCACGGCGGAGGCGCCGGTGTCCACCAGGAAGGTGAGGGCATGGCCGTTGATGGCCCCGGTGGTGGTGAAGGCGCCATTGGAGTCGCGGTGGATGCGGGCCGTGGCCTGTCGCCGTGGGGCATAGCTGCCCCCCACGCGCTCGCCGATGCGGATCTGGCGCACCCGTCCCTCCACCCGCACCCGGGCGGTGCCATTGCGTCCGTCGGCGGCCTCCAGGGTGACCCCTTCCGGGCTGCTCTCCCCCACACTGAGCACCCGGCGCGTGCCGTCCACCTCCAGCACCGCCCGGTCGCCGAACACCCCCACCACGCGCACGTCCAGGGCCAGGGCCGGTGACGCCCCCAGGAGGGACAGCAGCAGGCAGAGGATGGGGAAGGACCTGAAGAGGGCGCGTGACACGGACGGGTACCCGACGGCCTGGCAAGGGATTCCATCGCCACGATGCCCCCGGGGAGGCCGGGATGCAAGCCGGTCCGGGGCCGGGATTCCCCCAGGGGGGTGGCGGTTACCTTTATTTACAGGAGGAACCAGGCCAGGCCCTGCAGCACCCCCAGGGCATACAATCCGGCCAGCACATCATCCAGCATGATGCCGATGCCGCCCCCCAGGTGCCGGTCCAGCCAGCCGATGGGCCAGGGCTTGAGGATGTCGAACAGGCGGAACAGCACAAACCCCGCCAGGATCCAGGACCAGCCCGCCGGGACGGCGATCAGGGTGATCCACAGGCCGACGAACTCGTCCCAGACGATCCCCGGGTGGTCATGCACCCCCAGGCGCCGGGCGCTCTCGCCACAGAGCCCTATCCCCGCCAGCGCCGCCAGGGCCGTGACCAGCAGATAGGCCCACAGGGGCAGGCCCTGCAGCATCAGCAGGAACAGCGGCACCGCCGCCAGGGTGCCCGCCGTCCCCGGGGCCCTGGGGGAGAGGCCGCTGCCCAGACCGAAGGCCAGGAGATGCACCGGGTCCCGCAGGATGGATGCGGCGGGGGGGGTCTGGGGGGATGCTGCGGCCATGGAGGCGGTCCGGGTCGGGATGGGTTCAGGAGTCGAAATGGGCGTAACCGCCCCGCTCCAGGGGCAGGGGGTTGCCCTGGGGGTCCAGGATGCGCAGGCCCGGTTCGGTCTCGGTGCGGCCGATGACGGTGGCCGGACACCCCAGCCCCGCCAGTGTCCGGCAGAGGGCCTCCACGGCCCCCTGCGGGGCGGTGAAGAGCAGTTCGTAATCGTCGCCACCGGCCAGGGGCAGGGACCAGTCCACGTCCTCCGTCCCCATGACCTCCCGGAAGGCGGGGGAAAGGGGCAGGCGGGCGGTCTCCAGGGTGGCGCCCACACCGGAGGCCGCCAGGATATGGCCAAGATCCTGGGCGAGACCGTCGGAGACGTCGATGCAGGCACTGGCCAGGCCCCGCAGGGCCCGGCCGGCGGCCACCCGGGGCTCGGGCCGGTCCAGGCGCGCCCGCAGGCGCGGGTCCGCCCTGCCCCGTCCCAGCTCCCGCAGGGCCAGGGCCGCGTCCCCCACGGTGCCGGTCACCAGGATCGCCTCCCCCGGGCGCGCCCCGTCACGGCGCAGGGCCGCCCCGGTGGGGACCACCCCCATGGCCTGCACGGTGAGGGTCAGGGGCCCGCGGGTGGTGTCCCCCCCCACCAGGGCCACCTCGTGGCTCCGCGCCAGGTCCAGAAAGCCCCGGGCGAAGGCCTCCACCCAGGCAGTGTCCTCCCCGGGCAGGGTCAGGGCCAGGGTAACCCAGCGCGGCGTGGCCCCCATGGCCGCCAGATCGCTCAGGTTCACCGCCAGGGCCTTGTGGCCGATAGCCCCGGACGGGGTGTCCACGGGGAAGTGCACCCCCTGGACCAGGGTGTCCACGCTCACCACCAGCTCGTGATCCGGGGGTACGCACAGCAGGGCGGCATCGTCCCCCACCCCCAGATGGACATCCCCGGGGAGATCGGCGGGGGTGAAATAGCAGCGGATGAGATCGAACTCCTTCATGCCCCGCCCCCGGGCGGCTTACTGCCGGAGCCCGGCGGCCACCTTGTCGATGACCCCGTTGACGAAGCGGTGCCCCTGCTCGGCACCGTATTTCTTGGCCAGGGCCACGGCCTCGTGGATGACCACCTTGTAGGGCACCTCGGGGCAGTGATGCAGCTCATAGGCCGCCAGGCGCAGCAGGGCCCGCTCCACCGGGTCCACCTGCTCCATGGGGCGGTCCAGGTGGGGGCCGATGGCGGCGTCCAGCTGCGCCGACTCCGCCGTGACCCCCAAAAGCAGCCGCCGGAAGTACTCCCAGTCGGCCTTTTCCATCTCCGGATCGTCGGCGTACTGGGTCAGGATCTCCCGTGCGGGATAGCCGGTGAGCTGCCACTGATACAGGGCCTGCATGGCCAGGCGCCGGGCATGTCGCCGGGCATGGGTATGGCGGCGATGGGCGGTGTCCGGGGGGATCGTCATGCAGTCAGGGTCCGCATGAGGCTGATCATCTCCAGGGCCCCCAGGGCGGCATCGGCCCCCTTGTTGCCCGCCTTGGTGCCGGCGCGCTCGATGGCCTGTTCGATGGTGTCGGTGGTGAGCACGCCGAAGCTGATGGGCAGCCCCGTCTCCAGCTGCACCTGCGCCAGCCCCTTGGCCGCCTCCCCGGCGACGTAGTCGAAATGGGGCGTGGAGCCGCGGATGACACAGCCCAGGGCGATGACGGCGTCGTACTTCCCCGACTGGGCCATGGCCTTCACCGCCAGGGGCAGTTCGAAGGCCCCGGGGACCCGCACCACCGTCAGATGCTTCTCCTCCACGCCGTGACGGGTGAGGATGTCGTGGGCCCCTTCCAGCAGCCGTTCCACGATAAAGGAATTGAAGCGGGAGAGGACAAGACCGATCCGGGCGCCGCTGGCGTCGGTGAGGCGGCCTTCGAGGGTTCGCATGTTCATGGTCATGAAGGGTCTGCCGGTGAGTGTTTATTGAACGTAGTCCACCACCTCGAGGCCGAAGCCCCCGAGGCCGTGGAAGCGCTTGGGCGAGGAGAGCAGGCGCATGCGGCGCACCCCCAGGTCCTTGAGGATCTGGGCGCCGATGCCGTGGGTGCGCAGTTGTGCCGTGTCCTGGTCCGTATCCTCCGGCGGCGGGGATCCCCCGCTCAGGGCCATGCGCCGCAGGCGCCGCACCAGGGCCCGCTGCTCCACCTCCCGGTGGATGAGCACCGCCACGCCACTGCCTTCCCGGGCGATGCGCTCCAGGGCCCCGCGCAGGGACCACCCCCCCTGGGGCGGACGATAGCTCAGGGTATCCTCCAGGGCGCCGCCCAGCTGCACCCGCACCAGGGTATCCCCCTCCGGTTCGGGCTGGCCCAGGACCAGGGCAAAATGCAGCCCCTGGCCGAGGACGTCGGCATAGGCCACCAGGGTGAACTCCCCGAACTCCGTGGGGAACGGGGTCTCCGCCACCCGCTCCACGCTGCGCTCGTGCTCGATGCGGTAGCGGATCAGGTCCTCGATGGTGCCCATCTTCAGGCCGTGCTCGGCGGCGAAACGCTCCAGATCCGGCCGCCGGGCCATGGACCCGTCCTCGTTGAGGATCTCCACGATCACCGCCGCCGGCTCACAGCCCGCCAGCCGCGCCAGATCGCAGCCGGCCTCGGTATGGCCCGCCCGCACCAGCACCCCGCCGGGCTGGGCCATGAGGGGGAAGATGTGCCCCGGCTGCACCAGATCCGCCGGACTGGCGTCGGGGGCCACGGCGGTGCGCACCGTGTGGGCGCGGTCGTAGGCGGAGATGCCGGTGGTCACCCCCTCCGCCGCCTCGATGGAGACGGTAAAGTTGGTGCCGTGCTTGTCGTGGGTGTCCCCCACCATCAGCGGCAGGCGCAGCTGCCGGCAGCGCTCCCGGGTGAGGGTGAGGCAGATCAGGCCGCGACCGTAGCGGGCCATGAAATTGATATCCTCGGGACGCACCCGGGAGGCGATCATGAGCAGGTCGCCCTCGTTCTCGCGATCCTCGTCGTCGACGATGATCACCATGCGCCCCTGGCGCAGGTCCTCGAGGATCTCTTCGGTGTGGTTGAATGCCATAGTCAGCCGCTGTGGGGGATAAAGGGGCGTCGCCCTAGATCTGGTTCTTGCGTTCTGCCAGCCAGCCCAGGAGCAGGAAGCCCCCGATCACCACAGGGGCCAGCCAGAAGGTGTCCACCTGGGACAGTCCCCGGGCGATCCACGGGGTGATCAGGACCGTCAGGGCCCCGTAACCGAACACGCACATGAGCACGAAGGCCACAAGCCGCATGATCCGGGGCCAGGTGCGCACCGCCCCCTTGATCGTGCGGTTGATGTCGCTGCCATAGATCACCAGCAGCGTGGCCACGAAGGCCAGGGCCAATTGGCTCACATACCCCCGGAGCCAGGCACCGGCGTCCAGTAGCAGGGCGTCGAACCATTCCAGCATGGCCTGCAGGGTGTTCTCCATGATGAGGACTCCGGCATGGGTGTGTGGATCTATCCGAGGAAGCCGTGCTCCGCCAGGAAGGACTCGCTGATCCCGCCTGCGGATTGCGCCGCCCGCTCCCCGAGCAGCAGGCGTTCCAGATAGCGGGCGATCAGGTCCACCTCGATGTTCACCCGCGTGCCCACCCGATAGTTGCGGATGATGGTCTCCTGCTGGGTATGGGGCACGATGTTCACCGAGAACACGGCTCCGGAGACGGCGTTCACCGTGAGACTCACCCCGTCCACGCTCACCGACCCCTTGGGGGCGATGTAACGGGCCAGGGCATCCGGCACCCGGATATCATACCGCCAGGAACGGGCCTCCGGGGCCACGGCGGTCACCTCCCCCAGGCCGTCCACATGCCCGCTCACCAGGTGCCCCCCCAGGCGGGTGGTGGGGGTGAGGGCCTTTTCCAGGTTCACCGGGTCCCCCGCCTTGAGCCGGCCCAGGGAGCTGGCGGACAGGGTCTCGCGGGAGACGTCCGCGGCGAACCCGTCCCCGGGCAGGGCCACGGCGGTGAGACAGACCCCGTTGACGGCGATGCTGTCCCCCAGGCGCACATCGGTCAAGTCCAGCTTGCCGCTGCGGATGCCCAGGCGCCGGTCGCCTCCGCGGTCTTGCAACGAGACCACGGTCCCCACGGATTCGATGATGCCTGTGAACATGCCGCACTCCGGGACGGATCATTCAGGGGGGTTAAGATAACGCATCCGGGGCTGCCATGGGGGCCATGCACCGGCCTGGTTGGGGGACCGGGATCATCCCGGCCCCGACATCCCTCCGGGCCCCGATCCGCCCTGCGGCGCCGCCTGCAGGGTCAGGCGCCAGTCCCGCCCCACGGGGCGCACCTCCCGGATCTCCAGGGGGATACGCTCGGCCATGTCCTGGAGGGGCAGCCGGAACAGACCGCGGGCCTGCGTGCCCATCAGGTGCGGCGCCAGGTAGAGGACGCACTCGTCCATCAGCCCCGCCTGCAGCAGGGCCCCGGCCAGGGTGGGTCCGGCCTCCAGGTGGACCTCGTTCACCTCCCGCGCCGCCAGGGCCTGCAGCACCGCCGTCAGATCCAGGTGACCGTCTCGCACCGGCACGGCGTCCACCCGCGCGCCGGCGGTCTCCAGGGCGGCCCGCTGCCGCTCCAGGGCCTCTTCTGCGGTGAACACCCACACCGGTCCGCCGGGGGCGGTGAACAGCCGCGCCCCGGGGGCCAGCTGCCCCTGCCGGTCCAGGATCACCCGCGCCGGCTGGCGCACGGGCCCGTCGATGCCCAGGTCCGCGGGGGTGAGGCGCAGGTTCAGACGCGGATCGTCCGCCGCCACCGTGCCCATGGCCGTGAGCACCACCGAGGCCCGGGCCCGCAGGCGCTGCACATCGGCCCGGGCCGCCTCGCCGGTGATCCAGCGGCTCTCGCCGTTGGCCATGGCGGTGCGCCCGTCCAGACTGGCGGCCAGTTTCACCCGCACCCAGGGGCGTCCCCGCTCCATGCGCTGGACGAAACCGGGGTTCAGATCCCTGGCCTCGGCCGCCAGCAGGCCGCTGTCCACCTGCACCCCGGCGGCGCGCAGGCGGGCCAGGCCCCGGCCCGCCACCCGGGGGTTGGGGTCCACCATGGCGGCCACCACCCGCGCCACCCCCGCCGCGGCCAGGGCATCGGCGCAGGGGGGCGTGCGGCCGTGGTGGCTGCAGGGTTCCAGGGTCACGTAGGCGGTGGCACCCCGGGCCGCCTCCCCGGCGGCGCGCAGGGCCAGCACCTCGGCATGGGGTTCGCCGGCGCGGGCGTGGAACCCCTCCCCCACCACCTGTCCATCCCGCACCAGGACGCAGCCGACGCGGGGATTGGGATCGGTGGTGTACAGGCCCCGGGCCGCCAATCGCAGGGCGCGGCCCATGAGGGCATGATCCTGGGCGGTGAATACGGTCACGGGATGGGACTCAGGGAGTGGGGGGCATAGACATACCCTGCGCGGGTTCGGCCACAGGGCTCAGGTCCCGTCCCCGGCGGCGCTCCCGACCGGATCGGGATCCTGCTTTTCCAGGCGTTCCACCGCCTCGCGGAAGGCGCGCACATCGGCAAAGCTCAGATACACGGAGGCGAAGCGGATGTAGGCCACCTGGTCCAGGGCCAGGAGTTCCTCCATGACCCACTCCCCGATGCGCCGGGCGGGGATCTCCCGCTCCCCCTGACCCCGGGCGCGGCGCTTGATGCGCGCCAGGGCCGCCTCGATACGGTCCGTGGACACGGGGCGCTTTTCCAGGGCGTGCATCATCCCGGCCCGCAGTTTGGCCTCGCTGAAGGGCTCGCGGCTGCCATCCTGCTTCACCACCCGGGGCAGGTGGATCTCCGCCCCCTCAAAGGTGGTGAAGCGCTCACCGCAGGCCACGCATTCCCGCCGCCGGCGCACCTGATCCCCCTCGCCGGCCAGGCGGGAGTCCACCACACGGGTCTCCGGGGCTGCGCAGAAGGGGCATTTCATCCCCGTGCCGCCTCCCGGGGGAGCAGGTGGATGCGCGGATCAGCCGCGGCCATAGACCGGCAGGCGTCTGCAGATCTCCAGCACCCGGCCCTTGACCTGCTCGATGACCGCCTCGTTGTTGAGATCGTCCAGGACATCGCAGATCCAGCCGGCCAGATCCCCGGCCTCCTTTTCGGTGAAGCCGCGGGTGGTGATGGCCGGGGTGCCGATGCGCAGACCGCTGGTGACGAAGGGGGACTGGGGATCGTTGGGCACGGCGTTCTTGTTCACGGTGATGTTGGCGCGGCCCAGGGCGGCGTCCGCGTCCTTGCCGGTGATGCCCTTGTCGATCAGGTCCACCAAAAAGAGATGGTTGTCGGTACCGCCGGAGACCACTTTATAACCCCGCTCCATCATGCGTGCGGCCATGGCCCGGGCATTGGCCACCACCTGCTGCTGATAGGCCTTGAAGTCCGGCTCCAGGGCCTCCTTGAAGGCCACGGCCTTGCCGGCGATGGCGTGCATCAGGGGGCCGCCCTGGGTACCGGGGAAGACCAGGGAATTGAACTTCTTCTCCAGCTCGGGGTTGCTCTTGGCCAGGATGATGCCGCCGCGGGGGCCGCGCAGGGTCTTGTGGGTGGTGGAGGTGGTGACATCGGCGATCTGCACCGGGCTGGGATAGACCCCGCCGGCCACCAGGCCCGCCACGTGGGCCATGTCCACCAGCAGATAGGCCCCCACCTTGTCGGCGATATCGCGGAAACGCTGCCAGTCCACCACGCGGGAGTAGGCGGAAAAACCGGCCACCACCATCTTCGGCTTGTGCTCCAGGGCCAGGCGCTCCACCTCGTCGTAGTCGATGTAGCCCTCGTCGTCGATGCCATAGGTGACGGCGTTGTAGATCCTGCCGGAGAAGTTCACCCTGGCGCCGTGGGTCAGGTGCCCGCCGTGGGCCAGGCTCATGCCCAGCACGGTGTCCCCGGGGTTGAGCAGGGCCATGTACACCGCGGCGTTGGCCTGGGAGCCGGAATGGGGCTGGACGTTGGCGTAATCGGCGCCAAAGAGTTCACGCGCCCGCTCGATGGCCAGGCGCTCGGCCACGTCCACGTATTCGCAACCGCCATAGTACCGCTTGCCCGGATAGCCCTCGGCGTACTTGTTGGTCAGCACCGAGCCCTGTGCCTCCATGACCCGTGGACTGGCATAGTTCTCGGAGGCGATCAGCTCGATGTGCTCTTCCTGACGCCGCGCCTCGGACTCCATGGCCTGCCACAGTTCGTCATCGTATCCGGCGATACTCATGTCGATGGAAAACATTCGGGAACTCCCCGCAAATCGATTGATAAGAAATCACAAAAAGGATTGAATGTTAGCGGATTCCGGCGCCGGACGCACGTAAGCGGCCGCAAAGCCCCCTGCCCGAAGGAGGACAGAGAATGTCCAGACGATTGATTTTCAAAGGCTTTTCAATCCTGTCGGTAACGCTTTCCCTGATCCTGTGCAGCGGCGCCCTGCAGGCCCAGGACCGCTTCCTCACCATCGGCACCGCCGGGGTCACCGGGGTCTACTATCCCGCCGGCCAGCGCATCTGCCAGTTGATGAACCGGGACCGGGATGAGCACGGCCTGCGTTGCAACGCCGAGAGCACCGGCGGTTCGGTATTCAACCTCAACGCCATCCGCGCCGGCGATATGGACGTGGGGGTGGTGCAGTCCGACTGGCAGTACCATGCCTATCATGGCACCGACCGCTTCGCCGATGCCGGACCCAACGAGAAACTGCGCGCAGTCCTGTCCCTGCATCCGGAGCCCTTCACCGTGCTGGTGCGCGCCGACAGCGATATCCAGCACTTCGAGGACATCCGCGGCAAGCGGGTGAACGTGGGCAACCCGGGTTCCGGCCAGCGGGGCACGGTGGAGCGGCTCATGGCGGCCTATGGCTGGACCCTGGACGACTTCGCCCTGGCCTCGGAACTGCCCTCCCGGGAACAGGGGCAGGCCCTGTGCGACAACCGCATCGACGTGATGCTGTTCACCGTGGGCCATCCCTCCGCCGCCATCCAGGAGCCCATCGCCACCTGCGACGCCCGCCTGGTGCCCGTGGACGGCGAGGTGGTGGACCGGCTCATCGAGGACAACCCCTACTACTTCCGCGCCAGCATCCCGGCGGGGATGTACCCGGGCCAGGAGGAGGACGTGACCACCTTTGGCGTGGGGGCCACCCTGGTCTCCTCCACCGACACCTCCGAGGCGGCCATCCATGCCCTGGTGAAGGCGGTGTTCGAACGCTTCGACACCTTCAAGACCATGCACCCGGCCTTCGCCGTGCTGGAGAAGGAGGCCATGGTGCGCGAGGGGCTCTCCGCCCCGCTGCATCCGGGGGCCGAGCGCTACTACCGCGAGGCGGGCCTGCTGGACTAGGATCCGCCCCCGGATCGGGTCGCCACGCCCGGCCTCCGATCCGGGGCCCATCCCCGAAGAAGACCCCGGAACCGGTCCCCCCGCGCCGAAACAGGCTGTGCCCGCCGCCGGTGACCGGGGACCCGCGCCGGGCACTGGACCGACATGACGGAGGAGCGGATGCACGCGGCGGAGGAATCAACGCACCGGGATCCCCAGACCCGGGTCGCACGCGTGGAGACCGGCGCCCGGGAACCGGGGAACCTGGGGCGGTGGGTGATCGCCGCCACCGCCCTGGCCTGGTCCCTGTTCCAGCTCTGGATCGCCTCCCCCCTGCCCTACTGGCTGGATCTGTTCATCGTCTCCGAGACCCGGGCCCGGGCCATCCACCTGGCGTTCGCCGTCTTCCTGGCCTTCATGGCCTTCCCCGCCATAAACCCCATGGCCCGCATGCGCCCCCTGGCGGGGCCCCTGTGGCTCCCCGCCGGCCTCGGCCTGCTGGCACTGGCGGCCCTGTCCTGGCCCGGGCCGGACACCCGCATCCCCTTCGTCGCCATGGGCGCGGTGCTCCTGCTGGCGGCCTGGGCGGCCCTGCGCGCCCACCCCGGACGCCGGGGCACGCCCGCCAGCGATGGGCTCCTGGGGCTGCTGGCGGCCTTCTGCGCCGCCTATCTCTTCCTCTTCCATGAGCAACTGGCCCAGCGCCCCGGGGCCCCCACGACCCTGGACCTGACCGTGGCCGGCTGCGGCCTGATCCTGCTGCTGGAGGCCACCCGGCGCACCCTGGGACCGGCCCTCATGGTCATCGCCGGGATCTTCCTGGCCTACACCTTCGCCGGCCCCTGGATGCCGGAGATGATCGCCCACGCCGGGGCCTCCTTCGGCCGCGCCATGTCCCAGCAGTGGCTCTCCACCGAGGGGGTGTTCGGCATCGCCCTGGGGGTCTCCACCAGCTTCGTGTTCCTGTTCGTGCTCTTCGGCGCCCTGCTGGAACGGGCGGGGGGCGGCGGCTATTTCATCCGCGTGGCCTTCGCCCTGCTGGGACATCTGCGGGGCGGACCCGCCAAGGCGGCGGTGGTGGCCTCCGGCATGACGGGCATCGTCTCCGGCTCCTCCATCGCCAACGTGGTCACCACCGGCACCTTCACCATCCCGCTGATGAAGAAGGTGGGCTTCCCGGGCCACAAGGCCGGGGCCGTGGAGGTGAGCAGTTCCGTCAATGGACAACTGATGCCGCCGGTGATGGGGGCGGCCGCCTTCCTCATGGTGGAGTACGTGGGCATCCCCTACGTGGAGGTGATCCGCCACGCCTTCCTGCCTGCGGTGATCGCCTACATCGCCCTGTTCTACATCGTCCACCTGGAGGCCCTGAAGGCGGGGATGGAGGGCCTGCCGCGACGCGGGGGCGGCACGCTGCGGGGACGGCTGCTGGCCTGGGGGCTGACCGTTGCGGGATTCTTCCTCCTGGCCGGGGCCACCTACTACGGCCTGGGCTGGATCCAGGCCGTGGCCGGCGCCGCCGCCTCGCCGATCATCGCCCTGCTGGTGCTGACCGCCTACCTGGGGCTGCTGTGGCTGGCCTGCCGCGCCCCGGCCCCGGCGGAACCGGACAACGGGATGACCCAGCCCCCCGCCCCCGGACCCACCCTGCAGGGGGGGCTGCATTTCCTCCTGCCGGTGGTGGTACTGGTGTGGTGCCTGGTGGTGGAGCGCCTCTCCCCGGCCCTGTCCGCCTTCTGGGCCGTGGCCTTTCTGATCTTCATCATGCTCACCCAGCACCCCCTCTCGGTGCTCATGACCCGCCACGGGGAGACCACCGCTGAGGGGCCGGACCGGCCCCGCCGGCTGGCGCAGGCGGCGCTGCGGGGCCTGGGGGAACTGGGGGATGCCCTGGTCCTGGGGGCGCGCAACATGGTGGGCATCGGCGTGGCCACGGCGGCGGCGGGCATCATCGTCGGCACCGTGGCCATGACGGGCATCGGCCTGGCCATGGCGGACCTGGTGGGCTTTCTCTCCGGCGGCAACCTGCTGGCCATGCTCGCCTTCACCGGGCTCATCTGCCTGATCCTGGGACTGGGGCTGCCCACCACCGCCAACTACATCATCGTGGCCACCCTCATGGCGCCGGTGATCGTGGAACTGGGTTCGGCCCAGGGCCTGCTGATCCCCCTCATCGCCGCCCACCTGTTCGTCTTCTATTTCGGCATCCTGGCGGATGTCACCCCGCCGGTGGGACTGGCCTCCTTCGCCGCCGCCGCCCTCTCCGGGGCGGATCCCCTGCGCACCGGGGTGCAGGCCTTTGTCTACAGCCTGCGCACCGTCACCCTGCCCTTCCTGTTCCTGTTCAACACCCAGCTGCTGCTCATCGGCGTGGACGGCCCGGGGCAGCTGCTGCTCACCGTCTTCGGTGCCCTCACCGGGATCCTGGTCTTCGCCGCCGCCACCCAGGGCTGGCTGGTCACCCGCAGCCGCTGGCACGAGCGCCTGGCCCTGCTGCTGGCGGCCCTGGTGCTGTTCGCCCCGAACCTGCTCATGGACCGCCTGTACCCGCCCCATGACGCCCTGCCGGCGGCGCGCCTGATGGAGATCACCGAGGATCTGCCCGCCGGTGCACGCCTGCGCCTGGCGGTGGAGGGCATGGACATGGAAGGCCGTGCCGTGGAGCGGGTGGCCATGCTCCCCCTGGGGGAACCGGACCCGGCCCGCAGGCGCCTGTCCCAGGCCGGCCTGGGGGTGATGACCCTGGGCGATACGGTGCGCATCAGCTTCGTCTCCTTCGGCAGCCCCGCCGATCGCATGGGCCTGGAATCCGGCTGGCGCATCACCCATGTGCTGGTGCCCGCGGACCGTCCCGCCCCGGAATGGTTCTACCTCCCCGCCCTGGCCCTGGTGGCTGTGGTGGCGGCCATGCAGCGCCGGCGAAGCCGGGCGGCGGACGCTGGAACGGCATAACCCAAAGGAACCCCGCGCGCCCCATGGAGACCAACCCGGGGACCACCCGACAGCCGAGACCGGAACACACCCATGGGCAGACTGCTGCAGAGACTGGAGCGCAACACCCGGGGACGGGACTTCGTCGCCGGGGACCTGCACGGCATGTTCACCCTGCTGGAGCGGGGCCTGGAGCAGCTGGGGTTCGACCCGGAGGTGGACCGCGTCATCAGCGTCGGCGACCTGGTGGACCGGGGACCGGAATCCCACCGCGCCCTGGAGTTCCTGGAACGGCCCTGGTTCCATGCCGTGCGCGGCAACCACGAGGAGCTGCTCCTGGCCGCGGAGACGAACCCGGAACTGGGCCTGGAGTGGATGATGTTCAACGGCGGGGCCTGGTGGCCCAAACTGGACCCCGCCCTGCAGGACCGCTTCCGCCGCCGCCTGCGGGCCCTGCCCCTGGCCCTGGAGATCGACACCGATCCCGGCCGCGTGGGGGTGGTCCATGCCGACGTGCCCCGGGACATGGACTGGAACCGCTTCCTGGACGCCCTCGCCGACGACCCCGCCGTGCGGGACCATGCCCTGTGGTCGCGGCAGCGCATCGGCCAGGTCCGCGCCGGCGGCCGCCTGCCGCCGGTACCCGGCCTGGAGGCCCTGCTGGTGGGGCACACCCCCGTGCCCGAACCGCTGCAGGCGGGTAACGTCTGGTTCCTGGACACGGGCGCCGCCCAGGGCGGCCTCCTGCCCGAGCCGCGCCTGACCCTGGCCCAGATCCAGCCCCGTTTCGCCCTGCACACCTTCCCGGCCGCGCCCGGAAAAAGATAATGCCCGTGGCTTGCAACCCACCCATGGGCGTTCGAAACTGGTTTCTTGTGCACCGCATCCCGGGCTCCGTATAATCCGGGATGTTTTTGATTTTTCTAAATCAATACAGTCACTTTCGACGATGGTGAACCACATGACCGGCGAATCCTTCCACCCCCCCGTGCGCACCCTCATGGGCCCTGGCCCGTCGGACGTGAATCCCCGCGTCCTGGCGGCCATGAGCCGCCCCATCATCGGCCATCTGGATCCCGCCTTCGTGGGCATGATGGATCAGATGAAGGTGCTGCTGCAGTACGCCTTCCAGACCGAGAACGAACTGACCCTGCCCGTCTCCGCCCCCGGCTCCGCCGGCATGGAGACCTGCTTCGTCAACCTGGTGGAGCCCGGCGACAAGGTGGTGGTGTGCATCAACGGCGTCTTCGGCCAGCGCATGAAGGAGAACGTGGAGCGCTGCGGCGCCACCGCCGTGGTGGTGGAGGACGACTGGGGCCGACCCGTGGATGCGCAGAAGCTGGACAGCACCCTGGCCGCCCATCCCGACGCCCGTCTGGTGGCCTTCGTCCACGCCGAGACCTCCACCGGCGCCTGCTCCGACGTCAAGACCCTCACCCAGGTGGCCCATGCCCACGACTGCCTGGTGATCGTGGATTCGGTCACGGGCCTGGGCGGCAGCGAACTGCGGGTGGACGACTGGGGCGTGGACGCCATCTACTCCGGCACCCAGAAATGCCTCTCCTGCACCCCGGGGCTGTCGCCGGTGAGCTTCGGCCCGCGGGCGGTGGAGCGCATCCAGTCCCGCAAACACAAGGTGCAGAGCTGGTTCCTGGACCTGAACCTCATCATGGGCTACTGGGGCTCCGGCAGCGGCAAGCGGGCCTATCACCACACCGCCCCCATCAATGCCCTCTACGCCCTGCACGAGGCCCTGGTGCTGCTGCACGAGGAGGGCCTGGAGAACGCCTGGGCCCGCCACCGCCACCACCACGAGGCCCTGAAGGCAGGACTGGAGGCCATGGGTCTTGAACTGCTGGTGGAGGAACCCCACCGCCTGCCCCAGCTCAACGCCGTGAAGGTGCCCGAAGGGGTGGACGAGGCCGCCGTGCGCACCCGCCTGCTGCAGCGCTACGGCCTGGAGATCGGCGCCGGCCTGGGGCCCCTGGCGGGGAAGATCTGGCGCATCGGCCTCATGGGCTTTGCCTGCAACGCCAGGAACGTGCGCCTGTGCCTGCAGGCCCTGGAATCCGTGCTCACGGAGATGGGGGCCCCGGTGGAACGCGGCGCCGCCCTCCCCGCCGCCGAGCGGATCTACGGCGATACGGCCTGATCCCGATCCATCACACGAGGCGCAGCGAGGACCCCCGATGCAAGAGGCCCTGGAAAGACGCTCCTTCCTCATCCTGCTGGTGCTGGTCACCGGGCTTTTCCTCTATTTGATGAAGCCCTTCTTCGGCGCCGTGCTCTGGGCCTGCATCATCGGGGTGCTCTTCCACCCGGTGCAGGTCCGCCTGGAGGCCCGCTGGGGCCGCCGCCCCAACCTCACGGCCCTGACCACCCTCACCCTCTGTGTGGTCATGGTGATCATCCCGGTGCTGTTCGTGCTGGGGTCCTTCGTGCGTGAGGGGGCGGCCCTGTACCAGGCCCTGCAGAGCGGGCAGATCGATCCGGGGGCCTATCTGGACCGGATCCGCCAGGCCTTCCCCGTGATCCAGGAGCTGCTGGACCGCCTCCAGGTGGACGTGGAGGGCCTCAAGGAACGGCTGGGCAATGCCGCCCTCACCACCAGCGGTTTCATCGCCCAGAACACCCTGCAGGTGGGACGCAACACCCTGCAGTTCTTCATCAGCCTGGGGCTGATGCTCTACCTGGCCTTCTTCCTGCTCCGGGACGGGGAAAAGCTGCTCCTGCTGCTGGAACGGGCCCTGCCCATCGGGGATGAGCGCGAACGGCTGCTGTTCGCCCGCTTCTCCGAGGTGGCCCGGGCCACGGTCAAGGGCAATCTGGTGGTGGCCACCATCCAGGGCACCCTGGGCGGGCTCGTCTTCTGGGCCCTGGGCATCCCCGGGGCCCTGCTCTGGGGGGTGGTGATGATCCTGCTGTCCCTCATCCCCGTGGTGGGGGCCAGCCTCATCTGGGCCCCCGTGGCCATCTACCTCTTCGCCGTGGGCGACTGGATCCAGGGGCTGATCCTGGTGGTCTTCGGCGCCGGCGTCATCGGCCTGGTGGACAACATCCTGCGCCCCATCCTGGTGGGCCGGGACACCAAGCTCCCGGACTACGTGGTGCTCCTCTCCACCCTGGGGGGCATCGTCACCTTCGGTATGAACGGCTTTGTCATCGGCCCCCTGATCGCCGTGCTCTTCGCCGCCTTCTGGGGCATCTTCATCCGTGATTTCCATATCCTGCCGGAACAGAAGACGGCCACCGAAGACGAAAACCGCACCCCGGATCCGGAACAAGAGGGGGAATCCTGAGACGGCCCTGCCCGGGCCGGACAGGGGGCCGGGCCCCAGCAGCGGATTGCGGATGGCCATGGACGGATCCGGCGCCGGAGGCGCCCGGGTCCCTCAATGCCCGAAGAACTCCCGGATCAAGGCCTTGATGCGGGCGGCATGACCGTCCGACGGCAGGGTATCCCCCCGGCTGAACAGGGCCCTCTGCACCGCCTCGGTGTGCTTACGGCGGGCTGAGGCCAGGTCGGCCAGCCCCGCCTGCAACTTCTCGTTGCGCGCCAGGAGGGGGGCAAAGGCCGTCCTGGGGATCTCGATCAGCCAGACGTTGGTCAGGGCCCGGGCCGTGGAATAGCGCGGCTCACCGGTGAGCAGGGACATCTCACCAAAGCACTGACCGGTCTTGAGGCGCTCGATCTCCCGCTCATGCCCGTTGATGGTCCGGCTCAGGATCACGACACCGCTGACCAACACGAGCATGGAATCGCCTTCATCCCCCTCCGCCACGATGCGTTCCCCCACCGGCGCCTCGCGCACGGACAACCCCCTGGCCAGGATCCCGATCTCCGCGTCAGTCAAAGGTGCGAACAGGGATACATCCCGGAGGATCTCGGTGATGCCCGGCATCATGGCCGTGGTCTTCTCGGCACGGCGCGTCTGCAACTCATAGGTCACGGCCGCCGGGGAGATGCCGGCCTGCTGCAAGCGTTGATGGATGGCCACCGACAGCTCATCAATGGCGGCAAACCGCCAGGGATAATTATCAAAATGCACATATACCATGTACTTGTAGGGTACGCTGCCGGGGTCACAGAAATAGATCATCGGCGCCGGATCGCTGCGCACCCGCTCGCACTGTAGCGCCGCCTGCTGCAGGAGCTGACGCACCACCAGCGGCGAAACCGTGCTGACCACCGAGACATGGAACCAATAGCCGTAGACCCGGGTGGGTCGATCATAATTGTGCAGGATGCTGTTGGCCGCCTTCTTGTTGGGCACCACATAGAGACTCGCATGCCAGGAACGGATGCGTGTGGAGCGCCAGGTGATGCCGACGACCTCGCCGAGGACCCCATCCTCGAACTCGATCCAGTCGCCCACCTGATAGGGCCGGTCGATGCTGAGGGAGACACCGGAGAAGAAGTCGGTGATGGTGTTCTGCATCGCCACACTGAGCACCCCCGCCACCAGCCCGGTGGACAGCAGCACGGCCCCCGTATCCAACTGGAGGATCTCGGTGAGCACGATCAGGGCCGCGATGGTATAGATCGCGGCCGCCGCCGCCCCCACCAGTACCGTGGGCGCGGACGTGCCGGTGGCCCGCCGATAGGCCCCCTCCCACAGGAAGATGCGCAGGCCACGGTCCACCAGCCAGGCCCCGGAGCCCCAGAGCAGGATCTTGGTGACGGTCCCCGCGTCCTCCTGCCATTGCGGCGCCAGCAAGGGGATCAACAGACCACAGATCAGGGCATCCAACAGCAGGATCACCCCCGGAACGACGAGCAGCAGGATGACCCAGTGAAGCCTTGGATGGCGGGATGCGAAGGTGTTGTTCACCTGGAAAGGCCTGTCGCAGCGGTACCGGGAGCAGAGCGCCTTCTGCTGAGACTAGACGCAATCACGGACGGCTGCAGTGGGATACCGGGTCTCTGTCTCTGCCTGAATTCAGGCGGCAATACATCCACCCGTCCAGGGCAGACCTCCCGCAGGAACCCTGAAGATCAATTTCAAGAGGGAGGATCCTGAAACAGCCAGTACTTTCCCAGGGCGCCAGGGAAAGTCAGAAACGGAAACGACCCAGCTGCTGCTCCAACTTCTCCACCAGAAACAGCAGGGACTGGCTTTCCCGGTTGGCCTCAGCGACGCCGTCAGCTGCCACGTGGGTCTCGTCACTGATGGTGGTGATATTACGCGTCACATCCTCCGTCACCGTACGCTGTTCCTCCACCACACTGGCGACCTGCGTAGCTAGGCTGTCGATTTCACCGATGACGCGCACCACTTCCTGGAGATGATTCGAGGCGTTTTCAGCCCTTTCAAGGCAATATTCGGATTTTTCATTACCCGCTCTCATGGACTCCACAGCCTCTCGAGTCCGCCCCTGTAACTGGGCGATGAGATTCTGGATCTCCTCGGTGGATTGCTGGGTTCGCGAAGCCAGTCCCCGAACCTCATCAGCCACCACAGCGAATCCCCGTCCCGATTCACCGGCACGAGCCGCCTCGATGGCAGCATTGAGGGCAAGCAGGTTGGTCTGCTCGGAAATCCCCTGGATCACCTCCACAATCTGGCTTATGTTTTCGGCATCCCCCGCCAACTGCTCCATGACCTCATGGGTCCCGGAGATCTGCCCGGAAAGCTCACGGATAGATCCAGTGCTTTCGCTGACACTGCGCGCCCCCTCCGTCACCGACTCATTGGCCTCATTGGTGGATATAGCCGTGGTGTGGGCAATACGTGCCATCTCCCCGGCAGCAGCAGACATCTCATTGATCGATGTGGCAATCTGTTCCACTTCCGCACGCTGAGTTTCAATAGCTGCCGTGCTGCGTTCAGAAATCTCGGCGGCCTTGCGGGCCGAACCCTCGACATTTTTCATCGCTCCAGCCACATCCCGGACGATGCCATGGGTCTTTTCAAGGAAGGCATCAATGCCCCGGGCAAGCCCACCGATCTCATCGGAACGCCGCATATTCAGCCTCTGAGTCAGATCCCCCTCGCTGGAAGACAATTGCCCGATCATATCGGCTGCCTGGGTGATGGGACGCGCAATACCAGCCGCGATCAACGCCAGGACAAGGATGCCCAGAACGGTGATGATCGCGCCGATCAGCATCAACTGGAGCATCCCCGAATGGAAGGCTTCTGCCAAGGAGGCTCGGGTCTTCTGTGCCCCAGCCATCACCAGGGCCCGTTCCAACCGCACCACCACCGCCCAGGGCTCGGTCTTATCGGACAGTCGTACAGGGGTCACGGCGATCAGGTGCGTGCCGGAATCGATCAGGCGTTTCTCCCCCTGCCCGATCGTGCGCAACAGGTTGTGCTCCCCTCTGGGCGTATAGTTCTCCCCCGGAAGATATTCACCATCGGAATCCCCGGCCACGATGCCCTGCGCACTGATCAACAACACCTGCCCATGCCCTTCATACAAACGGGCATCCGCCGCCTCAACCATCCCCTGCAGAAAATCCAGTTCCAAATCGCCACCGACCATACCCAACAGTTCCCCTTCAACCACCAGCGGCATGGTGATCGAAGTCCCCAAAAGGGTCTTGCCCTGAACTTCCCAGGAATAGGGTTCGGTCAGACAGACGCGTCGCTCACGTAGCGGACACAAATACCAGGCATTTCCGGCATCCATGGGGGTCTTTTCAACATCGATACCATCGAGATTCAGTGGACGAGTCCCCAGATCGCCATCGCCATTACGGTACCAATACCCGGCAAATTGACCGTTAGGATGACTATGGGTATGCGGGGGCATGATAAACGCACCATCCTGACCATCGACGGCATTTGGCAACCAGGCTGAGTAGATCCCAAGCATGTCAGTATTGCGTTCCATGATATGCCGTAGATAGCCATATACCGCCTTGCGTGACAGGGAATCCCCTTCCTGACGGATACGATCTGATAGTGTATCGGAGACCCCTTTGACCACGTGCAGAGCCTCATTCATTTTCATTGCGGTCCTGGCCGCCTGGGCATTGGCCAGTGCCTGCATCTGGCCGATCGCCTTGCGTTGCAGTTCATTACGGACCTGTTCTTCTGTTTGCTTTTCGATTCCGCGGCTGATGTGGGATACAAATGCAAGCACCACCACCATGGTCAGAATCAAGGACACCCCCGTAGCCAGGGCGATCCGATCACGGATTTTCATGGTTTCTCCAAAAAACTACTGATTTCAGTTGGGCACGCACGAAGCCCAGGGCGGCAACATATCCAGCCGTCCAGGGCAAATCAGCAGCATCCAGGCAGGAATGATAAGATCATTTTGGATATACCGGCCCCCAAGGCGGACCCTTTAGCTCCTGTGAGGCAGGGGCTGTAAAAGGTCAGTCTTCACCTGCGAACACGTGAAGAAGCGGGGAAAGCCCGGGCCCCTCTCGACAAAGGGCCCGGCAACGGCATCGCATCAGGAATACGAAGGGATTCAGGGGGTAACTGTCAGGTCTCGCCTGATTGTATACGCGTTTTCGAAATAGATCGGGGCGGTCCTGTTGCCAGGCCTTGAGGGTTTCCACCGGGGTGCGATGTCCCAGCGCCTTTTGGCCGATGTGATGGTTATACAGGCGCTGGT